>CACXOM010000001.1 GCA_902769255.1 Oscillospiraceae bacterium
CTATTTTGAATTCTGCACTATATTTTTTGTTTTTTCTTCCTGTTTCACCCATAAAAAATATGCACCTCCAAAAGTGTCTATCTTTTGGGGTGCATATCATTTTAGCAACTCTTTTTAAATTATAAAATCTCTATATTTTTCAACAACTTCTCCTGGGGTTGTTTTTTTAATTTTAACATAATTTCTGTGAAATGTCGAATAAGTATCAAATCCGCATTTTACCGCAATTTCTTTTAAAGAATAGTTAGAGTGTTTTAATAAATGCTCCGCTTCGTCACAACGGCGTTTTAAAATCGCCTGATGGCAGGTGTTGCCCGAAGTTCTTTTAACAGTATCGTTTATACATTTTTTCGATAAAAAAACATTTTTTGAAATATCGTCAAGCGTAATATTTTCAAAAAGGTGAGCATCAATATAAGACAATATTTTAGCATAATTGCTGTCGTTTTCACGATATTCAAAGTTTTTTTCGTTTTGGTTGAAAATGTTGTTTATTTCGCAAATAATTTGCAAAACTGCACTTATTACAAAAACTCTGCTCGAATGGCGGTTAAGCGCATTTTTTAAATTCTCTATTCCAGATTTTATTGCGCTGTTTTTTATTGTATTATAAACTTTTAACCTTTCTGTTGCGTTAAAAGGACTTAAAATATCATAATTTTTGTCAACTTTGTTAAAAACAGATGCGTTAAAATTTATTCTTAAAAAATCACCCGTGGCTTCGCAAACAAATTGTTCGCCTGCATTTGCAATGTGTATTTCGCCGGTGTTTGCAATATAAACGTTATCTTTATATTTTATTTTAGCTTTTCCTGAAAGCACCGTGAAAATATAATAATCTTTAGTGTTTTTTGAAAATTTATAGCCGTTTTGCTTGTAAAGTACATATAAATCGCCTTGAACAAACTGATTTAGAGAGTAATTTTTTTGCATTTTCTCACCGCTTTTTTAGTGTTTTGTACAATTATAACATACATTTGCCGTTTTTGCAAATAAAATACGCCGATTTTGCAATTGAATTTTACATTTTGTTAATATATAATATATATACGGATACAAAGTGAAATTGAATGTAAAAAGGAGAGGTTTTTTATGAAGAAACTGTTATCAGTAGTTTTATCATTAGTTATGTTGTTTACATTATTCGGCACAGTTTTAGTTTTTGCCGACAATCCGACAACATACAACATTTTAGATGTAAAAAGTCAAATTAGAACAATCGGCAGAACCGAAGAAGTAAGCAATGGTATTGCTTGTGACTGGACTGCAAGCGGTATTGAGTTTAATGCTGTTTGTTCGGGCGATATTGCAATTGGAATGACTTCAACTTGCGCCGATCAAGGCAACAAGGGGTCATATAATAAAGATTGCTATTTCACTGTTTATATTGACGGTGTTCGCCAAGGCTATCGTGTTCGCACTATGGACGGCACATATACTGTTACTGTTGCTGAAAATCTTTCACAGGGAACACATAAAATTAAAGTATTAAAAGAAAATGAAAAAACCAATGCTACCGTAACTATGAAATCAATTACTTTTGATGGTACATTCGGTTCTAAACCTGCAAGCCAGCCTTACACTTTTGAGTTTATAGGCGATTCTATAACAAGCGGTCACAGCGCACTTTCTACAGGTAGCGACACTCAAGCTTCAAGAGATTCTTGTGGTACAAGAACTTATGCTTTCCTCACAGCTGAAAACTTTGACGCTGAGGCAAGAGTAACCTCAATTTCAGGCGGTACAATTACTTCGCTTTACACAGCTTATAATAAAATGACTCGTACTTCTGACCCTTATGATTTCTCGCTTTCAAAACCTGACGGCGTAAGTATTGCTTTGGGTACTAATGACGGCGTAAGAACAGTTGATTATTGGCAAACAAATATCAAAAACTTTGCTGATGCAATTCGTGGCGGTTATAATGATGATAGTATTCCGATTATTATGGTTGTAAACCTTATGGATAACGGCGATGCTCTTCGTGCTAACATGGCAGGCGCAATCAGCAATTTGTATGCTTCTGATTCTTCAAAATATGACAAAATTTATATTTGTTCCGCTAACGGCTTTACAGGCGGACACCCAAGACAAGACAAACACCTTAAAGCATCACAAATGCTTACTCGTGAATTTGTTGAAGACGGTTTTGTGCCTTATAGCGCATTAAAAGCAGACGCAACAGCAACTTTAACCGCTGCAAACGCTCAAAACGAGTCAATTAACGGCATGAACAGCGTTGTTGCAGTAGGTTCAAGTTATTCAGATGCTATTTCAGGCACATTGGTTGACCCGCTTGACCCTGCAGATGTTGGTAATGATTCTGCTCACGCAGTAAAATATACTGCTGACGGTACTCAAGCATCTACAATAAACAACAATAATACTCAAGTTAAATTCGGTACTGCTTACAACGGCAATTATAAATCAAAAGGTATTTCTTTCTACATTAACTATAAAGATAATACTGATTATGGCGATGAGCCTTCACCTACATATACAAAACCGAAAATCGTAGTTTCTTACGCTGATAAATATGTAGCAATACCTATTACAGTTGCACAAGGCGTTACTCAAAAAGTTTCGTTTGATTGGCTTACTTGTAAAAGCGGTTTAAACTATTTATTTAAACAAACTTTCCAAAATGCAGGAAATGTTAATATTTCGCTTGAATTAACAGGTGCGTGCGAATGCACAATCGATAATGTTAAAAACGAGCTTAACGCTTATACTGTTACATCAAATTCTAACAGGTCATACACTTATTCAAGTGCAAACGACTATGAAATTAAAGGCGTTACTGAAAACTATTCGCCTACAACTTCTACAACAACTACAACCGAACCATCTTCAGAACCAACCGAAACATCTTCAGAACCAACCGAACCTTCTTCGAGCGCAACAGTTGAAAAAACTGTTATTTACACAATGGACGAAGGCAAGAGAATGAGAAGCGCAGGCGCATCTTATGTAAATCCTGAATCTACTTATGGTTCTGTTAAATATATGCAAGTTGATGACAACTATGTATTGAGATTGAAATGTAGACTCGACCAAACTTCATATTTCCAACTTCCTGCAGATTGGTACACAGCAGGCGGCGAAGGCTTTACACCTGTATCAATTTCATTTGATGTAGCAAAAGGCGCTGACTTATCAAGTTACTACTGTTTAGACTCATATTTCTGTACAGCTTTAGGAACCGGTAGTGCAGCATCAGGTAATAAATACCAATTTAATACTAAATATACTAATAATCAAATATGGTTCAACTCAACATTTAGCACAATTACAATTGATTTGTCTGAAGTAACAACAGGTACTGTTTCTGATTACTCTTACTTTACATTCAAATCTAAAAAAGACACAGGTGCTGCTGACACAGCAGGTGTTTATATTGATAATGTAACTATTACTTATGAGGGTTCTGCTCCTGCATCTCCTGTATCAACTTCAGAGGGTGCTTCAATCAGACTTAACAATGTAACAGGTATTCGTTTCTATACAACAATTAATCAAGAAGCCATTGATGCTCTTAATACGAATAACGACGAAGTTAAGTTTGGTACACTTATCGGCCCTGCTGATAGAATAGGTGATGAGTTAACTATTGAAGATGTTACTTCTTCAAATGCGGTTGATGTTAAATTCACATCAAGCACACTCTATGCAGAGAATACAATAGTAGGCTCGCTCGCAAACATCAAACAAAAGAACATTACAAGACAGTTTGTAGGTCGTGGCTATGTTCAAATTGGCGATACTTACTATTATTCTGAAACAGTTGCTTCCCGTTCACTCGCTCAAGTAGCTTCATCGTTCAAAAATGACCAGAACAGCGGTTATTCAGCACTTGATGCAGATGTAAAAGCGTTGGTTGACGCATGGGCAGCTGCAGCATAAATAAATTAGCTTATTAGTAATTTTTTTCATATTTCCTTTTTACCAAAGTAACAGCCGTCGAGGTTTTCCTCGGCGGCTGTTGCTTTTTTTATATTAAATTTTTTAAATCGTCTGATGTGTATTTATATTTTTTATTACAAAAATGACAGTCAACTTCGGTAATTTCCTGTTCGTTTGCGAGTTTCAAAATTTCATCTTTGCCAATCGATTTTAAAATTCTATCAGTTCGCTCTTTTGAACAATCGCATTTATAAGCAATTTCGTGTTCTTCGAGAGTTTCAACTTCAAATTCTTTAAGAACTCTTTTAACAATATCTAAAATGCTTTCGCCATTTGAAAGCATTGTGGTAACACTCGGCAAATCTTTAAGCCCTTTTTCAATCAAATCAGCGGTGTCATCGCCGGCGGCAGGTAACATTTGAATAATAAATCCGCCTGCAGAATTAATGCTCAAATCGGGATTAATTAAAACGCCCAAAGCGCAAACGGTAGGAATTTGCTCCGATTCCGCAAAATAAGCGGCAATATCTTCGGCAATTTCGCCCGAAACTAACTGAATTGCGCCGTTGTATGGCTCTTTTAGCCCAATATCTTTTGAAACAAAAAGCGTTCCGTTGCCAATTGCCGTTCCGACATCGAGTTTGCCTTTTCGCTTTTCGGGAATATCGACCATAGGGTTTAAAACAAAGCCTTTAACATTGCCTTGCGAGTCGCTTACCGCAGTCAGTCCGCCAGCCTCGCCGTCACAATCAATTTTAACAGTAATTTTGCTGTTTTCGCCTTTTAAAACGCAACCCATCATAGAAGTCGCAGTTAAAAGCCTGCCCAAAGCGGCGGTCATAACAGGGTAGGTTTTGTGATAGTCTACTGCTGTTTGAACAATATCGGCAGTATCGGCGCAAACTGCGCTTACTAAGCCGTCAGAAGTTATACATCTTATAATTTTTCCCATAAATTAAACCTCAAAATCAGTTTTTAAATATATTATACCGCAAAAAACATAATTTTCAAGGTTTTTGGTAATAAATAATAAATTTTCAAAAATAAATTTAGTTAGAATAACAGTAGTAAAATATTTGAAAATCTGTTATAATAAATATGGGTAAAAATGCGAAAGCGAGGAAGTTTTATGAAAAAAATTCTTTGTTTTTTATTGTCTTTTGCGCTGATTAGTTGTCTTTTTGTTAATGTTTACGCTGTAAAAACTATGCGTGGCGATGCAAACAATGACGGCAAATACAACGCAGTTGACTATTTGCTTTTAAGAAAAGCGTTTGTTGCAGAACAGGCGGTCTCTTTGGCTGTTTACGACGTAAACGGCGACGGTGCGTTTAATTTGCTTGATTTGCAAACTTATGCAAAATATTTAATTAAAACAGGAACCCTAAAAGTCGATGAAGTCGGCGGTTGGGTTACTTTGTATGACTGGGAAAATGAGTCGGCAGGTGCAAGACCGAGTTATGTTTTCGATACAAATTACACCGAATTTGCGACTCAAAGTTTAAGCAGATATTCGCTTGAAAACAACAAAAATACTTCGAGTACAAAAGCGCTTGCGCTTTATTCGCTTGGCTTGGTTAATACTGCTTCAACCACTATCGGCTCAAACCCTACAACAGGGCAGGAAAATTCTTATATTAACACTCAAAATTTATTAACGGGCGCTACTGATTTAAGGGTAACTTTAAGCACCGCAAAAACTAATGACACACAGTTTTTCTGCGCTTATATCGGTTGTCAAATCGGCTCTAAACATTATTTTTATAAAATTGATAACGCTTCTTATAAAAATGAGTTTAACTATTTCTACTTTGCAGGCAAAACTTTTACAAGATTTAAAAATAACGACAGGTTTACCTATTTAACTGATGCGGAAACCAAAGTCATAACAAAAGATGATATACAAAGTATCAAAAAAATTGATTTTTGGGCTGAATCTAAAAATACCGCAACACCGCTTATTATTGACGATATCGCTTATTATGACGGCTCACAAGGTTACGATTCATCGGCGGAAGATGACGCTTTGCCAAAAACACCTGACGAAATTAGCGATGGAACGCAAAAATATTTAGCGGTAGCATTTGATGACGGACCTCAAAAATACGGTGAAACAGGCGAATACTATATGAAATATTATATGGATTTGGCTAAGCAGTATAACGCTCATTTCACATTTTTTGTAGGAAACAATCAGTTAAACGCCGATAAGGTGAATATTCTTCAAAGAGCGGTAAATGAGGGGCATGAACTCGCTAATCACACTTGGTCGCACAAAAGGCTGACCTCGTTAAGCGACAGCGAAATTGTAAATGAAATAACACAGGTTGATAATTGGTTAAACAATAATATCGGCGTTAAAACTGCGTTTGTTCGCTACCCGTTTTATGATACAAACAACAATGTAAAAAGTGTTTTAAAACAAAACTGTACCAATATAAAAGCCTCAATCGGCGGTAATTGCCCTAATGATTATGATTATACTTCGGTAGATTATCGTAAATGGTATTACAGAAAGTTTATTGAAGACGGCACAATTACATTAACTCACGAAAATATTATTGACAATGTTGAAACTGTTCGTTGGATTCTCGATTACTATTCAAAACTTGACTATAATTTTGTAACAGTTTCCGAAATGTTTGAAATTAAAGGCGTAAATCCCAATATTACAGACAGCGATTATTATACGGTAAAATGAATTTTAGCAGATTAGATATTAACGACAAAGAAAAATTAAATATTTATTTTCAAAAGAATACTCGTAAATGTTGTGAGTATTCTTTTGCTTGCAATTTTATTTGGCAGGATATGTTTGATTATTCTTATGCGATAATTGAAAACTGCTATGTGGCAAGATTTAGGCGAAGTAACTCTTTTGTTTATAATCTACCGCTCGGAAATGATAGTGACGTAATAAAAGCGGTTAAATTTATTTTAAACGCTGATAAAAGCGCTGTTTTTCGTGCAATTGAGCAAGATAAAATCGACTTTTTAAAAGAGAATTTGGGCGATATTTTTGAGTTTTCTTTTAACAGAGAAGAAAGCGATTACATTTATTTATCTGATAATTTAATTAGCTTAAAAGGCAAAAAATATCAGTCGAAACGCAATTTAATAAGGCGGTTTAAAGATAATCCCGATTGGGTTTATGAGAATATCAGTCAAAACAATGTTAATGAGTGCATTGACCTTAATTTAATGTGGGGCGATGAAAGAAATTTCAGTTATTCGCTTGATTTGAAAAAGGAACTTGCCGCCGCAAACACCGCGTTAGCGTATTTTGAAAAGTTAAATTTAAAAGGCGGACTTTTGCGACAAAATGGCGAAGTTGTCGCTTACAGCATAGGCGAAAGGCTTTGCGATGATACTTTTGTGGTGCATTTTGAAAAGGCGAAAGACGACATTAAAGGTTGCTATCAGGCGATTAATCAAGAGTTTTTGAAGCATAATTGTTTTTGTTTTAAATATGTAAATCGAGAAGAAGATGCTGGTGAAGAGGGACTTCGCAAGGCGAAATTATCTTATCACCCCGAAATAATTTTAGACAAATATGAGGCGAAATTAAAATGTTAAGCGATGTTTTAGATAAAGAAACTTGCAAAAATTGCAGGTTTTGCTGTGAATTTGAGAAGGCAGACGAATGGGAAATTCCTATTGTAAGCAAAAATGTTGCAGAACATCTTAAAAATAAGGGCGTAAAAGTTAAAAAAATAAAAGAAAACTACACTTTTGACCTCGAATTTGAGGGAAAAGAGATTAAAAAATGCCCATTTTTAAGCGAAAACGGGTGTGTTTTAGATGAAGAAAACAAGCCTTTTGACTGCAAAATTTGGCCGCTTAGGGTTATGAAAAAGGATAATAAAATTTATCTTACACTTGCAAAAACCTGTCCGGCATTTGAAAAAGACGATGAAAAAATAATAAAACTCTCGCTAAAACTTTTTGAAAAAATAAGCGATTATGCAAAACAAAACAAAGGCGCAATTAAAGAATATTCGCCTGATTATAAAATTATAAAGGAAATAAAGTAAAATGAAGATTTTGAGAATAATGATTATTTTAATTGCAATTGCGCTGATAATTTGGCTTTTAGCGCCGATTTATAAAGGCGTGGTGCATATAGGAATGATTTACCCGTTGCCGTTTTTAGTAGCGTTTGCATACTTTGCAGCTTACCCCGAAAAACTGAAATATTTGTTTTCACAGCATAAAGCAATTCTTATTGCGATTACAAGTTTAGTTTGTGCTTTTGCGGTGTTTGTGATAGCGGTTATAGGTGTTTGCCTGCGCTATGCTTATATTTCACCTAAAGAAAATCAAACCGTAATTATTTTAGGTTGTCAGGTTAGGGGCAAAACGCCGAGTTTAATGCTTTATGACAGAATGAACGCTGCAATTGAATATCTTAACGAAAACCCGAAATCTTGCGTTGTTTGCTCAGGCGGACAGGGAAGCGGTGAAGAAATTTCGGAAGCGAGCGCAATGAAAACTTATCTTTTGAAAAAAGGTATTGCGAAAGAGCGCATTTTTGTTGAAGAAAAATCAATGAATACAAACCAAAATATCGCTTTTTCAAAAGAAATTATATTAAAAAACAATTTGAATAAATCGGTTGCGGTTGCGACTGACGGATTTCATCAATTTAGAGCAAATAAGTTTTGCAAACAAAATGGAATTGAAAACACAGCGCTTTGTTGCAAAACACGCTGGTATTTTACCGCATCTTACTACTCGAGAGAGGTTTTAGCGGTAGTTAAAATGTTAGTGTTCTAAAAATAAAAACATCAGGTTTAGCCTGATGTTTTTTCTATTTCTTTAAATTTTCTTTTTATGTAGGTAAAATATGCGATAAATAACATCGCAGATGTGAAAAACCAACTCATCGGGTTTGAAATGCAAATAGCGGTATAACCGATATTTCCTACTAATGCAAACACTACAAACAATCTGCAACCGAGTTCTACAAGTCCGCCCAAAGCGGTAAATGCACTGAATCCGAGCGAGGTAATTGTTGAACGAATAACATAAAGAACGCACAACATAAACAGCAAAGTGCCTGAGAATAAGAAATAATAATTTATAAGTTCAAGCGTTTGTGTTTCGTTTGAGTTAAGATACATAAGCGCAATTTTTTCGCCTAAAAATCTTAACAAAACGCCTATTACAGCACCGTAAATTACCGCAATTAATAAAACTTGTTTAAGCGACTTTTTAATTCTGTCTACTTTGTGAGCGCCATAGTTTTGTGCAACAAACGGAGGCATACTGTTTGCAAGCGCCATAAGAGGCATTGTAACCATATTTTCGATTTTTAAAGCGGTAGAGTAAGCGGCTATATAATTTGTGCCGAGCGCATTTACAGAGCCTTGAACAAGCGTACAACCAAGCATTGTTACAGAGGACTGCAAACCGTTTGGCAAACCTATTAAAATTGTTTTTTTGACAATAAATTTGTTAAATTTAAAATCACTTTTACCAATATGTAAAATTTCGTATTTTTTAATATAGAAAATCAACGCTATAACAAAATTAATTGCGTTTGACAATACCGTTGCAATTGCAACGCCTTCAACGCCCATATTAAACACTATTACAAACACCAAATCCATAACAATGTTCACAACAGTTGAAAATATTCCTCTTATCATAGCGTTGCTGCCGTCGCCGACCGATTGAATTAACATTCCTATATAGGAACTTGCAATAGTTACAGGATAACCTGCCATAATTATAAAAATATATGTATATGTGTCAGAAAAAATTTCCTGTGGCACATCCATAACAACTAAAATTCTTTTTATAAAAACCAAAGCGAAAAATGTTATAATCACACCTACAAAAACAGCGACATAAATGCCGTTTGCAATGCAATTTCGCATTTTTTAAAATCTTTTGCGCCGAAAGCGCGTGAAACCAAAACGCCTTCGCCTGTAACAAATCCAATAATAAAAGAAAATATCATCCAATTAAGAGTTGTGGTTGAATTAACAGCCGCCAAAGCATTTTTAGAAATGAATTTTCCGACAATTACCGAATCGGTAATTGAATATAACTGCTGAAAAACCGTTGAAAACAACAGCGGGAAAAAGTAAGAGAAAATTCTTTTTAGCGGCGAACCGTAAGTCATATCTGTAATCATATTATCACAACCGATAGAAATTTGCTTATGGGGTATTATAGCATTTAGTTAAAAAAAGTCAACCCCTATTTTAAAAATTTTTAAAAATATTTTTTTGTTGAGTTTTAGTTTAATTTGTGTTATACTAAAAACAGCAAATTTTATGTAGAAAGGTGAAATTTATGTATAAAAATATAGGTAAAAAAATTAAAGGATTTTCAATCTTTTTTGCTTGGGTTATGATAGCGGCGTCTTGCTTTTTCGCTTTTTACAGGCTTTATAACAACGGCGTTACAAATAACAACATAATAATTACAGTTGCAATTATTGTTTGCGGTACACTTTTTGGCTTGTTTGCCTCATGGTTTATGTACGGCTTTGGCGTTATCGCTGATAAGGCTGAAAAACTTGATAAAATTGAAGATTTAAACAGAAATATTCTTGAAAATCTTGATAAAAAGAATTATTCTGTGCCGGCGCAAAAAATTGACGACAGAGAAGAAATACCTTTGCGTGATTTTAGCACACCTGAAAGCAAAGAAGAAATTTTAAACTCAAAACTTCGTAAACTTAAAAAAGATTATGAAATGAGCCGAATTACTTATGATGAGTATGAAGCAAGAAAAGAAAAAATAGAACAAAAATATAAATAAAAAAATCCCTGCTTGAATTTCAAGCAGGGATTTATAATTTATAATAATTAATCAAACATATTTGACATTGGTTTATCAGTATAAATTCTCTCAATTGCTTCTGCAAAAACAGGTGCAACAGGGAGCATTTTTATTTTTGGAGATTTTTTAACCTCAGTCAAAGGAATTGTGTCAAGCAATACAACTTCTTTTAAAACAGAATTGTTAATTCTTTCAATAGCAGGGCCTGAAAGAACGCCATGTGTTGCGCAAGCCGAAACTTCGGTAGCACCGCCGATTTCAACAATAGCTTTTGCAGCGTTGCAAAGAGTACCTGCGGTATCAATCATATCGTCAACAATGATACATTTTTTGCCTTTAACATCACCGATAATGTTCATAACTTCGGAAACATTTGCTCTTTGACGGCGTTTATCAATAATAGCCAAAGGAGCGTCAACTCTTGCTGCAAAGTTACGAGCGCGAGTTACAGAACCCAAGTCAGGTGATACAACAACTAAATTGTCTTTATCTTCAAATTTCTTATCAAAATAAGGAGATAAAATCGGCACACCTAAAAGGTGGTCAAGCGGAATATTGAAAAATCCTTGAATTTGTGAAGCGTGAAGGTCCATTGTAAGAACTCTGTCAGCGCCGGCTGTTGTTAAAATATCAGCGCAGAGTTTTGCAGAAATCGGGTCTCTTGCCTTTGCTTTTCTGTCTTGTCTTGCATAGCCGAAATATGGAATAACAGCGGTAATTCTGCCTGCCGAAGCACGTTTCATAGCGTCAATCATAATAAGAAGTTCCATAAGATTGTCGTTTACTGGAGCGCAGGTTGATTGAACAATAAATACATCAGAACCACGAACTGATTCGTTAATTGAAATAGCGATTTCGCCATCAGAAAAATGTTTTACGTCTGCATTGCCGACTTTCAAACCAAGACAAGATGCAATTTGTCTTGCTACAGGAATGTTTGAGTTGCAAGTGAAAATTTTAATGTCTTTTCCGTGAAAATTCATTTTTAATATTCCTTCCGTATGTTTTGATATAATGATTTATAAATTAATAACACTCAGCCGAAGATTACTTTCGCCCGTTTGTTTAATTCCTCCAACTGTTTAGGGTCGTTTGCGCCCAAAATTACATCAGGAGTTTTGGCAACATAAGAATTTACTAAAAGCCCTTCGCTTAATGCAATTTTTATTGTATCGGTTAAATAATACTCATTTTGCGAATTGTTGTTGGTTATTTTTGAAAGCAGTCTGTAAAGCTCGCTTCCTTTAAACCAAAATGCGCCCGAGTTTACCTCGTTAATTTTGCGAATTTCTTCGCTTGCATCTTTAAACTCAACAATTTCAGCGATTTTACCGTTTTTCTTAACAATTCTGCCGTAAGCGGCGGGGTCGTCAAGCTTTGCAGTAATTACCGTAACAGCATTGTTTTCTTGCTCGTGCAGTTTCAATGCTTCGCTCACAGTATCTTTATCCATAAAAGGAGCGTCACCGCAAACAATAAGAATATTGCCGTTTGCGTGTTGCTTAATAAACTCGTTCGCCTGCATTACTGCGTGACCCGTGCCCAATTGTTCAGCTTGAACAACTGTTTTTACACTTGAGTCAAGATGCTCTCGCAAAATTTCAGCTTTGTAACCGATTACTACGCAAATATCATCGCACGAGCGTTTTGCCGAATCAACTACATAGTCAATCATCGGTTTGCCTAAAACCTCGCACATTACTTTAGGTTTGTCGGATTTCATTCTTGTACCTTTACCGGCAGCAAGAATAACCGCACCGTTTTTTTGAGTCATAAATTCACCCTTTAATACTATTATATTATCGCATTTTACATTGATTTTTTCAATGCAAAATACGTATAAAATTTAATTTCTACGAATATGATAAAATCGTGCAATAATATTGCACGATTTTATATACTTTTACATATCCCATTTAAATACTGTTTTAAACGGGGTTGTTAAATCATCACCGAACACCTTAATAATGTCTTTAATAGACTTAACAGGTGTGTCAACGCTGATAATTTTATTAATTCTTTTTTGGAAAGCGTCAGTTTCCATAAGCTCAACCGCTTTTTCAAAATCGGCACGACCCGAACGAGAAGAGCCAACAAAGGTAAGACCTTTTTCAAGAATATCACGTGTGTTAATAGCAACTTTGTTTTCCGAAACGCCCATAAGCACTACATTACCTTGTGGGTTGATATATTTAATAATATCGTCAATAGCGTAAAATGAACCCTCGCCGCCGCAACACTCAAAAGCGTGGTCAAAATGAAAATCATCTGGAATGTTGTTTGCAAAATAAGTGCCGTCAACAAACGAGAAATGCGAAAGTTTACGTGAGTCCATACCTACAACGTAAATTTTAGCTTTCGGGAAACGAAGTTTTAAAACATTAGCCAAAGTGTAAGCCAATGAGCCGTCACCCCAAATTGCAATAGCGTCTCTGTTTTTGTGAGCAGCTAAATCAAAACGGGTAGAAGCGTGAACTGTTACGCTGACAAATTCGGTAATAGCGGCAATTTCATCGGGAACGCCGTTGTATGCAACAACCCTGTCGGGTGGAAGATCAACAAATTCACGCATAAAGCCGTCATGACCTGATGATAAAAAGTAAGTTCCTTTATCATAGTTCTCGAAAATAACAGGATTTTTGCGAACCGGAGTATTAGGAATCATAACAACTTTTTGACCTTTTTCAAATGTGCCGGTAGGGTCATATTCAACAATACCGCAACACTCATGAATAAGAGCCATAGGAAGTTTTTTGTTAAGAACTTTAATATCTCTTTGTCCTAAAAAGTAGCGCTGGTCAGCGTGACAAAGAGCCATATAATTAGGTCTTATAATAACCCTGTCGGAATTTAAGTCAACATCGGTATATTTTACCGAAAAAACCTTAGGGCTTACAAGCTGATAAACATAGTTAATCAATTTTTACTCCTCCAACCATTGCTTGAGCGATTTTGTAATCGCTTACAGTAGTGATTTTAATGTTTGAAATCTCGCCTTCAACAATATAAACAGGCTGATTCTTTACAATACAAATTTTGCAAGCGTCAGTAAGCGTTGCTTTTTCTTCGCTTGTAAGTTCGCCGTAAAGTTTTTTAAGCAAACTGATTTTAAATGATTGTGGTGTTTGACCTTGATACATTTTATCTCTCGGCGGAATTGCTTTGATAAACTCGCCGTCTTCCGACTCAACAATCGTATCAATTGCGCCGGTAGCAGTATCAACTGCGCCGTATTTTTCGGCAGCATCAATATTTTCAATAATCATTCTTTGAGTAACAAAAGGTCTTACAGAATCGTGTGTAACAATGATATTTTCATCGTTTTCACCGAAATTCTTTTCAATATCGTCAATAATATTAAAAATTGTCGAGTTTCTGTCGCTACCTCCTGCAACTACATGAACATCATCACATTCACCAATATATTTTTTAATAAGGTCGTTCATATGTGTGAGCCAGTCAGGGTGAACACCAATGTAAATGTGGTCAAGTCTTGAGCAAAGTCTAAACTTTTCAAGAGTATGAACAATTATCGGTTTATCTCCCAAATTTAAAAATTGTTTTGGCATATCCGAGATATTCATTCTCGAGCCTACGCCTCCGGCTAAAATTGCACCGAATACCATATTTACTTTCCTCCGTTAAAATAATATTTTCCTTTATAAATTATATATGAATTGTCGATATCGACAAATTCAAGCTCATGATGACAAATGCGCTCTTTTTCAGGCGGTAGCGTCATATAATCGCCGAACGCTTTTGTTAAATAATCGTCATATCCTTTTGGCGCCGGAATTTTCATTCCCTCAAAATCAAGATAAACAGTTTCCCTAAAATCAGATGAAAAATATTTTTTCTTTAGATAATAAGGTCCTGAACAAAGCTCGGTAGTGAATTCGCAGTCATATAAAGAATATTTTGTCATTTTGCGTTTATTTCTTTGCGAAATTTTCCAGCGAAGCGATTTAAACGGGACACACATAAGTAAAATTTTACCCGCCAAAAACACCAATTTACCGTTATTTTTCGGGGCTTCGCCTATTAAATAAAGCGAATAAAAAAGCGCATTTTTAATTTGCAAAAGCCTTTTAAATTTTGAGTCGGGACAACCGTCAATCGGTAAAATATCAATCACAATACCGTGGTTAATGTCAAGGTCCGCTTGAAACGTTTTAATAAAGGTAGTTTCGCTGTCACAAATTGTGGCAAAAAGATTTTTTGTGAGTTTACCTTTTTTAGAAACCTGCAAAAAATATCTGTCAGAATTAGCCTCTTTATTAAAAATTTCAATTAGTTTTTCATAATCTTCCCTTGGCATAAAAACATCAATATCATCGTCCCAAGGAATAAAAGCGCTTTCTCTGACAGCGCCGATAAGGCAACCGCCGCAAAAGAAATGCTTTAAATTGTGTTTTTCGCAAAAATCTTTGAAAAACCGATACATTTCAAGCGATTTTTCTTGCAATTTTTTGGTATCGTTTTCACTTAAAATATAAGCCATTTTTGCACCTACCACTTTTTCCTTGCGAATTTGAATAAGCCGACAAAAAAGCCTAAACCGTAAGAGAAATGAAGCACAAAATGCACCCAAACCAATCGCCAATGACCTATTGTGGTATTAATATATTTCGATTTAAAAGAAACAACAAAATCAATTGTAATATATATCGCCAAAACCGTAAGGTAAAGGTACCTTATTATCGGTAAAAAGCAAGAAAGTACTGCGCCTAAAGTGATATATAAAAAGAACATAAGCGGTACTAAATGCGAAAGCCTTGCAGGTTTTTTGTGCTTTTTAATAACCGCAACTTTCCAAAGCCCGTAAAGATAATACTGCTTAAAAAGCGCTCTATAATTATCTCTCGGGTAATAAGTGCTACGAATTTCAGGCGTAATATAAACTTTTCCGCCTTGCTCAATTAATCTGAAATTAAAATCATCATCTTCGTTTAAAGTTAAATCTTCATCAAAATAATTTAACTTTTCAGCGGTTGAACGCAAAAAAGAACCGAATGAAACAGTATCAGAATACCCCTCGTAACCCTCAATGTGATTTCTGCCTCCGCCTAAAGCGAAAGGAGAATAATAAGCTGCCGCAATCGCTTGTTGCACAGGGTTTTTGCCCATAACAATGTTAGGACCGCCTATGTTGTCAGCATCGGTTTTTTGGTGATATTCAATACATTTTGAAACATAATCGGTTGCATATTCCGAGTGTGCGTCAAAACGCACAATATATTCGTTTTTAGCCGCTTTAATTCCGTAATTCAAAGCGTATTGCACGCTTTTTTCCGGATTTTCAATCATTTTTATAAAACTGTATTTTGAAGTGTACTTTTTAATAATATCTCTTGTTCCGTCAGTTGACATACCGTCAACCAAAATTGCTTCAATAAGATTCATCGGGTAATCTTGATTTAACAATGAATCAAGGCAATTTGCAATATATCTTTCCTCGTTATGAATAGGAATTACAACTGAAACGGTAGGAAATACTTCCATATAATTTGAACTCCCCGAATTTTCAATAAATCTGTTTTTCTTATTATACCTTTTATTTTGTAATATGTCAATTAAATTATAGAACAAAATATTTATTTATCTATTAATTGGCATTTTATTTGTGCTAAACTTACAAATAATTAATGAAAAATTATGCAATTTGTAGAACAAAGTGTTGATGAGCACTTTTTGCTTGAATTAGCACAAATTCTCTGCTATAATAATTATGGATAAAAATGAGGTTTTTATAACCTTTAATATGTATGTTTTATCTCGGAGGTATAATTTATGAAGAAATATTCTACAATTATTTCATTTATGCTTGCAATTGCGGTTGTTTTTGCAAGTATTTCTATGATAAGCGTAAACGCTGCTATTCAGTTGGGCGACCTTGACGGTGACGGCAACGTTTGTACCGCTAAAGATATTCTTTGCTTAAGAAATCATCTTGCAAAAAACGGAAACAATGGCTCGAACGTTCAAATTAGCAAGGCAGATGTTTGTGCTGATAACGCTATTGACTCAAAAGACCTTTTGGTTATGAGAATGTATGCTGCTAAAAAGATTAATTCTTTGCCTTATCAAGCGGCAACACAGGCTACTACTTCTGCATTGCCGTCTAATCCTGATGAATATCCTCAGGTTACAGCAGTTTTAAGACAGTTAAAAAGTATTGATGAAGATTTATATGTTTCGGTTCTTGTAAACCAAGCAGGTTATTCAACTAATGCTAAAAAGATTGTAAAACTTGCAGAAACAATGGTTTCTGCAAACGCTACAAAAGCAAATTCGTTTGTTGCAAACAAAACTTGCCGTGTTTACAAAATTAACGGTGGGCAAAAAACTCAGGTAGGTGATTTTACATCAAGTTCAAGAAAGAACTTTAACCAAAACTTAGTTGATTACGGCGAAATGTCTATTTCCGAACTTGATATTTCTTCAATCAAAACTCCCGGTAAGTATGTAGTATCTGCTCCGTTTGGTTGTTCGTTTAGTTTTGAAATCAGAGATAACGCAAGCGAAAGAGTAATGAATGAAGCGTTAATGGGTCTTTATTTCAACCGTTGCGGTGGCGATATTTCTACTCAAACTTTACAGGAATATGACGCTTACCTTGCAAATAACTTCGGTATTGAAGCGGGCTCATTTTATAACACATACAGTTGCTATGTGCGTGAAGCTTGTCACTTAGTTTCAAAAGGTGCAAATGCAGGTAAAGAAGTTGCAATTGTTGATACTTATAATTCAGCAAGTGACAAATTCTATTTGAATAAAGATTCAAATGATAAAGTGGTTTATTTCCCGGCAACTGCTTTTGCATATGGTTTGCATGATGCGGGTGACTACGGTAGATATACTCAACCTGCTGCACAGGTAGTTGACGATTTGGTTTATGCTTATGAAACCTATCCAACCACAGCAACTCTTGATGTAATTCACGATGAAGGTATGACTGACCTTCCTGATATTCTTGACCTTGCTCGTTGGGAAGCAAAATTCCTTCTCAATATGCAAAACAAAGGCAGAACTGGTGAAAACCCAGTTTCTAAAGGCGGTTTCTACTACAAAATTTGTACTGAGAATTTCGCTTCTTCAAACGGCTCGTTACCTGAAAACGATAAGGGCTTTAACGGTTCTTCAGGCTATCCAGGCCTTAGAGTTCAACAGGTTAACATGGCTTCAACTGTATCAGCAGTAGGCGCTTTAGCTGCTTGCTACAATGTATTTAAAGATAAAGACCCAACTTTCGCTAATGAATGTTTGGCAGCTGCAAAAGCAGGTTACACTTACTATACAAGTCATATAGGTGATGGTACTGCAGAAACTACTGCAAGAAACAAGAGCGCAAGCACAATGTCTGGCGATAAAGTCGGCGGCGGCGAATATGGCGGTGACGCATCTGAAGCAAGCGCAACTTCATTCTTTGCAGCAGCAGCACTTTTCAGAGCTACAGGCGAAGAAACTTATAACACCAAAGCAAAATCAATGGCTACTAATAATTACAGCACATTCTTTACTCAAAACCAAGGCGGTTTCGGTAATTTCGCTTATTATTTAGCTTATGCTAAAGACGGCCTTGCAAATGCTGACCAAACAACTGCAACAAGATGCTTAAATGTTCTTAAATCAAAAGCGACAAGCAATAATACAGAAGTTAAGGATTGTGCACTTGATGCTGTTGACAGCGCATTCTCTGCTTGGGGTTCAAACGGCGTTATGTGTTGTGGTTTGAAGGTTAACTCATTCTTAACTGCACTTTCAAATCTCACAGGCGATACTACTGATTATGTTACAGCTAACCGCTTGAGCGAAGGTTTTATGATGGGTAAAAACCCATTAGGCTATTGCTTCTTACCTGGTATGCAGCTTGGTAAAGCATCAGCCGATTATAAAGTAACAGAGCATCCTCACCATTATCCATCTGTTTTGATTCAATCAAGCGGTCATCCATGTACACCGGGTATTTTGGCAGAAGGTTATTCTACTCATTCGAAATCGGCAGGTAAAAATGCTTCGTCTGATTCTGGCAGATTTAGATATCGTGATGATAATGCCGACTATGTAACAAACGAAGTTGTTGTTTACGGTAACTCAGCTTTCGTATTCACAATGGCGGCAGTTGTTCAACAAGATAAAGAGTTAAATCAATAATTTTAACTGATAAAATAGGGTTGGTTTTACAACCAGCCCTATTTATTTTTGAGAGGTAGATTTTATGTGTAGAATTCCTGAGAATTATTTAAAAGAAGTTAATGAAAATATTGCTGTAAACCAAATTGCTTATGGTGTTAGCGACAAAAAAATCGCTATTTTAAAAGGTGATTTTGAGGGCGTTTGCTATCTTTGCGAAAAAGAAACAAATAAAGCAGTTTTTGAGGCAAAATTAAGCCTTAACAAATTTGACGCCACCAATGCGGTTTATGTAAAACATTTTGATTTTACCGATTTTAAACAAGAAGGAAAATATTACATTGCAACCGAAAAAGGCGTTTCTTTTCCTTTTGAAATAAGCAAAAAACCTTATGAAAAAGTTACAAAAGCAATGATTAAAGCGCTTTATTTTCAGCGTTGCGGAATGGCACTTGAAGAGAAATTTGCAGGCAAATATGCCCACGGCGAATGTCATAATTTCCCTGCGTTTGATATAACAAATCCTAAAAGAGTTTTTGAAGATGTTTCGGGCGGTTGGCACGATGCAGGCGATTACGGTAAATATGTTACCCCTGCAAACCAAACCGTGTTTAATATGATGTATGCTTACGAACTTTTTGAAAAGGGCGTTGATTTTAACTTAAACATTCCCGAAAGCGAAAATAATGTGCCTGATATTCTGAATGAGGCAAAGTATGAACTTGACTGGATGTTGAAAATGCAAGACGAAACAGGCGGTGTGCGCCATAAAGTTACAACCGCCAATTTCGCAGGCAACGTTATGCCTGATGACGATAAATTGGAAGATGATTTTAAATTTGACGAAAAAGCCGAAAAGTATTTAGCACAAAATCCAGAAATTGATAAAGAGTTTTTAAAAACTCATCAAGTTATGAGTCAGGTTTCGCTTACCGCAACAGGCGGTTTTGCCGCTACAATGGCAATTGCAGCAAGGGTTTATAAAAAATTCTACCCCGAATTTTCACAAAAATGTCTTGATGCAGCAAAACGTGCTTTTGACTTTGCTTATTCTAAAAAAGATGAGGGCAAAGAATGGGCATTTAGAAACCTCTATCCGCAAATTACAGGCGAATACGGTGACGGTTGCTGGTTTGATGAGATTTATTGGGGCGCTGCAGAACTGTTTAGAACAACGGGCGAAAAATCATATGAAGAAAAATTCGCGCTTTTGTTTGGCGAAAAATTTTCAAAAACCGCTTTTGGCGCTTATGAGCAGGGCGGTCACGGCTCTTTTGCTTATTGCCTTTGCGAAAATGCCGACAAACAGTTAAAAGCAAAAGTTTTAAACGAAATTGTAAAAGGCGCAGAAAATGCTTTAGAAGTTTATAACAGAAACGCTTATTTAAACTGTTTGCACGACGGTGTAAACAGACACGAAAACGATTATTTTTGGGGCTCAAACGCTGCACTTACCAACAAACTTGCCAATATGATTTCGGCGGCTTACCTTACAAAAAGCGATAAATATGACAACGCAATTCGTGATAGCATTTCTTATATTTTCGGCAGAAATTATATTTCGCAATGCTACATTACAGGTTTTGGCACAAAAAGCACTAAAAATCCTCATCATCGCCCATCAATGTTCGACGGTGTTAAAGAGCCTATTCCGGGCTTGGTTGCAGGCGGTCCTAATGACAGAAAATGGCAAAGACCTCAAACAATTGAAGGCGTAAAACAAAGCGAGGGCTTTGATTGGGACAAAATGCCTCCTGCCGGTTGTTATATTGATTGGGAATGGAATTGGACCACAAACGAGGTTACAATTTATTGGAATTCCTCTTGTTTCTATGTAACAGCTTATCTTAATTCTAAATAATTAAAAGGCGGAGTTTTCTCCGCTTTTTTGCTTTAATTTGTTGTTGAAAAACTGATATTTTTATAGTAAAATAAAAGAAAAAGGATTTTTTATTATGACAGAAAAACAGTTGGATTTGTTGCTAAAAGGAGTTCAAAAACCCGGTCGTTACACAGGCGGCGAATATAATCAGGTTGTAAAAGATAAAGAAAAGGTTGATGTTAGATTTGCCTTTTGTTTTCCCGATACTTATGAAATAGGTATGTCGCATCTTGGAATAAAAATTCTTTATTCGCTTTTAAATAATATTGAAGGCGTTTGGTGCGAGCGCGCTTTCGCTCCGCTTCCTGATATGGAAGAGAATATGAAAAAAGCGGGAATCGGCGTTTGGGGACTTGAAAGTTTAGATGAATTAAAATGTTTTGATGTAATAGGCTTTACCTTGCAATATGAAATGTGTTATACCACTATGCTTCATATGCTTAAAATTTCAAACATTCCGTTGCTTGCGAAAGATAGAAAAGGGCTTGAAAATTTAGTTGTAGTCGGCGGTCCTTGCACCTGTAATTTAGAGCCTGTTTCCGACTTTGTTGACCTTGCTTTTTTGGGCGACGGCGAAGATTCAATGCGTGAGTTCATTTTGCTTTATAAAGAGTTTAAGAAAAAAGGCGCAACAAAACAAGAATTTTTGTTACAGGCTTCAAAAATAAACGGCGTTTATATTCCTTCTTTTTACGATGTTTCTTATAATGATGACGGAACGGTTAAAGAGGTTAAACCAAATTGTGATGCGCCGAAAAGACCGCAAAAAGCAATTGTTCAAGACCTTGATAATATGTTTTTCCCGAAAACATTTGTTGTGCCGTATATAAGCACAGTTTTTGACAGAGCAACCGCCGAAGTTTTCAGGGGTTGTATTCGAGGTTGCAGATTTTGTCAGGCGGGTATGATGACTCGCCCTGTAAGAGAAAAAAGTCCGAGTGTTGTATCAAATCAGGCAAAATCTCTTTGCGATTCAACCGGTTATGACGAATTGTCGCTTTGCTCGCTTTCAACAAGCGATTATACCAAAATTGAAGAACTGCTTAACGACTTGCTCGATTGGACAGAGCAAGAAAAAGTCAATATTTCTCTGCCGTCAATGCGAATTGACGCATTTTCGCCCGAATTGCTCGAAAAAGTTTCAAAAGTTAGAAAATCGGGCTTGACCTTTGCGCCTGAAGCAGGCTCGCAAAGAATGAGAAATGTTATTAATAAAAATTTAGATGAAAAAGTTATTTTAGACTCCTGTAAAATCGCTTTTGAAGGCGGTCATACGGCGGTAAAACTTTACTTTATGTTAGGACTGCCGACCGAAACCATGGAAGATATTGAGGCGATAGGCGATTTAGGACAAAAAATTGTCGACTTGTTTTATGAAATGCCGAACAAGCCGAAAGGCAAAGGCGTTCAGGTTTCAATTTCGCTTGCAACCTTTGTGCCGAAACCGCATACGCCGTTTCAATGGTTCGGGCAAAACGAGTTAGAACTCGTTCGTGCAAAACAGCAACATTTGGTTGAGCATTTAACAACCAAAAAAATTCGTGTTTCGTGGCACGAAAGCAAAACCTCGCTTTTAGAGGCGGTGCTTGCCCGTGGCGACAGAAAATTAAACAAAGTTATGTTAAAACTCGCTGAAGAAGACTGTTGTTTTGACGCTTGGGACGAATATCTTGATTTTGAAAAATGGCAAAAAGCGTTTTTAGAGTGCGGTTTAGATATGCAGTTTTATGCTAACAGACAGCGTGATTTTGATGAAGTTTTGCCTTGGGACCACCTTGATTACGGCATTTCAAAAGAGTTTTTAATTAGGGAGATGAAAAAGGCGCAAAAAGCCGAAGTAACTCAAAATTGTCGTGAAAAATGCGCCGGTTGCGGTGCAAATAAAATGCTTGAGAGGGGGACTGACTGTGCGCAATGTAAGGTTAATTTATAAAAAAGGCGGTAGAGCAAAATACATTTCACATCTTGATATGAACCGCTTAATGTTAAGAGTAATTAAGCGCGCAGGCCTGCCTGTTTGGTTTACTGAAGGCTTTAATCCTCATGCTTTTATCGCTTTCGCTTTGCCTTTGTCTTTAGGTTTTATAAGCGAAT
The DNA here is from genome assembly GCA_902769255.1 of Oscillospiraceae bacterium. GTDB lineage: Bacteria > Bacillota > Clostridia > Oscillospirales > Acutalibacteraceae > RUG11462. The sequence goes on from CACXOM010000001.1 coordinate 22,808, forward strand.
ATGATATTTGCGATTTTAAAATTGAAGATGATAATTTTTCTAATCAAGATGTAAAAGAAGCGTTAGAAAAAAGCCTGCCCGAAGGCATTGAAGTGGTTGACATAATCGAACCGCAAATGAAAGTTAAAGAACTTTGTTTTGCACAGTTTGAACTTTTAATCGAGTGTGATGAAAAGGCAAAAAACGATTTAAAAGAGTTTTTAAATCAAGATGAAATTATTGTTGAAAAAATGACAAAAAAGAAAAAATTTAAAACTTTTGACGTTAAGCCGAAAATCAAAAAATTCGATTTTGAAGAGATTGAAAACGGCTTAAAAGTGTCTTTATTGTTGCCTTGTGGCAGCGAAGATAATGTAAATCCTATGCTTATTTTTGACGAAGCGAAGAAAAAAATCGAATTTGATGTTGTTTTAGTCAAAAGAGGTAAGTTATACGACAAAAATATGCAGTTATTTCATTGACAAACAAAGGCATTTGTGTTAAAATAAACGTTAACGAATATTAGAAAGTTGATTTCTCATGATAAAAAGTATGACAGGCTACGGAAGATGTAGCGAAACAAATGAAAATATGGAAATTACCGCTGAAATTAAAGCGGTAAATCATCGTTATTTTGATTTTTCTTCTCGTGTTCCAAGACAATTTGGATTTTTAGAGGAAAAAATTAAACAATATGTTCATTCAAGAGTGAACAGAGGTAAGGTTGAAGTTTACATAACTGTAAAATTTCTTGAAAATGAAGCAATTGCAGTTGAAGTTAATCAGCCTCTTGCAAAAGCCTATGTTGATGCGCTTGCGCAAATAGCAAAAGAGTATAATCTTGAAAATAACGCTCAAACTGTTGATGTTGCGAGATTTCCTGATGTTTTAAGCGTTAAAAAAGAAGAGCAAGATGAAGATGAAATTTTTACAGCAGTAAAAGCGGTGCTTGAAAAAGCGGTTGACGCTTTTGTTGAAATGCGACTTGCAGAGGGCGAGAAACTTAAAATTGATGTACTTTCAAGATGTGATACAATTTTAAAATATGTTGATTTTATTGAGCAAAAATCGCCTGAATCGGTTAAAAACTATCGCAACCGCCTTGAAGAAAAAGTGAAAGAACTTTTAGGCGATAAGCAGGTAGATGAGCAACGACTTTTAACCGAAACCGCTGTTTTTGCCGATAAAATTGCGGTTGATGAAGAAACTGTAAGACTTAAAAGCCACATTTCGCAGCTTAATGATATGTTAAATTCTGGCGATGCGGTCGGCAGAAAGTTAGACTTTTTAATTCAAGAGATGAACCGTGAGGCTAACACAATAGGCTCAAAATGTTCCGAAATTGAAATTACCAAAACCGTTGTTGAAATAAAATCGGAAATTGAGAAAATAAGAGAGCAAATTCAAAATATTGAATAAATCGGAGTTTTAGTTTATGAAACTAATAAATATAGGACTCGGCAATTTAATTAATTCTGACAGAATTGTTGCGGTGTTATCACCCGAATCTGCGCCGGCGAAAAGAATTATTTCCGATGCGAAAACTTCTAAAAGACTTATTGACGCTTCGGGCGGCAGAAAAACAATGTCGGTTATTATTACCGATTCCGACCATATTGTTTTGAGTTATTTAAAAAATGAAGATATTTTAAAAAGATTTGATAAAACAGGGGAATAAAAAATGAAAGAAAAAGGAACTTTATTTATTTTTTCGGCTCCTTCGGGCGCAGGCAAAGATACTGTTTTAGCAGAGGTTTTAAAACAAAACGATAATTTGAAATTATCAATTTCAACTATCACCCGTGATATGCGACAAGGTGAAGTTGAGGGCGAAAAGTATAATTTCATAAGCAAAGAAAAGTTTGAAGAAATGCTTAATAACAACGAACTTTTAGAGTTTAATGAATATTGCGGAAATTATTACGGAACGCCAAAAGCGCCTGTTGAAAAATGGTTAGAAGAAGGGCACGATGTTATTTTAGAAATTGATGTAAACGGTGCTTTTAAGGTTAAAAGAAAAATGCCCGATGCGGTTATGATTTTTATGTTACCGCCTTCGGTTGAAACTTTAAAAAAGCGACTTGAAAAAAGAGGCACCGAAAGTGCAGAAGTTGTTGAAAAACGCTTAAAACAGGCTAAAAAAGAAATCGAGTTTGCAAGCGAATATGACTATATTTTTGTAAACGATGATTTAGATGACGCTGTGACTGATTTAATGGCAATTATAAGAGCAAACGCTCTTTTAAATGAAAATATGCAAGAACATTTAGGAAAGGTGATTAATGATGCTAAATCCTGTAATTGGAAAATTGATTAACGCTTATGACAGTCGTTACCAGTTGGTAACCGATATTTCAAAAGTTGCAAGAAAAATTTCCGAAAAAGCAGATGAAGAGGGTAAAATGCTGGTTGAAAAACCTGTTAATACCGCTATGGAAGAAATTTGGTCAAGAATTGAAGGTTAATTTTGGTTTTATTTAAAAGTCAGGATTTTAATTAATCCTGACTTTAATGCTATAAAAAGGAGTTGATTTTTGGTGAATAAACATTTAGTTGCAGGCGTTTTTGTTGAAAAAACTACGCTTCAATTTGACAAGAAATTTACCTATTCAATTCCTTTTGATTTTAGCGATAAAGTTTTTGTCGGTCAGCGTGTTTTAGTGCCTTTTGGCTTTGGCAACAAAAAAAGACAAGGCGTTATTGTTGACATCGCAGAGCAAAAAAATCTTGATGAAAAATTAAAACCGATTTTTGAACTTGTTGATGAAAAACCGCTTATTACCGATGAAATGATGAAGTTGGCAAGTTTTATTTCAGACAGAACTTTTTGCACTTTTTACGAGGGGCTTCACCCTATGATTCCGATAGGTGTTAATGTAAAAGTGGTAACATCTTATGTTTTGAAAAAAGACTATGCGGACATTGACCTTGAAAATTTGTCAGAAGATGAAAAAATAATTGTAAACAGCCTTTTAAACGCAAAAGGCGAAATAAAAGAGAAAAAACTTTTAGAAATTTTGGGTTTAAACTCTAACAAAATTTTTGAAAATTTAATAAAAAACGACATTATTGAAACCAAAGAAAATTCTGTAAGGCGAGTAGGCGACAAATCGCTTAAAATGGTAAAACTGCCTAATGATTTTGATGAAAACGACCTTGCAAAATTTACTTTAAAACAACAAACAGTTGTAAACTTTTTGCTTGAATGCGGTTCGGCTTCAACCAAAGAAATTGCTTATTTTACAGGCGTTTCGCCCACAACAATAAGCACAATGTTAAAGCAAGAAAAGTTAAGTTCTTTTGAAGCCGAAATTCTTCGTTCGCCTTATGAGTTTGATTTTAAAGGCGAAATGAGCGAAATTGTTTTAAGCGATGAACAGCAAACCGCATTTGAAAAAATCAAGACAGATATGCTTTGCGATGAGGGCAAAACAGGTTTGCTTTTCGGTGTTACGGGTTCGGGCAAAACGCAAGTATTTTTAAAAGCGATTGACCTTTGCTTGCAACAAGGCAAAAACGCAATTGTTATGGTGCCTGAAATTGCGCTAACTCCGCAGACTATGAGTATTTTTAGTAAGCGCTACGGCAAAAAAATAGCAATTTTTCATTCGGCTATGAGCATAGGCGCGCGAACAGATGAGTGGAAAAGGGTTAAAAACGGCGATGCAAAAATCGCAATCGGCACTCGTTCCGCTGTGTTTGCGCCAATGGAAAATATCGGGCTTATTATTATGGACGAGGAGCAAGAGCATACCTATAAATCCGAATCTACCCCTCGTTTTCACGCGCGAGATGTTGCAAATTTTAGAAGTCGTTACCACAAATGCCTGTTTTTAACAGCATCTGCAACGCCGAGCGTTGAAACTTATTCGCTCGCAAAAAAAGGCTTTTATTCGCTTTATACTCTAAAACAGCGTTACGGCAATGTTACACTGCCGAAAGTGCAAACCGCTAATATGAAAGAGCAATATAAAAAAGGCAATTTCGGCATTTTCAGCGATATTTTGTGCGATGCCGTTAAAGAAACTTTTGAGAATAAAAAACAGTCGATTATTCTTTTAAACCGTCGTGGTTACCATGTTGTAGTAACCTGCACTAACTGTGGAGCGGTTAAAAAATGTCCTAATTGTAGTATTTCAATGACTTATCATAACGCTAATAATCGAATGATGTGCCATTATTGCGGCTATTCCGAACCTTATAGCGAAAAGTGTTCGGTTTGCGGCGAGAAAAATGTAAGAGTTTCGGGGTTCGGCACTCAAAAAGCGCAAGAGGAATTGCAAAAACTTTTCCCAGACCTTAAAATTCTTCGTATGGACGCCGATACAACGATGACCAGATTTTCGCATGAGAAAAACTTAACCGCTTTTAAAAACGGCGAATACGATGTTATGATTGGCACTCAAATGGTGGCAAAAGGGCTTGATTTTCCTAATGTAACATTAGTAGGCGTAATCAACGCCGACCAACTGCTTTTCGGCAACGATTTTAGAGGTTACGAAAAAACTTTTTCTTTGCTCACGCAGGTTATAGGCAGGTCGGGCAGAAGCGAAGAGGGAACGGCGGTAATTCAAACAATTGCGCCTGATAACGAGATAATTTCGCTGTCAAAAAGTCAAGATTACGAAAGGTTTTACGAAACCGAAATTTTGCAAAGAAAACTGCTTAAATATCCGCCTTATTGCGACCTTTGCGTAATAGGTTTTTCAGGAATTTCAAAGGAAAACACATTTAATTTTGCAAAAGAATTTTTCGGCGATATTACAAAACATCTCGAAAATGATTATAAAGATTTACGGTTGATGATTTTGGGGCCGAGCCCTTGCAACATTCCGAAAATCAACAATAAATATCGTTTTAGAATTATAATAAAATGCAAAAACAGCAAATTATTCCGTGATTTAATCAGAAATTTGATTATTTCTTCAAACAAAAAAGGAAAATATAAAAATATTTCGGTTTTTGCCGATATAAATCCCGAAAATATTATTTAATAAAAAGGAGATAACTATGGTTAGAGAAATAATAAAAGAGGGCGACGAGGTTTTAAGAAAAGTTTGCCACAAGGTTGAAAAATTTGACGCAAGACTTCACTCGCTTTTAGATGATATGTATGAAACAATGAAAGACAGTGACGGTGTTGGACTTGCCGCTCCGCAAGTCGGCATTTTGCGCCGAGTGGTTGTAATTGATGTGGGCGAGGGTAAAATTGAACTTGTAAACCCCGAAATTGTTAAAACTTCGGGCGAGCAAACAGGGCAAGAGGGTTGTCTTTCTTGTCCGGGCAAATGGGGAAATGTTACCCGTCCTATGAAAGTTACTGTTAAAGCGCAAAACCGTTTCGGAGAGGAAATCAAGATAAAAGGAACAGAACTTTTGGCTCGTGCGCTATGCCACGAAATAGACCATTTAGACGGAATTTTATTCTTAGACAAAGCAACTTTTGAAGAAGATGAGGAGTAATTTATGAATATTGTTTTTATGGGAACGCCTGATTTTGCGGGCGAGTCGCTAAAAGCACTTTACAATGAAAAATATAATATTTCGGCGGTGTTTACCAAACCCGATATGCCTGTTGGCAGAAAGCATATTTTAACACCGCCCGAAGTTAAAGTTATTGCAGAAGAGTTAAATATTCCCGTTTTTCAGCCTGAAACTTTGAAAGACGGCAAGGCGTTAGAAATTTTAAAACAACTAAATCCCGATTTAATTGTTGTTGTGGCTTACGGCAAAATTTTGCCAAAAGAAATTCTTGATTTGCCAAAATACGGCTGTATTAATGTTCACGCTTCGCTTTTGCCGAAATTCAGAGGCGCTTCGCCAATTCAATGGGCAATTGTCAGCGGTGAAAAGGTTACCGGCGTTTCAACAATGTATTTAAACGAGGGAATGGACACAGGCGATGTTTTGTTGAGCGAACAAACCGAAATCGGCGAAAATGAAACCGCCGAAACCCTTTGGGATAGATTAGCAGTTTTGGGTGCTTCTTTGCTTTTGAAAACTGTAAAAGGATTAGAAGAAGACTCAATTATTCCTGTTCCGCAAGAAGAAAAACAAGCAACCTATGCGCCGATAATTAAAAAAAGTGACGGACTTATTGATTGGTCAAAATCTGCTTTTGAAATTAATTGCAAAATCAGAGGGTTGCATAATTGGCCGGTGGCTTTTACAAAGTCGGGCGGTAAAATGTTAAAAATCTTTGCTGCCGAAATTGTTAATAAAAGCGCAAAACCGGGCGAAGTTTTAAAATGCGATAACGAATTAATTGTCGCTTGCGGTGAAAATGCGCTTAAAATTTTAGAACTTCAATTAGAAGGTTCGAAAAGAATGAAAACTGAGGATTTTTTGCGGGGCAAAAAAATTCAAGATAAATTTTTGGGAGTTGAATGATTATGCCGATGTTTTATTATTTTGACCCTATGTATTTTTTGTTTGCTTTGCCGGGCTTGATTATAGCGCTTTTTGCGCAGGCAAAGGTAAAGTCAAATTATGCGAAATACAGCAGAGTATTTACTCAAAACAATATAACTGGGGCAGATGCCGCAAGGGAAATTTTGCAAAGGAACGGCATTTTTGATGTTGAGGTTAAAAGAATTCAAGGCAATTTGACCGATAACTTTAACCCGAAAGATAATGTAATTTACCTGTCAGACGGCGTTTATGATTCAAACACCGTTTCGGCGGTCGGTATCGCTTCGCACGAGGCAGGTCACGCTGTGCAACACGCTCAAAATTATGCTCCTGTAAAATTGAGAATGGCGCTTGTGCCTGTTTGCAATTTTGGCGCAAGCATTAGCCCTATTTTAATAATTTTGGGCTATGTTTTCAGCATTTGGCAGTTGCTTTATTTAGCACTTTTTGTATTTTTGCTTTCGGTGTTGTTTCAACTTGTAACCCTGCCTGTTGAGTTTGACGCTTCAAGAAGAGCATTAAAATCAATTGAGAGCTATTCAATGTTAAATGAATATGAGTTAAAAGGTGCAAAAAAAGTGCTATCAGCTGCGGCTTTAACTTATGTTGCGGCACTTTTACAATCTCTTTTGATTTTCCTTTATTATTTGTTAAGATTTTCAGGCAACAGGCGGAATTAAACTATGGCTAATGCAAGAAAAACCGCAATAAATATTTTATTAAAAATAGAAAATGATAAAGCATATTCAAATATAACGGTTGACAAAATTTTGCGAGAAAGCGAATTATCAGAACAAGATAAAGCGTTTGTAACAAAATTGGTTTATGGTGTTTTAGAAAAGAAATTAACTCTTCAATATATAGTTAATTCTTATTCAAAAACGCCGATTGGAAAATTGAGACCGTTTATTTTAGTTTCGCTTGAAACAGCGCTTTACCAGATTTTATTTATGGATAAAATTCCCGATTCGGCGGCGGTAAACGAAACCGTAAAAATTGTAAGAAATTCAAAATTTCGCTCGCTTTCGGGTTTTGTAAACGCTGTTTTACGTTCGTTTTTGCGAGATGAAAAAAAGATAAATTACCCAGAAGATAACAAGGAATTTTTAAGCGTTAAATATAACCTTGATATAAGTTTGGTTGAGTTGTTTTTAGAGCAATACGGCGAAGAAACGGAAGAAATTTTGAAAGGTTTTGAAAATTTAGATTATCTTTCGCTAAAAGTTAATACACTTAAAATTTCGGTTGATGATTTAGAAAAAGAACTTTCAAAAACCTGCGAGGTTTCACGCCATAAATTGTGTGATGAGGTTTTACTGCTTAAAGGGCAGGGCGCTGTTCGCTCGCTTTTTGGGTTTGATAAGGGTTATTTTCATATTCAAGATCCTGCAAGCGCCATTTGCGCAAAAATTGTGGCAAATCTTGATGGTGAGCGAGTGCTTGATTTGTGCGCAGCCCCTGGCGGAAAAAGTTTTTCAATTGCCGAATATTCGGGCGATAAAGGCGAAATCCTATCGCTCGATTTATACCTGAAAAAGATTGAATTAATAAAATCTGGCGCAAAAAGATTGGGAATTTTAAGCATTAATTCTTTTGTAAACAATGCAGAAAATTACAATTCTGATTTAGGCACTTTTAACAAAGTTTTGTGCGATTTGCCTTGTTCTGGACTTGGAATTTTAGGCAAAAAGCCCGAAATTCGTTACAAAAATGTTGCTTTTCTTGACAATCTTTCAAATTTACAGTATCATTATTTAGACACATCAAAAGTATATGTAAATTCGGGCGGATTTTTGATTTTTTCTACCTGCACACTTAACAAAAACGAGAATCAAAAAGTGGCAGAAAAATTTTTAGAAAACAACCGAAATTTCGAGCCTTTTGAGATAGGCGAGGGCATTGTAAAACATAAATCGGACAAAAGTAATACCTTAACGCTTTTTCCGCATATACATAATACTGACGGATTTTTTATATCTGTATTTAAAAGGGTGAGGTGAGTTCTATTTTAGACCTGAAATCTATGAATTTGGGCGAAATTGAACAAATTATTTCTTCACTTTCTTTGCCAAAATTTAGGGCAAAGCAAATTTTCGGCTGGCTTCAAAAAGGTGTTGAAAATTTTGAAGATATGAAAAATGTTCCAAAAAGTGTTACCGAAAAATTAGCGGAAAATTACTATATTTCATATGCGAAAATCGAAAAGAAATTTTCATCAAATTTAGATGAAACGGTTAAATATTTGTTTTCGCTTTATGACGGCGAGCTTATCGAGTCAGTCGTTATGAAATATAAACACGGTTACAGCATTTGCGTATCTTCGCAAGTCGGCTGTAATATGGGGTGCAAATTCTGCGCTTCAACTATCGGCGGAAAATCAAGAAATTTAACCGCCGGCGAGATTTTGTCGCAAATTTTTTCAGCGCAAAAAGATTTAGGCGTGCGCATTTCAAATGTAGTTTTAATGGGAATGGGCGAACCGCTCGACAATTTCAATCAAGTTATGAAATTTTTGGAATTAGTCGGCGAAGAGGGCGGCCTTAACATCGGTATGAGGCACATTTCGCTTTCAACCTGCGGTGTTGTTGATAAAATTTATGAATTAATGCAAAAAAAATTACAAATAACTTTGTCAATTTCGCTTCATGCACCGAATGACGAATTGCGAAACACCATTATGCCTATTAATAAAAAATATAATGTTAAAACGCTTATAAAAGCGTGCAGAGAATATACCGAAAAAACAGGCAGACGTATTTCTTTTGAATATGCTTTAATAAAAGATTTTAACGATTCAGCTGAATGTGCTGAACAACTTAAAAACTTAACTTCGGGAATGATTGCTCATATAAACTTAATTCCGGCAAATCCCGTTCACAAAAACAAGTTTGAAAAGCCTGATAAAACGGCGGTTTATAAATTTTGCGAGTTGCTAAACAGTTTAGGGCTTAACGCAACAGTAAGAAGAACTTTGGGTGCCGATATTGACGCTTCTTGCGGACAACTTCGTGCAAAACATAAAAATAAAGATTAAAAGGAGGAGTTTTTTTGGAAATTTATGCGCAAACTGATATAGGCATGCAACGACAAATGAATCAGGATTTTATAAAATTTCATCAATTTGATGACGAAACTGCTCTTTTAATCGTTTGCGACGGAATGGGCGGAGCAAAAGCGGGCAATGTTGCCAGCGAAGTTGCTGCAAATTCTGTTTATAACACTTTTTTGCAAAAATACAAAGTTACAATGAACGATAAAGATTTAAAAACGCTTATGACTTCTGCGGTAAACGGCGCAAATTTAGATGTTTTTGACTTGGCGCAGAATAATGAGGAATATTACGGTATGGGAACAACCGTTGTTTTCGCATTTTTAAGCGCAGGTTATGCTTATACAATTCATGCGGGTGATTCAAGGGCTTATATTGTTTACCCCGATGATATTGAGCAAATAACCACCGACCACTCAATTGTTCAGCAGATGATTGAAAATAACATTATAACGCCACAAGAGGCAAAACATCACCCTAAACGCAATGTTATTACAAGAGCGCTGGGCATTGAAGAGTGTCTTGAAACTGATTTTAACATAACAAAACTTGAGAAGGACGCAAAGATTATTCTTTGTTCTGACGGACTTTCAAATTTTGTTGATGATGAAGATATTAAAAAAATCGCAAATGAAAATGATTCAAAAAATATTTGTGAAAAACTTATTGAACTTGCCAACGCTAACGGCGGTGGCGATAATATTTCGGTTGCGGTTGCAAAATATTAAAAAAATTAAGTAAAGGAGGGGAAAACAGTGGACAGATTTATCGGAAAACGACTTGACGGCAGATATGAAATTAACGAACTTGTCGGCGCTGGCGGAATGGCGAGTGTTTATAAGGCTTATGATATTATTGACGAGCGAGTTGTTGCAATTAAAATTTTAAAAGAAGAATTTGTTGCAAACGATGAATTTAGAAGAAGATTTAAAAATGAATCTAAAGCTATTGCTGTTTTATCTCACCCTAACATTGTAAGAGTTTTTGATGTTTCTTTCGGCGATGTTTTGCAATATATTGTAATGGAATATTGTGACGGCATTACTTTAAAAGATTATTTAAAACAAAAAAGCGTTATTGACTGGGAAGAGGCGGCATATTTCACGGTTCAGGTTTTAAAAGCGCTTGAACACGCTCATGAAAAAGGCATTGTTCACCGTGACATTAAACCGCAAAACATTATTTTATTAAAAGACGGCACAATAAAAGTTACAGATTTCGGTATTGCAAGATTTTCGCGAAGCGAGCAAAGAACAATTACCGATAAAGCGATTGGCTCGGTTCATTATATAAGCCCTGAACAAGCAAGAGGTGATAACACCGACGGCAAGTCTGATATTTATTCTGTAGGCGTTATGCTTTATGAAATGACTACGGGCAGATTGCCGTTTCAAGCGGATTCGGCGGTTTCGGTTGCTATTATGCAACTTCAAAACGAGCCTGAAAAACCTACTGAAATTAACAGTTCAATACCAAAAGGTCTTGAACAGATTATTTTGCTTGCAATGCAAAAAGAGGCGTGCGACCGTTATCCTACCGCATTTGATATGCTTAAAGATATTGAGGAAATACGCAGAAATCCTTATGTAACATTTGACCACAATTACAGAATTAACTATTCTGGCGGTATGAATGTTAATCCAAATAGCGATATTGAATATAATGTAAATGATTATCAAGATTCTGATATAGATATGCCTAAAAAATCAAACACAGTAAAAGTTTTGGCAATTATTGCGGCGTTGTTTGTGCTTGCTATGGGCGGTTTGTTGTTCTACTTTTTGAACGACAGCACCGACAAAACATTTAATTGTCCTGATTTTATAGGAAAAACTTTAGAGGAAATTCAATCTGATTCAAAATATGAGGGTTATCAGTTTTCGGTTGAATACGGCAAACAAGAAGGCTATAAAAATAACGAAGTTTACAACCAAAAACCTTCTGCCGGCACAAAAATGAAAAGCACCTCTAAAATTGTATTATTAGTTAATAAAATTGACCCAATAAAGCTTTCTGACTATAAAAAAATGTCTTATGACGAGGCAAAAAGCGCATTGGAAGAATTGGGCTTAAAAGTTAAAAAGGTTACTAAAAACGATGATGATATTGCGGAAAATTGCGTAATAAAATCTTCACCTGCAGCAAACAAAACTGTTAATAAAGGTGACACAGTAACGCTTTATGTGTCTATAGGTCCTGAAAAATTCCAAGAAACCGTTCCTGATGTTACAGGTCTTTATTATAAAGATGCTGTTTCAACATTGAGAAATAAAGGGTTTGAGGTTGATTATGAGAACAATTGGACTTATGACAGCAGTTTTTCTTACGGCTATGTAATATCACAGTCGCCTACGGGCAATTCAAATGCTTCTTCGGGTGATACTGTTAAAATCTATATAAGCAAAGGTTCTTATACAACTAAAGCTAAAACGACTAAACCTGTAGAATCACAATCAGCTGAAGTATCTCAAACAGTCGAAAATTCGGAGGAATAAATGGCTGAAAGCGGAATTATTGTAAAAGCGTTGTCGGGTTTTTACTATGTTAAAACCGATAACGGCATAATAACCTGCAAAGCGAGAGGAAAGTTCCGTAAAAAAGAGTTTTCACCGCTTGTGGGCGATAAAGTTAATATTTCCGTTTTGGAAGAAAACAAAGGCGTTATCGATGAGATAACGCCTCGTTTAAATTGCCTTGTTCGCCCTCCTGTTGCTAACGTTGACAGACTTTTTATAATTGTTTCAACCTGTTCGCCGAAACCCAGCAAATTTGTTATAGACAAAATGACTTTAACGGCGCATTTTAATAACATTGAGCCGATTATTGTAGTGAATAAAAGCGATTTGTCTTCGCCTGATGAAATTTATGAAACTTATAAAAAATGCGGTTATAAAGTTTTTTGTGTCAGCGCAAAAGAAAACTATGGAATTGAACAACTTTTTCCGCTTATTAAAGGTAAACTTTCGGTGTTTTGCGGTAATTCGGGCGTTGGAAAATCAAGCATTTTAAATGCGGTTGATAACCGTTTTAACATTGAAACAGGCGAAATCAGCGAAAAATTAGGCAGGGGCAAACACACCACCCGCCATATTGAGCTTTATTCTTCGCACGGCGGTCTTATTGCCGACACACCCGGCTTTTCGAGTTTAGATATGGAGCGAATTTCGATAATTAAAAAAGATGAATTGCAATATTGTTTTCCAGAATTTGAACAGTTTTTAGGCAAATGCAAATTTACATCTTGTTCGCATACAAAAGAAAAAGGTTGTGAAATTTTGGCAGCGGCAGAAAAAGGCGAAATACCCCTTTCTCGTATTGAAAGTTACAAAAAGCTTTATGAAGAAAGTTCTAAATATAAGGATTGGGAGCTATGAGCAGATGTGTAATTGTCGGCGGTGCCGACATCGAAAATTACGAAAGATTAAATAAAACGTTTTTAAAAAGCGATTATTTTATTTTTTGTGATTCGGGCTTAAAGCATTTAGAAAAGCTAAACGTAAAACCTAATTTAATTGTAGGCGATTTTGATTCTTTCGAGTTACCCAAAACCGATATAAAAACAATAAAACTACCTTGCGAAAAAGATGATACCGATACATTTTTTGCGGTAAAAACGGCGTTAAAACAAGGTTTTTGCGATTTTTTAATTATAGGCGTTACAGGTCAGCGACTCGACCACACGCTTGCAAACATTTCAATGCTTAAATATTTGCAAAACAAACAGGCAAAAGGGGTAATTTTAGACGATTATTCCGAAATCTTCTTGCTTGAAAAAAGTTGCAAAATCGCAAAAGGCGAGTGCAAATATTTTTCAATAATCGCTTTGTCTGAAAAATTAGAGGGCCTTAATATAAACGGCGCAAAATATGAACTTGAAAACGCAACAATCGAAAACTCTTTTCAATTAGGCGTCAGCAACGAGCCTGAAAACGACACCTTAATAACACTTGAAAAAGGCGATGCTTTAATAATAAAAGTTTTTTAAGTAACCTATTTTACACCTTTTAATATAATGATATTAAGAGGGTGTTTTGTATGAGGAGAAAATGTAAACCGCCTAATAAAAGAAAACAAAAAGCGCTTTACATACTTTCATTTACAGCGGGAATAGTTTTGGCGACATTTTTCCCTTATCGAGCAATAATGTTAGTGCTAAGCGTTGTTTTAATAATGCTTGCTCTTGCTTATTGCAAATACCCTTAAGAGAAAGGTGGTAAGCAATGAAAGTAGTTGTGGTAAAAAGCCCTAAAGCGTTTAAAGGCATTTTGAGAATGATTTTTAAAATTAAGAAAGATGATTTAAAGTAAATTTTTTGACCGCATTAATTTGCGGTCTTATTTTTTTACCTGTTGACTGAAAAAATTAACCACTTGGCTATTTTTACTTTACAAATTGATAAAATCAAGTTATAATGCAAATAAAGGTGGTGAGTAAATGAAATTACGCATAGAGGTTGATGAAAATTTTGATGATGAAGTAATTATTCGTTGCAAATCGCTTACAGATGAAATAAAACTTTTGCAAGATGTTATCGGCAATGCGGTTGACAAAGATGCGCGCCTTGTTTTCACGCTGAACGATACCGAATATTACATTAATCGCAATGATATTTTATTTTTTGAAACGGTGGAAAATAAAACTGCTGCTCATACTGCTGACAAGATTTATTATACAAACTACAAACTTTATGAGTTAGAAGAAATTTTGCCGAAAAGTTTTATGCGAATTTCAAAATCATCTATAATAAACTGCAAAAAAGTTTCTGCGATAACTAAAAATATCACAGGAGCCAGCGAGGTTTTGTTTAAAGACTCGCCAAAAAAAGTTTATGTTTCAAGAATGTATTTTAAACTGTTTAAACAACGAGTTGAGGAGATGTTATAAATTATGAAAAATAGATTTAGTTTTAGAAAATCAGGTGTATTTTGGGGCGTTACGCTCATTTTATCTGCTGTATTAATAATACTTGATTCAATCGGAATCGGCTTAGGATTTTTAAGCGGTGTTCCTGTAATAAGCATAGTTTTAGGCATAATTTGCTTAGCTTGGCTTATTGATGAATTGATTAAGCTTAAAATTTCTCACATCTTTTTCCCGCTTGCATTTATTTTTATTCTTTTTCAAGATAAAATTGCACAGCTTGCAAGCCTGAAAAGCCCTATAATGTCAAGTTGGATTGTGTTAATATGCGCTTTGTTGCTGACAATAGGCACATCAATGATTTTTAGAACAAACAGAGTTTCAAAAAAGAAAGATATGGTAAAAAATCAGCACAAATTCGGTAGTGCAACACAGTATTTTGACGCAGGCGAGCAAAGCGAGTTTAATGTTGAAAACAATTTCGGAAAAACCGAAGTATTTTTCTCAAACATTGAAAACTATCTTGGCGACGGTACTTTAAGAGTAGAAAACAATATGGGTACTACTGTAATTAATGTACCAAAAGAGTGGAACCCTTTAGTTGATATTGAAAACAATTTAGGCTTTGTAAAAACAGGGGACCATCACCCAGAAAACGGCAAAGTGCTAAATATTGTCGGCGAAAACAATATGGGCTCTGTTGTAATCGAAATAGTATAAATATATTGAATTTTTTTAAAACTGTGTTATAATAAGATTATACTTTTTAAAAGAGGGAAGTTTATGCATAAAGATTGTGAAAGAATATTAATTGATGAAAAAGAATTAAAAGAAATTTGCAAAAGGCTCGGCAAACAAATAAGCGATGATTTTAGAGACAGCGATAAAAAATTACTGCTTGTTTGCATCTTAAAAGGCTCGCTTATTTTTACCGCTGATTTAATGCGTGAAATTGATATTCCTTGTGAAATTGATTTTATGAAAGCCTCTTCTTACGGCGACAGAACAATTTCAAACGGCACAGTTCACATAAGCCTTGACCTTAAACAGCAAGACTTATCGGAATATAACATAGTTATTATTGAAGATATTTTAGATACAGGTAACACTCTTTACCATCTTATCAATGTGCTTGAGGGCAGAGGTTGCGATACCATTAAGCTTTGCGTTTTGCTTGATAAACCCGAACGCAGAGAGCGCCCTATTATTGTTGATTATGAGGGCAAAATTATTCCCGATGAGTTTGTTATAGGTTACGGCCTTGATTATGACGAGCAGTATCGTAATTTGCCTTATGTCGGCATTTTAAAACCCGAAGTTTATGAGAATAATTAATTAAAAAAGCCTTGCAAAGCAAGGCTTTTAATTTTATTTAAAATGTTGTTTGTATAAGCTTTCCTGAATTTTCTGGAGAATAAAGCCAGTTGTCAATATGTTCGCCTTTGTAAAAATATTTTTCATCTCTTTTTGGTTCGGTTGAGTCGAAAGAGTCAATAATAATAAGCTTTATTTTCATTTTTTCAGGAATAATGCTTTTAATATAAACGCTGGCATTTTGCGAGGGAAAAACATTGTCTTTTGGCTCGGCAAGCCCCGCAAGATTTGGCATAAGTTCAACAAAAACACCGTAATCTTCAATTGAGCGAATAATGCCCGAAACCGTTTCGCCTTGCTTAAAAAGCGAAGCGTTTTCTTCCCAAGAGCCTAACAATTCTTTTTGAGAGAGCGTAAATCTGTTATCGTCAATAGTTTTAATTACCGCCTTAATTCTGTCGCCGGGCGAAAATCTGTCTTTCGGGTGCGAAATTCGGGAGACTGAAATAGAATCAATCGGCAAAAGCGAGGGAATACCGCAGGCAATATCACAAAAAGCGCCAAACGGCTCTAAATGCGTTATCATTGCGTCTATAATGTCGCCCGTATGTAAAAATTCGAGATATTCTTTGCTCGCTTTTTCCTGCGCTTTTTTCCTTGAAAGATAAACAATTGTGTTTTCGCCTTCTTGAATTTCGGTAATTATTGCGCAAATCGGTTTGCCGACTTTTGAAATAATCGCAATATCTCTTACTGTTCCGTCTGCAATTCCAATTGCGCCTTCCTCACGGGGAATAACACCTTTAATTCCGTTTAAATCCACAATTAAATTGTGCTTTGAATCGCACATAACCGCTTTTGCTTCAATAATAATTTGTTCTTTAAAAGCGTTTTCTAAAGATGCTAAGTTTTTAATGTTTTCTTTGTTTTCTTTTGTTTCAAAAGAATACCCCTCAGGCAAATATTTTTTCATAAATTTAAAATCCTTCCTTCTCTTTTTTTGCGGCAAAACTGCCTAATTCATTTATATGATAAGTCTTATTGTTTAATGACCGTTATTATATTAACAGTTTTTTGCCCCGAAAATTGTCAAATTTTAACAATCAAGTGAAAAATCTTAAATATTTTTACAAAATTGCTTAAAATTATGGAATTTTTAAAAAAATATGTTATAATTATTCTGTATGAGAATAAAAGGGGTGAAAAAATGGCAGAATTATTGACATCAATAGGCAATATATTTATTTTTGCTGCAAGGCTTGTTTTGCCTGTGCTTTGTTTTTTACTCATTTTTTCTATTGTAAAAGATTTATTTAAAAAGCAGGGGAAAGTTACACTTGCGAAACTTGTTACCGCAAACGGACTTGACTTTGCAATAACCAACGAAGAAAGCACAATCGGCAGAAGTAAAATTTGCGATGTTATTTTAAATATTCCGAGCATTTCACGCCGTCATGCAGTTATTACATATACAGCCGATTACGGATTTAAAATATCGAGCGTTTTCGATTCTGAAATTTTGGTGAACGATACGTTAATTGATGGTTTTGCTTATTTTGATTTTGGCGATATTATTGAAATAGGCGGTTTGCAATTAAAACTTATTCCTGCCGAAGTTGTTGATATTTCTTCAACTTCAAAACCTAAAAAACGCGGCGTTTTGCCTGCCGTTTTGCTTACTGTAATTCAACTTATTATTTTAACTGAATTAATAATTCATTTTGCGCCCGATTTTAAAATCTATCTTTTAATTTCTTTTGCGGTTTTAATTTTAGGCGAATGGATTTATTATTCTTTTCACGGATTTAAAGATAATGTTAATATAGAAACGTTGGGATTTTTTCTTACAACTTTCGGCTTTGCGGTTGCCGCAACAAAAGACCCCGACAATATGACAAAGCAAATTATTACCGCAGTTTTAGGCGTTGTTTTGTTCAGCATTTTGCAGTTTATTTATAAAAGAATGGATTTTGTTATAAAATTGCGCTATGTTGCGGGTATTTTAGCGGTTTTGTTGCTCGGTTATAATTTGGTTTTCGGCTTGACTATAAACGGTGCAAAAAACTGGGTAAGAATAGGCTCGTTTTCATTTCAGCCTTCTGAAATTGTAAAGTTTTTGTTTATTTTTGCAACCGCTGCAACTTTGCAACGATTGCTTTCAAAAAGAAACTTTATTTTATTTTTGGGGCTTTCGGGCGCTTGTATGGGCTCGCTTGTTTTAATGCGTGATTTCGGCACTTGTTCAATTTTCTTTGTTACCGTTTTAATAATTTTGTTTATGCGTTCTGGCAATATAAAGGTCATTTCGATAATAACCGGCTCGGTGGCACTCGCCGCATTTTTTGTCGCAAAATATGTGCCTTATGTTCAGCGCAGGTTTGCAAACTACCGTCATGTTTGGGACAACGCTTATGATGTCGGCTGGCAGCAAACGCAAACTATGATTGCGATTGCTTCGGGCGCGCTTTTCGGCGTGGGCGCAGGCAACGGCAAATTAAAATATGTTTCCGCTTCCGATACCGATTTAGTTTTCGGCATAATCTGCGAAGAATTTGGTATGATAGTGGCGTTTTGCGCAATTTCTTGTTTTGTGATTTTTGCGCTTTATTCGCTAAGCAAAATACCTTTTACAAATTCGGCTTATTTTGCAATAGCCGCTTGCTCGGCAGCAGGTCTTTGGATTTTTCAAATATCTTTAAATATTTTCGGCTCGACAGATTTGTTACCTCTTACAGGCGTAACTTTGCCGTTCATTTCAAACGGCGGTTCAAGCATGCTGTCATCTTGGCTGTTGCTTTCGTTTATAAAAGCGCTTGGTAAAAATGTTATAAAAGAACCTGCCGAATATTATGAAGATTACGGGGAGGAACAGTTGCAATGAAACAGTTAAAACTTCGTGCCGTAATTATGATTATACTTTCAGTTGCTTTTGTTTGCGGTCTTGCCGTTTTTTTGATTTTTTATGCGGTGGAAGGCAGCAATTGGGCTTTGTTTCCGTCTAATTCTCATATTTATTCAAACGGAACTATTGTTCAAGCAGGAAAAATTACCGACAGAAACGGTAAAGTTTTGGCAGAAACAAAGAATAAAAAAAGAAAATATAACAGCGATGAACAGGTTAGAAAAGCAACTTTACACGCAGTAGGCGATGTTAAAGGCTATATTAAAACAGGACTTCAGTCCTCTTATATAGGTGAGTTGACAGGCTATAACAGACTTAACGGTATTTACAGTTATTCGAAAAAAGGTAACAATATCGGCACAACGCTTGACAGTTCAGTTTGTGTTACTGCAATGAATGCTTTGGGAAACAGAAAAGGTACTGTCGGCGTTTATAACTACAAAACAGGCGAGGTTATTTGTATGGTTTCAACACCTACTTACGACCCTGAAAATGAAGAAGAATATTCGCTTGCAAAACAAGGCGAGGGCGAATATAAAGGTGTGTTTTTAAACAGATTTTTATCAAGCACATATACGCCCGGTTCAACCTTTAAACTTGTTACAACTGCCGCTTCAATTGATACTTTTGACGATGCTTATACACGAGAATATACCTGTAACGGTGGCGTAATGATAGACGGTGAATGGATTTCTTGTTTAGGTCATCACGGCACGCTAACTCTAAAAGATGCATTAGCAAAATCCTGCAACGCATATTTTTCGCAACTTGCGGCTGATTTGGGTGAAGACACGCTTACCGAATATGCCGAAAAAGCTGGGTTTAACGACACGTTTAAAATGGACGGCGTTAAAGCAAAAACTTCTTATTTTAATGTCAGCGGTGGAAAAGATATTGATGTTGCATGGGCCGGAATGGGTCAATATACCGATATGATGAATCCTCTTCAATATTTAACTTTTATAGGTGCAATTGCAAACGAGGGCGTTCCGCAAAAGCCTTATATGGTTGATTCGGTTAAAACTCAAAGCGGAATACCGCTTAAATTTTCTTTCGGCGGAAAAGGAAGCAGAATGTTAGAAACCGAAACTGCTAACGAAATTAAAGAACTTATGAGAAATAATGTAAAACAAACTTACGGAACTTGGAATTTCCCAGGACTTAATGTTTGCGCAAAATCAGGTACTGCAGAGGTTAAAGATGAAAAACCGCACGCAGTTTTTGTAGGATTTAACGATGATGAAGATTTGCCACTCGCTTTTGTGGTGGTTGTACAAAACGGCGGTTCGGGTGCTCAAGTCGGCGGACCTGTTGCAAACAAGGTTTTACAAAAATGTAAAGAGGTTTTAAAATAAATGGAAAAAAGCAAAATTGAAAGAATAAATTTTCTTGCGAAAAAATCTAAAACGCAAGGGCTTACTGAAAAAGAAAAAGCGGAGCAAAAAGCGCTTCGAGACGAATATATTGCGAGTGTGAAAAAGAATTTGACCGCTCAACTTGACAATACTTATATTATTCGTCCTGACGGAACAAAAACAAAAGTGCAAAAGAAAAAATAAAATGTTGACAATTATTTTGCATTTAAGTATAATTAAATAAAAAATTTTGGAGGAAAAACAATGGCGAATTTTGGAAAATTCAACGGCGGTAACGAATATGTTATTACTGAAAAATGTCCTATAAGACCGCAATTAAACTACATTTGGAATTCAAGAGTTTTAGCGGGCGTTAATCATCTTGGCGGAGGTATCGGCGCTTACGGTGTTAGAGCGTTGTCTTATATTGACCCGACAGGAAAGGGCAGATGTTCGGTAATTCGTGACGGCAACCGCTATTTTTATATTAAAGATAAGAAAACAGGAAAAGTTTTTAACCCCGGTTGGTATCCTTGTAAAACCGATGTTGAAAACTATTCTTGCACTCACGGTTTAGGCTATTCAAAAATCGAGAGCGAATGTGACGGACTTTTAGCCAATGCAAGAATTTTTGTAAATGATGAAGACCCTTGCGAAATCTGGACTGTAACATTAACTAATAATTCGAGTGAGAATAAATCGGTTTCGGCTTATTCTTTCGCAGAATTTCAGTTAGAGGGTTATCAAAGATATTCTGATTATAACTCATATGTTCACGGCGAATTTGATGAAAAAACAAACTCGATTGTTTGTTTCAATCTCGCTATGGAGCGTCCGCACGAATGGTTTAACGGCTTTATGTCTACCGATACAAAACCTGTAGCGTTTGACACTTCAAAAAGAGCATTTTTCGGTGTTTACGGTAGTGTATTCGCACCTGATGCTTTAAAACAAGAAAAACTTTCAAATTCACTTGCCGCTTGCGAACAAATGGTAGGCGCTTTGCAACACGATTTTGAATTAGGAGCAGGCGAAAGCGTATCTTTCAATGTAATTATCGGTTGTGTTGACAGCATGGAAACCGCTAAAAAATTGGCTGAAAAAGTTTTTGAAAAAGGCAAAATTGAAAAAGATTTTGAAAATGTAAAAGAAACCAAAAAACTTTTAAGCGAAGGTATTTTTATTAATACTCCTGATGAAAAAATTAATAACTTTGCAAATTATTGGCTTAAACACCAAGTAGCGCTTTGCGCCGAAGTCGGCAGAGATACAGGCAAGGGCTTTCGTGACCAATTGCAAGACGCTTGGGCGGTTGCATCTTTTAACAAAGATTTGGCTAAAGAGAAAATTCTCGAAACGCTTACTTATATGTATCAAGACGGCAGATGCGTTCGTGGTTGGTTGCCACTCGACCACCATGTTTATTCAGACGGTCCTACTTGGGTTGCGCCTACAATCAACGCTTATATTAAAGAAACAGGCGATGTTGATTTTCTTAAAGAAAAGGTTAAATATCTTGATGCTGACGGACTTCCTGTGAAAGAAGACACCGTTTGGGAGCATATGCTCACAGCCGCAAGATTTGTTTCAAGCGACCTTGGTAAAGACGGTCTTGTAAAATCTCGTGACGGCGACTGGAACGACTCGCTTAATATGACAGGGTTAAAAGGCAAAGGCGAAAGCGTTTGGACTTCAATTGCCGCTCATTATGCACTTCACAATATGGCTGAAATTGCTCGTGATGTTTTGGAAGATGAAGAAGTTTATAACGAAATGATTGAGCGTGCCGAAACCATTAAAAAAGCGGTAAACGATAAAGGTTGGGACGGCGAATGGTATTTAGCCGCAATTAACGACTTTGATGAAAAAGTCGGCTCTCACACCGAAAAAGAGGGTATGATTTATCTTAACTCGCAAACTTGGGCGGTGCTTTCTGATATTGCCGATGAAGAGCGCAAAATGCAATGCATTAAAGCGGTTGATAAATATCTTGATTCGGATTACGGTCCGCTCACGCTTTATCCTACTTATACAAAATTCAACAATAAAATAGGCAGACTTACAAGTTTTATTCCGGGTATTTGGGAAAACGGTACACCTTATTGCCACGGCGGTACATTTAAAGTAGTTGCCGACTGCATTTTAGGCAGAGGCGACAAGGCTTATGAAACAATTACCAAAATTTTACCAGATGCAAAATCTAACCCTTCCGATAAATCGGGTTGCGAGCCTTATGTTGTTACAAATATGTATTTTGGTCCTGATAATCCGAGAAAAGGCGAAACATTGTTCGCTTGGGTAACAGGTACTGCAGGTTGGATGTTAAGAGCAATTACTCAATATATGCTCGGCTTCACACCGTCTTATAACAGTTTTGTTATTAACCCTTGCTTGCCGTCTGATTGGAAAGAGGTAACTATGACTCGTGCTTTTAGAGGCGACACTTATAAAGTTACCGTTAAAAATCCGAACGGTGTTCAAAGCGGTGTTAAAAATATTATCGTTGACGGCAAAACAGTTGACGGCAACGAAATTGAAATTTTCGGCGACGGAAAAGTTCACGAAATAATTGTAGAAATGTAATTAAAAAGGAGTACAGCAATGTACTCCTTTGGTTTAAGGTGTGTTTATGAAAATTCTTTACAGCGATAATGATATCGCCGTTATAATAAAACCTGTCGGCATTGACTCGCAAAAGGGCGTACCGCAGATTTTGAGCGAACAATTGGGCGGTGAATTTTTTACTGTTCACCGACTCGATAAAGCTGTCGGCGGAGTTATGGTTTATGCGAGAAATAAAAAAAGCGCCGCTTATCTTTCGCAAAAAATTCAAAGCGGTGAAATGATAAAAGAATATGTAGCGATGGTTCACGGCAAACCGCAAGAAAATGGCGTTTTTAAAGACTTTTTGTTTAAAGATTCAAGAAAAAATAAAGTTTTTGTT
Organism: Oscillospiraceae bacterium; assembly: GCA_902769255.1. Classification (GTDB taxonomy): domain Bacteria; phylum Bacillota; class Clostridia; order Oscillospirales; family Acutalibacteraceae; genus RUG11462. Next base: position 45,622 of record CACXOM010000001.1, read on the forward strand.
GTGAAGCGTGAGCGAAAAGGTGTAAAGGCTGCAAGCCTTGAATATAAAACGCTAAAATTCGGTGAAAAGTCGCTTGTGCGAGTAAAACTTCACACAGGGCGCACTCATCAAATCAGGGTTCAGTTTGCATCACGAGGCTTTTCGCTTGTCGGCGACCGAAAATACGGCTCGCCTGAAAAAAACACAAATATTATGTTGTTTTCTTGCAAAATAACTTTTCCTTATAAAGAAAAAACAGTATCTTTTGAGCAATTGCCCGATTGGGCTTAAAACTTTAAAAAAGAGGTGAGATAAAACTCACCTCTTTTTTAGTTATTTGTGTTTTTGTAAATTTCAAGCAGGCTGTATAAATCGTCAATTTCGCTTTTTATTTGATTGCCTATATCAGTATCAACAACCATAACCCTTTGCTTTTCGGTTTCAACAATTTGCGAGTCAGAGTGAATATCTCTGTTTTCTTTTAAAGCCTGATAAACGCTGTCAAAAGTTCTGTGCGATTTAATTCTTAACCCGTGTGAGTTGTAAATTAAAGTATAGCCTGCAATTCCGGTTTTTTCGTGATAATCTTTGCAAAAACCGCCGTCTATTACAAAAAGTTTTCCACTTGCTCTTACAGGCAATTCGCCCATTCCGGTTCTAACAGGGGTATGACCGTTTATAATATGCGAAACAGGGGAGTAAAGCCCAAATTCTTTTAAAATCATTTCACAGCATTTTTCATCATAATAAAACTTGTAATAAGGATTTTTTTCTTCATTCCAAGCAGATTCATCTTTAATAAATGTGCGCTCAAAAGTTTTTACATTTTTACCGCATAAAGGCGATTTTTTGCCACACCATAAATACCACATAAAATCTAAATCTTCTTCTCGTTTTTCAAAAAATGCCTGCCTTGCTTTTTTGTTCGCTAAATCAAAATATTCTTTGCCTTTTAGTTTTTTGCCGAAAAGCTCAATTTCATCTAAATTACCGTTTTCGTCAAGCGGAACACAGCCGTGATAAAGCAAGTTGTTGTTGTAGCATTTATACATACTGCCTTTTTGATATAAAAATGTAATATGCGTTTTTAGCCTTTTACTGCTTAAAAAGTCCGCTTTTAACTCGTTTATTATCTCTTTTTCACTATCATTTAACGAATAGGTGTTGTTTTTATCAATTGTAGGGAAAAAGTTATCGTCAATTGAATAAGTTTTGCCCTCTACTACTACCGTGCCGTTTTCAAAATCAATTTTATCAAGCAAAAGGCGATTATTCATATCATATTCAGGGTGCCTTAAAATAATTTGCCCTTCAAGTTTAAATTGAATTACGGAAATTGCTTTTAAAGCGGCTTGCATAGGGTCTTTGTTTTTATAAGTTTTTTCAGCGAAAAGAGTCAGTTTTCTAAGACTAATTCCGTAACCGCTTTCAAGCGTTTGAATTGTGTTATATTTAATGCAGTTTCTTACAACATTTGCAATGCACGCTTCGCTACCTGAGGCGGCTCCCATATAGAGTATATCGTGGTTGCCCCATTCAATATCAAGCGAATGATATTTAGTCAGCAAATCAATAATTTTATCGGCAGACTCGCCCCTGTCGAAAATATCGCCGACAATATGCAAATGGTCAACCGCAAGCCTTTTAATAAGTTTCGCCAAAGCGATTATAAAATCATCAGCATTAATGTCAATAATAGTATCAAGAATGTTTTTGTGATAACGAACTTGGTTGTCGTCTTCATCTTTTTGCGTGTGAATTAACTCATCTATAATATATGCGTAGTCTTCGGGCATTGCTTTTCGCACTTTTGAACGGGTATATTTTGAAGAAAGCGCTTTTGCAATTTCTAACATATGATTAATTGTGTTTTTGTACCATTTTGCATCAACTCTGTTTTCCTGTTTAATTAAGTTTAACTTTTCTTTCGGGTAATATATTAAAGTACAAATTTCCTTTTTCTCATCGTTTGATAAAGAATCGCCATAAATCTTTTTAATTTTTTCTCTTATAACGCCGGAGCAGTTATTTAAAATATGATAAAACGCTTCGTATTCGCCGTGAATATCACTCATAAAATGCTCGGTGCCTTTTGGCAAATTCAAAATTGCCGTCAAATTTATAATCTCACGGGTTACAGAACTTATAGTAGGGTATTTTTCGGATAATAACGCTAAATATTTTTGTTTAGATTCCATTATAAATACCTCCTTTTTTTAAATAATAGCATAAAATGAGCAAACTGTCAATGAAAAAATGATTGAATTTAATCATTTTTTAGTAAATATTAGTGCAAAATCTAAAAAATATCAAAAAAATTATAAAAATATGATAAAATATGCTTGACAATGATTATTTTTGATGATATAATACAGTCAAGAGGTGATTAAAGTTGCTCAATCAAGAAAGATATAGAATTATTCAGGAATTTATTGAAGAAAAAAATACCGTTACGGTAGCACAACTTGCAAAACTGATTAACACTTCGGAGTCTACAATAAGGCGCGACCTTACAACACTTGACAAACAGGGCAAAATAAGAAAGTTTTTCGGCGGTGCAACAAAATTAGCTCAAAACGAAGGCTTTTATGAAGATGCGGTCAGCGTTCGTGAGAGCGTGATGAGCGAAGAAAAAACCGAAATCGCAAAATATTGCGCCGAGTTGATTAACGATAACGATTTTGTTTTTATTGATGCAGGCACAACAACTTCAAGATTGGTTGATTTTATTAAAAATGATAAAGCAACTTATGTTACAAACGGCATTACCCACGGCAGAAAGTTAATTCACAAAGGACTTAACACATATATTATAGGCGGTAAAATCAAACCGGTAACCGAGGCTATTGTCGGGGCAGAGGGTATTGCAAACTTAAGAAACTTTAATTTTTCAAAAGCGTTTATGGGAGCAAATGGTGTTGATATTAAAGCAGGTTACACCACACCCGACCTTGAAGAATCTTTAATTAAAGAGGCAGCGGTTAAAAAAAGTTATCATTCTTTTTTCCTTGTTGACAGCACAAAGTTTAACAGAGTTTTTTCGGTATCATTTGCCGAAGTTAAACAGGGTATAATAATAACAGACAAACTTACCGATAACAGATTTTTAAAAGAAACTGTGGTAAAGGAGGTTATGAAATGATTTATACAATCACTTTAAACCCTTCAATCGATTATGTTGTAAGGCTTGATGAATTTGAGTTGGGCATTACAAATCGTACTGTTAGCGAAGAATACTATTACGGCGGTAAAGGCATTAATGTTTCGTGCGTGCTTGCCGAATTAGGTTTTGAAAGTACCGCTTTAGGATTTTTGGCAGGCTTTACGGGTGAAGAAATTAAAAAAGGTTTAAATAACGAAAAAATTAAAACCGATTTTATTTGGCTTAAAAACGGCAATTCAAGAGTTAATATAAAAATAAAAGCCGATGTTGAAACCGAAATTAACGGTCAAGGCCCCGATATTTCAGACGGCGAACTTGAATTGCTTATGAACAAACTTGAAAATGTAAAAGACGGCGATGTTTTGGTTTTGGCAGGCAGTATTCCAAACACTTTGCCTGATGATATTTATGAAAGAATGCTTGAAAAGGTAAAAGGTAAAGATATAAAAATTGTTGTAGATGCAACCAAAAAACTTTTGCTTAATTCTTTAAAATATAAACCGTTTTTAATTAAGCCTAACAGGCAGGAACTTTCGGAAATTTTTGAAACAAAAATTGTTTCGGCTCAAGATACCGAAAAATACGCCAAAAAACTGCAAGAAATGGGAGCGAGAAATGTTTTAATTTCGCTCGGCGGCGAGGGCGCTATGCTGATTGATGAAAACGGTGAAAAACACACAATGGGTGTTTTAAAAGAAAAAGTAATAAATACTGTTGGCTCAGGCGACTCAATGGTAGCAGGATTTATTGCAGGTTATGAAATGCAAAAAGATTATTCTTATGCATTAAAAATGGGCAGCGCTTGTGGTAATGCAACGGCATTTTTGCCGGGACTTGCCACAAAAGAAAAAATATATGAAATAATGGAAAAAATTATTTAAGGAGGATTTTTTATGCGAATAACCGATTTACTCAAAAAACAAGGCGTATCTCTCGGTGTTTCACCAAAAACCAAAGAGGAAGCAATTGACATTTTAGTGTCGCTTCACGAAAAATGCGGAAATTTATCTGATGTTAAGGCATTTAAAGAAGGCATTTTAAAGCGTGAAGAAATGGGCACTACCGCTATTGGTATGGAAGTTGCTATTCCTCACGCAAAAAGCGAGGCTGTAAAACACCCTGCTTTATCTGCTATTACAGTACCAAGCGGTGTTGACTATGGCGCACCAGACGGTAACGGTTGCAAATTGCTGTTTATGATTGCTGCAACTACTGACGGCGATGTTCACTTGGAAGTGCTTGCAAGACTTATGCAAATGCTTATGGACGAAGCGTTTACCGCACAGTTAAAAGAGGCTTCAAGCGTTGATGAATTTTTGAAAATTATTGACGAAAAAGAAACTGAAAAATTCCCTGATGAAGCTGAAACTGCTCCAAGCAAAAAAGATGGTTATCAGATTTTGGCTGTAACTGCTTGTCCTACAGGTATCGCTCATACTTATATGGCAGCAGAAGCGCTTAATAAAGCAGGCGCAGAAATGGGCGTTTCAATCAAAGTTGAAACAAACGGCTCAGGCGGTGCAAAAAATGCTTTAACCGCTGAAGATATTGCAAATTGCGACGGTATTATCATAGCGGCAGACAAAAGCGTTGATACGGCTCGTTTTGACGGCAAACCCGTTTATTCAACCAAAGTTGCTGACGGTATTCATAAACCTGAAGAACTTATTAAAAAGATATTAAATAAAGAGGCACCTGTTTTCCACTCTGATAAAAAAGCAGATGTTGCCGATTTAGGCTCAAACGAAAGTTTCGGTAGAAAGCTTTACAAACACCTTATGAACGGTGTATCTCATATGTTACCGTTCGTAGTTGCAGGCGGTATCTTTATCGCAATTGCATTCTTAATCGATACAATCGCAGGCGTTAAAATGGACGGCAACTTCGGTTCAGTTACACCTGTTGCCGCTTGGTTTAAAACAATCGGCGGTTACGCATTTAACTTTATGTTGCCGATTTTAGCAGGCTTTATTGCAATGTCTATTGCTGACCGTCCCGGTCTTTTAGTCGGCATTGTAGGCGGACTTCTTGCTTCAAACGGTGCAACATTCGGTAATGTAGGTGCTGACGGCGCAATTCCTTCAGGTTTCTTGGGCGCATTGCTTGCAGGTTTCATAGCAGGTTGGCTTATGAAAATGATTGAAAAATTGTGCGACAAATTACCAAGAGCGCTCGAAGGCATTAAACCTGTTCTTATTTATCCGCTCGCAGGTTTGGGCATTGTAGGCGTTATGATGTGTGCAGTTAACCCGATTATGGGCGTTATCAACACAGCAATGACAGACGGCGTTACAGCAATGTCTAAAAACCCAGCTTTAATAGTTCCGCTTTGCGCACTTCTTGCAGGTATGATGGCAATTGATATGGGTGGTCCATTCAACAAAGCCGCATATGTTACAGCAGCAGGATTACTCGCCAGCGGTACAAACGCAGCATATATGATTATGGGCGCAGTTATGATAGGCGGTATGGTACCTCCTATTGCAATCGCTTTATCAACAACATTCTTCAAGAGCCGTTGGACAGCTGAGGAAAGAAAGAACGGACCTGTAAACTATATTATGGGACTTTCGTTCATCACCGAAGGTGCAATTCCTTATGCAGCAGGTCATCCGTTGCAGGTTATTCCAAGTTGTATTATCGGTTCGGCTGTTGCAGGCGCATTATCGGCAGCATTCGGCTGTACTTTAATGGCTCCTCACGGCGGTATCTTTGTAATCGCTACAATCGGCAATCCGCTTATGTACTTTGCATCACTCGCAGCAGGTGCAGTAGTAGGAATGTTATTATTGGCATTGTTTATGAAGAAAAAAGCATAAATAAATTTTATTTAGGCAGTCGGGGTCAAATCCCGACTGCCTGTGAAAAAAAGGAGTATTTTAATATGGTATCAAAAAAACTTACAATAGTAAACGCACAGGGCTTTCATATGCGCCCCGCAACAACATTTGCTTCCGTTGCTGGAAAATACGCTTCAAGTGTTGTTATTAAACACAACGGTAAAGATGTAGATGCAAAAAGCCTTATGAATATTATTGCGGCTTGCATTAAAGTCGGCAATGAAATTGAACTTGTTTGCGACGGACCCGATGAAAACGAAGCGTTGGCAGAAACATCAGCGCTTATTGAAAGCGGATTCGGCGAATAATTAAACGGGGTGACTTAAATGCTAAAAGGAATAGCCGCTTCTGAAGGAATAGGAATAGGCAATGTTTTAAAAATTGAAGATGTTTCTTTGGAATATACGCCTAAAACCGTTACCGATACAGAGTCGGAGTTGAAGCGTTATAAAGAGGCGATTGAGAAATTCTGCGAGCAAACAACAAAACAAGCAGACTCTCTTCGCAAAGGCGTTGGCGCAAAAGAAGCAGAAATTTTAGAGGGTCATATTCAAATGATAAAAGACCCTTATATGAGTGCTGAAATTGAAAAACTTATTCAATCGGGGCAATGCGCCGAAGCATCGCTTGAACAGATTTGCAATATGTTTATTGATATGTTTTCGGCAGTTGACGATGATGTTACAAAACAGCGTGCCGCCGATGTAAAAGATATTAAAAATGCAATTCTCGGCATTTTGCTTGGCGTTGAAGAAGTGAAAATCAGCGATGCGCCTGCAAATACAGTTATTGTGGCGAAAGAGGTTACACCTTCAATGACTGCCGGAATTAACAAAGAAAATGTTGTTGGAATAATTACCGAAACAGGCAGTCAAACCTCACATTCTGCAATACTTGCCCGTGCGCTTGAAATTCCTGCGGTATTAAGCGTTGAAAATGCGCTTACTTCAATTTTTGCAGGCGACACGGTAATTGTAGACGGCTCTAACGGAGATGTAATTATTTCTCCGATAAAAGAGCAAATTAAAGAATATTCCGATAAAAGAGAAGAGTTTTTAAAAGAAAAACGAGAACTTGAAAAATTCAGAGGTAAACCGACTGTTTCGGCAGACGGCGAAGAATATGAACTTTTCTGCAATATCGGAAACCCGAAAGACGCTGTAAAAGCAATGGAAGCAGACGGCGAGGGAGTAGGACTTTTTAGAACAGAGTTTTTGTTTATGGATAGAGATTCAATTCCGAGCGAAGACGAGCAGTTTGAGGCTTATAAACAAGCCGCAATTGTGCTAAAAGGCAAAGGACTTATTGTCAGAACGCTTGATATTGGCGGCGACAAAGAAATTGCTTATCTCGGACTTGAAAAAGAAGAAAATCCTTTTATGGGATTTAGAGCAATTCGCTATTGTCTTAAAAACCGCGACCTTTTTAAATCGCAAATCAAGGCGATTTTAAGAGCAAGTGCATTCGGCGATGTTAGAATTATGTTTCCGCTGATAACCGCCGTTGAAGAGTTGCGAGAAGGCAAAAAATTGGTTGAAGAGGCAAAAGCAGAACTTAGAACAGCGAATATTGATTTTGATGAAAATATAAAAGTCGGAGTTATGACCGAAACTGCGGCGGCAGGCGTTATAGCGCATTTGCTTGCCAAAGAGGCTGACTTTTTCAGCATAGGCACTAACGATTTAACAGGCTATACAATGGCGGCAGACCGTGGCAACAGCAATGTTGCATATTTGTATTCGCCGTTCCAGCCGAGCGTTTTGATGATGATAAAACGCATTATCGAGTGCGCTAAACAAGAGGGTATACCCGTAGGAATGTGCGGAGAAGCAGCAGCCAATCCTATGATGATTCCTTTGTTGATTTCGTTCGGGCTTACCGAATTTAGCGTTTCTGCACCATCTGTTTTGAAAGTTAGAAAAAATGTTTCAAAATGGACTAAAAAACAAGCAGATGAAATTGCTGAAAATGTAATGAGCTTTGCAACCGAACAGGAAATTGTTGAATATTTAAAAACAGTAGTGTAACTTAATTCTGCTCTTTTTTAAGAAAATATGCGTTTTGTTTTCAAAACGCATATTTTTAATTTTTTTTCTTTATTTTTTTAAAAAAATATGATATTATAAATTTAGTTTAAAAGAACGGAGAAAGAAAATATGAATTACAATGCTAATAGAGAAAGATACAACAATATGAAATATCGCAATTGCGGTGAAAGCGGTTTAAAATTACCGCTTGTATCGTTAGGTCTTTGGCACAATTTCGGCACAAATTCTGATTTTGAGAATATGAAAAATATGTGCTTTACCGCATTTGATTGCGGAATTACCCATTTTGACCTTGCGAACAATTATGGTCCGGTTCCGGGTGCCGCCGAAATCAATTTCGGTAAAATCGTTAACAGCGATTTAAAGGCTTATCGTGATGAATTGATTATCAGCACAAAAGCGGGTTACGGAATGTGGCCGGGACCTTACGGTGACAACGGCAGCAGAAAATACTTGTTAAGCAGTCTTGACCAAAGCTTAAAACGTATTTCGCTGGATTATGTCGATATTTTTTATCATCATCGCCCCGACCCTAACACCCCTCTTGAAGAAACAATGGGCGCTTTGGACCAAGCGGTAAAATCGGGCAAAGCACTTTATGTTGGACTTTCAAATTATGACGGCGAAACAATGGAAAAAGCGGCAGCGATTTTAAAAGATTTAAAATGTCCGTTTGTTATCAACCAAAACTCTTATTCGATTTATAACAGAACAATTGAAGATAACGGCTTGAAAAATTCCTGCAAAAAAACTAAAAAAGGACTTATTATTTTCAGCCCGTTATCGCAAGGACTGCTTACCGACAGATATTTAAAAGGTATTCCAAAAAACAGCCGTGTTGCAACTTCAGGCGTATTTTTGAAAGAGTCAAACATCACTCCCGAAGTGGTTGAAAAATCTAAAAAACTAAACGAAATCGCTCAAAACAGGGGACAAACTCTCGCTCAAATGGCACTTTCATGGGTTGTTAAAAATGATGAAGTAACAAGCGTTTTAATCGGCGCTTCAAACCCTGAACAAATCAAAGAAAACTGCGAAATTGTTAATTTTGCGCCGTTTTCTGACGAAGAAATCGCATTAATTGATAAAATCGCTTTGTCTTAATATAAGGAAAAAATATGTTGAAAATTATGTTTGTTTGCCACGGCAATATTTGCAGAAGTCCAATGGCAGAGTTTTATATGAAATATATTGTCGAAAAAGCGGGGCTTGAAAATGATATTTTCATAGCCTCGTCGGCAACAAGTTATGAAGAAATAGGTAATGATATTCACTACGGCACCAAAAGGGTTTTAGATGAGCATAATATACCTTATCACAGTCGAAAAGCGCAAAAATTTACCGAAGAAGACTATGAAAATTATGATTTAATATTGCTTATGGATAAAAACAATATTAGAAATATGAGATATATTGTGCCTGATGATTACGATAATAAGATTAAACTTTTGTTATCTTATGCCGGCGAAAATACTTCAATAGCAGACCCTTGGTACACAGGCGAATTTGAAACAACCTATAAAGATATCAAGCGAGGTTGTGATACCTTGCTGTGTTATATAAAGAATCATTTAACGATTTAGAATATATTTTAGGATGAGTAATAATGAAAATTAAATTTTTGATTACAGCGCTGGTTATTTCAATGCTTTTTTCGTCAATTTCTGTTTTGGCAAGTGAAACAAAAAGTATTTATGTATCTTCTGTTAATGGTTCCGTAAATGGCAACGGCAGTAGGGAAAATCCTTATTTAACCATTGATGATGCAAGAAAAAGTTTTTCTGCCGGTGATAAAATTATTCTGCAGTCGGGTGTATATAATTCAACAGTAATGTTTTGGGAAACCCACGGCGAGCAAAACTCTTCTTACACAATTGAGGGAGAAGAAGGTGCCAATGTCTACATTTCCGCATACGAACCTATAACATCAGCTTGGGAAAAATACAAAGATAATATTTACAGAACTAATATTGGAATAAAAGGTGATGTTTCTCATGCGCTTATGTATAGCAATGGTGAATATAAAAATCTAATCGAAGCGAGATGGCCGAATGCTTCTGCAGATGACCCTCTCAATATGCAAAGAGCGATAATGGAAAGCGGTTCTGACCATTACACTATTGCTGATAAAAACTTGCCTGAAGGCGACTGGACAGGTGCAACTGCATATTTGTGGACAGGAAAAGTTTATGAGCAATATGTGTCTTATGCAAGGCAGATAACTGAATATAATGCAGGTAAAAGTTTAAAATTTTCTTATGTCGGTGAAGAGTCGGATACATATACACCGCAAAAAGATGATTGGTACTTCCTTACTGATTCGCTTTCAGGCTTAGATTCCGCAAGAGAGTATTATTATGATAAGAATGATGGATATTTCTATGTAATTATGCCTGACGGAAAAGAACCGAAAAGCGGTGAAGTACAAATTAAATCGCGTGATAATGCAATTGAATTATGGGGTTGCTCATATACAAACTTTAAAAATCTAAATATTATCGGTGGCGGTGTAGTAGTACACGATACTAATAATTGTGTATTTGATAATGTAAATGTTTACTATTCCGATTATTTCCGTACTAATGATGGTTATAACACCCATATTAATGCTTATAACAGCACAAGAATTTGCGGTAACAATAACACTTGGAAAAACAGTGAAATCGCTTATACTATGAGTAGCGGCATTTTAATAAACGGCAATGGCAACACAGTTATTAACTGTAATATTCATGATGTTGCAATCGGCGGTGGTTATAATGCGGCAATTTCTATTGAAGGTAACACTAATAATAATACAATAAGCCATAATAACCTGTATAAATCAGGTAGATTTATAATTTACTTTATTAATACCGGTGTCTTCGGTGATGGTTATGATAATACAATTATAGAGTATAATGATTGTCATGATGCTATGTATTTAACTCGTGACGGCGGTGTTATTTATGGCTATCACAGAAATGGAAAAGGCGTTCAAATTCGCAATAACTGGGTTCACGACAGTATGAAAAATTCTTGCGGAATTTATCTTGATAATGAATGTTATAATTTTGTTGTAAGGAACAATGTTGTTTGGAATGTTTCGGAGTCGGGCATTGTTATTAATAACAGCAGTATTGATAATATAATTTACAGAAATACAGTTTTTGATTGTGGCGAGGGTATTCAAGGCTGGCCGAAAACTGCTGAATACAGCCAAAAAGGTATGATAATAGCAAATAATGCTATAAATCCTAATGCTGAATTTATAAAGGGTGAAAATGCTCCTACATTGATTACAAATGCATTTGCAACCGAATTTAATATTGATAAGCACTTTGTTCCTCAAGAGAATTCGATTTTAGTTGACAGTGGAACTAAACTTGAAAAAATTGATGATGAGTATTACGGTATTGCACCTGATATCGGTGCTTATGAGTCAGGCGGAGAGTATTGGATACCGGGTACTTATGATAAAACAGTCGCTGGTGATGTTAATTTTGACGGTAAAGTTGATTTGTTGGACTTGCTTGTATTCAGAAAACATTTGGCAAAACAAAGAGTTACTGCCTGCTGTTTTGCAAGTGATGTAAACGGCGATAAAATGGTTGATGTAGAGGATTTGGTATTATTAAAACAATATTTAGCAAAATATAATGTAAAATTCTTTGAAAGAACAGCATAATTGTGTTTTAGAAGCACTTAAAACTTGCAAATGATTATTTTTTATTAATTTGAATAAAAAAACTCTTGACTTTTTGAATCAAATTAAGTATAATATCTTAAGTGCTTGACACTTGCTGGTGTGGCGGAACTGGCAGACGCCCGGGACTTAAAATCCCGTGGGTGAATAACCCGTACCGGTTCGATTCCGGTCACCAGCACCAACAACTCCCGAATTTTTTAAGTTCGGGAGTTGTTTTTTGCTCCTTTTTAATGTTTTTGCACAAATTCACTTGACAAAATAGGTTGAAATTTGTATAATTGTTGTATAAGTCGAAAGGAGAGTTTATAAATGAAAAAACTTTTTATTGTGTTATTAATAGCAATATTGTTGTTTGCTTTTTGTGGTTGCGAAAACGGCGGAATAGGCTTTTTTAAAAATAATCAGACAACATCCCAAACAACGACTTTAGAAACAAGCGTGACAACAACAGCGGTTCAGATTAAGTTTGTTACTAAAGAAGTAACTTTAAATGTCGGAGATACAAATGATTTAGCTGTTATAGCTCCGGAAGAAGCAAATTTAAAATGGTCTTCTTCTGATACTTCGGTAGTTAAGGTTGATAACGGCAAGGTTAAGGGTATTTCGGGCGGAACTGCAATAATTACTGCTCAATTAGGTGAATCTGTTGATTCTTGTATTGTTAAAGTGAAATCTAAAAAAGCAAAGAAATCTAAAACTACTACTAAAAAGACTGTTAAAACAATAGTTGATTATACAATTTCAGACAGTTCAAATTACACATTAGGCTGTTTGTCTATTCAATATGATTTAGGCGGTCGTTCTTATTTGGACCAATGTACTGATTGGAAAATTCAAGAAATGATTAATGAAATTTTAGCAAGAAATCATTACAAGTTTAAAACAAAAGAATGGCTTAATTATTTTAGCGGATTTGATTGGTACTATTACAACACATCTAATATGAGTGTAGCTGAAAGCAGATTTAATAGTATTGAAAAGGCAAATTACAATTACCTTGCAAAGTATCGAAATGTTGATTAAATAATAAAAGCGAGATATATTTCTCGCTTTTTAGTTTATTATTAGGAGTTTTGGAAAATGTGGTATGAAAAAGCGGCAATTTATCAAATTTATCCGTTAGGATTATGCGGTGCACCGCATAAAAATGACGGAAAACTTGAACACAGAATTTTGAAAGTTTTAGATTTTGTTGAACATATTAAAGAAATGGGCTTTTCGGCGGTGCTTTTTAATCCGCTTTTTGAGAGTGATGCTCACGGTTATGATTCGAGAGATTTTTTTAATGTAGATTGCAGGCTCGGCACAAACGATGATTTTAAAAAAGTTTGTAATGCTTTTCATAAAAACGGTATAAAAGTTATTTTAGACGGCGTTTTTAATCATGTCGGCAGGGGATTTTTTGCTTTTCAAGATGTTATTAAAAACAAGTGGGATAGCGCTTATAAAGATTGGTTTAATATTTCATTTGACGGCAATACTGACTATAACGACGGCTTTTGGTATGAGTCTTGGGAAGGGCATTATGAACTTGTTAAGTTGAATTTGTATAACGAACAAGTCAAAAGTTATATTTTTGAAAGTGTAAAAAAATGGGTTGATGAGTTTGATATTGACGGGCTTCGACTTGATGTTGCTTATTGTTTGAATAACGATTTTTTGTCGGCGCTTCGCCATTTCACAAATAATTTAAAGCCCGAATTTTTTCTTTTCGGCGAAACGCTTCACGGCGATTACAACCGCTGGATGAATGATAACGCCTGCCATTGTGTAACAAATTACGAGTGTTACAAAGGGCTTTATTCAAGTTTTAATTGTGCTAATATGCACGAAATTTCTTATAGTTTAAACCGCCAATTCGGCGCAGACCCTTGGTGTTTATATACAGGTAAGCATTTAGTCAGTTTTGTTGATAATCATGATGTCAGCCGAATTGCAACAATTTTAAACGACAAAAACCAATTGCCCGTACTTTACGGCCTGCTTTTTTCAATGCCGGGTATTCCTTGCGTTTATTACGGTAGTGAATGGGGCGAAAAAGGTGATAAAAGCGAGGGCGATAACGCTTTGCGCCCATCTTTTGAAAAACCGCAGTTTAACGAATTAAGCAAAATTATTAAAAACTATATTAATATTCATAAAAACAGCGAGGCGCTTTGTTTCGGCTCTTATAAAAATTTGCTTGTTCAACCGCAACGGCTTGTTTTTGAGCGCTGTTCACAAAACGAGCGAATTATTGTCGCTTTAAACATTGCAAATGAGCCGTTTTGCGCTTATTTTGACTCGGGAACTGCTAACGGTTTTGACTTAATAAGTCAAAAAAGCGTTTCGTTTGAAAACGGTTTAAATTTACCGCCTTATTCCTGTATGTATATAAAAGTTTAATTATTTTACTTGAAAAAAAGAACGATATATAGTAAAATACTATTAGTAAATTACTATATATCACATTAAAAAAGGAATTTGTAATGAATATTGATTTAGAAAACGGAATTTGCCCTGTTTGTAAAGCAAAACTTTTTACCGATGAAGTGGCTTTTTGCCCTGAATGTGGCGCACCTCATCACAAAAAATGCTTTAACAGTTTAGGTCATTGCTTTTATGCTGATTCTCATGGCAAAGAAAATCAACCGCAGTTTGAAAAAGTACCGTTGCCAAACGAAAATGTTGAAGAAGAAACAAAAAATGCCGAAAGCGAAAAGGAAAAAGAAAAGGCTTCTTCTGAAAACCCATTTTTCAAAATAAACGGTCTTGACCCTAATGAAGATTTAGGCGGAGCAAGCGTTAAGGAAACAGCTTCTTTTATAGGCTACAACGCTTTGAGATATATTAAAATTTTCAAGCGAATGAAAGCAAAAAATTCAAAAGTTTCTTGGAATTGGCTTGGCTTTTTATTTCCGGAATATTGGTTGATTTCGAGAAAAATGTATGCACCTGCAATTTTAAGAAGCATTTTATCGGCTTTAAGTTTGATTTGTGTGAATTTTGTAAATTATGATACTTTTGCTCAAAACATATTAAATATTAATTCTATTTTGCTTGATTGGATTTTGATTTTGGCAGGAATTTCTCTTGCTTTTAACATAATAATCGGTCTTTTTGGAGATTATTTTTATAAAAACCATACCGTTTCAAAAATAAAATCGCTAAAAGAAGAGGGTAATTCTTCCGAAGTTGATTATATTAGAGCAGGTAGTGTGAATATTTTCTTGCCAATTCTTTTGTATTTTGGTATAGAAGCTTTTGCAACAATAGTTTTAATGTTTCTAAAATAATTAGGAGATTTATTTATGGAAAATAATAAGTTTTGTAGTTACTGTGGTGCAAAAAACAATGAAAACGCTCATTTTTGCAACTGTTGCGGTAAAGAGTTTAAAAGTAGCGTAAATTACAACGCAACAAACAATAAAGATTTTATTAGCGAACAGGAATTTTCGACTTTCATAGGCAAAAATCAAAAAAGATTTATGCCACAGTTTAGAAAGTTTTTTACAGGAAAAAAGGTAAGTTTCAGTCCGCTTGTGTTTTTGTTGACTTTATTGGTTTCGCCTTTTGCCAGTGGTTTTTGGTTTTTACACCGAAAAATGTATAAAATCGGCAGTATTATTTTAGCAATAGGTCTTTTGATAACAGCTTTTTCATTATACGGTGCATTTAGCACAATGGACCGTGTTTACAGCAAAGTTTTACCTTATGCTACTGAAAGGGCTTACAGCAATAACACCAGTTTTGAAAGTGCTGATGATTTCGATTATTTTGATGATTTTGATGATTTTGACGATGATGACGATTATGATTTTTCAGAAAAATATAACAAAAATCAATATGATTTTTCAAACTATATAAAAGATATTATCAAAATTTGTAAAGAAGAAATGGGACCTTTTTATGTAATTGCCCGAATTCTTGATTTGATTAATATTGCAGCTGCTGTTTTATTAGGCTTGTTTGCAAAATATATTTACTTTAAACATTCTGTTAAAGAAATTATGAGTTTGAAAAGCGAACCTGAATATAACCTTGAAAAAGTTAAAAACAAAGGCGGTACAAATTGCATTGCTTGGGTAATACCAATGATAGCTTGTATTTTACTGTATTTAGGTTCAATTATTGTATTTTCAATCAGCTTAGTTAGCACAGTTTTCGCACAATTTTAAAGCAAAAGCAAAGGAGTATTACTTATGAATTTAAGAAAGGCTATTATCCCAGCGGCAGGACTTGGCACAAGAATTTTACCTGCCTCAAAAGCAACACCTAAAGAGATGTTACCGATTGTTGATAAACCTGCAATTCAATACATCGTTGAAGAGGCGGTTGCAGCAGGAATAGAAGAAATTTTAATTATCACAAATCGTGGTAAAGGCGTAATTGAGGACCATTTCGACCATTCGGTTGAGTTGGAACACGCTTTGCGTGATTCCAAAAAATTCGAGCAATTAGCGCAGGTTGAGCGACTTGCTAACCTTGCTAATATAACATTTATGCGTCAGGGCGTTACAGGCGGTTTAGGACACGCTGTTTTAAAAGCAAAATCTTGGGTTGATGATGAACCTTTTGCTGTGCTTTACGGTGATGATGTTATTATCGGCGATGTTCCTGCAATTGGCGAGTTGGCAGAAGTTTATGAGCAATATGGACTCGGTGTTGCAGGCGTTAAAAAAGTATCGAAAGAACAAATAACAAAATATTGCTCGCTTGATGTTGAAATGGTAAGTGATAAGGTTATGAAAGTTACTGATATGATTGAAAAACCTTCGCCTTATCAAATTATGTCGCTTTATTCAATTCTCGGCAGAGTTATTTTGCCTTCAAAAATCTTTGAAATTCTTGAAAATATTCCAAAAGGCGCAGGTAACGAACTTCAATTGACTGACGCTATGCGAGTGCTCGCTAAAAAAGAAGGCATGATGGGAATTGAATTTTCGGGCAAAAGATACGATATGGGCAATAAACTTTCATTTATGCAAGCAAATGTCGAAATTGCTCTTAAAAACAAAGATTTCGGCAATGATTTCAAAAAATATTTGAAAGATTTAGTAAAAACACTTGACTAATTAGCAAAAAAAGTGTAAAATAACTTTGTTATACTGAAACAAGTATAACTAAATCAAAAAAACTAATTCCTTGCTTGAAAAAGTTTTTTCAAGCCGAATGACCGAAAGGAGGAACAATATCAATGGCTAATCTTTACGAAACTGTATTGGTTTTCTCGCTTAAAGGCGGCGAAGAGTCAGCAAAAGAGGGCGTTGAAAAATTTAAAGCGCTTATCGAGAAAAACGGCACAATTGATAATGTAGATGAATGGGGTAAAAGAAAACTCGCTTATCCTATCAACTATGAAAATGACGGCTACTATGTTGTTATTACTCATACTGCTGAACCTACATTTATCTCTGAGCTCGCTCGTAAACTCAACATTGCTGATAATGTGTTAAGATATTTAACCGTTGCCAAAGAGGCGTAATCTTAACGAAAGAGAAGTAAAAACAAATGCTTAATGTAGTAGTAATTATGGGCAGACTTACTGCCACACCTGAACTTCGCACAACAAACACAGGTTTGTCGGTTACATCTTTTTCAGTTGCTATTAACCGCAACTTTTCTAAAGACGGCAATTCGCAAACCGATTTTATTCCTTGCGTAGCATGGCGTCATAACGCTGATTTTATCACAAAATATTTTACCAAAGGTCAAATGATTGCGATAAAAGGTTCTTTACAGCAAAGAAGTTATCAAGATAAAGACGGCAACAACAGAACCGCTTATGAAGTTGTTGTTGAAAGTGCGGATTTCTGCGGTTCAAAATCAGAATCAAGTTCTAATTCTTTCTCTGCAAGAGAGGAAGGCGAACCCGCTTCATTCTCAAATGTTGATACAGGCGATTTTGAAGAGATTTCTATGGGTGACGAGGACTTGCCGTTCTAATTCTAAAATAATTTAGGAGGAAAACCTTTAATGGAAGAGAATAAAAGACCTGAACGTCCTGTAAGACCTATGAGAAAAGGTCGTAAGAAAGTTTGCGCTTTCTGCGTTGACAGACAGGGCGGCGGATTTATTGATTACAAAAATATTTCAAAACTCTCTAAATATACATCTGAAAGAGCAAAAATCTTACCTCGCAGAGTTACAGGAACTTGCACTTTCCACCAGAGAGCTTTGACTGTTGCAATTAAAAGAGCAAGACATTTAGCATTAATGCCTTATGTTTCTGATTAATTGAATTTTTAGGCCCGATGACACTCGTCATCGGGCTTTTGTTATTTTTACACAAAATATTCTATTTGCGTTTATGCAATACAACTATATATAGCGGTTGATTTATTTGTCGAATTATGTTATAATGACGGCGACAAGGAGTGAGAATTAATAATGAAAAAAATTGTTTCGTTAATTTTATCTTGCAGTTTGTTGATTTCGGCATTTTTATTTAGTCAAACAAGCGTTAGCGCTGCCACTTTTGAAGATATAAACAAACCCGAAGTTTTCATTAAGCAACAGCCCAGAACCTGTACTTTAGCATCTTCGGTTATGTTGGTGCGTCGTGCTACAATTTTATGCGACGAAACAAATTGGAAAAGCATTACTGAAGAGTCTATGCGTTCAACCGCTTGGATTGAGGGCACAGGACTTAGATGGGATTTTACTTATAACGGAATTACGGTAAGTCATCAAGATTTACCTAAAAAGAATAAAAAAACTGCTTTAATTGATTTGCTCAAAATTCACCCTGAGGGTATCGTTGCTTACAACTACGGCAATTCAAAGCAGTATCACGCAATAATTCTTACCGATTATTCTGAAGGTGTGTTTTATTGCGCTGACCCTGCGGGCAGTACAGTCGGCAGAGTACCGCTTGAGTCTTCAACAATTAAAGGCAAAGACCAAGACGCTAAAATTGCTAATTTCAGTTATTATTGGTATGTAGCAAGTCCTGATTTAGCAAACAGTGTTTGCGACCATTTGCACCAAACCGAGTTAAAAAACGAAAAACCTGCAACTTATTTTGAAAAAGGTTATACAGGTGATAAGGTTTGCACAATTTGTAAAGAGGTAATTGAAAAGGGCAAACAAATCAATAAATTATCTCTAAAAACACCCGGTGTTAAATACGCCACAGCTAAAAAGAAAATAAAAGTTACTTATAAAAAGGTAAAAGATGCAACAGGTTTTCAGGTAAAATGCGTTAATACCGAAAACGGCAACTCTTACGCTAAAAAGTATAACACCAAAAAAACAGTAACTAAAGCGATAACTTCGCTTAGAGGAAAATCTTATAAAGTTAAAATTAGGTCTTACACAAAAAATAAAGATACAGGCAAAATCGTCTATTCAAAATGGACTAAAAACAAAAAATTAAAAGTATAATAAAAAACGGCGGATTTATAAATCCGCCGTTTTAATATAATCTATAAGTGTTTTAGCAAAATCTTCACCGAGATTTAAAAATTTTTCTTCATTCGCCTTGTTTTCGTGTGTTCCGAAATAAGCGGTTTCTAATGTAAACGAAAAATGACAATTGTCGTTTTTTCTTATATAGGTTGCATAAGTCGGAGCGGTGCATTTGTTCCATTCAGTATTTGGCGCAATATCGTTTTTTTGATAATACTTAAAAGAACAATCACGGTTGTTTTTTTCAAGCATTTTACCAAACATAATAACTTCGTTTAATGTCGCTTCATCTTTTTGAACAATAAAAACAGTATCGTTTCGCTCTCTAATATGCCAAGGTGAGTGAAAATCAAACCCGAAAACAACTTTGTTGTTATCAATAATCGATTTAATTTTTGAAGTTTCGGGGTAAATAGAAATTTTATCATAATCACGGTTGTGGTCGTGCGGTGCTCGGGCTTTGCCTTGGTCGCCGTCAACAACACCGTCATAATCTACAAAAGGAACACAAATAACTTTGTAGCCGTCAGGCAAAGCGTTTTTAAGCGTCCTTAAAACACCCTCTAAAACATAACTGCCTGTTGACTCGCAAGCGTGATGTCTTGCACTTAACAGTATAACCTTTTCGCCGCTGCCGAAAGTTACAAAAGGAACAGCTCTGCCTTTTCTTGATTTGCAAAGCGTTTTTATTTCAAAACCGCTTTTCTTTGCGAATTTTTCAAACCTGTTCGGGTGATATAAATAACTGTGAGCAAAATAAACTTTTTCTTCGTTTTCCTTAAAAGTGTAAGAAAAAGAGTGTCCGTCATTATCTTGATTAATCCATTCCCAATTGTAAAAATCGGCACTTTTAGCAGGGCCGAAATAGCCGATACATTCTTTGTTAAACTTAAAATTCAGCGTTTTGCCTTGCGCTCCTTCAATGCAAAAAGCCCAATAAAACCAGTCAGTAGCAGTATCTCTTAAATCACATTCTAAAAAAATGTCATTATCTTTTATCTCTTTTACAATAATGTTTCCGCATGTAAAATTGCAATGAATTTTCACTTTTTTCACCTCAAATAAATTTTAACACTAATTTAAAAGCAAGTCAACCAAAAAACCTTAAAATAAAAGCAAAAAAATGCTTGCATTTTAGTTTCAAATGTGCTATACTAAATCGGTAATACTCACGCATTACGACTTTTTTGCCATGTCCCGATTTTTCGGGGGCAGTGAAGGATGACTGATGCGGCGGTAAATAACAAATTTTTATGGAGGACAGTAATATGTCAGTAATCTCAATGAAACAGTTGCTTGAATCTGGTGTACATTTCGGTCACCAAACAAGACGCTGGAACCCAAAAATGGCTCAGTATATTTTTACAGAGCGTAACGGTATCTACATTATCGA
Source organism: Oscillospiraceae bacterium (assembly GCA_902769255.1). Classification (GTDB taxonomy): domain Bacteria; phylum Bacillota; class Clostridia; order Oscillospirales; family Acutalibacteraceae; genus RUG11462. The sequence continues at coordinate 66,122 of CACXOM010000001.1, forward strand.
CTTGCAGAAAACCGTTAAAAAATTAGAAGAGGCTTACAACTTAGTTCGTGACCTCTCAGCCGAAGGAAAAGATATTCTTTTCGTAGGTACTAAAAAACAAGCTATCGATTCTATTAAGGAAGAAGCAGAATTCTGCGGAATGCCTTATGTAAACGCAAGATGGCTCGGCGGTATGATGACTAACTTTACAACAATTCGCCGTAGAATTAAAAGACTTGAACAACTTCGCAAAATGGAAGAAGACGGCACTTTTGAACTTCTCCCTAAAAAAGAAGTAATTAAACTTCAAGCAGAAATCGACCGTCTTGAAAAATTTATGGGCGGTATCAAAGATATGAAAAAACTTCCGGGCGCACTTTTTGTTGTTGACCCGAGAAAAGAAAGAATTGCAGTTTTAGAGGCTAAAAAACTCGGTATTCCGATAGTTGCTATTGTTGATACAAACTGCGACCCTGACGAAATCGACTATGTAATTCCGGGTAATGATGACGCTATTCGCGCAGTAAAACTCATTGCTCACACAATCGCTCAGGCAGTTATCGAAGGCAGACAGGGTGAAGACGCTGTTGTTGCTGAAGAAGCTGAAGCTGAAACAGTTGCTGAAGAAACTGTTGAAGAAGCAGTAGAAGAAAAAGCAGAAGAAACTGCTGAATAATTTTTAAATATTAGTTAATTTTATATAGGAGGTATATCTTTTATGGCTTTTACAGCAAAAGATGTTAAAGATCTTCGTGAAAAAACCGGTTGCGGTATGATGGACTGCAAAAAAGCACTTGTTGAGTGTGACGGTGATATGGACAAAGCAATTGACTTTTTAAGAGAAAAAGGTCTTGCTTCACAGGCTAAAAAATCTTCAAGAGTTGCCGCTGAAGGACAGGTTATTGCTACTGTTGAGGGCAATGTTGGCGCAATTCTCGAAATCAATGCTGAAACAGACTTCGTTGCAGGTGGCGACCCATTTAAAGAACTTTGCCAAAAAGTTCTCGCAGTAGTTGTAAAACAAAACCCTGCAGATGTTGAAGCATTATTAAAATGTTCTGAAAACGGTCAAACCGTTGACGAAATGGTACAGGAATTATTCTTAAAAGTTAGAGAGAATATGAAAGTTCGCCGTTTCTACAGAACAGAAGGCAACTGCGCTTCTTATATTCACGCAGGTGGCAGAATCGGTGTATTGGTTGAGTTTGATACTACTGATGAAATCGCTGCTAAAGATGAATTTAAAGCGCTCGGCAAAAATGTTGCAATGCACATTGCTGCTATGAACCCTGCTTTTCTTGACGAAGCTTCAGTTCCTGAAGAAGTAATCGCAAAAGAAAAAGAAATTATGGTTGCTCAAATGAAAGAAGACCCTAAAATGGCTAACAAACCTGAACAGGTTCTTGAAAAAATCGTTTCGGGCAAAATCGGCAAATATTATAAAGAAAACTGCTTGGTTGAGCAAGTTTTCGCTATTGACGGCGACTACACAGTAGGCAAATATGTTGAAAAAGTTGCTAAAGAACTCGGCGGCGAAATCTCTATCAAAGGCTTCACCAGATATGAAAAAGGCGAAGGCATTGAGAAAAAAGAAGAAAACTTTGCTGATGAAATCGCATCAATGGTAAAATAATTTAAAGTAAATTAAAAAACGACTTGATTTATCAAGTCGTTTTTTTGTTTTTATTAAAACAAAATCGCTAATCCAGTCGGACGAGTAGGCTTCTAAATGCCTACCGAACTCCTTCATAGCGACTGTAGCCATAGTATAACACAATAAAATGCGTTTGTCAACTATTTTATTCTTCAAATTTAATGCCTAAATCTTTAATTTGTTGTTCATCGCAAACAGCAGGGGATTCACTCATTAAATCTCTTGCGTTTTGCATTTTCGGGAATGCAACAACATCACGAAGCGACTCGCATTTAAGCATAATCATACAAAGTCTGTCAAGACCTATTCCCATACCGCCGTGCGGTGGTGCGCCATATTTAAACGCATCGATCAAAAATCCGAATTTTTCTTGTGCCTCTTGCTCTGACAGACCGAGTGCATTAAACATTTTTTTCTGTAAATCAGGGTTAGTAATACGAATTGAGCCTGATGACATTTCTGTACCGTTCATAACAAGGTCATAAGCTTTTGCTTTAACTTTTGCAGGGTCGCTTTCAAGATATTGAATGCACTCATCAAGCGGAGCAGTAAATGGGTGGTGCATAGCATCCCAACTATCAGTTTCATCATTATATTCAAAGAATGGCATTTCAGTAATCCAAACAAGATTATATTCGTCTTTCGGAATAATATCAAGTTTATTAGCCATTTCAAGACGAAGCGCACCCAAAGTCGGCAAAGTGACTTTATCTTTATCGGCAACAATTACGATAACATCGCCTGTTTTGGCCTCGCAACGAGATATAATAGCGTTCATTTCATCTTCTGAAATAAACTTTGCAAAAGATGAAGCAATACCCTCATCGGTAAGTCTAACCCAAGCAAGACCTTTTGCGCCGATACCTTTTGCACTTTCGGTTAAGCGGTCAATATTCTTTCTTGTGTAAGTATCAACAGCGCTTTTTGCACAAATTGCTCTGACACTTCCACCGTTTTCGATTGCACCTTTAAATACGCCGAAACCGCTGTCTTTAACAATATCAGATAAATCGGTAATCTTCATATCAAAACGCAAATCAGGCTTATCAGAGCCGTAAAAATTCATAGCGTCAGCAAAAGTCATTCTTGGAAGCGGTAATTTAACATCAACATCAAGAATTTCTTTAAAAAGTCTTTTAATATAGCCTTCGCCGACTGCTAAAACATCTTCGGTATCAACAAAAGACATTTCAAGGTCAATTTGTGTAAATTCAGGTTGTCTGTCTGCTCGCAAATCTTCATCACGAAAACATCTTGCAATTTGCATATATTTATCAAATCCCGAAACCATAAGCAACTGCTTATAAATTTGCGGAGATTGCGGAAGCGCATAACATTCGCCGTGATAAAGACGAGAGGGAACAAGATAATCTCTTGCGCCTTCGGGAGTCGATTTTATAAGCATAGGAGTTTCAATTTCGATAAATCCGTTTTCATCAAAATAATCACGAGTAACTTTTGCAATTTTATGACGCATTATAATATTTCTTTGCAAATCGGGTCTGCGCAAATCAAGATAGCGATATTTGCAACGAAGTTCCTCTTTTACATTTGAATTTTCAACAATTTCAAAAGGCGGTGTTTCGGCGGTTGAAAGAATTTTATATTCATTTACCGCAATTTCAATTTCACCTGTCGGAATTTCTTTGTTAATTGAAGAGCGCATTTTTACAACACCTTTTGCCGCTACAACAAATTCAGAACGGGTAGCGTTTGCTTTTTCAAAAATGCTTTTTTCGGTTTTGTCGTCAAAACTTAACTGAACAATGCCTGTTCTGTCTCTTACATCAACAAAAATCAATTGTCCCAAATTGCGTTGTCTTTGAACAAAACCGCAAACAGTAACCTCTTCGCCCTCGTTTCCTTTTCTTAAAGTGCCACAGTAATGAGTTCTGCGCATATCACCCATAAATTCTAACATAAACTATAAAACTCCTTTATTAAAACAATGCGGTATTTTCAATTTCGCTTAAAATGCTGTCTTTGCATACTTTGTAAAGCGAATTTGCAAAATTATTGCCAATTTCAACTTCTATTTCTTCACCCGAAAGCATATTTTTAAGCGTTGCTTTACCGCTTTCGATTTCGTTATCGCCAATAACCATACTAAATTTAGCGCCGATTTTGTTTGCATATTTCATCTGCGCTTTTAAACCTCTGCCCGAATAATCGGTAACTGCCGAAAAACCTTCTTCACGAACAGTTTTGCATAGTTTAATCGCTGTCGCTTGAGCCATTTCACCCATAGGTGCAATGTAAATGTCTGCAACCGAGTCTTGCGGGAAAGGACAGCCTTGTTTTTCCATAAGCAAAAGCGCTCTTTCAAGTCCCATAGCAAAACCGAGCGAGGGGAGTGATGGTCCGCCGAGTTCTTCAGCAAGTCCGTCATATCTTCCGCCTGCGCAAACTGCGCCTTGTGCGCCTATTTCGGTTGTAATAAATTCAAACACCGTTTTGGTGTAATAATCAAGTCCTCTTACGATTTTTGGATTTACAGTAAATTCAACATTTGCACTTGTTAAATAGTTTTTAACCTTTTCAAAATGCTCTTTGCACTCGTCGCAAAGGTAATCTAAAATTACAGGTGCATCTTGCGCAATTTTACTGCAAATATGCGATTTGCAATCTAAAATTCTCATTGGATTGCGTTCAAGTCTTGAAAGACAGGTTTCACATAAATCATTCTTATATTTTGAAAAATATTCCTTTAACGCTTCGGTATATTTTGCTCTGCACTCAGGACAGCCGATTGAGTTTATTTCCAAGGAAATATTTTTAATTCCGAGTCGCTCTAAAACAGATTTGCCGAGCATAATAACTTCTGCATCGGCAACAGGGCTTTTTGCGCCTACACATTCAACGCCGAATTGGTGAAATTCTCTAAGCCTGCCTGCTTGCGGTTTTTCATAGCGATAGCACGATGTAATATAGTATGCCTTAATCGGTAAAGCGTCATTAAAAAGCCCGTGTTCAAGAATACTTCTTATTGCACCTGCGGTGCCTTCGGGGCGAAGTGTAATACTTCTTTTGCCTTTGTCTTCAAAAGTATACATTTCTTTTTGAACAACATCGGTTGTATCGCCTACGCCTCGTTGAAAAAGCTCGGTTTTTTCAAAAACAGGCGTTCTAATTTCTTTAAAATCAAATTCTTGTGCAACGCTTTTTACAACTTTCTCTATATATTGCCATTTGTAACTTTCTTTAGGCAATGCGTCTTGCGTGCCTTTAATTGCATCGGCAACTAATTTCATAAAAATCTCTCCTTATTTTATCAACAAAATAAAAACGTCCCTTGTAAAAACAAGGGACGATAATTTTTTTACCGTGGTGCCACCCTAAATTAAGGTTTAAAAAACCTTCACTTTAAAATCTTTTAACGCTGATTGGGCGGACTTTTTTACAGTCGATTCGGGAAATGTCTTCACCAAACTTTCCTTAAACTGACTTTCAGCAAAATGTCAGTCTCTCTTTGTAAGGAAACGAAAAGTTACTCCTTTTCCGTCATAATCTTTAGTTTTTATTTATAAAGACGCCAGTCAAGGTCTCCTCTTTCAAGACCGTGAATCAAAACTTCGGCAGTAGCCATATTTGTAGCGATAGGTATATTATGCACATCGCATAAACGAAGAATTGTCATATCGTTAGGCTCGTCGGGTTTTGCGGTAATTGGGTCTCTGAAAAACAAAACCATATCTATTTCATTATAGGCAATTCTCGAAGCAATTTGCTCGCCGCCACCTTGCGTTCCGCTTAAAAATCTTGTTATCTCAAGACCGGTTGCTTCAGAAACAAGTCTGCTTGTTGTGCCTGTTGCGCATATATTGTGATTTTTCAATATACCGCTGTAAGCAATGCAAAACTGAACCATAAGTTCTTTTTTTACATCATGTGCAATAAGTGCAATATTCATAGTTTCAAATCCTCTCCAACATTTTATTCTTTTAAGTTTTTTATTATATATCCCCTAAAGGAATGTTTTCTCCATTTAATCTTTTTGCGAATCTTTCAAAAGCCAGCGTAGCAGGCGATTTATAAAGATTATTTCCGCAATTGTCAAAGCTTTTTAAAAGCTCAATATCATTAGGTATTATTGCAATTAATTGTAAAGATGTTGCGTCAATAGTTTCATCAACGTTATAAAAAACACCTTTTTTAATCAGCTTTTTATCTAATTTATTAATTACAAGTCTGATATTTTTAATTTTGTTTTCCCTAAGCAATTTTGCAACATAAGCGCCATCTCTTACACTTACCGCATCGGGATTAACCACTACCAAAGCATTATCAGCACCGGCAACGGCATTTTTAAACCCTTTTCCCACGCCTGCGGGCGAATCAATCAAAATAAAATCAAAATATTCCGATAATTTATCACAAAGCAGCCGCATACCCTTAGGCGAATTTAAACTGTTTACGGTAATAGGGGCGGGCAACAAATATAAATTAGGACATTGTTTAACGGGAATAACCGCCTGATTTACATTACAATTGCCTTTTATTATATCGCTTACATCAAACAAAGTATGAGATGAAACATTAAGCATTATGTCGAGCGAGCGAAGTCCCTCGTCCATATCAATAAGCAACACTTTTTTGCCGCTTTTGCACAGTTCAACTCCGAGATATGCGGTTGTGGTTGATTTTCCTGCACCGCCTTTGCCCGAAGCAATTACATATACATTATTCACTTAACATCATCACATCCTATATTCTAACATAAAAAATACGATTTGTCAAAATAAATTAATAAATTAAATCATCATAATCAGCAATACTGCTTCCTTTATACTTAGCAAAGTAGTATTGGTCGTAAATATCTTTAACAACCGAAGCGGTCAAATAGCCGTATCTTCCTTCTTCAACGTTGATTGCAACTGCAATTTCAGAGTTTTTGTAAGGTGCAAAAGAAATAAACAAAGCGTTATCTCTTTTTGGTGAAGGGTTTTCCGCCGTACCGGTTTTACCGCCTACTTTTAAGCTGTAACTGCTAAATGTTGAAGAAGCGGTACCGTCAAATGTTGCGGAACGCATACCTTGTTTAACCGTTTCAATAGCATTTTTTGAAAGTCCGGTGTTTGCAACCACATCAGCAAACGGAGAAACAATAACTTCTGATAAATCGTAAGAGCGAACCTCGTGAAGCAGGTGAGAGCGGTATCTTGTGCCACCATTTGCAATAGTCGCTGTGCCTGTTGCAATTTGCAACGGAGTGAAAAGGTTGTAAGACTGACCGATTGAAGCTTGCAAAGTATCGCCCGGATTCCAAGTTGCTTTAATAGAGTTTGTATAAGCAGGACCTGCCAAAACGCCTGAACTTTCAGGAATTTCAACGCCTGTTTTAACACCGTAACCCATAAGTTTTGAGTATTCGTTTAAAGTTGAAATGCCGGTTCTTCTTCCTGTATCAAAAAAGAAATAGTTACAGGATTTTGAAATAGCGTTTACAACATTAATTGAGCCGTGATAGTGCATACATTTGAATGTTATGCCGTAATAGTCGTAATATTTTTTACAATAAAAATTAGTGTTTTTGGTTATAGAGCCGACTGTCAGCGCAATTGAGCCTACAACAGGTTTAAATGTTGAACCGGGAGGGTAAACACCCTGAAAAGCTCTGTTAAACAGCGGATTAGATTTATCTTTAGAAAGTTTTGAATAGTTCTTTTTGTAATCAGTCATTGAAAAAGAGGGGTAATTTGCCGCTGCCAAAATTTCGCCGCTATTAACATCTAAACAAACAATTGAGGCAGAGGAAGCGAAAATCTTTTTAGATGTTAGCGAACTCATAAATTTTTTGAGTGATTTTTGAGCGGTTTTTTGCAAATCAATATCAATGCTCAAAAGAACAGAATTTCCGGCAACAGGTTCAGACTCGGTTACAATTTCGGTCTCACCGGTTTCAGAATTAACTATTGCCTTGTCAACACCGTTTGTGCCTCGAAGGTAGTCTTCAAAAGCCTCTTCAACACCGGATTTTCCTACATAATCGCTGTAAGAATAACCTTTTTCTTTGTATTTTGCCCAATCTTCCGCATAAATAGGACCTGTTGTACCGATTAAATTAGTAGCGAGAGTGTCGTCAGTATATTCACGAACACATACTTCTTTAACCCTTACGCCTGTGAAACTGTCGGAAGATTCAAGAATTATAGATTTTGTTTTTTCGCTTATATCTTCGGCTATTGTGTATGGGTATGTAATAGAAAAATCTTCTAAAATCATAGTGTAGCGAATACCCATTAAAAGTCGCTGTGTTTTAGCCGAGTAATTCTCAAGTCCAAAAGACTTAATCATATTAGCAATACATTCGTCAATGTTAGCATAATTTTGCACTTCAAGTTTTGATTTTAATGTTTTAATCTCGCTTGAATCAGCTTTTTCGGTAAATTTATAAGGCGCTTTTTCGCTTATAGGCAATTTATCACGCCATTTATCTTTATTACTTTTAATTACTTTTATAACTTTTTCAAGAGTTTTGTTAATTCTACTGTTTGAAGATGAGTTATAATCTAAAATTATATTATAACCTTCTCGATTATAAGCTATTGTTCTGCCATATCTGTCAAGAATTTCGCCTCTTGTAGCGTCAACAGTTATTGAAGCGGCGCTTGCCATTTTGCTTTCTTTTAAATAGTAGTCGTAATCTACTACCTGAAGTTGAATTAAACGAACGCCGTAAGCCAAAACTATTGCAACTACAATTGAAATGCAAACAATGAATTTTGTATATTTATTCACTTTTTTATGTTTTTGCTTTTGAAAAAACATACTTAAATATCCTTCTTAAAAGTTTATTTTTTTGGTTTAACTATACCTTTTGGCTTTTTATATATTTCATCACGCTTGATTACGAAATAAAACAGCAAAAAAATTACAAAAGCCGCTGCAAATGTGTAAAGCGCAACTAAAAGATAAAATTTTACAAATAAAGTAAAAAATCCGTTTGTAAATCCGCATTTAATAATTACATCTAAAAACTCGTTTATTAGTATTGCAGGAATGCAAATAACCGCAAAAGAAGCAAAGTTTTTTTGAAAAAACAAATTAAGCACAACCGAGCAAGAAAATGCGGTAAGCATATAAACAAGCGCATAAAATCCTGCTCCGTTTACGCTTACAGAATCAACTAAAATTCCGCAAACAAGCCCGAAAACAGCAGAATACCAATAGTTTTCAAAAAGAGAAACTACTATTACTAACGCTAAAACAAGCGAGGGAGAGGGAATATTCTGACTGAATAAAACAGAAGTGCTTTGAAAAAAGAATGCAATTATTAACAATATTGAATATATAAAAACATCAAAAAACTTATATTTATTCGGTTTTTTCATAAAATTTAGTTATCTCCTTAAAAATCGGTTATAACCATAACATCGGAAATTTTTGAAAAATTAACAATAGGTTGAATTGTAGCTTCGCAACTGATTTTGCTGTTTGCGGTTTTTAGCTCAACTACTGTGCCGATAATAAGACCGCTTGGGAAAATACCGCCTTCACCCGAAGTTACAATATAATTTCCTGAAGAAATAGTATTGTCGCTCGAAATGTATTCCATTTTTGTATAACCGTCAACGCTTAATCCTGCGTCACCGCAAATATTGCCGGTATCTCTCGAATGGTTGTCAATAGCCGAAACATTTATTTTCGGGTTTAAAACTGTCATAACGGTGCTTTGGTTTGCGTAAGCATCTGAAATATAGCCTACAAGTCCTTCGGCAGTAATAACCGGGTCATAAACTTTAACGCCGTCAACCGTGCCTTTATCAACAGTAAAAGTTGCGAAAGTGTCATTATTGTTTTTAGAAATTACCCTTGCAGGAGAAAACTTAAAATCTTTGTTGTTCTCTTTTATGTCAAGAAATTCTTTATAAAACTCGTTTTGTCTTATAACTTCGTCATATTCGATTAACTGTTTATTCTTTTTAGCTAATTCTGATTTTAATTTCTTAATTTCTTTATCTTTTTTATCGTTTGATGAAAAAGCGTCAAAAAATGAAGAAACAGAGTCAGAAGTATTAGAAAAAAACTTTTCAATAGGAGACAACACCGAAGAAACAATGTTTGACTGCGGAGCGTTCCAATTTGTTGTGTATCCGCAAACAATAATAATTACAACTAAAATCAACGAGATAACAGAGATTAATTTTACTTTTTTATTTTTAAAGAAAAATCTCAATTTTTGTCACCTCTTAATAGTATTTTGCTCTTTTTTGATAAGAATCAAACGGCAAATCAAGTTCAAGTCGTTTAGAAATACCTTTTGCAACGCAATCAAGCGGGTCGTTTGCAATAGTTACGGGCATAGCGGTCTCTCTTGAAATAAGCAAGTCAATACCCGGCAACAATGCGCCGCCGCCTGTCAGCGTAATACCTTTATCGATAATATCAGCCGCAAGTTCTGGAGGAGTAGATTCAAGCGTTTGTTTTATTGCATCAACAATTCTTGAAAGCGGTGCAGATAAAGCGTCTCTAACTTCTCGTGCATTTATCATAATGTTTTTAGGAAGACCGTCAATTAAATTTCGACCTTTAATTTCCATATTAGCAGTTTCCTCGCCGTCAAATTCGCAAGCCGAACCGATTGTGAGTTTAACATCTTCAGCGGTACGCTCACCGATAAGAAGATTGTGGCGTTTTCTGATATATGAAATAATTGCTTCGTCCATATCGTCACCGGCGGTTTTAATTGTTCTTGCAGTAACAATATCGCCTAATGAAATTACGGCAACTTCGCTTGTGCCACCGCCAATATCAACAACCATACTGCCGACCGATTCAAACACAGGAAGTCCTGCGCCGAGCGCTGCTGCCATTGATTCTTCAATAAGGTCAACAGTTTTTGCACCTGCTTGCCTTGCAGCGTCATTTACCGCTCTGCTTTCAACTTCGGTAACGCCTGCCGGAATACAAATAACAACTCTTGTACGAGAAACAAACGAACCGTGCATAGCGTCTTTAAAAAATCTTTTCAACATTGCAGCGGTAACATCATAATCCGCAATAACTCCGTTTTTAAGCGGTCTAACCGCAACAATAGAGCCGGGGGTTCTGCCTATCATTTCTCTGGCTTCTCTGCCGACTGCTTTTACCTCGTCATTTTTAACATCAACTGCAACCACCGAAGGCTCACGCATAATAATGCCTTTTGTTTTTACGCAAACCAAAGTATTTGCAGTTCCAAGGTCAACTCCTATATCTCTGCTCAAAAAATCCACGCTACAAATCTCCTTTATATCAAAGTAAAATATATTTACCTAATTTATCTATTCTATTATAACAGTAAATTATAAATTAAACAACCATAATTTTTAATATTTTGAAATTTTTTTTGCAAAATAATAATAAAATCAGGAAAAGAGGCGTATTTTTGAGTTTTCCAAGTAGTGCCGAGCAAATAAAAAAGCAAATTAAAACAGTTTTGCCGATTGAAAAAAGTTTTGATTTGATTTTTCGTGAAATAACTGTTGATAAAAAACGGGCATTTATGCTTTTTATCAACGGATTTATAAACGACGGCGTTATGGTGCATATTATGCGTGAATTGCAAAAAGCCAATAATGAAAGAGAGAACATTCGCAAAATATTTTTAAAAAACATTCCCTGTGGTGAAGTTACGCAAGAATACGATTTCGATAAGGTAATAATCGCTGTTTTGTCAGGTTTGGCGGCATTTTTTGTTGAGGGCGAAAAATCCGCTTTAGTTATTGATATAAGGGAGTTTCCTTCTCGTGAACCTTCGGAGTCTATGATTGAAAAAGTCACAAGGGGAGCGAGAGACGATTTTGTTGAAACAATTGTTTTTAACACTGCACTTGTTCGCCGAAGAATAAGAGATAAACGAATGACTTTTGAAATGGTAAAAGTCGGCAAAGTTTCGCAAACCGATGTTGCGGTAGGGTATATTGACAACAAAGTTGATAAAAAACTGCTTGAAAGTGTGCTTAAAAAGCTTAAAAGCATCGATATTCCGGCGTTAACAATGGGCGAAAAAAGTCTTGAAGAAGTGTTAATAGGTAAAAAATGGTACAACCCTATGCCTGTTTTTAGAGTAACCGAACGCCCCGAAAGCGTTGCGGCGCATCTTATTGAGGGGCATATTGTGCTTATGGTCGACACTTCGCCAACAGCACTTATTATTCCGTCAACTTTGCTTTATTTTACGCATTATGTTGAAGACTATTACCAAGCCCCGCTTGTCGGCACAATAACACGATTTGTACGCTTGTTATCAATATTTACAGCGCATTTGTTGGTGCCACTTTTTATGCTTTTGGTCGCTTACCCTCATTCCGACTATAATTTGTTTAAATTTTTGCTTCCCGAAGAGTCGGGGGAGATAACTATTTTTGCGCAAATTGTTTTTGTTGAATTTTGGCTTGAAGTTTTGCAATTATCATCTTTGCACACGCCGACAAACACCGAATCTGCATTTACAATAATCGGCAGTTTGATTTTGGGAAACTATGCGATTGATATGGGACTTTTGGTGCCTGATTCAATACTTTTTGCTGTTTCTTCGGCAATTTGCAACCATTGCATACCAAACCCCGAACTTGCAAATGCGGTAAGAATTTTTAGGTGGATTTTGATTTTAGCAACAGGATTTTTTAAAATTTACGGATTTTTAATCGCTTGGGCGGTTGAAATGGTAATTATTGCAACAACAAAAACGCTTGATAAACAAAAAGGTTATCTTTGGCCGTTAATTCCTTTTAATTTCGAGGCTTTAAAGCATTTTTTAATACGCTATCCACTCGCAAAATTTGAAAAATAACATATTGACAAAAAGAAAAAAGTGTGTTAAAATAAAGAAAAAATAAAGGAGTTTTTAAAATGAAAAGCAGATTATTGTCATTGTTAGTTATTGCAGTAATGATTTTAGGTGTTTTGCCTATTGTTTCAGGCGTTGCCGATACTACTGACCCTTATGTAGATGACCCGTTTGACGATAAACCTACAACATCTTCGCAAGGCGGCACCACTACAGTAACAAAAGCTCCGTCTGTTACAACAACTACAGCACCAAAAACCACCGAAAAAAAGTCAATAGGTAAAAAAATTAGCGGTTTAAAATTGAGAATGACTTCAGTAAACTCTTTAAAATTAACTTGGAATCAAACCGAAAACGCTGAATATTATAATGTTTACAGAACTGACGGCTCAAAAGCCATTGGTTTTTATAAAAAAGTAACCTCAAATTCTTTTGTTGATAAAAGCCTTAAAAGAGGTAAAACTTATTCTTATCAAATAAAAGCTTTTTCTAAAACTTTAAATCAAAGTTCTGATTTTTCGTCAAAAGTTAAAGCTGATATTTTCCCTGATAAAATAAGCTCGGTATCAGCTAAAGTAAAAGCAACAAGCATTGCGCTCACCGTTAAAAAAGTAAAAGGCGCACAAAAATACGAAGTAGTTTATTCTACAAACAAAAACTTCAAAAACAAGAAAACAAAAACCTCAAAATCAAACAAAATAACCGTTAAAAAACTTAAAAAGAACACAAAATATTTCTTTAAAATAAGAGCGGTTAAAAAGGTTGCAAATAAGAATTATTACACAAAATATTTCAAACTTAACAAAAAGACAAAAAAATAAAAAATTCTATTAAAAATCGTCTGTGAAAACAGGCGATTTTTTAAATTATTAATAAACAATAAATTTTAAAATAAACAATTGCGTTTTTTTGCGTTTTATGGTATAATATTTTAGATTATAATGGATTATTATGGTTTTAGGTGAAAATAATGATAATTTTGGGAATTGACCCCGGTTATGCAATTGTCGGTGTCGGGGTTATAGAATATAAAGCAAACAAGTTTAAAGTCATTGACTACGGTGCAATAACCACCTCAAAAGATGATGATTTTAACGACAGGCTTTTGCAAATTCATTCAAGACTTACAAAAATAATTGCCGCTTATAAACCGCAGGCTATGGCGATTGAAAAGTTGTATTTTAATACAAACGCAACTACTGCAATCGGCGTTGCCGAGGCAAGAGGAGTTTGTATTCTTGCTGCAAAGCAGGCGAATATGAACATTGCCGAATATACTCCCTTGCAGGTAAAACAAGCGGTAACAGGTTATGGCAAGGCTGATAAAAAGCAGGTGCAGGAAATGACCAAAATGCTGTTAAATCTTGAATCTGTTCCAAAGCCTGACGATACTGCCGATGCACTCGCAATGGCTATTTGCCACGCTCATTCGGCAGGCTCGCTCGCAGAAAAACTTAACAATATGAAATTTAACTAAAACGGAGTTAAAATATGATTTATTCTGTAAAAGGAAAATTGATTTATAAAGACCCTTTTGTAGCCGTTGTTGAATGTGGCGGTGTGGGGCTTGGGTGTAAAATTACAAACAACACTTTAAAAAATTTACCCGATGTAAATGAAGAAGTTTTTCTCTACACTTATATGAACGTTAGGGAAGACGCAATTGATTTATACGGTTTTTACACTAAAGAAGAGTTAGAATGTTATAAATTGCTTATAACCGTAAACGGCGTAGGTCCTAAAGCGGCAATCAGCATTTTATCAGCGCTTTCTCCAAACGCTTTGGCAAAAGCCGTAACCACAGGCGATTCTAAACTAATTGCAACCGCTCAGGGTATTGGCGCTAAAACAGCGCAAAGAATTGTTTTGGAATTGAAAGATAAAATTGTGGGCGATGTTGCTTTGGCTGATGAAACTGTTGAAAATGTCGTAAACGATTCGGGCAGTAAAACCGAAGTTATTTCCGCTCTTGTAGGGCTTGGCTATTCAAGAACCGAAGCCACTTCGGCGGTTTCAAAATGCGATATGAGCAAATCGGTTGACCAAATTATTAAAGACGCTTTGAAATATTTGTTTTAAAGGGGAATGAAAATGGAAGAAATGGATTTTGAAAACAGAATTGTCGCAACTGAGTTTTCTGAAAATTCAGATGCTGATATAGAAGTTTCACTTCGCCCTAAAACGCTTGATGAATATATCGGGCAGTTTAAAGCGAAAGAAAACCTTTCAATTTATATGGAGGCTTCAAAAAACAGGGGCGAATCGCTCGACCATGTTTTACTTTACGGTCCTCCGGGACTCGGTAAAACAACCCTCGCAGGCATAATTGCTAATGAAATGGGCGTAAACCTTCGAGTAACTTCGGGTCCTGCAATTGAAAAGCAGGGCGATTTAGCGGCGTTGCTTACAAATTTACAACCCGGCGATGTTTTGTTTATTGATGAAATTCACCGCCTTTCCCGTTCGGTTGAAGAAATACTTTATCCCGCTATGGAGGATTACAGCCTTGATATTATTATAGGCAAAGGTCCTTCGGCAAGGTCAATTCGACTTGATTTGCCAAAATTCACGCTTGTGGGCGCTACAACTCGTTCTGGTCAGTTGACCGCTCCGCTTCGTGACAGATTTGGAATTTTGCTTCGTCTTGAACTTTATTCTCCTGAAGAATTAGCGCAAATAATTCACCGTTCGGCAGGTATTTTGAATATTGATATTACCGATGACGGCGCTTTAGAAATTGCCTCTCGCTCACGAGGCACGCCGAGAATTGCAAACAGACTTTTAAAGCGTGTTCGTGATGTGGCGCAGGTGCAGTTTGACGGGGTTATAACTGAACAGGTTGCTATTGAGGCGCTAAAAAGATTTGAGATTGACGAACTCGGCCTTGACGAGTTTGACAGAAGATTGCTTACAACTGTTATAAATGTTTATAACGGCGGTCCGGTAGGGCTTGAAACATTAGCCGCCGCATTAAATGAAGAAGCGGTAACTATTGAAGATGTTTACGAACCTTATTTAATGCAAATAGGTTTTCTCTCTCGCACCGCAAGGGGAAGATGTGTTACCGACATTGCTTATAAACATTTAGGACTTACTAAAAACGGTCAAATAACATTTTAATTTTGGAGGAACAATTTTATGGGAAGACTTTTCGGTACAGACGGCGCAAGAGGCGTTGCAAATGTTGAACTTACTGCTGAAATCGCTATGAAAATCGGTAGAGCGGCAGCAGAAGTTTTGGCAAAACATTCTGATAAAAAACCCGAAATTTTAATTGGAAAAGATACAAGAATTTCTTGTGATATGTTGGAATCCGCTTTAATTGCAGGAATTTGCTCTTATGGTGCTGATGCGGTTACAATCGGCGTTGCGCCGACTCCGTGTGCCGCTTATCTTATTAAAAAACTTAACTGCTCGGCAGGTATTATGATTTCGGCTTCGCACAATCCTTTTGAATATAACGGCATAAAACTGTTTGATAAAGACGGTTATAAATTGCCCGATTCAATGGAAGAAGAAATTGAAGCAATTGTTTTAGACCGTGAAGAAGAAATCCCTCTGCCGAGAGATGAAAAAGTCGGTTTTGTTAGCAATAAACACAATGCGGTTGACTTATATATCGACCATTTGGTTGCAACAATTAATGTTGATTTAAAAGGTTTGAAAGTTGCGTTTGACTGTGCAAACGGTGCTTCTTCGCACACCGCCGAAAGAGTGTTTACAAGACTCGGCGCTGACTGCTCGTTTTTATCTCACCAGCCTGACGGCGTTAATATTAACGACAATTGCGGTTCGACTCACCTTGAAAATTTGCAAAAATATGTTGTTGAAAACAAATGCGACCTTGGCATTGCTTTTGACGGTGATGCTGACAGATGTTTGGCGGTTGACGAAAACGGCGAAGTAGTTGACGGCGATAAAATTATCGCAATTTCGGCTTATGATTTAAAACAAAGAGGTAAATTAGAAAAAAATACCGTTGTTATGACAGTTATGTCTAACATAGGATTTTATAAATTCGCTGAGAGAGAGGGAATTGATGTTGTCGCTACAAAAGTTGGCGACCGCTATGTTCTTGAAGAAATGCGAAAAAGCGGCTATATTATCGGCGGTGAGCAATCAGGTCATATTATTTATCTTGAATATGCTTCAACCGGTGACGGTCAACTTTCTGCAATTCAACTTTTGGCTACTGTTAAAAGAACCGGCAAATCGCTTAAAGAATTGGCAAAAATTATGGACCAATATCCGCAAGTGCTTGTGAATATAACCGTAAGCAAGCATGTTAAAGAAAACTATATGAACAACAAAACTGTCGCTTGCGCAATTAAAGAAGTTGAAAAACAATTGGGTTCAGACGGCAGAGTTTTGGTTCGTGCCTCAGGAACAGAACCGCTTGTGCGTGTTATGATTGAGGGCAAAAATATTGATGAAATAACAAAACAGGCAGAATTTATTGCCGAAAAAATTAAAAACCTTTAAGGAGAAGTTTTGAGATACTCGAAAGATTGGATTGATTATGAACTGCTTGACTGTTCTTTTGGTGAACGGCTGGAGCGTTGGGGCAATATAATCTTAATTCGTCCTGACCCACAGGCAGTTTTTAAAACAAAACGAAGCGACCCACGTTGGAAAAATGCTCACGCAAGATATATTCGCTCAAAAACCGGTGGCGGACATTGGGAAACTTATAAAAAAGTGCCTGATGTTTGGAGCATAAAATATAAAGATTTAACTTTTAATTTAAAGCCAATGGGCTTTAAACATACCGGACTTTTTCCGGAACAGGCTGTCAATTGGGATTGTGTTAGCGACATTATCAAAAAAAGCGAAAAGCCCTTTAAAGTGCTTAATTTGTTTGCATATACAGGCGGTGCAACGCTCGCTTGTTTAAACGCAGGCGCTGAAGTTACTCATGTTGACGCTTCAAAAGGTATGGTAAATTGGGCGAAAGACAACGCAAAATCGGCAGGGCTTGCCGAGCGTCCTGTTCGCTGGCTTGTTGATGACTGCAAAAAATTTGTTGAGCGTGAAATTCGCAGAGGCAAAAAATATCACGGCATAATAATGGACCCGCCTTCTTACGGCAGAGGACCAGGTGGCGAAGTTTGGAAAATTGAAGATGAAATTTTTGATTTAGTTTCGCTTTGTGATGAAATTTTAGATGAAAACGCAAAATTTTTCTTAATAAATTCATATACCGCAGGGCTTTCACCGGCTGTTATGGAATATATTTTAGGTGTCAGCGTTTTAAACAAGCGAGAGGGTAAAATTTCTTGCGATGAAATAGGATTGCCTGTAACTAAAACAGGTCGTGTTTTACCTTGCGGCAGCAGTGCAATTGCCGTTTTTAACTGACAGAAAGGAAATATTCATTGAGTTATATTGAAGTAGAAAATATTGAATTTTCTTATGACGATGAAGAAGGAAAGATTTTAGAAAACTTTTCTTTAAATATAGAAAAAGGCTCGTTTGTTGCAATATTAGGACACAACGGCTCGGGCAAATCTACTCTTGCAAAGCTTTTTAACGGACTTAACATTCCGCAAAAAGGCAGAATTTTAATTGACGGAATCGATACCGCCGATGAAGAAAAAATGCTCGAAGTTCGCAACAAAGTAGGTCTTGTTTTTCAAAATCCCGATAACCAGATTGTCGCAACAATTGTTGAAGAAGATGTTGCTTTCGGCCCTGAAAATTTAGGACTACCTCGAAAGGAAATCAGAAAAAGGGTTGATAATGCGCTTGAAAGCGTGGGCATGAGCGAATATGTTCGCCATGAACCGCACAGACTTTCGGGCGGTCAAAAGCAGAGAATTGCCATTGCCGGAATACTTGCTATGGAACCCGAGTGTGTCGTTTTTGACGAGCCTACCGCAATGCTTGACCCGAGGGGCAGAAAAGATGTAATGACAATTATTTCAAAACTAAACAAAGAAATGGGTAAAACCGTTGTTTTGATTACTCATTACATGGACGAGGCTTCAAAAGCCGACAGAGTTGTGGTAATGGATTCGGGTAAAATTATTGCTGACGGCAAACCCGAAAAAGTTTTTGATGAGGTTGAACTTTTAAAAAGCGTAGGGCTTGATGTGCCTCAACCGGCCGAACTTATTTATAAACTAAAAAAAGCGGGAGTTGCATTTGACGACGGCATTATTCATGCCGATGACTGTGTTAAAGCAATATCTGACGCTTTGGAGGTCTGAATTTGTCTATTATTAAAACCGAAAACTTAAATTATGTTTATTCGGCAAAAACGCCTTTTGAAATGGCGGCGCTGAAAAATGTTAATATTGAAATAGAAAAAGGCGATTTTGTTGGAATTATCGGGCATACAGGCTCAGGTAAATCGACTTTGGTTCAGCATTTAAACGGACTTGTTAAACCAACTTCCGGCAAAATTTTCTTTAACGGTAAAGATATTTGGGAAGATGAGAAAAAAATTAAAGATTTGCGTTTTAAAGTAGGTCTTGTTTTTCAATATCCCGAATATCAACTTTTTGATACCACCGTTGAAAGCGATATTGCTTTTGGCCCGAGAAATATGGGACTTTCCGAACAGGAAATTAAACAAAGGGTTGAAATGGCAGCGTTTTATGTAGGGTTATCTAATGATTTGTTACAAAAATCACCTTTTGATTTGTCAGGCGGTCAAAAACGCCGTGCGGCGCTCGCAGGTGTGCTTGCAATGCAACCCGAAGTGCTTATTTTAGATGAGCCTACCGCAGGGCTTGACCCTATCGGAAGAGATACCATTTTAGACAGAATAAGAAAGTTTCGCAAAGAAAGCGGTACTACTGTTTTGCTGGTTTCTCACTCAATGGAAGATGTTGCAAAAGTTGCCGATAAAGTGCTTGTTATGAACAACGGCGAAGCGGTTATGTACGACACCGTTGACAATGTTTATTCACACGGTGAAGAATTGCACGAAATGGGACTTAATATTCCGCATATTACAAAAGTAATAATCGGACTTCGCAAAAAAGGTTATGACCTTCCTAAAAACATTTACACAGTTGACAAGGCTTATCAAGCGGTGTTAGACCTGTTTAAAAAGGAGGGTAAAATATGCTGAACAATATAAATTTCGGACAGTATTATCCCTCAAATTCTATTATTCATCGACTTGATGCAAGGTTTAAACTTATTATTACATTAGGGCTTATAATAGTAGCCTTTGTCGCTTTTAATTTTGTTTCAATGGGTATAGTAGCGCTTTCGGTTTTGACTATGATGTTAGTTTCAAGCGTTCCTATAAAAATGTATTTGAAAACATTTAAGTCAATTTGGTTTTTTATTGCGCTTACCGCAGTTTTAAACATATTTTTTATTAAAGGCAAAACTCCGCTTGTTTCGTTTTGGGGTGTTAACATTTATGCTCAAGGTATTGAAAAAGCAATTTTTATTGCTATTAGAATATTTTTGTTGTTGATAATCAGTTCGGCACTTACTTTTACCACAACGCCGACTTCGCTTACCGATGCTATTGAAAGCCTTTTAAAACCGCTTTCAAAAATCGGCGTTAATACTCACACTTTTGCTATGATGATGACAATTGCATTAAGGTTTATTCCTACATTGATAGAGGAAACCGATAAAATTATGAATGCACAAAAGGCAAGAGGTGCGAGTATGGACGAAGGCTCTATAATTAAAAAAGTTAAAGCGGTTATTCCTATTCTAATACCGCTTTTGGCAAGTTCAATTCGCCGTGCTTATGAGTTGGCTGACGCTATGGAGTGTCGTTGTTATCACGGCGGCGAGGGCAGAACAAGGCTTAATGTTATGAAAAGTTCTGTAAAAGATTTTGTTGCGCTTTTATTGTTTTTCGCACTTATTGCTATAGTTGTTGTTTGTAATATTTTGTTTTAAGAGGTAGGTTAAAATGCCGAAATATCTTATGAAAATTAAATATGACGGCACCGCCTATCACGGTTGGCAGGTTCAAAAAAACGCAGTTACAGTTCAGCAAACCGTGCAAGATGCTTTTGAGAGTTTTTTGCAAAAACGACCGAATATTACAGGGTGTTCACGAACTGACAGCGGAGTTCACGCAAAAGAATTTTGTTTTCATTTTGAGTCAAACGCCAATATCACCGAGCAAGGCTTTGTTAAAGCAATTAATACAAAATTGCCGAACGATATTGCGGCATATTCTTGTGAAAAAGTTAATGATGATTTTCACGCAAGGTACAGCGTAAAATCAAAAAGATATGAATATTATTTTTATGACGGCGAGCAAAGAAATCCGTTTTATTCAAAATACAGTTGGCATATAAACAATAAATTAGATGAAAATCTTTTAAATAAAGCGGCAAAAGAGTTTATCGGCAAATATGATTTTTGCGGTTTTTGCTCTGTCGGCTCAAGCGTTGAAGATACCACACGAAATGTTTTTGACGCAGGCGTTGAGCGACAAGGCGACATTGTAAAGTTTTATATTGAGGCTGACGGATTTTTGTATAATATGGTAAGAATAATCGCAGGCACTCTTTATTTTGTTGCGATAGGTAAAATTGATATAAACGATATTAAAAATATAATTCTTTCAAAAGACAGAAACAAAGCGGGAATTACCGCACCGCCACAAGGTTTGTTTTTATCAAAAGTTAATTATTAAGGTGTTGTTATGGAGTTTAAAAAAATTAATTCTAAAAAAAGAAAAAAGAAAAATACAAAACCTGTAAAAAATGATAGTGTTAAACTCACCAAAGAGCAGAAAATAAACGAGTTTAAGGCAAGAGGTTTAACAATTCTTCAAGGCAAAAAGAAAAAATATTTGAATTTAAGAAATATTATTGTTGCTGTTTTGCTGATTTTGGTTATTATTTTTTGCATTATGGCATTGTCAGCGCCTACGGGAATTGTTGAATATATTGGCTCAAAAACCGCTTTAATGAAATCGGGCGAGTCTTTTCCTATAACTTATGATTTTTCTGCAGGTAAAGCGATTGAATATAATTTCGACAGCGTTTTGGTTGCAACCGAAACCGAGTTGAAATGTTTTAACAATTCCGGAAATCTTATTTATTCAAGAATTCACGGTTTTGAAAAACCGGTTATAAAAACCTCTGAAATAAGAACTTTAATTTACGGCTTAAACGAGTCTTTTTACAGAATTGAAACACCGAGAGAAGAGGTTATTTATAAAAAAACCGAGAATAATCAGCCGGTTATAGCAGGCGATATTTCCGACAGCGGAGTTTATGCTTTGGCAACCGAAAGCGATGAAGATATAGCATTGGTAACTGTTTTTAATAAAGACGGCTCTGAAATTTACAAATATCATTCGTCAAACAACTATATCACAGGCGTTTCGGTCAGCGAAAACGGCAAAAAGGTTTGTGTTGCGACAATTACAACATCAAAAGCAGTTTTTGAATCGAAAATTTTGGTGTTTGATTTAAAGGAAAGCGAACCTATTTATGAGAAAAAGTTTAAAGATGAAATAATTTATGCGGTTGAATATTCAAATTCTTCGGACATTTGTGTAATTACCGATAAAAACTATCGCAATATAGACGATGATGAAATTACCGAAGAATATTCATATCAGCACAAGTTTTTAAATAAATTTGAGATTAGCGAAGATAATATATTGCTTTATATAACCGCTGACAGCAATTCTTCTAACGGAAATGTTGTTTTGTTATCACCTGACGGCGATGAAGAAGCGACATTTAAAACCGAAGGCACATTTTCCGATATTTCTGTTTATAACGATAGAGTTTTTGCTTTAGGCGAAAAAATAATCGAATATAATACTGAAGGCAAAAAGGTTAGTACTACTAAAATTAAAAGCGGAGCGGTAGCAATTCAAGCTACAAAAAAAGGTTGCGCCGTGCTTTACTCATCAGGGGTGAATTTGGTTAAATGATGACTGAAATTTTAGTTGACATAGTTTTAGCGTCAATAATAGTTTTGTTTATTGTTTTAGGCGCAAAAAAAGGTTTTGCAAGAAGTTTTGTTGAAATTGTCGGCTATATTCTTGCGGTGCTAATTGCTTTTTCGGTTGCAAACTTTGTTGCTAATTATGTTTATGAAAACAAGGTTAGAAAATCGATTGTTTCTTCGGTTTCTGATATTACAGATGAAAACATTTCAAAAGGAACAAAAGATTTTTCAAAAAGTGTTGATAAAATTTGGGATTCTGTTCCATCGTTTATAACCGCATTTTCTTCAAATAACGCTTTATCAAAAGAAAAGGTAAATGATTATTTAGAAGAATATTCCGAAAACACTTCAAAAAGCGTTAAAAACGGCGCCGAAGCGGTTGCTGATAATGTTGTAAAGCCTATTGTGGTTTCATCAATAAGATTGTTTGTTGAAATATTTTTAATAATTATTCTATTGATTTTAGTGAAAATTCTTGCTAAAATAATAGGCAAGCTATTCAAAAAATCGGTTTTTAAAGGGCTAAACGCATTTTTGGGCGCAGTTTTAGGCTCAGTTAAAGGCTGTATAGCTGTTTTGATATTTGTAAGCATTTTTGTTTTACTGCTACCGATGTTTGATAATGAAATTTTAGGAGTAACGCCGGAAACTATTGAAAAAACTTATATTTTTAATTTTTTCTATAACATTTTTAATTTAATGTAAAAGGATATAACAATGAATAAAGAATTAGTAAAATGCGAACGAGTTTTTACCGTTCCGAATATTTTAACACTTTTCAGAATAATACTTGCGCCTGTTTTTGGCATTTTGTATTTTGAAAATTTTAAAAATCATTATATTTATGCGGCAGTTGTTTTGTTAGTGTCGGGCGCAACTGATGTTGTTGACGGCTTTATTGCAAGGCATTTTAATTTAATAACAACACTCGGTAAAGTGCTTGACCCCGTTGCTGATAAACTAACGCAAGCGGTAATAATAGTTTGTTTAGCGGTTAATCATTATGACGATGAAAACTCTTTTTTGGTTTACCTGCTTATTCTTTTATTCGCAAAAGAATTTACAATGCTTTTGGGCGCAATGGTTTTATATAAATCAGGAACACGCCCTTCTGAATCAAAATGGTTCGGCAAATTAAGCACAGTTATGATTTATGCTTTGTTTGTAAGCATTCTTTTACAAGATATTTTCACACAAAAATATATTTCCGTAACTGTGGTAAATATTATCGCAATTATTACGGGAATTTGTCTTGTTTTCTCTTTGTTTAACTATTATCCTATTTTTAAAGAGATTCAAAACGGCGAATATAAATTTGAAAAAGAACACAACTCGACTGATAAAAAGTCGACTAAATAAACGGCAAAAAGGAGATTAGCAAATGAAGTTATGCAATAAATGCAACGAGCGACCGGCGGTTGTTTTTATAACAAGAGTTGAGGGCGAAAAAACATATCCAGAAGGTTATTGTTTAAAATGTGCTAAAGAACTTAATATCGGTCCTATTAATGATATGCTTAAAAGTATGAACATTCCCGAAGAGGCTATGGACGAAATAAACGAAAATTTGGGCGATGTTATGAACGGCATTATTGACGAAGAAACAGGCGAAATCAACGAAGAAGCTGTTGAGGAAAAACTTGATGAGTTTATGCCCGGGGGTGCTGCAACATTCCCGTTTTTCAAAAACATTTTCCCTGGCAAACCACAGAGCGAAAATCCTGACGGCTTAGTTGATGCCGAAATAACAAAAGAAAACGGCGATAACCAAAAACAAAAAAGCAAACAACGTCAAAAACCGAAAAAATTCAAGTTTCTTGAGGGCTATTGCACCAATTTAACACGCAGAGCGAGCGAGGGACTTATTGACAGAATAATCGGTAGAGAGCGAGAAACTTACAGAGTAATTCAAATTTTAAGTCGCCGTTCTAAAAACAATCCTTGCTTAATAGGCGAACCGGGTGTAGGTAAAACCGCAATTGCCGAAGGGCTTGCTTTAAAAATTGCAAATTCAGATGTTCCGGCAAAATTGCTTGATAAAGAGGTTTATTTGCTTGACTTAACTGCACTTGTTGCAGGAACACAGTTTAGAGGACAGTTTGAAAGCCGTGTAAAAGGTTTGGTTGAAGAAATTAAAGCCGCAGGCAATGTTATTTTGTTTATTGATGAAATTCATAACCTTGTCGGCACAGGTGATTCTGAAGGCACAATGAACGCCGCTAACATTTTAAAACCTGCTTTATCAAGAGGCGAAATTCAGGTTATCGGCGCAACCACTTTTAACGAATATAGAAAATATATTGAAAAAGACGCTGCACTTGAACGCCGTTTTCAACCTGTTACAGTTGAAGAGCCTTCTTTAAGCGACACGGTTGAAATTTTGAAAGGCGTAAAAGGTTATTATGAAAACCATCATAATGTAACGCTTTCAGACGGCATTTTGCAAAAATGCGTTGAACTTTCCGAGCGCTATATTACTGATAGATTTATGCCCGATAAGGCTATTGATTTGGTTGACGAGGCTTGCGCTTGCGCCTCGCTTCGCAATAAAAAGGCTGATGATTATACCAAAGCAATGCTTGCGATTTCGGCACTTCGAGCAAAAAAAGACGAATTAGAGTCGCAAGAAGAGGTTGATTATGAGCAACTTGCAAATGTAAAAGTTGCGCTTGATAAAGAGCTTACCTCAATTGAAGATATTGATGAAGAAAACCTTAACACCGAAGTGAAATTTGACGATTTAGCAAAAGTAATCGAACTTTGGACAGGTATTCCTGCATCAAAAATTCAGGAAAACGACCTTAAAAAACTTTCAAATTTAACCGAAGTTTTAAAATCTAAAATCATAGGTCAAGACGAGGCTATTGATGTTATTTCGGCAGCAGTTCGCCGTTCAAGAGTGCAAATTAATACAAAACGCCGTCCTGCTTCATTTATTTTTGTAGGACCTACTGGTGTCGGCAAAACCGAACTTGTAAAAGTGCTTGCAAACGAACTTTTTGATACTCCCGAAACCTTAATTCGTCTTGATATGTCGGAGTTTATGGAAAAACATTCGGTATCACGAATTATAGGTTCACCTCCGGGCTATGTTGGCTATGATGAGGCAGGGCAGTTGACCGAAAAAGTCAGAAGAAAACCTTATTCGGTATTGCTTTTTGATGAAATTGAAAAAGCGCACCCCGATGTGCTTAATATTCTTTTGCAAATTCTTGATGACGGCAAAGTTACAGACGCTCACGGCAGAGTGGTTAATTTTGAAAACACAATTATTGTTATGACTTCAAACGCAGGTAGCGAGCGAAAAGAGAATTCTTTAGGTTTCGGCAAAACCGAAGAGGGCATTGCAAAAGAAAAAGCGATGAAATCTTTAGAAGAACTTTTACGCCCCGAATTTTTGGGCAGAGTTGATGAAATTGTGGTATTCAAACCGCTTGAATTCGATTCGCTAACAAAAATTGCTCAACTTATGTTAAAAGAAATCGAAGAGCCGATGAAAGAAAAAGGAATGACTTTAAAATATACCAAAGGCGTGTTAGAAACACTTGCAAAACTCTCTGATAAAAAGAGCAGGGGAGCAAGGGAGCTTCGTAACAACATTCGCCGCCTTGTTGAAGATAAAATCACTACTTTATTGGTTGATAATTTTGAGTCTGCTCCAACAAAATTCAGCGCAAATGTTAAAAACGGCGAAATTGTAATAACCGCCGAATAATTGAATTAAAAACACAAAATATGTGCAAAACCACTGATTAGTTATTTGTAGAAAATGACTTAAAAAATACATTTTTGAAAAAATGTATTATCATTATTTTTGGTGATTTTGCACATATTATTTTTTTTATTTTATATATTTCACCAAATATAACGAAATCGATTGACATTGACATTAATTTTTGATAAAATATAGTTGTAAAAAAAATGCTTTTTTATGGAGGTATAACTATGAATTTTACAAAGAAAAGTATCAGCATCATATTGATACTCGCATTTGTTTTTACAACAATTGTGTGTGTATCGGTTGGTGCGAGTCTGGACTTTCCTATTCACGAGTCCATTGTTACTTATAATTCGGCTACGGGTCAAAACACCGTTAAAGCCGATGTATTAGGTGACGGAAAAATTGCTTTTTTCAACGCTGAAAAGGTAGGTCATACAGGCTCAAAGATAACAGCAACGGCAACTAATGTTAAAACTTTAGTTGAGAATGCAGTTGGAGCAGGCTCAACCGTAAAAGTTGACATTTATGCTGAATTTGCTTCACAATTAGGTAAAACTACAATTCAAACAGCATTTAAGTTCGGCGATGATGATTGGATTCAACCTATTTCTGCAGTATCGTTTACTAACGGTACACTTGTTACCGCTGAATTCAGCAGTAACGATTTTACTTTAAGTGAATTGACAAATTCAAGTAGCGTTGTTGTTATGATTACACCTGAAGATGATGATTTAATTACAGGTTCGTTCTATGTATCTGTTCCTTATCTTTCAGGCGCAGCACAGGCAAGCACAGTTCCTGTAACTTCATTTAGAACAACAACTACAAAAGCTTCAACCGAATATGAGGGTAAAATCGATATTCATGACACACCTGTTACTATTACAAGCAAAAATACCGGTTATGGTAATGCAGGCGATATCGTTATCGGTGATAGCAACCAAACATACAGCGGTAAATTCGCTTATTTCAAAAACAGCGACCCTACCGGTCAACAACAAATTCAAGGCGACTTGATTTATACTGGTTTTGATGCTTTGTATGCGCAAGCCAAAGCCGAGAATAAAGACATCTGGTTCGATGTTTATTCAAATGATTTCGCAGCAAACGGCGGTGCAAATTTCGGTTATTTAAAACATGAGATTGGTACTTTCAGCAAAATGGCAGATTCAGACCAGACAGAACTTATTACCATTAGACCCAATAAAAAGAAAACTTTTGTAATTCCGATTGACCAATTACAAAGTGCTCCTGACAGATTAAAAATACAATTCCAAAATTATACTTGGGGCGCAGGTAAACTAAAAGATATTGAGTTAATAATTACCGCTCCGTATCTTGAAGGCGCTGATTTGGTTAAATCTGATTACGAACCTGAAACCACAACTTCTTTTAAACCTTCCAGCGATGATTATTTGCCGGGTGGCGAAATCGCTGTATATAATAACGGCGTTTCATATAAAGGCACTCAAAGTTTTTACAAACCTACCGACAGTGTATCAATTAGTTACGGTAAAGTCGGCGAAGAGAAAAAATATGTAACAATTGCCGGTACAGGCGTTGAAGAGTGGGGCGGTTATCAAATCCAGTTAAACAGTGCCGGTCTTAACGGATTATCACAACTTCGTGCCAGAGCAGTTGCTGCTGATGAGCCATTGTATATGGATGTTTATTGTGTAGAAACAAACAATCCTTGCTATTTCAGAGTTGCTTTTTCAGGCGGTCAAACAGGTGATAAAGACTGTAAAGTAACAGCAGGCAAAAAAGTAACATTGGTTATTCCAAACTCAATTGTTACTTCGTCGGACAGTAGTATTAATATTACTTTCTTAAATTACAGTGAGGGTAATAAAACTATTAAAGATGCATCTTTTATCGTATCTGTTCCTTATGTAAAAGAAGATATTGACACAGCAACAAAGGTAGCGGTTAATGCACCGGAAGTTCCGACAACAACTACTACAACCTTACCTTCGATTAACTATCACGATAAAGAAGGAGACAGTGTTGTTGGTATAAGAATGCATGATACCGACGTTTCTTTTGCAAAATTCAATTGGTCAGAACCTGCAGATAGAGGAATGATTACAGATTCTGCTGATAAAGCAAAAATTGCTTATGTAACTTCTAATTCACCTGATGTAAAAGACGGTCAATGGCAGATGGGCTTGATAACATCAAAAACCGACGGTAAATCTGATTTTGGTCAATTAATATTAAAAGCCAAACAAGAGGGTAAAAAAGTATGTATAGACTACTACGGAAACTTTGCCTCTGCCAATAAAGATGTTGATGAAGCATACGCTCGTATGGATTTCGGACTAGGCAAATGGTTTGGTAACAAAGAAGGCAGTACTATCGGTGATGACACAAGCGATTGGATAAAGTTAGTTCCGGATACTGTATCTACTGCTAAATATGATCCAAGTAAATTGCTTGAAATTGCAGAAAGCGCAATATCAAATTCAGATGAAGGTGAAGATAAAAATAGTAAATTAGCAGAGTATTTCACAGGTATAACCAATCAAATCGCATATAGTACAGAGTGGAAAAATGGTTGGCCAAAAGTAAACTACGGTCGTTTCTATATGTCAGTTCCTTATATTGAAGGTTCTGATGAATTAGCACCTGTTAACGCTCCTACAACCACTACAACAAGAGCAACTCCATCAACTACAAATCCTGTATCTATGCCTTCGGATGGCTGGGATATGGAAAATATGGATTTAAGTTATGTTGACGGAAGAATTTCATCATCTTGGTGGAACGGTTCGCCTCAAGGTAAAGTTAAAGTTGAGGTTTCGGGTAACCGTAAATATGAGAAAATTGAACAAGTAAGCAGCGATTATATTGAACAGATTCAAGATTGTTTCTATATAAACGGTGGTAAGAGCAGTATTGCTTTCCAGGAATATGTTGATTATGCTAAACAGGCTGACGCTTGGATTGCAATTGATATTTTCCCGCAATTTGAAACAGGAGATAATAACAGTCCTTATTGTTATTTTAAATCATCAGGTTGGAAGTGGCCGAAGAGCGATTATGACTTTAAATTGACAAGCGGTAAGAAATTTACTTTCATGATTGATCCTAACGACATTCCTGAAAACACGGATAATTTTGAAGCTGATTTTTTAAACTATTCTTCTTTCGGCAGCGGTTTCAAAAATGCTGTGTTCTATGTAACAGCACCTTATCTCTATGATGTTAAGAATCCTGAGGCTACCACAACTACTACTGTACCTCCTACTACTGAAAAAACAACAACTGTTACTTATGCTTACCCTGAAAATAACCAACTCGGTAAAACAAGATTTAAGATTCTTGATACACAGGTTGGTACTTTTGAAGAAGTAAAAGTACCTGTCGCAATCAGTGGTAATGCAGGTCTTAATTACGCTAAATTTACATTAAAATTCAATAAAAACGACTTATCATTTACAGGTATTGAAAAAGGAAATGTATTCGACAATGTTTACGCTTCCGCAAAATCTGAGGCAAATAAATTAGGCGAAGTTAATATTACGCTTGAACAAAATGCCGGTGATACAATGAAAAACGGCACGGTATTGTATTTAGTATTTAACGCAAAGCTTAATGAAAACGCCGATTTGATTTCGTTTGCAGGTGGAGATGGTTATGTTGCTTCTAACTTCTTTAACTCAAACGGTCAAAACGTTCCGTGTTCGTTCACAAACGGTTATGTTTCAATCGGTGATGCAACAACTCGTATAACAAAACCTGACCTTAACGATATAACTCCTTATCCGACAACAAATTCCGGTACTACTAAATTTGCTGTTTCTTCTGTAAGCGACACTTATGCGGCAAACAAAGCTTCGAAACAGTACACAGTTTATGTTTCAGTATCAGGAAATGCTGGATTAAAAGGCGCTAAATTCTCACTTAAATATAGTGATAACTTAACATTTGTAAGTTCTAAGGTAGTTGAAGACAGCACAGTATTCAACAGACTTCCGAGCATCGGTTATAACTTTGACCCGGTAGAGAATATAAAAGGTATTCTTGAATACAATATTTATCCTACAAATCCAAAAGCCGAGGTTTCTGATTCTACTGCTAACGGTAAGATTGTTGCAATTACATTTAAGCTTAATAAATATGCTGTTGGAGATTATCCAATCGAATTTGGCGGTTTAACTTATGATCCGGCTGGCTTTGTAAATGTTGCAGGCGACGCAGTTCCTTGCTCATTCCAGTCAGGCTCAATTAAAATTATCGATCCTGCAGCTAATGCTAAACCTGCTAAACCAACGATTAAGAGTGTAAAACTTACTAAGAAAACAGTTGCTAAAATTACTTGGAAAAAAGCTAAATACGCTGTAAAATATGAAGTATATCGTTCAATCGGTTCTTCAAAGAGCTTCAAGAAAATCGCAACAGTTAAGAAAACTTCTTACACAGTTAAGAAACTTAAAGCAGGCAAAAAATACAACTTTAAATTGAAAGCAGTTGCTAAAAACGGCAAGAAGAGTGGCTATTCTAAAGTTAAGAGCGTAACACCTCTTAATTATAAGACAAAAGCAGTTATTAAATCTGCTAAGTCAACCAAAAAGAAAGTTGTAACAATTAAGATTAAGAAAAAAGTTGCCGGTGCTACAGGATATCAAATTCAGTACGCTGTAAACAAGAAGTTTAAAAAAGCTAAAAAGACTACAACTAAGAGCTTATCTAAGACCATTAAAAAACTTAAATCAAAGAAAACTTACTATGTAAGAGTAAGAACCTTTAACAAAGTTAATGGCAAAAACACCTACGGTAAGAAATGGTCTAAAGTTAAAAAAGTTAAAGTTAAATAATTAGTCTTAAAAAAGACCTTTGAGTTTATCTCAAAGGTCTTTTAATTAAAGCAAAATAAAAATCCTGAGTTTTCCTCAGGATTTTTTAGTTTTAGATTTTATCGTGAACCGCCGCCGAAGCCGCCGCCTGAAAAACCACCGCCACCGCCAAGCGAGCTTGCGCCGCCTGCGCCGGAACTTCTGGCTCTTTGTGCTGCTTCGCCCGAAAGCATAGCAGAATAGGTTAAGTTTCTATAAGCATAAGAAAGTCCGATATAGGTCATATAATCGTTGTTTCTTTCAGTTAAATTAGGATAAATTTTCTTAAAGTCTTTCATTACTTCTTCGGCAATATCATAAAGCGTTGCCCAAACAAGCAAATCTTCCCAAATATCAACCTCTTCAACACTTCGCTCGCTAATAAGCGAAAAATCTTCAAGATATTTCTTTAAGCCGATAACCTGCGAAACTTGATTTTTAACTTCATCAGAACATTTATTAATGTTTTTCTTGTAAGGACCCATCGCTTCAAGCGGTGTTTCACCGTTTTGCTTTGTATTGTTAATAAAATCACGCATAAGACTCGGGTGCGCTTTACAATACTTTTTAAGTTCCTTTTCCTGCAAAATTCCGTCTGCACCCGCCGCTTTCACAAGAATATTATAAAGTTCGGTAGAGGGTGAAAAGTCGTTTGGCGGATTTTCAATTTTCATATCTACCGTTTTCTTAACTTTTCCCATAAAAGAAGTGTTTTTATCAATTATAGGAACAAGCGATTTTTTGATAATCAAATCTAAAAGACAAGCACCGATAATAGAGCTTTCTTTTTTGTTTAAATCAAACCTGTCAACAATAGAAAATCCCATATTCATATCTTTGTTGCAGGGGATTTCACGGTAATAATCGCATTTTTTAGTGAATTTACGAAGATTTATTTTGCGAATAATCGAAATAATTAAATAAAAAATTCCGCTTATAATAGAAATTACCGCTGCACCGATTACTGCAAGAATAATTAAAAAATCGTGGTTTTTTTCTTCGTAATACCCGTAAGAAGAGCCTTCTTTTGCGGTGTTAAGCAGTTGTTTAAAAGATTTTTCTTCACCTTTTCTTGCAGGATTTAAAAGTCCTTTTTCAAAACACACAACAATATTAACATATCTTTCGCCGTTTTCGAGCGGGGTAGAAGTTCTCGCAACAATTTTGTTTGATTCAAAATTAATTGAGCCCCTAAAGCCGAACGCCCAAATACCACAATTGTTTTTGTTAAACTTTTTGCCGTTTTCGCTTTGAATTGTTACTACAACATCAGTAGGGTAACAATTCATACCGGGATTTACAAATTGAAAATTAAAGCCGTCTTTATCTTTGTAAGCGCCAACAAGTCCTTTAACAGTATATTGAAAAAAGTATTCGTTGTTGCCGTAATCGCCTATACCAAAGCACAGTTCATAGTGGTCATCTTCTTCAATAATACCGCATTTTCGAGCCTTTTCAATTCTCGAATCGTCAACATCCCAATAATCAACAAACTCGAATTCGCCGTTTTTATCCCAAACTTTAAAATCTGCAATATCCATTCCTTTTGCAAAATTGCCGATAGGCAGGTAGTTTTCTGTTCCATCAAAAAATGAGCCGTACCATTTTTGCGTTACAACACCGTCACCGTTTGATTTGATTTTTACATCAATATCAATGTTAAAGGTGTTGTTTGCGCTTACGGGAATTACAAAAAGACTTGATACTAAAACAAAAACGGTTATTAAACTAAATATTACCTTTTTCATTATTTCATGCTTGGCATTTGTGCCTTCTCCTGTTCAGCCTGTAAATAATCACGCTTTGAGAAACCTAACATACCTGCAATAATAGAAGTTGGGAACATTCTTATTTGGCGGTTAAGTTTTGTTACGCTGTCGTTGTAAATAAGTCTGCTCTGGCGAACTTTGTTTTCGTAATCGTTTACGCTGTCCATAGTTTTAATGTAATTTTGATTTGCTTTTAAATCAGGATAACTTTCGGCAACTGCCATAATTTTACCCAATGCTTCAGTAATTACATTTTCCTGCTCCATAGCATCTTTTGCTGTGCTTTCAGCGGTAATTGTTCTTCTCATTTTAACTGTGTCGGCAAGAGTTTTATATTCATGCTCGGCATAACCTTTTGTAAGGTCTAAAAGCGCTGTTAAAGCGTCCCAACGAGAAGATAACTGAACGCCGATTTGTGACATTGCGTTATTAATGTTTTCGTCCATGGTGGAGAGCTTTCTCTGTGCTGAAATGAACCACAAAACAATAACAACAATAAGAAAAATCACAATTCCTAAAATAATATAACCCATAATAAATACCTCATTTCTTTAAGATGATTAAATTATATCATATAAAAAAATAAATGTCAAAAAGATTATTCTCTTTTAGACATTTATTATTCGTTATTTTTTTACTTTTTGATTTGTTGTATTTTCTTTTGCAAATTTTGCGTTTGAAAGCATAAGTTTTATTCGGTTTTCCTGATTGATTTTTGAAGCGCCGGGGTCATAGTCAATAGCTACAATATTCACATCAGGGCGGTTTTCTTTAATCGGTTTCATCATACCTTTGCCGGCAATGTGGTTTGGCAGACAACCAAAAGGCTGTGTGCAAACAATATTGTTTACGCCCATATCGGCAAGTTCAATCATTTCAGCAGTAAGTAACCAGCCTTCGCCCATTTTAACGCCCAAACTTAAAATACCTTTTGTAAGCGTTCTTGTGTGTTCAAAATCGCCCATTGGCATAAAATCGCTGTTTTCGGTAATTGCATTTCTAATGTCATTTACCTTTTTAGTTATAAATCTATAAGCAAATTTATTAATTAAAGCGTTAAACTTTTTAACTCTGTAAAATTCGGTATCAACAAGTCCGTTGTAAACGCAGTAAAGACAAAAATCAATAAGACCGGGAACAACTATCTCTGCACCTTCCGAAAGCAAAAAGTCTTCAAGGTTGTTGTTGCCGAGCGGGGAATATTTTACAAAAATTTCACCTACAACGCCGACTTTTATTTTATCGCTTTTCAGCATTTTTATCGAAGCAAAATCTTTTACAATAGCCTTGTAATTTTGCTTAACTTTTTTGTAACTTATAAATTTTTTGCTTGTCATTTCACGGCAAAGCTTTTCGGTCCACATATTCGCTTTTTGCTCAGCCTCGCCCTTAATCAACTCATAAGGCGAGCATTGATTTTTCAAAAGCATAAGCAAATCGGCATAAACAACGCCGTAAGCCAAACGCCACAAAATTGGTAATGAAATTTTAAAACCGGGTTGCTTTTCAAGGCCTGAAAGGTTAAAAGATATTACAGGCACTTGCGAAAGACCTGCTTTTTTAAGCGCTTTGCGAAGCAAAGATATGTAGTTTGAGGCTCTGCAACCGCCGCCGGTTTGAGTTAAAAGAAGTGCGGTTTTGTTTACATCATATTTTCCGCTTTGCAATGCGTGAATAAACTGACCTATTACCAAAATCGCAGGGTAACAGGTATCGTTATGCACATATTTTATTCCCGTATCGGCTATTTCTTTGCCGCTTGTTGTAAGCAATTCGGTGTTATAACCGTAATAGTTATAAATCGTTTCAACAAATTTCAAGTGCATAGGCAACATTGTGGGAATAAGAATTGTATAATCCTTTTTCATTTCCTTTGTAAAAAGAACTTGGTCGTTATTCAACTTAATCCCTCTCTTCCAATGCGCCCAAAAGACTGCGAAGTCTTATTTTTACTGCGCCTAAATTTGTTATTTCATCAATTTTAATTTGCGTATATAATTTATCGTTTTCCTCTAAAATAGAGCGGACCTCATCGGTTGTTATAGCGTCAATTCCACAACCGAATGAAACTAACTGAACAAACTCGGCGTTTTTCTGGTGCGAAACATATTCAGCAGCCGCATAAAGCCGTGAGTGATAAGTCCATTGGTTTAAAACATTTACTTTTGGCACCTGTGCCAACTCGCTTACCGCATCTTCTGTTACCACAACAAAATCGAGCGAAGTTGCGAGTTTATCAATTCCGTGCGAAATTTCAGGGTCAATATGATAAGGTCTGCCTGCAAGCACCATAAGTCGCTTATTGTTTTTATTTGCATATTCAATGCAACGCATACCTTCGTCTTTAACCGCCTGCATATAATTTTCATATTGCTCAAAACCGAGTTTTACCGCCCGTTTTACATCTTTAAGATTGATGTTATCAAAATATTTTGATAAAAACAGCGTAAGTTCTCTCGATAACTCTTTTTGATTGTTTACCGTTAAAAACGGGAAAATGAATTTAGTGTTTTTCAAACTGTCCATATTTCCGTTTAATAGTTCGGGATAATACGCTACAACAGGGCAGTTGTAATGGTTTGCGCTTCGTTTTTCGTCAATGTTATATGAAAGGCAAGGGAAGAATATTGCATCAACTCCGTCTTCGAGTAATTGCTCAATATGTCCGTGCGAAATTTTTGCAGGGTAGCAAGCAGTATCGGAAGGAATTGAAAATTGGCCTTTTGAATAAATATCTCTATCAGAAAATCCTGAAACTTTAACCGAAAAACCTAAATTTTTAAGAATTCCTTGCCAAAGCGGTAAAAGTTCATACATTCCGAGTGCAAGAGGCAGTCCGACTGTTTCTTTTCTGTTTCCTTTACAGTTAAACAAACTTTCAAGTTGCTCACGCTTAAACGCAAACATATTCGGTATGGTTTCAATATTAGTTTCTTTGTTTACTGCCGACTCGCCCTTTTTACATTGGTTGCCCGAAATAAACTTTTCACCGTTGTTAAATATATTTACAGTAAGTTTGCATTGGTTGGTACAGCCTTTGCAAACAGCCGATTTAGATTTGTGTGTAAACTCTTTTAAATCCGCTTTTGAAATAAGCGTTGAGTTGTCATTTGTTGCCGATTTTGCATAAAGAGCCGCACCGTAAGCGCCCATAAGACCGGCAATATCAGGGCGAATACAGTTGTGTCCGATTTCTCGCTCAAAACAGCGAAGTACCGCGTTATTTAAAAAAGTTCCGCCTTGAACGACTATGTTTTCACCGAGTTCTTCGGCACTTGTAACCCTAATAACCTTGTAAATTGCATTTTTTACAACCGAGTTTGAAAGACCTGCCGAAATATCTTCAACTTTTGCGCCGTCTTTTTGCGCCTGCTTTACAGAAGAGTTCATAAAAACGGTGCAACGGGTGCCAAGGTCAACCGGCGCTTTTGAATAAAGTCCGATTTTTGAAAACTCTTCGGCAGAATAGCCCATTGCTTTTGCAAATGTTTCAATAAACGAACCGCAACCCGAAGAACAAGCCTCGTTAAGCATAATCGAGTCGATTGAGTTGTTGTGTACTCTAAAACATTTGATATCCTGTCCGCCGATATCAAGAATAAAATCAACATTCGGCGAAAAATATTTTGCCGCAGTAAAATGCGCCATTGTTTCAACAATACCAAAGTCAACGCCAAACGCTTTTTTGATAAGTTCTTCACCATAGCCTGTAACAGCGCTACTTTTAATTTTAATTTTATCACCGCAAATTTTATAAATCGCTTTTAACTGTTCTTTTACAATTTCAACAGGATTGCCCTTGTTTGAATCATAGAAAGAATAGAGCATTTCATTGTTTTCACTCATTAAAAACAACTTTGTCGTGGTGCTTCCGCAGTCAATTCCAAGATAAGCGTTGCCGTTATAGCTTTCAGCATCAGCAGTTTTAACAGTCGCTTTTTTATGTCTTTCAATAAATTCGTTATATTCTTTTTCATCTTTAAAAAGTGGGTCGGAATGAGGCATTTCGCTTTTTTGATTGTTCGCTTTTTCGAGCGCCGAAATTATTTCTTCAAAAGAATAAAATTTGTTTTGTTTTGAAGCGTAAATTGCCGAGCCTATCGACACCGAAAATCTGCCGTATTCGGGGAATAGGGCGTGTTCATCGTCTAATTTTAAAGTTTCTTTAAATCTTTCGCGAAGTCCCTTACAATAGTGCAAAGGTCCGCCTAAAAACATAACTTTGCCGTCAATTTTTCTGCCTTGCGCCAATCCTGCTATAGTTTGGTTTACAACCGCTTGATAAATACTTGCGGCAATGTCGGACTTTTGCGCACCCTGATTAAGCAAAGGCTGAATATCGGTTTTAGCGAAAACACCGCACCTTGATGCGATAGGGTAAATCCGCTTGTGAGTAAGAGAAAGCGCATCAAGTTCCTCGTTTGTAACATTTAAAAGCGTTGCTATTTGGTCAATAAATGCGCCTGTACCGCCGGCGCAAGTGCCGTTCATTCGCTCGTCAAGTCCGCCGTCAAAGAAAATAACTTTAGCATCTTCACCGCCAAGTTCAATTACAACCGAAGTGTCAGGCTCTAACATTCTAACAGTTTCAGCGGTAGCAAAAACTTCTTGAACAAAGGGAAGTCCTGCCGCATCAGCCATACCAAGCCCTGCCGAGCCTGAAATGGCAATTTTTATTTTTCTGCCTTTAAGCAAATCTTCAATTTCGTTTATCATTGAAAGGGTTTTTGAACGAACAAAAGAAAAATGCCTTTCATATTTTTCATATATAATCTCATTATTATCGACAACAACAACTTTTGCGGTGGTCGAGCCGATATCAATTCCAAGTAAAATTTCGTTACAGTCGGTAACCAAATTAGTTTTAGTCATTATTTTACCTCCGCAATTTATGCTTAAATTATATTATACAACAAATTCCGACATTTTTCAATCAAATTATTGCGGTTAATTTTACCATAATAAATAATTATTGTGTTTTTTAAAGTTTTATAACAAAAAATCGGCTATTAATAGCCGATTTCATCATCTTTATGCTCTGAAAACACCTTAAAACAAAGTTTTTCAAGGTCAGAATATGTTTTTAATTCACCGCAATCCCTTCTATAAGCCGCCGCACCTTTAATTCCGCGCATATAAAAAGCGGCGTGTTTTCTCGCTTGTCGCATAGCGGTTTTTTCGTTTTTATATTCAATCATCAACTTAACCTGCTTTAAAAGCGTCAACATTCGCTCTGATACAGGAGGAGAGGGAATATAGCGAGTTTCGTTAAGGTAAGCGTCAATTTGCTGAAAAATCCAAGGCGCACCGCAGGCGGCTCTGCCTACCATAACCAAATCGCAGTTAGTATATTCATACATTTTCGCCGCATCGTTTGCATCTCTTATATCACCATTGCCGATAACAGGAATAGAAACGGCATTTTTAACATCTTTAATTATATCAAGATTAACAGGCGGAGCATACATTTGCGGTCTTGTTCTGCCATGAACAGTTATTGCGCTCGCACCGCTTTGCTCAACTATTTTCGCAACCTGTACGGCGTTGATATTGTCGTTATCATAGCCGGCTCTGATTTTTGCAGTAACCGGCACGCCGGAAACGCTTTTTACCGCTTCAACAATTCTGCCTGCAAGTTCGGGGTCTTTCATTAAAGCCGAACCGCCTCCGTTGTTAGCCACTTTTGGAGCAGGGCAACCCATATTAATATCAATAAAATCAGGGTTGTATTTCATTGCTTTTTCGGTTGCAATTTTAAAACATTCGGGGTCATAACCGAAAAGTTGAACACCCATAGGGCGCTCTTTTTCATGCACTTGTAAAAACTCTTTCGATTTGTTATCGCCGAGCGACAAAGCCTTAACGCTTGTTAGCTCGCCTACGGTAAATGCTGCGCCGTAACCTCTGCAAAGCTCACGCATAGCCCTGTCGGCAACCCCTGCCATAGGCGCAAGGCACGCGTTTCCTTTTATTTCTAAATTACCTATTTTCATTATTTGTTCCTTTTTAAATAAACTCTTTTGGTATTATAGCAGAACTTTGAATATTTTTCAATAAAACTTTTTAAGCCAAAAATTTGCTATTGAATAAAAGTATAATTTGTGATAAAATAAATTAATAGTTTTAAAAAGGAGATTTTTAATATGAATGATTTTTCAATCGGCACAAAATGTGTTCAAGGCGGTTACAGACCCAAAAACGGTGAACCAAGAGAAGTGCCTATAATTCAAAGCACAACTTTTAAATATGATACAAGTGAAGATATGGGTAAACTTTTTGACTTAGAAGCAAGCGGTTATTTTTATTCAAGACTTCAAAATCCGACTGCTGATACTGTTGCTCAAAAAATTTGCGAATTAGAGGGCGGTACTGCCGCAATGCTTACCTCTTCGGGTATGGCTGCAAACTTTTTGGCAGTATTTAATCTTTGTTCGGCTGGCGACCATTTAATCTCATCTTCATCAATTTACGGCGGTACATTTAATCTTTTTGCCGTAACTTTAAAAAGAATGGGTATTGATGTTACATTTATTGCGCCCGACTGTTCTGATGAAGAGTTTGAAAACGCTTTCAGACCCGAAACAAAACTTGTTTTTGGTGAAACAATCGCAAACCCTGCTTTAAATGTTTTAGATATTGAGCGTTTTGCAAATATCGCTCACGCTCACGGCGTTCCGCTTATTGTTGATAACACTTTCCCGACTCCTGTTCATTGCAGACCTTTTGAGTTTGGTGCTGATATTGTAACTCACGCTACTACTAAATATATGGACGGTCACGCAAGCGCAGTCGGCGGTGCAATTGTTGACAGCGGTAAATTTGACTGGACAAAATATCCCGAAAAATTTGAAGGACTTTGCACTCCTGATGAAAGTTATCACGGAATTACTTATACCGAGCGTTTCGGTCTTGCTGGCGCTTACATTACAAAAGCAACCGCTCAACTTATGAGAGATTTAGGTGTAACTCCTGCACCAATGAGCGCTTATCTTTTAAACTTGGGACTTGAGAGTTTGCATGTTAGAATGAAAAAACACAGCGATAACGGTCTTGCAGTTGCAAAATATCTTGAAAATAACGATAAAATTTCTTGGGTTAATTTTCCTGCTTTGCCTTCAAGCAAAGATTACGAGTTAACTCAAAAATACTTAAAAAACGGCACTTGCGGTGTTGTAAGTTTCGGCGTAAAAGGCGGAAGAGCTGCTGCCGAAAAATTTATGAAACAGCTTAAAATTATCGCAATTGAAACTCATGTTGCAGATGCTCGTGCTTGCTGTTTGCACCCTGCTTCTTCAACTCACCGTCAGTTAAGCGATGAAGAGTTAGTTTCGGCCGGTGTTTCACCTGATTTGGTAAGACTTTCTTGCGGTCTTGAAGATGCCGAAGACTTAATTAACGATATTCAACAAGCGTTAGATAAAATTTGATTATAAGAGGGATAATATGCCTATTAAAATTCCGAACGATTTGCCTGCGGTAAAGATTTTAGAAAAAGAAAATATTTTTGCTATGACTGAAACCCGCGCAATTACGCAGGATATCAGACCGCTTAGAATTGTTCTTTTGAATCTTATGCCTAAAAAAATTGAAACCGAAACACAGATTTCTCGAATTTTAGGTAACACTCCGTTGCAAATTGAACTTACATTGATAAGAACAAAATCGCATAAGTCGCTCAACACATCAAAAGACCACTTGGTAGCGTTCTATCAAACATTTGATGAAATTAAAGACCAAAAGTTTGACGGAATGATTATAACAGGTGCGCCTGTTGAGCATTTAGATTTTGAAAAGGTCGATTATTGGGAAGAACTTTGCGAAATTATGGAGTGGAGCAAGGTTAATGTTCACAGCACAATGCATATTTGCTGGGGAGCGCAAGCAGGGCTTTATTACCACTATGGCATAAAAAAAGAAAAATTGCCGAAAAAACTTTTCGGCGTTTTCCCTCATAAAAAAGATTATAAAAATTCAATGCTTCTTCGTGGTTTTGACGACATTTTTTATGTTCCGCACTCACGCAATACAACTATTAGCCGTGAAGAAATTGAAAAAAATCCTAAACTTAGAATTTTGGCTTCTTCCGATGAAGCAGGTGTTGATATTGTTTCAAAAATCGGTGGCAGGCAGTTCTTTGTAATGGGACATTCCGAATATGACGCATTAACTCTTGATGCGGAATATAAAAGAGATTTAAAAGCAGGAATTGATATTGACATTCCCAAAAACTATTATCTTGACGATAATCCAAAAAATCCGCCGATTGTTAATTGGCGTTCAAACGGCAGTCTTTTGTTTATTAATTGGCTGAATTATTTTGTATATCAATCAACACCTTATGATGTGAAATCTATAAATTAAAAAAATCGCCGAAAGGCGATTTTTTATATGCTCTCTTTTTTGTATATTTCATCAGTTTCAAGATTAAAAAATGAAAAATCATTATTTTCAAAAATAATATATGAATGAGGCGAATTTTCTTTCGGTATCGAAACAGAACCGGGATTTATATGTAAAATGCTGTTTTCCTTTTCAAATTTTGGAATATGAGTATGACCGTAAATTACAATATCACCACATGTTAAATTTAAGTTTTCTAAATGAT
The DNA here is from genome assembly GCA_902769255.1 of Oscillospiraceae bacterium. GTDB lineage: Bacteria > Bacillota > Clostridia > Oscillospirales > Acutalibacteraceae > RUG11462. The sequence continues at coordinate 107,356 of CACXOM010000001.1, forward strand.
GACCGTGCGTTAAATAAACTGGTTTGTTATCAATCAAAATGCTTGAATTCTCACACATAATAGGGAAGTCAAGCACCATTTGGTCAACTTCGGCATCACAATTTCCTCTAACACAAATAATTTTTTCAGAAATGTTATTTAAAAGCTCTATTACTTTTTTGGGGTTATATTCTTGCGGTAAAGAGTTTCTCGGACCGTGATATAAAATATCGCCCAATAGAATTAATTTATCGGCGTTTGATTCTTTAAATTTTTCTACCATCATTTTGCAAAATTTATAACTGCCGTGAATATCAGAAGCAATAAAATATTTCATTTTAATCACCTAAACTTTCCTAATTGATTATACTATATAATAAACATTAAATCAACTTGTTAGGCGAAAATAATAAAAAAATTGCTTTAAATATTTTTTTATATTTTTCAAACAATAATAATGAAAGGCAGGTGATTGTTTTTTGAAAAAAACAATTAAAATTTTTTGCTTAATTTTAGCGGTTGCAAGTGCGTTTTCGTTGTCAGCGGTTTATTATTACAATAATATTTTGCCTGATAATATAATGATTTATGACAACGAAACGGTAAATTTTAATACAAATTTTCAAATTGTTTTGAAAAGAGAAAAATCACAAGAGTTAGCGGTTAATGCAAATAAAGCCTCAAACAATTATAAATCAAATCTATCATTAATGGGAATTGTTCCTATAAAAAGCATTAACATTAACAAAGTCAAACAGCGATATGTTGTTTTAAGCGGTGAAAATTTTGGCATTAAAATTTTTACAAAAGGCGTTATGGTTGTCGGAATGTCCGATGTTCAAGGCGGCGGCAACCCTGCTAAAAAAGCAGGAATGAAAATAGGCGATATTATTTTAAAGGTAAACAATAAATCGGTTAATTCAAATGAAGAATTATCAAGAATAATAAATAATTCAAACGGGTATGAAATTGTTTGTAAAGTTAAGCGAAACCAAAAAACTTTTAATATAATTTTTAAACCGGTTTATTCAAAAGATACTGCTTCTTATAAAGCTGGGATTTGGGTAAGAGATAGTTCGGCAGGACTTGGCACAATGACTTTTTATTCGCTTGTAAACGGTGCTTTTGCAGGGCTTGGCCACGGCATTGTCGATGTTGACACAGCTGTTTTACTGCCGATTAATTCGGGTGAAATTGTTAAAACCGAAATTCTTTCAATTACCAAAAGCACTTACGGCAACGCAGGCGAGATTTGCGGAGCGTTTACAGATGAAAAACAAGGCGTTATTATAAATAACGCACCTTGCGGACTTTACGGTTATTTAAATAAATTTGAAAAGCAAAAAGAACTAATTAAAATATCAAACAGGCAAGATGTAAAAATCGGCAAAGCAAAAATATTTACAACGCTTGATAACAGCGGTCCGAAATATTATAGTTGCGAAATTGAAAAAGTTGATTTGAATAATGAAACTCAAAAAAACTTGCTTATTCGTATTACAGATGAAAAATTAATAGATAAAACGGGCGGAATTGTTCAGGGAATGAGTGGCTCGCCGATTATTCAAAACGGGCAGTTAGTCGGCGCACTTACAAATGTTTTTGTGAACAACCCAACAAAAGGCTATGCGGTTTTTTCTGATGAAATGTATGAAAAAATGACAAAAGTTACGGAAAATTCGACTTTAAACAGGGTTTCTTGAGTCTTTTTTGAAAATTGAACATTTTGCATAAAAAGATAGTAAAATTATTTTTGAATTTTTCCTGCTTATTTGTTGCAAAAATTGGTAAAATATGGTAAAATGTTGACAGATGATAAATAGGAGGAATTTTTATGCAAAAAAATTTAAAGGTCATTATCGCTGAAAACTTGACAGATTTTTCTATGGAGTGTGAGAAATTATTAAGTTCCTATGGAATGGAAGTAATCTTAACCAAAAAAGACGGAAGCGAACTTTTAGCGGCGATAAAAATCGAAAAACCCGACATTGTTTTGGCAGATGTTTTTATGCCTCGCACAGATATTATGGGAGTACTTGAAGCCGTAAACAAAATGAGCGAAGAGGAAAAACCTATAATGTTTGCAATGTGTAATTTCGATAATCCGTTGTTAGAGTCAAAAGCACTTGAAAAAGGAGTTTCTTATTATTTTATTAAACCTTTTTCGGTTGAAATGCTGGCAAAACGAATTGTTCAGTTTACGGGTTATAACAGCCCGCAACTTCCAAATAGTTTGAAATCTCCGACAAACCACAACGAACTTGAAATAATGGTTACCGATATTATTCATCAAATCGGTGTTCCGGCTCACATAAAAGGTTATCATTATTTAAGAGAGGCGATTATGCTTTCGGTAAACAACCCCGATATGATTAATTCGGTAACAAAACAACTTTACCCGACAGTTGCTAAAAAATTTCAAACCACTTCTTCAAGGGTTGAGCGTGCTATTCGCCACGGCATAGAAGTTGCTTGGGACAGGGGAAATGTAGATGTTTTAAACTCATATTTTGGCTACACCATTCACATAGGCAGAGGAAAACCTACTAATTCCGAGTTTATAGCAATGATTGCCGATAAATTAAGATTGAAAATGAAATTAACAGCATAAGAATTACCTCTCGATTTTTCGAGAGGTTTTTTGCATAATTTTTTTGTTTTTTCAATATAATTTAATAAAACAAAAATGAAAGGCGGAAACGCATATGGAATTAGAAACGGTTAATAATACCTTAAAAACACTTAAAAAAGTTTATGAGAAAAAGAGTGAATACCCAATTGATTGCGAGTTCACTTTGCCTGATTATTGTCCTGATATTGAAAGAATTTTAAAATGCAATATTTTTGCGAAAGTAACAAATTTGTCGGTTTTAAGCGACACGGCGCAAGCAGAAATAAACGCTGAAATAAAGGTTTTGTATATTTCAAAAGATAACAAACTTTTTGGTTATGAAATGGCACAAAACCTCTCAAAATCAATAAATATAGGCGAAATTGAAAAAGAAACCTTTTCAAATTGTGTTATTAAAACCGAATATGCAAATTGCAGGGCGGTAAATAATCGAAAAATTGATGTTCACGGCTCAATAGGCCTTACGCTAAGCTTAAAAATTGAAGATGAGAATGATTTTATTTCTAATATAGGCGAGCAAAGTATAGTTTTGAAAAACAAAGATATAAAAGTGCTTGAGCCTGTGGGTTTTGCCAAAAAACAAATTAATGTAGCCGATGATATTATTCTGCCTTCATCAAACGGCTCAATCTCAAATATTATTAATTATGAAGTAAAATCAGTTTTTGAAGAATGTAAAACAATCGCCGATAAAGCGATAGTTAAACTTAATGTTTTAACAGAAATTCTTTATTTGAGTTCAGATTTGCGTTATGAAACAATAAAACATATTATTCCTGTAAATCAAGTTGTTGATTTACTCGGTGCAGATGAAAACGCAATATGTTCTATTAAAACAGATGTCAGCAATATAACTTTAAAAGTTATAACCGATTCAAACGGCGAAATGCGCACAATCAACGCCGAAGCAAAAGTAGATTTATCGCTTGTAGCATACAAATTAAGCGACTTAAACATTGTTACTGACGGGTACTGCGTAAAATATGAATCGGTTATTGAAAAGCAAAAGCTAAATTGCGAGCAGTTTGTCGAAAGCGTAAACGAAACATTTAATATAAGCGAAAGCATAGAAATTTCTTCGGACATTGCCGATATTATTAATTTAAACTGCGTTCCTTTAACATATAGTTGCAAATGCGAAAATAACAACCTTATACTAAACGGTGATATTGCGGTTTTTGCATTTTTGGAAGATGAAAATTCTTCAAGCAAATATTATGAAAAAGTCTTACCGTTTTCAAAGTCGATTTCAAAAATTTCTTGTGATGATAATTTGAATTGTGACTTAAATTTAACCGTAACCGATTGCGTTTTTAATAAAAATTCGGGCAGCAAAATCGATTTTAAATGCGAAATGAAATTAAACGGCATTGTTACCAAACCTGTTGAAATAGAAGCAATTTCATCATTTGAAATAGATGAAGAAAAAGAAAAAAATGCCGATAATGCGCCCTCGCTTGTGGCTTATTTTGCGCAAAAGGGCGAAGATGTTTGGGATATTGCTTTAAAATATAATACATCACTTGATAAAATCAAAGAAACAAATAATTTAAAAAGCGAAGTTTTAACTGAAGATATTATGCTTTTAATTCCAAGCATTTAACCTAAAAAACAACGGTGATAATTCATCGTTGTTTTTTAATAAAAAGGTTGAATTTTAATGCTTTTTGTGTTAAAATAATAGTAATTATAAAAAATGAGGAAGTGTTGCTTTGATTTGGCATTCATCATCTGTTGAGGAAATTGTTGAGTATTATAATTCAAACACAGAAAATGGTTTAAACTCTAAACAAGTTGCAGAATATAAGAAAAAATACGGTAAAAATGTTATAAATCCGGTTGAGAATAAAAGTTTAGGAAAATGCTTTTTAGCAAAACTTGCCACCCCAACTTTTTTGTTTGGTGCATTGGCAGCGTTGTTTTATATAGTAGTTGATATAATTACTTTCTTTATGAATAATGATTTAACTAAAACTTTTAATATTCCTTTTAGAGTACCTGCCGTAATTATTTTTGTTTTGCTGGTTTTTGAATTTGTTGTTGCATTTTTAGAAACAAGAGTAAACAAATCAATAGCTCGTGCAGCAAAAAATCTTGATTGCGAAGTAGAAGTTTTAGATAACGGCATTAAGAAAAAAATAAAAGCGAAAAAAATTGTGCCGGGCGATATTATATTTTTAAAAGAAGGCGATTATATTCCGGCTGATGCAAGACTAATCGAATCTGAAAGTTTGCGTTGCGATGAGTCTTTGCTTACAGGAACAGTTGCAACTGTTGAAAAATCTCATTTGGCACAATGTTCTGATATTGAAGAGTTATCAAAACGTAAAAATATGATATATGCCGGTTGCTACATTGCTTTCGGCAGTTGTAAAGCTATTGTTACCGACACCGGTTCTTATACCGAAAAGGGTAAAAAATTAACTTATTTAATGCGTGAGGAAAACGTTGTCGTTCCTATTCAGGCAAAGGTTAAAAAAGCTATTGCTTGGGCAAATTCTGCTATGCTTGCTTTAGCGGTGATATTCTTTGTTTTAGGCATTTTTATGGGCAGAACAACCTATAATTATCGTGAATTTGTGCTTGACGCTGTGTTGCTTTTTGCTGTAACAATTCCTTGCACCTATTCTTTGCTTGTTGCTTTTGATGTGGTTTTGGGACTTCGCCGAGCAAGAAGAAAAAAATGTGTGGTAAAACGAATTTCAAAACTTGAAAGCATTTGCGCTTCAAATGTTATTATTTGTGATAAAACAGGTACATTAACTCAAAACAAAATGAAAGCCGAAAAGGTTTATATTAATAATATAGTTTATGAGGTTGATAATTTTGCGCCTGATGAAGTCGCTTCAATGTTAAAACTTGCCGCTCTTACTTGTGATGGTGATGTTGCTATTGACGATTTTGGCAGGGAAGAGCATTACGGTGATATTGTTGAAACTTCGATTTTGTCGGCTGCTTTAAAAATTCTTAAAACCAAAAAGGCAGCTATTGATAACGAATATCCTCGAATGAGCGAAATTCCGTTTGACTCTGAAAGAAAACTAAAAACGGTTATTTGCTTGATTGAGGGCAAACCTTATGCGATTGTCAAAGGCACCGCCACAACTATTATTGAAAAATGTAACGGCGTAGATAAAGAAAAATTAGCAGAGAAAATTAAAGATTTTTCAAAGCAGGCTTACAGAGTTATCGGTATTGCTTATAAGCAGTTAGATGAGCTTCCTTCATTGCCGTCAGCTGAATTAATCGAAAACGATTTAACTTTTTCGGGCCTTATTGCAATTGCCAATCTTCCTCGATTTGATGCAATTGCAGAGCTTGAAAACTGCAAAAAAGCGGGCATTAAAACTATTATGCTTACAGGCGATGTTATCGAAACCGCCTATGCAGCTGCTAATAAACTTAATTTGCTTGATAAAGATTCAATTTGTATAACAGGCGAAGACTTTGAAAAAATGTCTGATGAAGAATTTGATGAAAAATATCAAAATATTTTGGTATATTCAAATATCAGCGCCGAACAAAGAGTTAGAATTGTTGAAAAATGGCAGTCTAAAGGCAATAGCGTTATAATAACAGGCGACAGCGTTGCTGATGCACTTGCTTTGCAAAAGGCAGATATCGGTTGCGGAATGGGACTTTCGGGTACCGACTTTGCAAAAAGCGCTTCTGATATGGTTATTAAAAACGACAGTTATACCGCAATTGTAAACGGAATTAAAGAAATAAAATCAAGTTATTTGAATGTAATTAATTCATTTAAACAAATGCTTACAACAGGTTTTGCATTGGCAATTACTATGATTTTGGGCGTTTTGTTTTATAAAAATGCGGTAATGCCACCTATGAATTTGATTATGGCAGGTTTGTTTTTTAACACTATTTCAATTTATGCGCTCGGATTTGAACCTGCGAATAAAAAGGTTTTAAAACGGCAAATTAATAAAAATGATGAAATTTTAGGACACGGTTTTTCGCTTGATGTTGCAGTCGGCGTTATCGGAATAGTTTTGGTTTCATTACTTGCTTATTATTTCGGAAACATATTCAAATTCGGCACAGAATATTGCTTTACAGTTTATGTTTTCTCGGTTTTGTTTATGTCTTATTCAAATCGAACCGAAAAAGGTTTTTATACCGTTGACCCGTTTAAAAATCCGTTGTTATTGTTTAGCATAGCCGCTTGTGTATGCGTTTTGCTTATTATGACAATGATACCGTTTGTGGTTGAATTTTTCACACCAAGAAACTTTGCTGTTAAATTTACTCCGTTACAATTCGACCAGATAATAAAATGTGCGTTGTTAGCGTTAGTTGCGCCGGCAATAAACGAGGCTTATAAACTTTTAAAGAAAAGATTTATTAAAATGTAAACTTTAAAAACCTGCGTTTTAACGCAGGTTTTTGTTTTTAGCCAAATATATTTTCGCAATTTGCACAACAAAACGGTTAGTGATTGCTAACCGTTTTTGCTATAATGCCGAAATTTTTAAAATAGGTTGACTTTTTATAAGAAAAGCCTTATTATATAAATGGTTAGCGAGGTCTAACTGTTTATTTTAGGTTATTGGTTAGCAAATGCTAATTTTGAAAGAAGGAAGGAAAAATGATGCCGTTAGCATTAGCAAATGTTGGGGAAGAGAATATTATTAAAAAAATAGGCGGTTCGCCCGAAGTTAAAAAGCATTTAGAAAATTTAGGCTTTTGTGTCGGCGGAACTGTTACTATAATCAATACTTTAAGCGGTAATGTTATTGTAAAAGTAAAAGAGTCGAGAGTGGCGATTGATAACAACTTAGCGCGCAAAATTATGGTATAATTTTTAAATATTTTTAGGAGGAAAGTTTTTTATGAACACTTTGAAAAACGCAAAGGTAGGTCAAACCGTAAGGGTTGTAAAACTTCACGGTGAAGGCGCAATAAAGCGTAGAATTATGGATATGGGCATAACAAAAAATGTTGAAGTCTATATCAGAAAAGTAGCACCTTTAGGCGACCCGATTGAAGTTACAGTTCGTGGCTATGAATTATCAATTCGTAAAGCCGATGCTGATATGATTGAAGTACAATAATTTTTTTACATTTAAGTTAGCGTTTGCTAATTATAGAAAGGATTTTATTTATGAGTTTAAAAATAGCACTTGCCGGAAACCCAAACAGCGGTAAAACAACTTTGTTTAACTCGCTTACGGGCTCAAATCAGTTTGTCGGCAACTGGCCGGGCGTAACTGTTGAGAAAAAAGAAGGAAAATTAAAAAAACACGACGGCGTAGTTATAACCGACTTGCCGGGTATTTATTCGCTTTCTCCTTACACACTTGAAGAAGTTGTTGCAAGAAATTATCTTATAAACGAGCGTCCTGACGCAATTTTAAATATTGTTGACGGTACTAATTTGGAAAGAAACCTCTATTTAACCACACAATTAACAGAGCTTGGTATTCCTGTTGTAATTGCAATTAATATGATGGACGTTGTTCGCAAAAACGGTGATAAAATTGATACTGCCGAACTTTCTCGTCAACTCGGTTGCAAAATTGTTGAGATTTCTGCTTTGAAAAACGAGGGAATAATGCAGGCAGCAGAAGAGGCAATCAACTCTGCTAAAAACGGCAAAACAATTCCAAAACATTCTTTTGCCGGCGTTGTTGAACACGCAATTGCTCATATTGAGGAAGCTGCTGTTCACGATATGCCGGAAGAGCAACAAAGATGGTATGCAATTAAAATTTTTGAGCGTGATGAAAAAGTATTAAGTCAGTTGCAAATTGATGCTAAAACACTCGCTCATATTGAAAAAGATATTAAAGACGCTGAAAAAGAACTTGATGATGATGCTGAAAGCATTATCACCAACGAGCGTTACATTTATATTGCAAGTATTATTAAAGCATGTTATAAAAAGAAAAGCGTTAAAAAACTTACTAATTCCGATAAAATCGATAAAGTTGTTACAAACCGCTTTTTAGGCTTGCCTATTTTCGCACTTATTATGTTCTGCGTTTACTTTGTTTCAATGGTAGGCGTAGGTGCTGCCGCAACTGATTGGGCAAACGACGGTCTTTTTGGTGACGGTTATCACCTTTTCGGTATCGGCAATTCGGCTTATGAAGAGGCGGTTGAAGAATTTGGCGACAGCGCTCTTATTTTAGAGGCTAATGAAAACGGCGAAACTACTTATGTTGTTGAAGATGAAGAAACACTTGAGACCTCCGAGCCTATTAAAATTACCGATGAAATGTTAGCAGAAGCTAAAAAACAGGTTAAAAAATACGGCGAAGAAGGTCCCGACCCTGCTGATTACGGCGTTTGGGTTGAAGGTGTTCCTGTATTAGTCGAAAAAGGTCTTGACGCTTTAAATGCGGCTGATTGGCTTAAAGGTTTAATTCTTGACGGTATCGTAGCCGGTGTCGGAGCAGTTTTGGGCTTTGTTCCGCAGATGCTTGTATTATTCTTGTTACTTGCATTTTTAGAGGCTTGCGGTTATATGGCAAGAATTGCATTTGTACTCGACAGAATTTTCAGAAAATTCGGTCTTTCGGGTAAATCGTTTATTCCTATGCTTATCGGTACAGGTTGCGGTATTCCGGGTATTATGGCTTCTCGAACAATCGAGAACGAGAGAGACCGCAGAATGACTATTATGACAACAACATTCATTCCTTGCGGTGCAAAAGTTCCGTTTATCGCTATGATAGCAGGTGCAATTTTCGGCGGTAGTGCTTGGGTTGCAACATCTGCTTACTTTATCGGAATGGCAGCAATTATCATTTCGGGTATTATGCTTAAAAAGACAAAAATGTTCTCGGGCGACCCTGCTCCGTTTGTAATGGAATTACCTTCTTATCATATGCCGACAATCGGCAATGTGCTTCGCTCAATGTGGGAGCGCGGTTGGTCGTTCATTAAAAAAGCAGGTACAATTATTTTGCTTTCAACTATTCTTGTTTGGTTTACAAGTTACTTCGGTTTTGTTGACGGCAAATTCCAAATGCTCGAAGAAGAACAACTTTCTAACTCGATTCTTGCCTACATAGGCAGCGGAATTTCTTGGATATTTGCTCCGCTCGGCTGGGGTAATTGGCAAGCAGCAGTTGCTTCAATTACAGGTCTTGTTGCAAAAGAAAATATCGTTGGTACAATGGGTATTCTTTACAACGGCGGCGATTCTGTTTACAGCGAACTTGCAAATGCGTTTAACGGCATTACAGGCTATTCATTCTTGGTATTCAATCTCCTTTGCGCACCTTGCTTTGCCGCAATCGGTGCAATTAAAAGAGAAATGAACAACGCAAAATGGACTTGGTTCGCTATCGCTTATCAATGCGGCTTTGCTTATGCAGTTGCGCTTATGATTAATCAAATCGGCGGTGCATTTACAGGTAACTTAAATGTTATCGGATTAATTTTCGCCGTAGCGGTTATAGCGTTAATAGGCTATATGCTCTTTAAACCTTATAAAGAGTCAAACAAACTTACTGTTAAAGTAAAATAGGAGGGAAAACTTATGTTTGCTTGGTTGTCTGAAAATATTGGAACAATAATAATTTGCTTAGTGTTAATTGCAGTTGTTGCATTAATAATTATTCTTCAGATTAAACGAAAAAAACAGGGTAAATCTTCCTGCGGTTGCGGTTGTTCAAACTGCGCAATGCACGATAAATGTCATACTAAATAGAATAAAGGGGAGATACAAAAAGTGTATCTCCCTTTTAAAACATCTTGACAAATTTAAAACAATGTTATATAATTATAACAGTTGAACAAATATTCAACTGTATAGGAGGTTATGTGCAAAATGAGTTATATTAAATTAGAAAATATAAAAAAATCGTTCGGTTCAGGCGAGAGCAAAACCGAAGTTTTAAAGGGAATTTCCTGCGAAATTGAAAAGGGAAGTGTTTGCGTTTTGCTCGGCGCTTCCGGTTCGGGCAAATCAACTTTGCTTAACATTATCGGCGGAATTGATAATGCCGATGAGGGTTACATTTCAATAAACGGCGAAAAAACTGCAGATATGAATGAAAAAGCCTTAACGCTTTATCGCAGAAAACATTTAGGCTATATTTTTCAAATGTATAACCTGATTCCTAATCTAAATATAAAAGAAAATGTTGAAGTCGGCGCATATTTAAGCGATAACCCTTTAAATGTTGACGATGTTTTAAAAACGCTCGGTCTTTATGAACACCGCCATAAATTGCCTAATCAGTTGTCGGGCGGGCAACAGCAAAGAACCGCTATCGGCAGGGCGATAGTTAAAAACCCCGATATTCTTCTTTGCGATGAGCCTACGGGTGCGCTTGACTATAACACTTCAAAAGAAATTTTAAAACTTATTGAAGAAATCAACCAAAAATACGGCAACACCGTTATAATGGTAACGCATAATGATGCCATTAAAAATATGGCTGACAGAGTTATAAAACTTCGTGACGGCGTTATTCGCAAAGACTATGTAAACGAAACAAAAACGCCTGTTTGCGAACTCGAATGGTAAGGAGGGTATTATGAAAAATCCTCTTAATAAACGAATTTTCAGAGAAATAAAAGGCGAAGCGGGCAAATATTTCGTTATTTTTGTGCTAATGAGCGCAATAATAGGAATAGTTTCGGGCTTTTTGATTGCAGATGAAAGTTTAAAAACTGCTTATGACAATAGTTTTAAAAAATATAATGTTGAAGACGGTAATTTTGAATTAATTCAAAAGGCTGATAAAAAAACAATTTCTTCAATTCAAAAAGAAGATGTAAAAGTTTATGAAAATTTCTATATCGAAGAAGAAAACGAAAAAAACGACAGCATTGTAAGAATTTTTAAAAATCGAAAAAAGGTTAATAAAGTTTGCCTTTGGAACGGCAAAATGCCGAAAAACGATAATGAAATTGCGCTCGAAAGGCTCTATGCGCGAAACAATAACTATTCTGTCGGCGATAAAATAGAATTTAAAAATAAAACTTTTAAAATAAGCGGAATAATCGCTTTGTCGGACTATTCGGCACTTTATCAAAACAATACCGATTTTATGTTTGACAGCGTTAAATTCGGCTTGGCGATAGTAACTGACAACGCTTTTGATAATTTACCGAAAACACATTTACATTACAGTTATTCTTATAAATATAACAATCCGCCTGCTGACCCTTTGGGCAAAAAGGCGATAGATAAAGGCAACGACTTTATGAACGCTTTAAGCGAAAAGGTGGTAATTACAAATTTTGTACCTCGTTGCTCTTCAAACGCAATAAATTTTGCAGGTGATGATATAGGCAAAGACAGGGTAATGTTTATTACTTTTCTGTATATTTTAATTGTTATAATTTCATTTGTTTTTGCAGTTACAACAAGCAACACAATAAGAAAAGAAGCGAATGTAATTGGAACCCTGCGCGCTTCAGGTTATAAAAAGCGTGAACTTATCAGGCACTATATGGCGCCGTCAGCGTTGGTTTTGTTTTTCTCGGCGGTGGTAGGCAATGTTTTAGGCTATACAATTCTTAAGGAATATATGGCAGACGCTTATCTTAACTCTTACAGCCTTACAACATATAAAACGCTGTTTAACTTTACCGCTTTTATTGATACAACGCTAATTCCGCTTTGTATTCTTTTGTTTATTAACTTTGTTATGTTAGCGAGAACTTTAAGCCTTTCACCGCTAAAATTTTTAAGACGTGATTTAAAAAGAAGACAACGCAAAAAAGCGTTTAAATTAAACACAAAAATCCCGATTATTATTCGTTATCGACTTCGTGTGTTTTTTCAAAATATTCCGAACTATTTAACAATTTTTGCAGGTGTTTTCTTTGCAAGTATTCTAATTGTTTTCGGCGTAATGTTTTCACCGCTTTTAGATTATTTTGAAGAACAAACCGTAAAAAATATGTTGGCGCCTTATCAATATGTTTTAAAAGCGCCGTCAAACACAAATACCAAAGATGCGGAAAAATATGCCGCTTATGAACTTAAAACAACAGGCAGAGATTTTACCGAAAGCATTTCTATTATAGGAATTCAAAAAAATAGTAAATATTTTAAACAAAAAATAATGGGCGACGGCATTATAATTTCAAGTGCTTATGCCGATAAATATTCGCTTGAAAAGGGCGATAAAATAACGCTTAAAGAAAAATATAAAAACAAAAAGTATAAGTTTAAAATCAAAGGTATTTATAATTATCCGTGCAATCTTTGCGTGTTTATGGATTTAAACAAATTCAATGAAAAATTTGATTTTGATAAAGACTATTATACAGGCTATTTTTCAAAAGAAAAAATAAAAGATATTGATGAAAATCTTATTGCTTCGCACATTACCAAAGAAGATTTAACAAAAACATCTCGACAAATGGAAATTTCAATGGGTAATATGATGAGCATATTTATTACCGCAGGCGTAGGTATATTTATGCTGATAATTTATTTGCTTGCAAAAATAATAATCGAAAAAAATGCGCAAAGCATTTCAATGGCAAAAATTTTAGGTTATAACAAGCGTGAAATCGGAAAAATATATATTCACACAACCTCAATTGTAACGGTTATCTCATTGCTTTTGTGTATGTTTATTACCCACAAAGCGATTGTTGCAATTTGGCACGCTATGATGATGAGTTATTCGGGTTGGCTGCCGCCTGAAATACCTGTTATGACTTATGTAAAAGTGTTTATGTTAGGAATTATAACATACGCCGCAGTAGCATTTATTTTAAAGAAAAAAATCAACAAAATACCTATGGACGAAGCGTTAAAGTATGTAGAATAAGAAAACAACCGTTGAGAACTTTTTCTCAACGGTTGTTTTTATATGGAAGAAATGTAAGTAATTATTTTATTAAGTTTTAAACCTGTGGGACAAAACCAGATTTAAAAGCAAAACTTTAATTATTCTACATCTTGTAAAGCGTCAAAACCACTTTCGCCGGTTCTTACTTTTACAACATTTTCAACATTGTAAACAAAGATTTTACCATCGCCGATATGACCGGTATAAAGTACATTTTTAGCGGTTTCAATTACCTTTTCAACAGGTACTTCGGCAACAACTATGTCAACCTGAATTTTCGGTAACAATGAAGGTTCAACTTCAACACCACGGTAATATTCAGGTTTACCTTTTTGAACACCGCAACCCATTACATGAGATACTGTCATACCTGCAATGCCTATATCAATCATTGCTTCTTTTAACGGCTCAAGCATTCTTTCTTTACAAACAATTTCGATTTTGGTAAGTTTAGCGCTCTTGCTTGCAGCGGCAACTTTCGGCATTGTTCTAACCTCAACTGCTTCAGCCATAGGAGTATCGCCTGTAACTGTAACAGGGTGCGCAACGCCTTCAAAACCGCCGTCAGTAGCAAAACCTGCATAAGCGTTAATCAAACCGTGTTCTGTTACATCAAGACCTGCTATTTCATCGTCAGCGTCAGCACGAATTCCGTGAGTGTTCTTTAAAATAGCAAATACAATTGTCATCATAACAGCGGCATAAACACCAACTGTTAAAACGCCTAATGCTTGGAGTCCTAACAATTTGAAACTACCTGTATAGAAAAGACCGTTAAGTCCAGCAGGAGCGTCAGGGTTAGCGAGCAAACCTACTGCTAAAGTACCCCAAATACCGTTTGCCATATGAACGCCGACTGCGCCGACAGGGTCGTCAATGTGAAGTTTTAAATCGAGTGTTTCAACTACTACAACAACTAAAATACCAGAAACTAAACCTACAACTGATGCACCGACAGCATCGAGCGCATCACAACCTGCGGTAATACCTACAAGACCTGCAAGCGAAGCATTTAAGCACATTGAAACATCAGGCTTGCCGTTGCGAATCCAAGTAAAGAACATTGTTGTAACAGTAGCAACTGCCGGAGCAATTGTTGTTGTTAAGAAAATTGAAGAAAGTTCCGAAGCAGAAGTTGCGGCAGCGCCGTTAAAACCGTACCAACCAAGCCAGAGTATGAATACACCTAATGCGCCAAGAGGAATTGAGTGGCCAGGAATAGCATTTACTTTCTTAACTTTACCTGTTTTCTTATCTCTTACATATTTGCCAATACGCGGTCCTAAGAAGATAGCACCGACTAAAGCTGCGATACCACCTACCATATGTATTGCACAAGAACCTGCATAATCGTGGAAGCCTAATTTTGACAACCAACCGCCACCCCAAATCCAGTGAGCTTCGATTGGATAAACAAAAAGCGAAATAACTGCTGAATAAATGCAGTATGACGAGAATTTTGTTCTTTCTGCCATTGCACCCGAAACGATTGTTGCGGTAGTTGCACAGAATACCAAGTTAAATACGAAATAAGATGCTGAAGTAAAACCTTCAGATGGACTTGCAATAAACGCCTTGAAGTTAGCAAATAAATCCATATTCGGCATACCAATAAGACCAAATAAAGTATCTTCGCCCATCATAATTGTGTAACCTAAAAGTGAAAAAACTACGGTACCTATACAAAAGTCCATTAAGTTTTTCATGATGATGTTACCTGCGTTTTTTGCTCTGGTGAAACCGGTTTCAACCATTGCAAAACCTGCTTGCATCCAGAATACTAATGCGGCTCCTATCAGGAACCAGAATTCGACTGACATACTAAAAATCTCCCTTCTAAAAAATATGTCTTTTATCTAACGCCAAAGAGAAGTTTTCCATAAGTTGGGAAAGGCCAGTATTCTTCGGCGGTTAGTGTTTCCGCTTCATCGGCAGAGAGTCTTAATTTTGCCATTTGTGGTAAAAGCTCATCTTTTACTGCTTTTGAGAATTCAACAACATCGCTGATATTGCCGAGCTCAACAATTTTCTTATCGAGCTTATCAGTTTCTTCATCAACGCTATCGATAAGCTTTGTTAATTTATCGAGAGTGCTTGTTTCATATTTGCTGGCAGATACTGAAATCTCTTTTTTATTCTTAATGCTCTTAGCAAGATAATAGGAGTATTTTTCCATAGCTGGTAAAATTTCTTTTCTTGCCATATCAACCATTGTTAATGCTTCGATATTAACTGTTTTGTTGTAATTATCAAGCATAATTTCACATCTTGAATTAAGTTCGGGAACAGTAAATACTTTGTGTGAAGTAAGCATATCAACATTTTTCTTGTTTAAAAGTTCTGGCATAGCGTCAGGAGTTGTTTTAAGATTTAACAAACCTCTTTGCTTTGTAGCCTCTTCAATCCAAGCGTCATCGTAACCGTTGCCGTTGAAGATAATTCTTTTATGCTCTTTGATTGTTTTCTTAATAAGGTCGTGTAAAGCCTCTTGGAAATTATCTGCTTTTTCAAGAATATCAGCATACTGTTTCAAAGATTCTGCAACAGATGAGTTGAGCATAATATTTGCACAAGCAATGCTGTTTGAAGAACCGAGCATTCTGAACTCGAATTTGTTACCTGTAAAAGCAAAAGGCGAAGTTCTGTTTCTGTCGGTAGTATCTTTTCTGAATTTCGGCAAAACATGAACGCCTAATTTCATAACCTGTTTTTCAGCATCTTCATAAGGGGTATCGTTTTCAATCGACTCTAAAATAGAGGTTAATTCATCGCCCAAGAAAATTGAAATAACTGCAGGAGGTGCCTCGTTTGCGCCTAATCTGTGGTCGTTGCCTGCGGTAGCAACCGAAAGACGAAGTAAGTCTTGATAATCGTCAACCGCTTGAATTACCGAGCACAAGAAGAGTAAAAACTGTGCGTTTTCAAAAGGAGTTTTGCCGGGGTTAAGCAAGTTTTCGCCTTGGTCGGTAGAAATTGACCAGTTGTTGTGTTTACCGCTACCGTTTACGCCTGCAAATGGTTTTTCGTGTAAAAGGCAAACCAAATTATGTTTAGATGCAACTTTTTGCATAATTTCCATTGTTAATTGGTTGTGGTCAGTTGCAATGTTTGTTGTGGTATAAATCGGAGCCATTTCATGCTGTGCAGGAGCAACCTCGTTGTGCTGGGTTTTAGCAAGAATACCGAGTTTCCAAAGTTCTTCGTTAAGGTCTGCCATATAAGCTGCAACTCTCGGTTTAATAACTCCGAAATAGTGGTCGTTCATTTCCTGACCTTTAGGAGCTTTAGCACCGAAAAGAGTTCTGCCTGTGAAAATTAAGTCTTTTCTCTTGTCATATAAATCTTTATCAATAAGGAAATATTCCTGTTCAGGACCTACCGAAGTTTTAACGCATTTAACCGAGTCGTTTCCGAATAATTTTAAAACTCGAAGAGCTTGTTTGTTAAGTGCTTCCATTGAGCGAAGCAAAGGAGTTTTTTTATCAAGTGCTTCACCGCCGTAAGAACAAAATGCGGTAGGAATACAAAGTGTTTTTCCTTTAATAAAAGCATAAGATGTAGGGTCCCATGCGGTATATCCTCTTGCTTCAAATGTTGCACGAAGTCCGCCTGAAGGGAACGAAGAAGCATCAGGTTCGCCTTTGATTAATTCTTTACCCGAAAATTCCATTAAAACTCTGCCGTCTGGAGAAGGGGTAATGAAACTGTCGTGTTTTTCAGCGGTAATACCTGTTAAAGGCTGGAACCAATGTGTAAAGTGTGTTGCTCCGTTTTCAATTGCCCAATCTTTCATTGCTTCGGCAACTGCGTTTGCAACTTCTGTTTCTAATTTTTCGTTTTCTTCGATTGTTTTTTTCAGCGATTGGTAAACGCTTGAAGAAAGAGTTGCTTTCATTACTCTGTCGTCAAATACCAAACTTCCGAAATTTTCTGCTACTGATTTCATAATTAAAATCTCCTTCTTTAATTAAACAAAAGGCAACGAGTTCTTGAACCGAATAAACGGCTAAATCAAGACCCCATTGCCTTTTGTTTATTTTTTTGTAAAAAAGAAAAAGCGTCATAAAGATTGCTCTTTAAGACGCCTTTGCCTTTTTCTTGATTGCATTATACAACCAAAAAATCGATTTGTCAAGACTTTTTTTAAAAAAATATTGACTTTTTTTCAAAACTGTGTTATAATCGGTTCAAGAAATGAGCAAAGGCGTTCATTCATAATAAGGATTTTGTGTCCTTATCTTGAATGAGCGCCTTTTATTTTTTTATGAAAGGAAGAAATTTATGAAATTAGAAGGCGAAGTAAGAATTCCTTCAGGCTGCGCCATTTCTGCAGTAATATCTAAAGAAGGAAATTTAATGACAGGTGAAAGCATTATTAAAAGTATGATTCCTATGCACGACCGTTCAAACGGCTTGGGCGGCGGTTTTGCAGGCTACGGCATTTACCCTGAATATAAAGATTATTATGCTTTTCATATTTTTTATAATGACAATATTTCAAGAAACAAATGCGAAAGTTTCTTAAAAGACAGTTTTGAAATTGTTAAAGCAGAGAACATTCCTATTAAAAAGATTCCTGAAATTACAGATGTTCCTCTTATCTGGCGTTATTTTGTAGCACCGCTTGCTTCAACTCTTTCTCGTTTACAATTAGATGAAAAAACTTATGTTGCAAGAACGGTAACAAAAATTAATAACGAAATAAACGGCGCTTATGTATTCTCAAGCGGTAAAAATATGGGCGTTTTCAAAGCGGTAGGATTTCCCGAAGATGTCGGCAGATTTTACAGATTAGACGAATACAAAGGCTATTCTTGGACCGCTCACGGCAGATACCCTACAAACACACCGGGCTGGTGGGGAGGAGCGCACCCATTTGCGCTTCTTGATTACTCAATTGTTCATAACGGTGAAATTTCATCTTATGACGCTAACAGAAGATTTATTGAAATGTTCGGTTATAAATGTAATTTACAAACAGATACAGAGGTTATTACTTATATTATAGACTACCTTGTAAGAAGACAAGGGCTTACTTTGGAAGAAACTGCAAATGTAATTGCAGCGCCGTTCTGGTCGACAATTGAAAAGAAAAAAGGTTTTGACAAAGGAAAATACACTTATTTAAGAACAGTTTTTTCAAGTCTTTTGGTAACAGGCCCGTTTTCAATAGTTTTAGGTTACGAAGGCGGTTTAATGGCGTTAAACGACAGATTAAAACTTCGTTCAATGGTAGTTGGCGAAAAAGACGACAAAGTTTATATTGCCAGCGAGGAAGCGGCAATTCGTGCTATGGAGCCGGGCGCAACTAATATTTATGCTCCCGCAGGCGGCGAGGCTGTAATTGTTAATGTAAAGGAAGGTAAGTTCTAATGGGAATTGAATATATTTATCCTGAATTTGAGGTTGTGAGAAATTCCGACCGCTGTATAAAATGTGGCGTATGTCAGCGACAATGTGCTAATGAAGTACATAAATTAGATGAAGACCTTAATGTAATGTTAAGCGATGAGGCAAAATGTGTAAACTGTCAGCGTTGCGTTGCACTTTGCCCTACAAGAGCGTTAAAGATTGTAAAAAGCGATTGCAGACTTCGTGAAAACGCAAACTGGTCCGACAGCACTATTAAAGAGGTATATAAACAGGCTTCTTCGGGCGGTGTTTTGCTTTCATCAATGGGTAACCCTAATCCGTTGCCGGTTTATTGGGATAAAATTCTTATAAACGCTTCGCAAGTAACCAATCCGCCAATTGACCCGTTAAGAGAGCCTATGGAAACAGCGGTATTTTTGGGTAAAAAACCTGAAAAAATCGAGCGAGATGAAAACGGCAATATCAAATGTGATTTGGCTCCGCAAATTAACTTGCCAGTTCCGATTATGTTTTCGGCAATGAGTTACGGCTCAATCAGTTATAACGCTCACGAAAGTTTAGCAAGAGCCGCAAGAGAACTCGGCATTTGCTACAACACAGGTGAGGGCGGACTTCATAAAGATTTTTACGAATACGGTCCTAACACAATTGTTCAGGTAGCTTCAGGTAGATTTGGTGTTCACGAAAACTACTTAAACGCAGGCGCTGCAATTGAAATTAAAATGGGACAAGGCGCAAAACCGGGTATCGGTGGACATTTGCCGGGTGCAAAAATTGTCGGCGATGTTTCAAAAACCAGAATGATTCCTGAAGGTTCAGACGCTATTTCGCCTGCACCGCACCACGACATTTATTCGATTGAAGACTTGCGCCAATTGGTATTCTCACTCAAAGAGGCTACTAATTATAAAAAACCAATTATCGTTAAAGTTGCGGCAGTTCATAATATAGCCGCTATCGCTTCGGGTATCGCAAGAAGCGGTGCAGATATTATCGCAATTGACGGTTTCAGAGGCGGTACAGGTGCCGCACCTACAAGAATAAGAGATAATGTAGGTATTCCTATTGAACTTGCGCTTGCAAGCGTTGACCAACGACTTCGTGATGAGGGAATTCGTAACAATGTTTCGCTTGTTGTCGGCGGTAGTATAAGATGTGCTTCAGATGTTGTTAAAGCGATTGCGCTCGGCGCAGATGCTTGTTATATCGCAACTTCGGCACTTTTGGCGCTCGGTTGCCACCTTTGCAGAACTTGTCAAACAGGTAAATGCAATTGGGGTATCGCAACACAACGCCCTGAACTTGTTAAAAGATTAAATCCCGATATCGGTTATCAACGACTTGTAAATTTAGTTACCGCTTGGCAACATGAAATCAAAGAGTTAATGGGTGCAATGGGTATTAACTCAATCGAGGCGCTCAAAGGTAACAGATTAATGCTCCGAGGAGTAAATATGACAGAAAAGGAGTTAGAGATATTTAATATCTCTCATGCAGGCGAATGAAAAGAGTATTTGTTAACGAAAAATGGTGCTTGGGTTGTCACCTTTGCGAATATAACTGCGCTTTTGCAAATTCGGGTTTAGATAATATGGCAAAAGCGCTTAAAGATAAAAAAATCTACCCGAGAATACGCATTGAGGGCGATGAAAACATAAACTATGCGGTATCTTGCCGTCATTGCACCGACCCTATGTGCGTTAAAAGTTGTATAACAGGTGCGCTTTCAATTAATGATGGTGTTATTACAATTAATCAAGAAAAATGCGTTGGCTGTTTGACCTGTATTTTGGTATGTCCTTACGGTTGTATTTCACAAAACGAAAATTCGGTAGCGCAAAAATGCGAACTTTGCCTTAAAAATAGTTCGGGCGAGCCTGCTTGCGTAAAAGGTTGTCCGAATAACGCTATTGTTTACGAGGAGAGATAAGGCTATGAGTAAATATGTAATTATAGGTAATTCAACAGCGGCTGCAGGCTGTATTGAGGGTATTAGAAGCGTTGATAACAGCGGTGAAATAACTGTTGTAAGCGGTGAGAATCATTTTGTTTATTCACGCCCTTTAATCTCTTATTATTTAGAAGAAAAAACCGATTTACAGCGAATGAAATATCGCCCTGATGATTTTTATGAGAAAAACAAATGCAATGTTTTATACGGTGTTAAGGCTGAAAAAATTGATAAAGAAAAAAGCGAAGTTTATTTAGACAACGGCGAAAAATTAAGTTATGAAAAACTTATGATTGCAACAGGTTCTTCGCCTTTTGTACCGCCTTTTAAAGGGCTTGATACAGTTGAGAATAAATTTTCTTTTATGACAATTGATGATGCGTTGGCAATTGAAAAAACAGTTGATGAAAATTCAAAAGTTCTTATTGTCGGTGCAGGCCTAATCGGTCTTAAATGCGCCGAAGGTTTGCTTGAAAAAGTCGGAAAAATCTCCGTTTGCGATTTAGCAGACCGAGTTTTATCAAGTATTTTTGATGATGAATGTGCAAAAATAATGCAAAACCATCTTGAAGAAAAAGGCATTGAATTTTTACTCGGTGATTCTGCCGAAGAATTTAATGGCAACACCGCTAAAATGATGAGCGGTAAAGATGTTGAGTTTGATGTTTTAATTCTTGCAGTCGGCGTGCGTTCGAATATTGCAATTGCAAAAGAAATCGGCATTGACACCAACAGAGCAATTTTGGTTGACAACGCTATGAAAACATCGCTGGAAAACATCTATTCCGCAGGCGACTGCACCGAATATGTTGATTTTTCGTCAAACTCAAAAAAAGTTATGGCAATTTTGCCGAATGCTTATTTGCAAGGTAACACCGCAGGCAAAAACATGGCAGGGGAAAGTGCTGTTTTTGACAACGCAATTCCAATGAACTCAATCGGATTTTTCGGACTTCACGCAATGAGCGCAGGAAGTTATTTTGATGAAAAAGACGGCGGTAAATGCTATATTGAAAAAGGCGAAAGGCATATTAAAAAACTTTTTGTTAAAGACGGTGTTTTAAGCGGATTTATTATTATCGGCGATGTCAGCAAAGCCGGAATTTACACAAATTTGATTAGAAATAAAACAGAATTATCTGAAATTGACTTTGAAACAATCAAAAAATCACCGACTTTATTTGCTTTTAGCAAAGAAAATCGTGGAAAAATGCTCGGAGGTGTGGTATAATGAAAAAAATAGATGCTGAAAATCTCGGTTACAGAGAGTTAAATAACCTTTTACACGAGTGTCATTGTGATGCAACTGTTACTAATTGTTTAGGTCAGCGCTTTATTGCCGCAGGAAAATCAAGTTATAACTATGTTATTGAGGGAATTTCTGGCAACGCTTTGGGCGCTTATCTTAACGGAAGCACAATTCGTGTAAACGGCAATGCGCAAGACGCAGTCGGCGACACAATGAACGCAGGCAAAATCTTTATTAACGGCAATGTCGGCGATGCAGTAGGTTATGCAATGCGTGGTGGTGAGATTTATGTTAAAGGCAGCGCAGGCTATCGTGCAGGCATTCATATGAAAGCCTATAAAGAGAAAAAGCCGATAATGGTAATCGGCGGCAGCGCAGGCAGTTTTTTGGGCGAATATCAGGCAGGCGGTTTAGTCGTTGTTTTGGGACTTGATAAGAGCAAAAAACACATTGTTGGCAATTTCCCTTGCACAGGAATGCACGGCGGAAAAATGTTTTTAAGAACTGCACCTGACAGCGTAGATTTTACCGGTCGTGTTAATGTAAACCACGCAAGCAAAGAAGATTTAGAAGAAATTAAGCCTTATATCAGCACATTTTGTAAAGAATTTGATGTTGATGAAAGCGAAGTTTTAAACGCTGAATTTACTGTTGTAACTCCTGATACTAAAAACCCTTACAAACAAATGTATGTGGCAAACTAATAAAAGGACGGTTTAAGTTATGAAATATTCACCTGATGAAATTATGCAGTTTATCACAGAAGAAGATGTTAAATTTATTCGTTTGGCATTTTGTGATATTTACGGCAATCAAAAAAATGTTTCAATAATGCCGAATGAAATTGAAAAAGCCTTTAAATATGGCGTTTCAATTGATGCTTCGGCAGTTACGGGTTGCAATTGCAAGGTTCATTCTGATTTGTTTTTAAGACCCGATGCTTCAACTATCTGTGTTTTACCTTGGCGTCCCGAACACGGAAAAGTTGTAAGAATGTTCTGTGATATTACTTATCAAAACGGTGATGTTTTTGAACTTGACGCTCGAAATATTCTTAAAAATGCAATAAAAGTTGCGAAAGAAAAAGGTTTTTCTTTTAAATTCGGCACCGAAATGGAATTTTATCTTTTTGAGGCTGATGAAAAAGGCAACAAAACTGATATTCCTTTTGATAACGCAGGTTATATGGATATTGCTCCTGCCGATAAAGGTGAGAATGTTCGTCGTGATATTTGCTTAACCCTTGAAAAAATGGGTATTGAATCTGAAGGTTCGCACCACCAAACAGGACCGGGTCAAAATGAGATTGATTTTAAATATTCCGACCCGCTTAATTGCGCCGATAACGCAATTACTTTTAAATATGTTGTTAATACTATTTCTGCTCGTCACGGTGTTTGCGCCGACTTTTCGCCAAAACCTATTGCCGATAAAGCAGGCAATGGCATGCACATTAACATTTCTGTTGACGGACAAATGACTGATGAGAATATTGAATATATTATAGGCGGAATGCTTAGCAGAATTTCTGATGTTACTGTATTTTTAAACAGGGTAGAGGATTCTTATACAAGATTTGGCACATTTAAAGCGCCAAAATACATTTCTTGGTCAAAAGAAAATCGTTCGCAGTTAATTAGGGTCCCAGCGGCACCTGCTCAAAATAAGCGTGTTGAATTAAGGTCGCCCGACCCTATGGCTAACCCTTATATTGCTTATTCTTTGCTAATTTATGCTGTGTTAGAAGGCATATTAGAGAAAAAAGCGCCTGATAAGGCTATTGATAAAGATTTATTCTGTGCGAGCGAGAAGGAAACAAAAGAATTAAAAGTATTGCCGCTTGATTTAAACACGGCAAAAGAACAAGCACAAAACAGCGATTTTGTAAAAAAATATTTGCCGTCGGCTATTATTGAAAATTATTGTAAATAAGTTTTAAAAGTTAGTTTAAGGAGGTGAATGATTTTGGATTTGAAAGAACAGGTTTTTAGCGTTCTTGTTATTTCCGCTTCGAAAAAGTTTAATAATTCAATAGCGGAATTTATTCCGAAATCACGCTTCACCCCTATAATTTTTGCTGATAATGTCGCTGCGGCTAAACGAGTTTTAACCGACAATTCTTTCGATATTGTTATTGTTAATTCACCTTTGCCTGATGAAAACGGCATTGATTTATCTATTGATTTATGCGCCGATACAAACACAGGCGTTCTTTTGTTTTCAAGGTCCGATATTTATGAAATTGTGGTTGACAAGGTTATGCCTTACGGCGTTTTAACACTTTCAAAACCGGCTTCTTCAAAACTTGTTTTGCAATCGGTAAATATTTTGTGCTCTTTAAGACAAAAATTGAAAAAGTTTGAAAAGAAAACCGTTTCAATTGAAGAAAAAATGAAAGAAATCAGAATAATAAACCGTGCAAAGTGGCTTTTGATTGACGAACTCAAAATGAGCGAGGAAGATGCGCATAAATATATTGAAAAGCAGGCTATGGACAATTGCGAAACAAAACGAAGTGTGTCTGAAAGAATTATAAGAACTTACGGGTGAAAAAATTTTAATATTTTTGCAAAAAGCACTTGAATTTTTAGTTTGTTTGTGTTATAATATCGCTTGTGCTTGAAAAACAAGCGAATATGCGCTGCTAGCTCAGTTGGATAGAGCATCTGCCTTCTAAGCAGAGGGTCGGGGGTTCGAATCCCTCGCAGCGCGCCAAAAATGTCCTCTAATCATTCGATTAGAGGTTTTTTAAATTTAAAAAGTAAATAATTTGTTAATTATTATAAAACTATATACATTTTTATAAATTTGTGTTATAATTATTAAGGTTATAATCTATAAATCATTTTGGAGGGTTTTTATGGATTGGAAGAAAGAATATGAACGCTGGTTGAATTTTAGCGAACTTGATGAAGAATTGTTAGAAGAATTAAAATCGGCAGATGATATTCACGACAGATTTTATAAAGGACTTGAATTCGGCACAGGCGGTTTAAGAGGCGTTTTAGGCGCAGGCATTAACCGAATGAATATTTACACAGTCAGAAAAGCAACACAAGGTTTGGCTGACTATCTTAATGCGTCTGATTTACCTAAAAAAGTTGCTGTAGGTTACGACAGCAGAATTAAAAGCGATGTTTTTGCAAAGGAGTCTGCAAAAGTTTTGGCAGCTAACGGCATTACTACATATATTTATCCGAGATTAGAGCCGACTCCGGCACTTTCTTGGGCTGTAAGATATTACGGTTGTGGTGCAGGTATTAATGTTACCGCAAGTCATAATCCCGCTAAATACAACGGCTATAAGGTTTATGGCGCAGACGGTTGCCAAATCAATTTGGAAGTTGCTGATAAAATTTTAAACGCAATTGAAAAGGTTGATTGTTTTGAAGTGCCGACTGTTGATTTTGATGAGGCTGTAAAACAAGGCAAAATCGTTGTTATTGAAGATAAATGTGTTGATGATTTTGTTGATGCGGTTTACGCACAAAAAGTCGGTGACGGCGAGGGAACTGATAAATTGAAATTAGTTTACACTCCTTTAAACGGTGCCGGTCTTGAATGTGTTAAAAAACTTCTTAAAAAAATGAACATTAACAATGTTTCAATAGTTAAAGAGCAGGAAATGCCTGACGGTAATTTTCCGACTTGCCCTTATCCTAACCCTGAAATTAAAGAGGCAATGCAAAAAGGTCTTGACCTTTGTGAAAAAGTTAAGCCTGATTTGCTTTTAGGTACCGACCCTGATTGTGACAGAGCAGGCACCGCCGTTCCAAATAAAGAGGGCGGTTACACCTTGATAACAGGTAACGAAATGGGCATAATTTTGCTTGATTATATTTGCAAAACAAGAACTAAACTCGGCACAATGCCAAAAAATCCTATCGCTGTTTCTACTATAGTTTCGACCGATATGATTGACCCGATTGCTAAAAAATACGGCGTTGAAATTAAAAGAACGCTAACAGGTTTTAAATTTATCGGTGAGCAAATAGGTATTTTAGAAAAAACAGGCGAGCAAGACAGATTTATTTTTGGTTTTGAAGAGAGTTACGGTTATTTATCAGGCGCTCATGTAAGAGATAAAGACGCTGTAAACGCTGCATTGTTGATTTTTGAAGCGGCTGCTTTTTATGCAAAACAGGGCAAAAGCCTTTTAGATGTAATTACTGATTTGTATGAGGAATACGGTTATTACCGCAATGCGCTTGTAAGCGTTGAGTTTGAGGGCGATACAGGTATGACCAAAATGCAAAATATTATGCAAACTTTGCGAAATGATGTTCCTAAAACAATCGGCGATTACAAAGTTGAAAAATTTGTCGATTATTACGCTGATGGCACAGGTTTGCCAAAATCAAATGTGCTCGAATTTCGTTTAGAGGGCGGCTCTAAGTTTATGGTGCGCCCGTCGGGTACAGAGCCGAAAATTAAAGTTTATTTATCATCTGTTGCAAAAACAAAAGAAGAAGCAGACGAAATAAACAAACAACTTGAAAAAGTGGCTTTTGAAGTTTTGAAATAACAATTTTTAACCGCCTTTTTAAAAAGGCGGTTATTTAGCAACTTTTGTAGGTAATAATTAACAAAAAAGTTATAAAAAATTAATATTGTATGTTGATTATTTGCAAAAAGTGTGCTAAAATATAGTTATATTAATAATAGGAGAGAAATAAATGGACAATTTTATAATAACAATAAGCCGTGAATTTGGCTCAGGCGGAAGAAAAATAGGCGAAGGTGTCGCAAAAAAGTTAGGTTTTAATTATTATGATAAAGCTATAATTGATGAGGCAGCTGAAGAAAGCGGTCTTTCTGCCGAATTTATTGCAAAAGAGGAGCAGACTTTTTCAAATAGCATTTTGTTTAACCTTGCAACTTCGGGCGGTTCTTTCGGTGTTGGCGGAACTTCGCTTGTTGATAAAATATATGTTTCGGAAAGCAAGGCTATTAAAGACTTTGCCGACAAAGGCTCTTGCGTAATTGTAGGCCGTTGCGCTGATTATGTTTTGAGAGACAGAAACTGTTTTAATGTTTTTGTTTATGCCGATGAAGATTTCAAAAAGAAAAGAATTGTTGAGGAATACGGTTACCCGCAAAAAGATGCGGCAAAACTTATTAAAACGAGAGATAAAACAAGAGCGAGACATTATAATTATTATTGCGACAGAATTTGGGGCGAGAGAAAGAATTATCATTTGCTCATAAATTCGGGCGCTTATGGTATTGAGGAGGCTGTTAATCTTATAATTGACAGCGCAAAAATATATCAAAAAAATAAAGAAAAGTAAAAAGGAGATTTTGTTATGGAATTGAAAGGTTCTCAAACCGAAAAGAATTTATGGACCGCTTTTGCGGGCGAATCGCAAGCAAGAAATAAGTATACTTATTTCGCAAGCAAAGCGAAAAAAGAGGGCTATCAACAAATAGCCGCTATTTTTGAAGAAACCGCTTTAAATGAGAAAGAACACGCTAAAATCTGGTTTAAAGAATTAAGCGGAATAGGCACTACTGCCGAGAATTTAAAGGCAGCTGCCGAGGGCGAAAATTTTGAGTGGACTGATATGTACGCTGAATTTGCAAAAACCGCTAAAGAAGAAGGATTTGACAGATTAGCATTCCTTTTTGAAGAGGTTGGTAAAATCGAAAAAGAACACGAGGAAAGATATAGAAAACTGCTTGAAAAAGTTGAAAACGGTACTGTTTTTGAAGCGGGTGAGGTAAAAATTTGGAAATGCAGAAATTGCGGACACATTGTTGTAGGCACTGGCGCTCCTGATGTATGTCCTGTTTGTGACCACCCTCAATCTTTCTTTGAAATAAAAGCAGAAAATTATTAATATTTGTAAAATAAAAACTCAAGCCCCCTAATTTAATAGGGGGCTTGAGTTTTTGAGATTTTTAAATGAAAAGAATAAAGTTTTTACGTTATTCTTCAGTATTTTCTGTTTGGGCAGGTTCTTCGGCATTTTCAGCCTCTTCTGCTTCTTTCATTTTCGCAAAACACTCACTGCAATAAACAGGTCTGTCTTCACGAGGTTTGAAAGGAACTTTTGCTTCTGCACCGCAAGAAGCACAAACAGTTACAAACATTTCTCTGTTAGCTCTTGAGGCTGCTTTTCTTGCATCACGACATGCTTTACAGCGCTGCGGCTCGTTTACAAAGCCTTTAGCCTCATAAAACTCCTGCTCACCGGCGGTAAATACAAACTCCTGACCGCATTCTTTACAAGTTAATGTTTTGTCTTCAAACATAGGGGATACCTCTCTAAATTAAATTCTTTATATTAAAACTTAAAAACTTTAAGTTTTAACTCCGTTTCATTTAAGTTTTTTTCTTAATCTTTGCATTGCGTTGTCAACAGATTTTTGCGAAATATTCAGTACTTTTGCGATTTTATCATAAGAATTTCCGTTTAAATACAGTTTTAAAACGCTTTGTTCAAGATTTGAAAGCTTTTCGGTAATTTTTGACTTTAATAAATCAATGTTTTCTTTTGAAATTAAAGCGATTTCAGGATTATCAAAACTTTTTGACTCAAAATCACTTTTTTCTTCAATAAAAACTAATGCCGATTTTGGAATTTGCTTTTTGCTTAAAGTTTTTTTAACCGCCGACATAATGTTGCGGTCAATACAAAGATAAGCAAAAGTTGAAAAGCTTGCGCCGAAACTGCTGTCATAGCATTTAACGGCATTCATAAGACCGATTAAGCCTTCTTGAACTAAATCTTCAAAATCAATTTCGCTTTTATCATAAGCATAAGCCCTTGCTCTGACTGCGAATAAATAACGACCTACAAGCGCGCTGTAAGCGTCATTATCACCGTGTTTACAAGCGAACACTAATTCTTCATCAGAATAATCGGCAAATTTTTTTACCATAGACAAAAAGAACCTCAATAAATTATCTATAATAGTATAATACTACTTTTTAATTGAATTGTCAAGTAAAATTTGTATATTTTTATAAAAATTCTTGAAAAAAGCGTTAATAATTTGGTTAAATCATACTGAAAGGCGATTTTTTAGCAATTTTAGCAGTTTTTTCTCTTTTCTTGATACTTGAACTTGCGAAAGCCCCATTATTTTTGCAGTTTCGCATTGAGTTTTATCGGAAAAATAGCGAAGTTTTATTAAAATTTTATCGCTTTTGTCAAGGGTATCTATCAGTTGGTTAACAGAAACTTTGTTTATTAGTTTTTCTTCTATTGAAACAAAAACTTTTCTCTCGATTTCCTCATCTGTATCAAGCGATTTTAGCGTACGAACGGCGTTAAGCGCATAGGTGACTTCTTCTCCGGTTGAGTTTAAATATTCTGCAATTTCATTAATTTTTGGCTCTTTGCCGAGTTTTGTTTTAAGGTCTATAATCGCCTTGTTTGCCTTGTTGCCAAGGTCTTTTACCGCACGGCTGATTTTAATGGGGTTGTTATCTCGAAAAAGTTGTTTTATTTCGCCGAGAATAAGAGGAACTGCATAAGTTGAAAACTGAAAACCTTTGCTTTTATCAAACTTTTTCGCCGCTTTAACAAGTCCTATGCAACCAGCCGAATACAACTCGTCATATTCAATTCCTTTATATTGCATTTTGTGGGCGCAAGCGTGAACTAATTTTAGATTTTGTTTTACTAATTCTTCATAACTCATTTTGATTTTATTTCTTTAAAAAGCGTAACAGTGGTGCCTTTGCCGATTTTTGAAATAACTCGAATTTTATCGCAAAAGGACTGCATAACCGCAAAACCGAGCCCAGCACGTTCTTCACCGCCTGTGGTATAAAGCGGTTGCATTGCTTTGTTTACATCGTCAATTCCGCACCCTTTATCACGAATAACAATTTTTACTTTGTTGTTTTCAAAAATTTTCACCGTTATGTAAATTTCGCCGCTAAAATTTTTATAAGCGTGAATAATGCAGTTTGTTACCGCTTCTGAAACTGCCGTTTTTATGTCTGATATTTCCTCAATTGTCGGGTCTAATTGCGCAACAAAAGCGCCTATTGATGCCCTTGCAAAACTTTCGTTTGCAGATTTTGCCTGCAACTGCATTTTTAATTGATTTTTAACTTTCATTTTTAAAATTCCTCTCTTTCAATTTTTGCAAGCCTGTCCATTCCCGCCAATTTTAAAACTCTGTAAGTGTTAGGCGAGGGGTTTTTTATTTTAACTTTTCCGCCTGTTTGCTTGATTTTTTTATACCTGCCCATAATAAGCCCTATTCCCGAACTGTCCATAAAAGTTATGTCCGAAAAATCAAGAATTAGAGTTTTTGGATTTTGAATTTCAATTTCAAGGTCAATTTGCTCACGAATACTTTTGGCGCAGTGGTGGTCGATTTCGCCGTCAAGTTCTGCGGTGAGAATATCGTTTTCCATTTTTAATTTACATTCCATAGTTTTTCCTCCAAAATAAAAAAGCCTGTATTAATAATACAGACTTTTTTGTTTGTTTTTAGTCGAATTTTGCTGTTATT
The DNA here is from genome assembly GCA_902769255.1 of Oscillospiraceae bacterium. Lineage (GTDB taxonomy): Bacteria > Bacillota > Clostridia > Oscillospirales > Acutalibacteraceae > RUG11462. The sequence continues at coordinate 137,802 of CACXOM010000001.1, forward strand.
TTAAAAAAACTTTAACGCTTCGGAGCACAAATAAAACGAACCGCAAATGCAAATGTCGCTTTTAGTGCTTTTAGCATTATTTATAGCGCTTTCAAGCGAGTTTTCCACAATTACATTGTCGCAGTATTGTTTCGCTTTTGCCTTTAATTCGCAAGCACTCAAAGAGCGAGGGTTATTTACCGTAACCGTGTAAATTTGCGAAAATAGGGGAGCAATTTGCGAAAGCACCTTATCACAGTCTTTATCTTTCATCATTCCGATAATACCAACGGGTTTTTCAAAATATTTTTGCAAATGCTCTTTAAGTGAGCAAACACCATCGGGGTTGTGCGCCCCGTCTAAAAGGATTTTCGGGTTAGTTGAAATTAATTGTAGTCTTGCAGGAAAAACAGCATTTTTAGCGCCGTTTTTAATATCGTCAATACTTACTTTTAAACCGCTTTTTTCAATTGCGGTAACGGCGGTTAAAAAGTTTAAAGGCTGATAAAATCCGGCAATAGCAAGTTTAATTTCAGTATTTTTATATCTAATCAAATCACCGTTAATATCACGCTTAATAAATTCAATTTCATCGGCGTTTACAATGGTTAAATCGCTGTTTTTCTTTTCGCAAACTTCACTTATAACCTTGAAAGTGTTGTTTTGCTGAACAGGGTATAAAACTGTATTACAGTTTTCTTTAATAATGCCTGCTTTTTCAAAAGCGATTTTTTCGATTGTATCGCCCAATTGCTCGGTGTGGTCAATTGAAACCGAACAAATAACGCTTGCCAGCGGATTTTTTATAACATTAGTCGAATCAAACCTGCCACCAAGCCCCACTTCAAGCACAACAACATCGCATTTTTGCTGATAAAAGTATAACATTCCGATTGCGGTTACAATTTCAAATTCGGTTGGCAATTCATCTTTCGGATATGTGTCGACTACCTGTTTAATTTGCTCTACAATTGTTGATAACTGCTCTTCGCTTATCATTTCGCCATTAATTTGAAAACGCTCTCTAAAATCTATAATGTAAGGCGAAATAAACATACCTGTTTTGTAGCCTGCGCTTGTTAAAATTGATGAGCAAAATTTTGAGGTTGAGCCTTTGCCGTTTGTGCCTGCAATATGAATAAATTTAAGTTTATCTTGCGGATTGCCAAGGTCGTTTAGCAATTTTGTTATGCGTTCAAGCCCGAGTTTCGAGCCGAAAATTAAAAATGAATCAATATAATCAGTTGCTTGTTTGTAAGTCATATTATTTCTTCCTTTTTGCCTTTTGTGATATTAAAGAGTAAGAATTGTCAATCAATTCAAAAATTTCGCCTGTGTTCAAGCCTTTGTCAAGCGCAATTGTAACCCAATTTTGCTTGTTCATATGATAAGCAGGGAAAATGTGCTTAAAATCGGTAATGCTGTTTGTTATGCCTTTTTGGTACTTAACATTAATTATTTCGATTTTTTTATCGCTTTTTAGCCCTAATTTGTTTTCAGAAATTGTCATAATTATACCATACCACTTTTTGTTGGATTTGTTTCGCCAAATAGCAGCATCGGGCGAATTTTCCCATAAAAACTCTAAATCGCCGTCATATTTTTCTTTTATGTAGTTTATAATCTCTATCGCTTGAGCGCTTTTAAAATTGTTAGGCATAGTTTTTCTCCAAATTTTTTAACACAATTTATTATATAACAAATTATAAAAAAATTCAATAAAAATCCACCCGCATAGCAGGTGGATCATTTTTATAATTTTGCTAACTGTTCGTCAATTAAAGCGATTTTTTCTTTAAACTCTTTTGCTTTTTGTTTTTGTTCTTCAACAACCTTTTCAGGTGCTTTTGCTAAAAAGCCTTCGTTTGAAAGTTTACGCTCTGTTTGTTCGAGTTTCTTTAAAACTGCTTCTTTTTCTTTGTTGAGTCTTGCTTTTTCAGCCTCAAAGTCAACCAATTCGCCAAGCGGAATGTAAATTGTGGCGTCCGAAGTTACAATTGAAACCGCATTTTCAATTTGGAAATTGTCGGCAACCTCAACAGTTGAACCGCTTGCGAGTTTTGCAATAACCGCTTTAGAATTTTCAAAAACATCTTTTTTGGCGGTAGCAATGTGAATTGCCGCTTTTTTGCTCGGCGCAACATTCATTTCGCTTCTGCGTGTACGAATTGCTTTAACCGCAGTCATAATGCTTTCAAATTCAGCCTCTTCTTTTGCGAAGTTAAGGTTTTCGTCATATTTAACCCAATCGCTAATCATAATCGACTCGCCGTCATGCGGAAGCGATTGCCAAATTTCCTCGGTAATAAACGGCATAAACGGGTGCAAAAGTTTCATACAACCGCTCATAACATAAACCAAAACTGCTTTTGCGCTTGCATTATCTTCGCTGTTTAAGCGGATTTTTGCAATTTCAATATACCAATCGCAGAAAATATCCCAAATAAAGTCATATAATTTTTGAACCGCAAGACCGAGCTCAAATTTTTCAAGATTTTCGGTAACTTCTTTTGCAAGTGTGTTGAATTTTGAAATAACCCACTTATCTTCAACCGCTAAATTCTCCGGAATATGCGGTTTAGGCTTGTTTTCATCAAGATTCATTAAAATAAATCTTGCGGCGTTCCAAATTTTATTAGCAAAGTTTCTTGAAGCCTCAACACGCTCAGGCAAATAACGCATATCGTTTCCGGGGCTGTTGCCAGTAGCGAGAGTGAAACGAAGCGCATCAGCGCCGTATTTTTCAATCTCTTCCAACGGGTCAACGCCGTTGCCGAGCGATTTTGACATTTTTCTGCCTTGCGGGTCTCTGACAAGTCCGTGAATTAAAACGGTTTTAAACGGAACTTCGCCCATATGTTCAAGTCCCGAGAAAATCATTCTTGCAACCCAGAAGAAAATAATATCATAACCTGTTACGAGGGTTGAAGTAGGGTAGAAGTAGTCGAGCTCATCAGTCTTTTCAGGCCAGCCGAGTGTTGAAAATGGCCAAAGTGCTGATGAAAACCAAGTATCGAGTGTGTCAGGGTCTTGATGTAAATTCTTTGAATGACATTTCGGACATTCGTGCGGAGCATCTTTTGCAACAATTACTTCGCCGCAATCATCACAGTAGTAAGCGGGAATTCTGTGACCCCACCAAAGTTGACGCGAAATACACCAATCTTTAATATTTTCCATCCAATGATAATAAATTTTATCAAATCGTTCGGGAATAAATTTAGTTTCACCTTTTTTAACCGCTTCAATTGCTGGTTTTGCTAACGGCTCCATTTTAACAAACCATTGTTTTGAAACTCTCGGCTCAACAGTTGTTGAACAGCGGTAGCAAGTGCCGACATTGTGAGAATGTTCTTCAATTTTTACTAAAAATCCGCCTTCTTCGAGGTCTTTAACAATTTGCTTTCTCGCCTCATATCTGTCCATACCTGCGTATTTAGGATAATCGTTTGTGATTTTAGCGTCATCGGTTAAAACATTGATTACAGGTAAGTTGTGGCGAAGACCTACTTCAAAGTCGTTAGGGTCGTGAGCGGGTGTGATTTTAACAACGCCTGTACCGAAATCAACCGCAACATAATCATCAGCAACAACAGGAATTTCTCTGCCAACGAGCGGTAAAGTTAAAGTTTTGCCGATTATATCTTTATATCTTTCATCGTTCGGGTTTACTGCAACGGCAGTATCGCCAAGCAAAGTTTCAGGACGGGTAGTAGCGAGTTCAACATAACCGCTTCCGTCAGTAAGAGGGTAGCGCAAATGCCAAAAATAGCCGGCCTGCTCCTCATATTCAACCTCGGCATCTGAAATTGAAGTTAAACACTTCGGACACCAGTTAATAATTCGCTCGCCTTGATAAATAAGTCCTTTTTCATAAAGTTTTACAAAAACTTCTCTAACTGCTTTATTACAGCCTTCGTCCATAGTAAAGCGTTCACGCTTCCAATCGCACGAAGAGCCCATTTTTTTAAGTTGTTCAATAATTCTTCCGCCGTATTGCTTTTTCCAATCCCAAGCGCGCTCTAAAAACTTTTCTCTGCCTAAATCTTCTTTTGAAATGCCTTCTTTGCGCATCTGCTCAACAATTTTAGCCTCAGTTGCGATTGATGCGTGGTCAGTACCCGGCATCCAAAGGGTAGAAAAGCCCTGCATTCTTTTAAAACGAATTAAAATATCTTGCAAGGTGTTGTCAAGAGCGTGGCCCATATGCAACTGACCTGTAATATTCGGCGGTGGAATAACTATTGTATAAGGTTTCTTTTTAGAATCGGGTTCGGCGTGAAAATAATCGCCGTCTAACCAAAATTTATAGGTACGATCCTCAACTTCTTTAGGGTCGTATTGTTTAGCCAAATCTTTTGCCATAATATTTCTCCTAATACTAAAATAACAATTATAAATATAATACCATTTTTTTCGCCTTTTTTCAAGGGGTAAATGATATAAAAAATAAAAACGGCAACAAATTTTTGTTACCGTTTAATAATTAGTTATTTTTGTTTAATGTCAATTACCACAAATTCAGAAATAGCACCTGTTTTAAAAGGAATCGCCCAACCTGAAATCCCTGAAGAAACTATAAAAGTGGTGTTGTTTCTTTTTTCAAGACCGTATATTTTATCATTTGCGCCGCTAATAAGACCTATATAGCCTGCCGGAAACATATGACCGCCGTGAGTATGACCCGAAATTACCAAATCAACGCCCGATTTTTCTTGTGCTTTATAATCGTTAGGTTGATGGTCGGCTACCAACATATATTTTGATTTATCAAGGTCAGCGGTCAAAGTTTGCATATCTTTTCTACTTTTGTAACTTTTATCGTTTCTTCCGATAAGATATAAAGAATTGTTTATTAATACTTTTTCATCTTCCAGAATTTTTATGTTATACTTTTGCAGTTCTTTCCTTAATTTATGAGTAAAACCAAAACTTTCATCGTGATTTCCGTAAATATAATAAACGCCGTAAGTTGTTTTTAATTCATCCAATGCTTTATATGCATTTTTAAAATCAGACTTTTTGGAGTCGTTATCTACAAAGTCGCCTGCAATTATAACAATATCGGGATTTAATTTCTGTATTTTTTCTGTTTCTTTTGCGAATTCATCACCGTTTAGCGTTGCGCCCAAATGAACATCTGCAATCTCAACTACTCGAATACTTTTTCTTCCTAAATTCTTCGAAGTATAAACAGTATAATCGGTTCTATAAATATGATGAGCAAAAAACCAACCGAAACTTAAATAAATGACGGTAAGCAGAATTGCAAATCCACCCGCATAATATCTTTTAAAATCTTCTTTTCTTAGTTTTTTAATAATAAAAGCAACAAAATCGCAAATAAGCCAAATGACTGCCAAATGTAATATAATTACAGTCACTGTATATATATTTACTAATTTTGTCCAAATGCTAAAAAAAATAAGTAAAACTAACGCTATAGTAGTCAATGGTGCATTTTTTGGGTTGATGCATTGAATAAACTTAAATTTACGAATACGAAATGCAATAACAATAAAAGAAAAGAACCAGATTAACAGAAAAATTCCCAAAAAAACATAAAACATAATTATCTCCTAAATCTTGCAAAAACTACATTTTTGCAAATGCTAAAATTAAAGGCATTGTGATAATTGAAAGAATTGTGGTAATTGTAACTATTTTTAAGCCTAAATCAGCGTCAGCTTTAAATTTTGAAGCCAAAATAATTGTGTTTACCGCCGTAGGTGCGCTTGCCGGTAACACACAGCAACCGAGCAAAACGCCCGAAAGCCCGAATATGTATTTAAATAGTAAAAATGCTAATATTGGTACTATAATCATTCTGCCGAAAATTACTGTCCACATTTTTTTGCTGAACAGTCCTGTTTTAATGTTTGAGCGAGAGAAATAATAACCTAAAACAAACATTGCAAGCGGAGTGTTAAGTTCGGAAATCGATGCAATAGGTGAAGATAAAACTTCGGGCAAATGTAATTTTAATAAAAACAAAGGCAAGCCTATTAAAACGCCGATTGTACCGGGATTTAATATGATTTTTAATCGGTTTTTAGAGCCTTTTTTGTATATAGAAATGCCGTAAGTCCATTGAACGACATTAAAAACTATTAAATAAGCAGAGCCGTAAAAAACGCCTTTTTCGCCAAAAACCGCATTTGCAAGCGGTATTCCCATATAGCCTGCATTTGAAAAGATTAAAGCAAAGCGCAAAACGCTTCTTTTTCTAAAATCTTTATCAAAAACAGCATAAGAAAACACAATTGCTATAATATGCGAAATAAAAGCGCAAGCCGCCGCGATACCGAGCGAGGTTATTGTATCGGCGGTGAATTTTACACTTAAAAAAGAATTAATAATCAAACACGGTGTTACAACATATAACAAAATATTTACAATACCGTCTTTGATTTTATTGTTTATTAATTTTGTTTTTGCACAAATAAAACCGGCAGCAATAAGCACAAAGAGTATTGCTACCTGTTCAACAAGATTTAAAGCGTTTGTAAAAAAACTATTCAATGTTTTACTCCTCGCAAATGTAAGTTTCGGCTGATTCAATAACTACATCTTCTACAGGTTTGTCAGCGGGACCTGTTTGAACATTAGCAATTTTATCAACAATGTCCATTCCGCTTACTGCCTGACCGAATACGCTGTGACGAAAATCAAGATGCGGTGTACCGCCTAAATTTTTATAATTTTCAACACATTCTTGCGGGAAAGCCTCACCGCCAATATCTTCCATTTGCTGAATTAACCCTTCGGGTACATTATCGCATTGAACAATGAAAAATTGGCTGCCGTTTGTGTTCGGACCTGCGTTTGCCATTGAAAGAGCGCCTCGGTAATTGCGGAGTTTTGGAGTAAACTCATCTTCAAAAGGAGCGCCGAAAACCGATTCGCCACCCATTCCTGTACCTGTGGGGTCGCCGCCTTGAATCATAAAATCTTTTATAACTCTGTGAAAAATTATTCCGTTGTAATAACCGTTTTTAATGTGGGTTGTAAAGTTTTCAACTGTTTTTGGTGCAAGGTCTGGAAAAAGTTTAAACTTAATTTCACCCATGTTTGTTTTTAAAACAGCGACAGTATCGCCTTTTTTAATCGGTTCTAATTGCATTTTACTCATTTTTGTAACTTCCTCATCTTTCTCTTTTTTTGCTGTAATTTTTTTATTTTATGCTCTTCAATAATTTCTTCATACCGCTTGCAAGCGGCTTTTACCGAATCTTCCCAAGAACAGTAAATTTCATTTTGAGCATTAATTCCTATTTGTTTTAAGTTGTCTAAATCTTGAATTGCGTTTAAAATTACTTCTTTTAAACTGTTTGAGTTTTCTTCACACAAAAAACCATTTTGATTATGATAAATTCCTTCAGAAGCGCAACTGCGTTTAATAAGTACCGAGGGCAAAGCGCAAGCTGCCGATTCCATAACAACAAGGCCTGAAGTATCGTAAGTTGAGGGGAAAAGAAATAAATCGCCAATAGAATAATAATCACGAAGTCTTTCTCTATCATAAATTGCGCCTGTAAATCTGCATTTATCATAAATATTTAGTTGTCTTGCATACTGTTCCATAGCAGGTCGGTCGCTACCGTCACCTACAAAAACCATTTTATAACGCAAATTATTCGGCATTTTATGAAGTGCATTTAAAATAAGACGTATATTTTTATACCACATCATTCTGCCTACAAATAAAAACACAATTTCATCAGGCTCAATATTTAAAAACTCTTTTAATTTTTTAACTCTTTTTTCGTCTGATTTTCCTTTTTTAAAATCGGTGCCGTTTCGCATAACTCTGTAAGCACCAGTGTAGCCTATATTTCTCAAACTTTCAACCGAGCCTTCACTTACCACCCAAACTTCATCAGCAAGTTTAATGTTGTTTTTAACAAAATCGGTTGAAATTTTCTTAAAAGGCTTTAGTTTCATTCTTTTTTCAAACTCAACATCAAATTTTGTGTGGTAGGTGAATACAACAGGTATTTTCTTTTTGTTGAAACCTACTAATTCGTTTGCGACCAAAGAGGATACAAACGGAGCGTGAACATGAATTAAGTCAAACTTTTTTTCTTTTAAAACAGAAAGAGCTTTTACAGGCAAAATATTGCCCATTCTGTAACCTAATTTTTTTGAAATCGGTACAGAACTGTATCTTAATACATCAAAATCATAATCATCAATAACATTAGGGTAGCGGGGGGTAACAACAGTACATTGACCACCGTGTTTTGTTATTATATCAGCATAATTAAAAACCGTATTTGCCACGCCGTCAATAGTCGGCGGAAAAGAATCGTTAAACAATCCTATATTATATTTCATATATTCACTTCCGTTTCTTTTAAACATTTTACAATATATTCCTTATATATTCAAGCTTTTTTTGCAAAAAATATAGCGTTAAGCTTAAAACTTAACGCTACTTTTTAAAAGAATTTTTAACCTATGAATTTATAACCTTCGTTTTCAATGGCTTTTTTAATCTTTTCATCATCAATTTCTTGTTTTAAATTGATTAAAGCACTACCTTTTTTGTGCGAAACTTCTGCGCTAATTACTTCATCTAAACTTTCGAGTGCCTTTTTTACATGAGCTTCGCAATGCTCGCACATCATACCTTCAATTTTTACTTCTTTTTCCATAGTTTTTTGTTCCTTTCGTGTGTTTTTCTTGAAAAATCTATTTTTTTCTAAATTATAAAGATTTAATCTTAAAGCGTTTGTTACAACGCAAAAACTTGACAAACTCATAGCAGCGGCACCAAACATAGGGTTTAACTGCCAGCCTAATAAACCAATAAACACTCCAGCTGCAAGGGGAATACCGATAACATTGTAAATAAAAGCCCAAAATAAGTTTTGGTGAATATTTCTTATTGTTAATTTGCTAAGGCGAATTGCTTTAACCAAATCGCTTAAAACGCTTTTTACTATAACAATATCGGCAGCGTCAATCGCAACATCTGTTCCTGCACCTATTGCAACAGAACTGTCAGCGGCGCTTAAAGCAGGAGCGTCATTTATGCCGTCGCCGACCATTAAAACTTTACCGCTGCGCTTTAACTTATCAATAATCTGTTTTTTGCCTTCGGGCAATACTTCGGAAATTACTTCATCAACACCGCTTTGTTTTGCAATAACTTCAGCGGTTTTTTCGTTGTCACCCGTAAGCATTACCACTTTAATGCCAATTTTTTGCAAACTCTTTATAGCGTTTGGGCTATCAGGTTTAATTGTATCAGCAACCGCTATAACTCCGATTAATTCGTTTTCGTTTGCAAAAATTAGCGGTGTTTTGCCTTTTGAAGTCAGTTTGTCAAGCTCTTCTTCTGTTGTTTTATCTACTTTTACTATTTTGCTTATAAATTTGAAATTTCCGCCGAAATACATATTATTATTAATTTTTGCCGAAATTCCGTTGCCTGCAATTACTTTAAAATCATCAATTTCAAAAGCGACAGCATCATCTTTTTCACAATAATCAACAATCGCTTTAGCAAGTGGGTGCTCGCTTCTTTTTTCAAGCGAATAAGCGATTTTTAATAAATCGTCTTTTTCATAATCACCAAAAGGAATAATATCTGTTAAAGAGGGTTCGCCTTTGGTAACGGTTCCTGTTTTGTCGAGCGCAACAATATTTACTTTACCTAAATTTTCAAGAGCGGTTGCATTTTTAAACAAAATTCCGCTTTTTGCGCCTATTCCGTTGCCTACCATTATTGCAACGGGAGTTGCAAGTCCTAAAGCACAAGGGCAAGAGATTACTAAAACAGATATAGCACGGGCAAGTGAAAAGTTAAGTGTTTGCCCAATAATCAGCCAACAAATAAAAGTAATTATTGCAATTGCAATAACAACGGGAACAAAAACGCCCGAAACTTTATCGGCAATTTTTGCTATTGGCGCTTTTGAAGAAGCTGCATCATTAACCATTTTAATTATTTGTGAAATAGTTGTGTCTTCGCCGACTTTTTGCGCTTTACACCTTAAAAATCCCGATTTGTTAATTGTGCCTGAAAAAACTTTATCGCCTGCAATTTTATCAACAGGAATGCTTTCGCCTGTTAAAGATGATTCGTCAATTGCACTTTCACCTGATAAAATCACGCCGTCAACCGCAACGCTCTCACCGGGATAAACTACAAATTCATCGCCTACTGAAATTTGCTCAATAGGAACTGTTATTTCTTCTCCGTCTTTTATAATTTTTACTGTTTTCGCTTGCAAATTCATTAAACTTTTTAATGCGTTTGTAGTTTTGCCTTTTGAAAAAGATTCAAGCGTTTTGCCAACTGTTATCAGCGTTAAAACCATTGCAGAAGATTCAAAATAAAAGTCGTTATGCAAAATGTTCATAGCCGTCTCGCTTGAAACGGTTGTTATTTTAAACAAAGAATAAACGCTGTAAACAAAACCTGCTAACGAGCCTAAAGCAATTAGAGAATCCATATTAGGCGAGCGTTTGAAAAGCGCGCGAAATCCGTTTATAAAAAAGTTTTGATTAATTATCATAACAATAATGCAAAGAAGCATTTGCGTTATACCTATTGCAATGTGATTGTGTTCAAAAAATGAGGGGAGAGGGAATCCCCACATAGTGTGTCCCATTGAAAAATACATCAAAGCAATTAAGAATAAAACCGATAGAATGAGTCTTTTTATCAGTTTTGGTGTAGTTTTATCAACTAAATCGTCTGTTTTGTTGCGAGTGTTTTCGCCAAAAGCTTTTGCGTTGTAACCTGCTTTTTCAACAGCATCTATTATTACCGATTTTTCAGCCGAACCGTCAACAGTCATAGAATTGGTCAAAAGATTTACAGAGCAGGAATTTACTCCTTCTACTGCTTTAACCGCTTTTTCTACTCTTGCAGAACAAGCAGCGCAAGTCATTCCGCCTACTGAATATTTATCCATTTTACACCAACCTCCAAACAATTGAGCATTCATTCAACTGTTATTATATATCTAATTGTGTGTTTTGTCAATGCAATTAACAAAAAATTAACAAACGGCGAATTTTCATTCGCCGTTTGTATTATTTTATTTAGATATTTCCGCAGATTTGTAAATAAATTTAACTGAGCCCGGCATATTATCAGCAATACCGCTAAAAGATTTGTAATTCTGCGAAACTTCTACAGTTGCTTTAAATCTGTTATAAAGCTCTTTAACATCTTTATTGTAAACATCGGTAATTTTTTTAATGCCTTGATTGTTAAACTCTTTCAATCCGTTAGAAAGCTTCATTGAGCCGTCTTTTAGTTGATTAATACCGCTTTTTAGTTTCGGAGTGCTTGAATCTAATGTTGCAATTCCGTTGTAAAGTTTTACAATTCCGTTTGCAAATTGTTTGCTGCCGTTTGCTAATTGTTCAGCGCCGTCATTAAGTTCGGCAGTACCGTTTTTAAGTTTATAAGTACCGTTTTTAAGTTGTGTTGCACCACTATAAGCTTTTGAAACGCCGTTGGTATAGTCTTTTATTCCTTGATAGAATTTGTTGTAACTGTCAAGCTGGTTTTTAAGCTCTTTTAAACTTTCAACGCCTTTTTTAGCATCTTCAATCGCTTTTGAAATTTGTTGTTGCACTTCTTCGGATTTTAGCTTTTGTGAAATAGTTTCATCTATTGTTTCTTGAGTTTTTGAATTAATAGTTGCTTTTATGTCGCTGGAATTCATTTGTGCTTCAACAGCGTTGTCAATTTGTGTTTGTTGTTCTTGCGAAATAAGTCCTGCTTCAACCGCTTGTTTGTATTGCTCATAAGTCATACTCATAGTAGCGAGAACTTTTTCAAGAACAGTTTGCCTTACAGCAACTTCAACCTGTGTTTTGATATATGCTCGTTGTTCTTCAACAGCGGCGGTAATTTTCTCTTTTGCTGTTTGAGTTGCCATTGCTCTTACATTTGATTCACTTAAAGAATTAATTGTTTTTTCAAGAACGCTTGAATAATTGCTTATTTTAAGCTTTTCAACTGTAAGACCGTTTGCTTTTATTTGAGTGTTTGCAGCGGAAAGCAGGGTATTAAACACTTGTTTTGCGCCACTCTTTAATTCGTCGTTATTAGAAGAAAGAGTGCCAAGACCAGAATACAACTGGTAAACACCGTTATATAAATCACCAGATTTATCGTTTAATAAACCCGTTGCATCTTTTATAGTTTTGGTTCCCGAAACTATATCGTTTGATTTTTCTTTTAAAACTTTTGCTCCGCTTGTCAATTTTTTAACTCCTTTTATTAAGTCGTCAGATTTATCGAGCAAAGTTGAAATTCCTTTATAAAGACTGCTTGAGCCGTCAATAATTTTATTCATTCCATCGGTCAATTGGTTGAGTTTATCGTCAATCTCGTTTATTTTATCATCTGTTTTGTCAAGGTCAATATCGTTAAATACTTCATTTGTTGCAACGGTTAAGGTTGTAGAAAGTTCAAAATCGGTAACATCGGCGGTAATTTCAAAATAATTCGGCAAGTCAATATTAGTGTTTTCTAAATCGAGATTTTCATTCATTCCCGGTAAAGAAAAGCCGATTACATAGGTTTTATCGCCGTCATTAATTATTTTACCGTTTGATACTTCAACATTTGAAAAATTGTCGTTATTGAGAATCGTTCCGGTAAGCATTATATAAGGTACATATATTTTTGTTTTTTGACCGTTAATAACTTTTTCTTCAAATTGGCGGTTTTCATAATCAAAACGAATTTTAACTTTACCACTTTTTCCTGCGAGTTCTTCTGCAGAAATTTCGTTGCCGTCAAGCGCGTAACTGATTGAAACATCAACAGGAATTTGCTTTTCGGTTTCGCCCTTATAATAAATATCTTTACCATCGGCATTCCAAACAGTTGCGTTTTCTTTGTCAATAGTGTATTTTTCATCTCCGCCGACGTTTTCAATATTTTTAAGATTGGTAAAATCTTTTATTGTTTTTTTCTTTTCGCTGTTTTTGAGCCAATTTGTAACATAAATCTTATCGATTTCACCGCTTGACTTTGTCATAACATAAACGGTTTCTTCTTTAGAATTTTTTTCATCTGAAGATTTTTGGCTTTGTTTTTCACTTTTTTCTTCGGTTTTTACACTTTTTTCTTCAGCTTTTTTGGTTGAAGTTGTGTTATAAGCATAAACGCTTATACTTCCAAACAAAATGCTTAAAGATAAAACAGTAATAATTATTTTGTTAATTGTTTTTTTCATAAAATCAGCCTTCTTTCTTGTTATTCGGCAACATACCGATTGTGGTTTTACAAATAACTTTATCAAGAAGCGTAAACAATGACGGTAAAATGAATATTACGCAAATCATACTGATTATTGCGCCCCTTGCCATTAATATGCAAATTGAACTAATTAAATCTATGTTTGAATACATTGCAACGCCGAATGTTGCGGCAAAAAATCCTAATGCACTAACTAATATAGAAGGAATAGAGGTATAAAGTGCAATTTTAATTGCCTCGTGTTTTTCCATACCGTTTTTGCGTTCTCGTTTATATCTTGTAGTCATCAAAATAGCATAATCAACCGTTGCGCCAAGCTGAATTGTGCTTATACAAATAGGCGCTATAAACGGTAAACTTGAACCTGCAAGCGATGATATTCCGAGATTCATAAATATTGCAAATTCAATTACTGCAACTAAAATAATTGGGAAACTTATTGATTGAGTTACAAAAAGAATGATAATGAATATTGCAGCTATTGAAATTGCATCAACAACTTTAAAATCTTTATCGGTGATATCAATTAAATCTTTAGTACAAGGAGCTTCGCCTATAAGCATTGCGTTTTTATCATATTTTTTGATAAGAGATGATAAAGTGTCGCATTGCTTATTTACTTCATCGGAAGCGGTTGTATATTCGGAGTTAATAAGAATTAATTTATAACGGTTGCTTTCAAAAATCTCTTTAATTTTATCAGGCAAAACTTCTTCAGGTACTAACGAACCTACAACAGATTCAAGCGTTAATGCATATTTAATACCATCAACTTTTTCAATGTCTTTAAGCATTTCTTTAGTTGTTTTTGGTGTTAAATTTGCGTCTGCCAAAACCATATGAGTTGCGCCAACGCCGAATTTTTCTTCAAGTTTGGTGTTTGCAACACTCGAATCCAACTCTTTAGGCAACGCCTGTGATAATTGATAATATGTTTCATCTTTAGTTTTTTCGGTATAAATGTAAGCGGGAACAACCGCTATTACAAATATAATCAAAAATACAACAAATCTTTTGACTACAAAACTGGAAAACTTTTTCATATTTGGAATAAGCGGTTTGTGTTTTGTTTTTTCTATTAATTTATCAAAAATAAGTATAAAAGCCGGCAAAGTTGTTACACAACCTATAATTCCAAATACAACGCCTTTTGCCATTACAATACCAAGGTCAAGTCCTAATGTGTAAGTCATAAAGCAAAGTGCTAAAAAGCCTGCTATTGTTGTAACCGAACTACCTACAACCGAAGATATTGTCGCTTTAATTGCGTGTGCCATAGCGCTTTTTTTATCATCTCCGAATTTCTGTTTTTGTTCGGAATAACTGTGCCACAAAAATATCGAGTAATCCATTGTAACCGCTAACTGCAATACCGCCGCCAGCGCTTTTGTAATAAACGAAACTTCGCCGAAAAAGTAGTTTGTTCCAAGATTTAATAAAACCGACATTCCTATTGAAGTTAAAAATAAGAAAGGAATAATAAAAGAATCAAGGAACAGCATCATAACAATTGTCGATAAAACAACTGCAATTGCTACATAAATCGGTTCTTCGTTTTCGCAAATATCTTTTAAATCGGTAACTAATGCCGACATACCCGAAACAAAACATTGATTTTTAGCAATCGTTTTAATTTTTGCTATTGCATTCATTGTTTCGTCTTCTGATGTTCCTGTGTCAAAGAAAATCGCCACTATAGTCGCATCGTCAGCGTTAAAAGCATCATAAACTTTGTCAGGCAACATTTCTTTGGGTACGTTTAAACTCAAAACATCGTCATACCAAAGAGCTGTTTCAACATGGTCTATTTTTGCTATTTTATCTTTTGCTTTCGCAACGTCTTTATCGCTCATTCCCTCGAAAATCAAAAAAGAAAATGCGCCTTTTCCGAAATCTTCTTTTAATATTTTTTGCCCCTTCATTGTTTCAATCGAATCGGGCAAATAGTCGAGCATATCATAATTTGTTCTTGTAAATACCATTCCTAAAACCGATGGTATTAACAACAGAACAGCAATAATTATTATAGGAATTCTTAACTTTACAATAAGTTTTGAGAACTTTAACATATTCTATATCTCCTTTACACTGTACCTGTTAAGTGAAATTTATATCTTTTGCCGATTAAGTCTAATTCAATTCGTTTATCATCAGCATAGCCAGTCGCTTCATAAGGAATTGTTTGGACAAGTGTTACAAAATTGCCAGAAAATTTACAGACCCCACTTTTATCAAGCGTTCCCTTAAATGCATTGTGTTTGCCGAGAATATTTAAAAATCCCGTAATAACACCGTCTCTGTTAAAAAGTTCTATTGTGCCGTGTTTTACTCCTAACAAAGTTTTCATAGAAATATTGTAAATGCAGTTTGTCATAATTTCACCGCCTTTTTAGTGGTTATATTTTTATTGTAATTGAACTTTATGTTTTTAAAACGGTCAATTTTTACACATTTGTGTAAAATTCGGACATTTAATGGTCAAATGTGTAATAAATTTTGGCAAACAGTATTGAAATATTTATCGGACAAGTGTATAATAAATAAAAAGGAGTGAAAATAATGAAACACGAGGTTACATCTTTAAACACAAAAAAAACATTGGCTTCTTCTTTAAAAAAGTTTATGATGAAAAAGCCTTTTTCAAAAATAACAGTCAGCGAAATTGTCGCAGATTGCAAGGTAAACAGAAAAACATTTTATTATCATTTTCAAGATATTTATGCGTTGCTGAAATGGATGCTTGAAGATGAGGCTATTGAGGTTGTGAAAAACTTTGATTTAATTGTAGACTATGAAGAAGCAATGATGTTTATTATAGATTATGTTAATGAAAACCAGCATATTTTAAGCTGTGCTTATGATTCAATGGGCAGGGAAGAGATGAAACGCTTTTTTGATGCTGATTTAAAAGATGTTATTAAACTTGTTATTGACGCGGTAGAAAAAGAGCAAAACAAAAAAATTGTTGAAGATTATAAAACATTTATTTGCGAGTTTTTCAATGAGGCAATTTCAGGAATGTTAATTGATTGGTTTAAAGATAAAACAATAAGAGATAAAGAAAAAACATTAAGTTATTTATCAAATATTTTTCGTTCTTCTATCAGCGAGGTTATTAAAAATGCGCCGCAAGCGAAATAATTTAAAAAAACACTTGACATAACATTGTCTTAGTGTTATAATATTTAGGCTTTTGATTTCACCGAACTTCTATTCGGGGTGGAGTCAATGCAAGGTTTTATACCGAAACATTGAAGCGGGCAGTCCTCTGTACGAATTTTCGTAGTATGAATGTCTGAAAATTTTATAGGAGGAAAGTCAAAATGGACGCACTTAAAAATTTAGTTGAAAGCCAAATCAAAACCGATATGCCTGAAGTACCTATCGGTGCAACCGTTAAGGTTCATGTAAAAATCCGTGAGGGTGAAAAAGAGAGAATTCAGGTTTACGAAGGTATTGTAGTTGCTAAAAACAACAGCGGTATCGCAGAAACTATTACAGTTCGTAGAGTTGCATATGGTTGCGGAATTGAAAGAGTATTTCCTATTCACTCACCAAATGTTGCTAAAATCGATGTTGTTATGGAAGGTGTTGCAAGAAGAAGTAAACTTTACTATCTTCGTGACAGAGTCGGCAAAGCGGCTAAACTTAAACAAAAACTTAAATAAGTTAAACATTGAAAGACGAATTTTAAAAAAATTCGTCTTTTTGTTTACAAAAAATTTAAAATTCCCCCTTTTATTTTTTGGCTAAATGTGTTATACTGTTCAAGAATTAATTTTAATTGATTGGTGATGGAAATTGGAAAAGGAATTTGATAATATCGAGTTAAATGAAGAGGAATCATCTGTTTCAAGCACCTTGTTAGAGTGGCTTGATTCTTTGGTTATTTCGTTTGTTGTAGTGGTTTTGCTTTTTACTTTCTTTTTGGGAAAGGTTAAGGTTGACGGTGAATCAATGAACAACACGTTGCAAGATTCTGACCAGCTTATTATTTCTGATTTTATGTATAAACCTCAAAGAAAAGATATTGTTATTATTTCGAGAAATCCTAATAATATAGACGGTGCCAAAAATGCTAACGAGCCTATTGTAAAAAGGGTTATAGCGGTTGAGGGCGATACTATTGAAATTACCGATGATAACAAAGTTTTGCTTAACGATGAGGAAATTGACGAGCCTTATATTAAAGATTATGCATTAGGAACAGGCACACCAAACGATGAGTTTAAAAGAGAGATGAAACGCCAAAATCTTGGTGATAAATTGGTAATTCCAAAGGGCAGAGTCTTTGTAATGGGTGATAATCGCTACAATTCTCACGACAGTAGAAAAGGCGATATTTGGTTAGTTGACGAACGATATATTATGGGAAAAGTTTTATTTAGAGTTTTTCCGTTTGATAAAATGAGTACATTTTAAATTGAGGTAATTATGCAAAGGCAGAATATACAATGGTTTCCCGGTCATATGGCGAAAACCCGTCGCCTAATCGGTGAAAAACTACCCCTAATTGATTTAGTTGCGGAGATAATTGACGCAAGAATACCTTATTCTTCACGCAACCCCGAATTAAACGAGTGGGTAAAATCAAAACCGAGAATAATATTGCTTAATAAATGCGATATGGCTGACGAAAGCGTTACAAACGAATGGGTTGAAAAGTTAAACGATGAAAACACCGTTGCAATTCCGATTGACTGCAAAACAGGTAAAGGGTTTAATAAATTTATCCCTTGCGTTAAAAATATTTTGCAAGAGCGCATTAAAAAATTAGAAGAAAAGGGAATGTCGGGCAAAACATTAAAGGTTATGATTGTTGGTATTCCGAATGTCGGCAAATCATCGTTTATTAATCGAATTGCCGGAACAAACCGCGCAAAAGTTGAAAATCGCCCCGGTGTTACAAGGGGTAATCAATGGTTTTTAATCGGCAAAGGCGTTGAAATGATGGATACACCAGGCGTTCTTTGGCCGAAATTTGAAGATAATTTGGTAGGCGAGCATTTAGCTTTTTGTGGTTCTGTTAAAGATACTGTTTTAGATGTTGAACTGCTTGCTATGGATTTAATTAAAGAATTAAAAGCGTTGTATCCGCAAATGCTTATTGACAGATATAAATTAAAATGCGACCTTGAAAATACCGATGATTATGATATTCTTACCGAAATGGGTAAAAATCGCGGTATGAAAATTTCGGGCGGTGATGTTGATACCGAACGAATGGCGAATACATTTTTAGAAGAATTCAGAAATACTAAAATAGGAAGAATAACTTTGGAAAAACCGCTTAATTATTAAGCGGTTTTTGAAAAATAGAGGAGAAATATAATGCCCGATTACAGTTTTGAAAAAGAAAAAATAAATTTAGGTTTTAAAACAGTTGCAGGGGTTGATGAAGCAGGCAGAGGACCGCTTGCCGGACCTGTTTGTGCCGCTGCGGTAATTTTACCTGTTGATTGTGTTATTGAAGGGCTTGATGATTCTAAAAAGTTAAGCGAGAAAAAGCGAGAGAAACTTTACGATATTATTATTGAAAAAGCAATATCTTATAATATTCAGTTGGTTGACAATGAAGTTATTGACGATATTAATATTTTAAACGCTACATATCTTGCTATGACTAATGCGGTGAATAATCTTGATGTTAAACCTGATTTTGTTTTGATTGACGGCAACCGCTTGCCACCTGAACTCAAAACACCGAGCGAGGCTATTGTAAAAGGTGATTCAAAATCAATGTCAATTGCAGCCGCATCAATTTTGGCAAAGGTTACAAGGGATAGACTTATGTTAGAACTTGCAAGCGAATACCCCGAATATGAATTTGAACGCCATAAAGGCTACGGAACAAAGCTTCATTGTGAAAAATTACGAGAGTTCGGACCTTGTAAAATTCACCGAAAAACTTTTATAGGAAAAATTTTAAATAAATGAGAAAATCAAACGAAAACGGTAAAAAAGGCGAATTAATCGCCGCAAAATTCCTAATTCAAAAAGGTTATAATATCGAGGCGCTTAATTATCGTTCAAGAAACGGCGAAATTGATATAATTGCGAGCAAAGACGAATATATTGTATTTGTAGAAGTCAAAACCCGTTCCGAAAATATGTTTGCGTTGCCATATGAGGCGGTAACAAAGCAAAAGCAACAAAAAATACTTATGACCGCAAACCGCTATTTATCGGCTACAGAGTGCGAAAAACAACCAAGATACGATATTGTAGAAGTTTATTTGTCAAGTGATATCAGCGTTAAAAAACACCAAGTTCGTCATATTGAGTCTGCTTTTGAGTTAGAGGGTTATATGTAAAATGAAATATTTTGATTTACATTGCGATACTTTATGTAAATGCGCCGATAAAAACGCAAGTTTGTCGCAAAATGATTTTGATATTGATATTAAAAGATTATCAAAGTTTGAAAAAGCAACGCAAACTTTTGCTTGTTTTATTGATGATAAATATAAAGGGCAAGACGCTTACAATCGCTTTTTTGAACTTTATAATATTTATAAAAATACCGATTTTGAAAAGGTTACACCGATTTTATCAATCGAAAATCTTTCCTGTTTAAAAGGCGATATTGAGAATATTCATAAGTTTAAAGAGTGTGGCGTTAAAATCGCTTCGCTAACTTGGAATGCTGAAAACGGCATTGCAGGCGGCGTCGCATCTGAGTGCGGTCTTACCGATTTTGGCAAAAAGGTTGTAAAACAACTTGAAAACGAGAATATAACGCTTGATGTTTCTCATTTAAATCAAAAAAGTTTTTATGATGTTTGTAAAATCGCTACAAAACCGTTTATCGCAACTCATTCAAACAGTTTTTGCATTTGCCCTCATAAAAGAAATTTAACTGACGAGCAGTTTGAAATTATTTCAGACATAGGCGGAATTGTCGGAATTAATTTTTACAACCTGTTTTTGTGCGAAACCGAAACCGATTTTAACGATTTGTTTCGCCATATTGAGCGATTTTTGTTGCTTGGCGGTGAAAAAACAATTGCGCTTGGCAGCGATTTTGACGGTTGCAATGTTCATAAATCAATTAAAAAGGTTGAAAATATGCCGTTGTTTTATGATTTTTTAGTGAAAAAACTCGGAAAAATCATAGCAAATAAGATTTTTTATGAGAATTCTGCCGAATTTTTTAAAATTCTTTGACAAATGGCGCTAAATAGTATAAAATATCTTTGATAAGAAAAATGTAAAGGTGAACAAAATGGAATTTACAAGTACGAGAAAAAAACAAAATTTTGAATCGGCAAAGGTAATTTGTCAAGGTTTGTCTGAAGAGGGCGGTCTTTTTGTTCCGAAAAGTTTCCCGAAAATTTCAGATGAATTGATTGATAAATTGATTGATATGGACTATAAACAAAGAGCGTTTGAAGTCCTGAAATTCTATTTGACCGACTTTTCCGATGAAGAAATTAAAAATTGTGTAAACGGCGCATATACGGGTACATTTGAAAATGAAAATCCCGCTCCTGTTGTCGAGGTAAAAAAAGGCGAAAACATTTTGGAACTTTGGCACGGACCTACCTGCGCTTTTAAAGATATGGCGTTGCAACTTCTTCCTTATTTGCTTACAACTTCGGCTAAAAAAGTTGCAAAAGGCAAAACAATGGTAATTTTGGTTGCAACTTCGGGCGATACCGGTAAAGCGGCGCTTGACGGTTTTGCTAATGTTGACAATACAAAAATTATAGTTTTCTATCCGCAAGACGGCGTAAGCCCTATGCAAAAACTCCAAATGACAACTCAAAGCGGTAACAATGTTGCTGTTTGTGCTATAAAAGGTAATTTTGACGATGCTCAAACAGGCGTTAAAAACATTTTCGGCGACGAGAAAATGAAAGAGTATTTGGCTAATAAAAATATGGAATTTTCGTCTGCAAACTCAATTAACTTCGGCAGACTTGTTCCGCAGATTGTTTATTATGTTTCATCTTATGTTGATTTGATTAAACAAGGCAAAATAAAAAAAGGCGACAAGTTCAATGTTGTTGTACCAACAGGCAACTTTGGTAACATTTTAGCGGCTTATTATGCTAAACAAATGGGTATTCCGATAGCAAAATTCATTTGCGCTTCAAATAAAAACAATATTTTGACTGATTTTATAAATACAGGCGTTTATGACAGAAATCGTGATTTTTATACCACAACTTCACCTTCGATGGATATTCTTATTTCTTCAAACCTTGAAAGACTTTTATATCACCTTTACAATGAAGATGAAGCAAAAATCGAAGAACTTATGACTTCGTTGAAAACAAAAGGTGTTTACGAAATTGACGATGAAGTAAAAGCAAAACTTCAATCTGAATTTTTCGGCGGTTTTTGTGATGATGAGGCTACGGGTAAAACTATTGCAAAAATGTTTAAAGAATATAATTATCTTTGCGATACTCATACTGCAGTTGCTGTAAATGTTTATGACCAATATGTTGAAAAAACAGGCGATAACACCGTAACAGTAATTGCTTCAACTGCTTCGCCTTATAAATTCTCGGCATCTGTTTTGCCTGCGGTTTATGACGGCGAAATTCCACAAACCGAATTTTTGACGGTTGAAAAACTTTCAAGCGTTACAAATACTAAAATTCCAAAATCTTTGGCAGAACTTAAAACAAAAGAAGTTTTGCACAAAACCTGTGTTCAAAAACAGGAAATGGAAAACTTTATTAAGGAATTTTTAGGATAGTTTAGGTGGGCAACTGTTTTGTTGCCCATTTCTGTTGAAAAGAGGTGTTTTAATTGGCGCTTTTTGCAATTTCTGATTTTCATTTGTCGTTTTCTGTTGATAAGCCTATGGATATTTTTAAAGGCTGGACCGATTATACCGAAAAGTTAAAAAAGAATATAGAAAGTCAAGTTAGTGCTGACGATACAATTGTAATTCCGGGCGATATTTCGTGGGGGTTAAAAATTGCGGAAACTATTGAGGATTTTCGTTTTATCAATTCTTTGCCGGGTAAAAAGATAATCGGTAAAGGCAATCACGATTTATGGTGGGAATCGCTTACAAAAATGAATAGAATCATGGCGGAAAACGGTTTTGATACAATCTCTTTTTTGTATAACAACGCTTATGTTGTGGGCGATTATGTGGTTTGTGGCTCACGCGGCTGGTTTTTTGACGATACCGCCGATAAAAAAATAATACTTCGTGAAGCGGGCAGAGTAGAAATGTCGATAAAAGAAGCGGAAAAAACAGGGAAAACACCGATTTTATTTTTGCATTATCCGCCGATTAGCAAAGACGCCGTTTGCGAAGAAATAATGAAGGTAATTAAAGAGCATAACATAAAATATGTTTATTACGGTCATATACACAAAGCAGGCGCTTATAAAGCGTTTAACGGCAAATATGACGGCATTAAATTTGAATGTATCAGTTGTGATATGATTGATTTTAACCCTGTGAAAATAAAAATATAAAAAATGTTAAAAAACAGTAGATTTTTTATTTGTTTTATGTTATAATCACTTGTAACGGTGTAAAAACCGAATAATTAGTAAATTTTATATCTAAAAACGGATATTTTTTGAAAGGATGTCAATAATGAGTTTAAAATCATCTAATAAGGTTGATACTAACAGATATGAATTGTTGGTAGAAATTGATGCCGAAACATTTGAAAAGGCGGTTGAAAAAGCGTTTAAAAAGAATGCTAAAACAATCGAAATCAAAGGTTTCAGAAAGGGTAAAGCGCCAAGACATATTATTGAAAAATTATATGGCGAAAATGTTTTCTATGAAGATGCTCTTAACGAATGCTATCCTGCCGCTATTGACGAGGCTGCAAAAGAAGCAGGCGTTGAAATAGTTGATTTTCAAGATGTTGAGTTTGATTTGAAATCAATGGATAAATCGGGCGTTGAGTTTTCGGTAAAAGTTACTGTTAAACCTGAAGTTGAAGTTAAAAACTATAAAGGTCTTAAAGCAGAAAAACCTTCTGTTGAAGTAACCGATGAAGATATTAACGCTGAAATCGATAAACTTCGTGAGCGTGACTCAGCAATGGTTCCTGTTGAAGACAGAGCAGCTCAAAACGATGATATTGTTGTTTTTGATTTTGACGGTTATGTTGACGGCGAGCAGTTTGAAGGCGGTAAAGCAGAGGGCTATTCGTTAAAACTCGGTTCAGGTCAGTTCATTCCTGGATTCGAAGATCAAATCGTAGGCAAAAAAATCGATGAAGAGTTTGACGTTAATGTTACTTTCCCTGAAGATTATCACGCTGAAGAATTAAAGGGTAAAGAAGCTGTATTCAAATGCAAACTTCACGAAATTAAAGAAAGAGTTTTACCTGAAGTTGACGATGATTTCGTTAAAGATGTTAGCGAATTCAAAACAGTTGACGAATTAAAAGAAGATTTAAAGAAAAAAGTTTCTGAAAGAAAAGAAAAAGAAGCTAACACAGCGGTAGAAACTCAACTTATCGAAGAAATGTTAAAAGGTTTCGAAGCTGAAATTCCGCAGGCAATGATTGATAACAAAGTTATGGAAAACATTAAAGACTTTGATTACACATTGCAAATGCAGGGTCTTAATATGCAAACTTATATGCAGTATATGGGACTTACTCTTGACCAACTCAAAGAGCAATATAAAGAGCAATCTGAAAAACAAGTTAAAATGCGTTTGGCATTTGAAAAAATTGCAGAACTCGAAAAAATTGAGCCAACTGCTGAAGATGTTGAAGCACAATACAAAGAGTATTCGGAAATGTACGGCATGGAACTTGATAAAATTAAATCCTCTTTACCTGAAGAGGAACTTTTAAAAGACTTAAAAGTTAAAAAGGCTTCTGAATTTATTAAGGACAATGCTAAAATCACAGAAGAAGTAAAAGCATAATTAACCCTAATTTTATCTGAATAAACAGTTTTAGTTTTTTAGCTAAAACTGTTTTATCGGTTTTAGAAAGGAAAGATTTATTATGAGTTTAGTACCTTATGTAGTAGAACAAACAAGCAGAGGCGAGCGTTCTTATGATATTTTTTCTCGTCTTTTAAACGACAGAATTATTGTTTTATCAGATGAAGTTAACGACGCAACCGCATCAATCGTAATTGCGCAACTTCTCTTTTTAGAGGGTCAAGACCCGAATAAAGATATAAGCCTTTATATCAACAGCCCCGGCGGTTCTGTTTCGGCAGGTCTTGCAATTTATGATACAATGCAGTATATAAAATGTGATGTATCTACTATTTGCATGGGTATGGCGGCTTCAATGGGCGCATTTTTGCTCTCTTCCGGCGCAAAAGGCAAAAGATATGTTCTTCCAAATGCCGAGGTTATGATTCATCAGCCTTCAGGCGGTGCGCAAGGTCAAGCGTCTGAAATTGAAATTACCGCTAAACATATTTTGAAAACCAAAGAAAGATTAAATAGAATTTTAGCACAAAACACAGGAAAACCAATTGAACAAGTTGCAATTGATACCGACCGTGACAATTGGCTTACAGCCGAAGAAGCGGTTGAATACGGACTTGTTGACAAGGTAATGAAGAGATAAATTCGGAGGTTATTAATGCCTAACAACGATAAAAAAACAGCTCATTGTTCTTTTTGCGGCAGAAACGAAGCGCAGGTTAATCAAATGGTAAAAGGTCCTAACGGAGTTTTTATTTGCGATGAATGTATTAAACTTTGCGCAGCGGTTATTGGTGAAGAAATTTTTGAGCAACACCCTCATAAATCAGGTGGCGACTTTAAGTTTGAGGTTAAAAAACCGAATGAACTTAAAAAAATTCTTGACGACTATGTAATAGGTCAGGAAAATGCGAAAAAAGCGCTTTGTGTTGCTGTTTACAATCATTATAAAAGAATAATGCAGGAAGATTATATTGACGATGTTGAAATCGGCAAATCGAATATTCTTTTGGTAGGACCTACCGGTGTGGGTAAAACTTTGCTTGCCCAAACGCTTGCAAAAGCGCTTGATGTGCCTTTTGCGGTTACTGATGCAACCACTTTAACAGAGGCAGGCTATGTTGGTGAAGATGTTGAGAATATTCTTCTTCGATTAATTCAAAATGCAGATTTTGATGTTGAAAAAGCGCAAAAAGGTATTATTTATATTGATGAGATTGATAAAATCGCAAGAAAGTCTGAAAACACTTCTATAACAAGAGATGTTTCGGGCGAGGGCGTTCAGCAAGCGCTTTTGAA
Source organism: Oscillospiraceae bacterium (assembly GCA_902769255.1). Lineage (GTDB taxonomy): Bacteria > Bacillota > Clostridia > Oscillospirales > Acutalibacteraceae > RUG11462. Next base: position 163,205 of record CACXOM010000001.1, read on the forward strand.
AATAATCGAAGGTACGGTGTCAAATGTTCCTCCGACAGGCGGAAGAAAGCACCCGCAGCAAGAGTTTATTCAAATTGATACTTCAAATATTTTGTTTATTTGCGGTGGCGCTTTTGACGGCATTGAAAAGATTATCGAAAAGCGTTTAGGCTCGAAGTCAACACTCGGTTTCGGTGCTGAAATTGCTGATAATAATGACAATAATACCGATAAACTTATCGAAAAAGTTAACAATCAAGATTTAGTTAAATTCGGTCTTATTCCTGAACTTGTCGGCAGACTTCCTGTTGTAACGGGACTTACTAATTTATCTGTTGACGATATGGTTGAAATTATGGTTAAACCTAAAAACTCAATCATAAAGCAATATGTTAAACTTTTGCAGTTAGACGGCGTTGATTTAAAATTTGACAATGACGCTTTAAAAGAAATTGCGAAAGAAACAATAAAACGCAAAACTGGTGCAAGAGGACTTCGCTCCTTAATTGAAAAATTGCTTATGGATATTATGTTTGAAATTCCTTCAAAAAGAGGAATTGAAAGCGTAGTTATCACGAAAAATTGTGTTTTAGGCAAAGAAAAGCCGACTTTAATTAAAAAAGAAACTAAAAAAATAAAAGAATAAATCAGAAATGAGGGAAATCTTATGCGTAGAATATTCGCTACAATAGGTTTTACCTCATTTTTTGTTACCGTTTTTTCGATAAATTACGGGCAAATTTTTGCGCTTTTGTTAAGCATAGCGTCACTTTTAGGGTTTGTTTTATGTTTAATAATTAAAAAATGGCAAATTCCTGTTGTTTTGTTACTTTTAGCAATCGTTGCGCTGTTTTCTTTTAACACATTTTTGTTTAATAAAAATGTTGAAACTTATAATTCTGTTTATTGCAAAGAGAATGTTAGAATAAGCGGAACTTTAACTGATTATCCTGAAACTTCTCAAGCAGGATTTGATTATGTTTTTAAAGCGGTTGACGGCAGTAATATCAAGTTTTCATTGTTTTGTTATGATAAGTTAGATATTGAACCGGGCGATGAAATAAGCGGTACTTTTGATTTTTCAGACCAATATGCCGAAATTGACAGAGGAATTTATTTTTCCGCTTATGTTTACAATATCGAAAGCGTAAAGGTAATTCACAAAAATGATGTTTTTAATATCGCAAAATTCCGTGAGAGTTTAAAAAGCGAAATTAACAAAAATATGACATATGGTGCTGGCGTTACAAAAGCGATTGTTTTCGGTGATAAATCGGGAATAGATGACGATTTATATACCGCTTTTCAGCGGTGCGGTATTTTGCACGCAACTGCGACTTCGGGACTGCATTTATCAATTGTAACAGGATTTTTGTTCGCATTTTTAGCACTTTTGGGCGTCTCACGCAAAAAGTCTTCAATAATTGCAATTGCATTTGTAATTGTATTTATGGTGATTATAGGATTCAAATTCTCGCTTATGCGAGCAGGCGTTATGATGATAATGGTTTTAGCGGCAAACTTGTTTAACAGAGAGGGTGACGCTTTTAACTCAATAGGGCTGGCGCTTGCTGTATTAATTCTTTTAAATCCTTATTCTGCTTTAAGCGTTTCGCTTTTGCTGTCTGTTACTGCGACTTTAGGTATTGTGCTTTCTTTTGAGCATTTGTTTAATAAGTTTAAACAGCGCTTGGGCAAAAATGTGATTTCGAAGTTGTTTTTTGCTTTTGCTATTAGTATTTTGCAGTCTGCTGCGGCAATTATTTTCACTTTGCCGATTGTTTATATTTATTTTGGTTATTTTTCTATTGCGGGAATTTTTGTAAATGCTGTTTTGTCGCCTTTTATTACAATTGTGCTGATTTTAGGCGTGTTAATTTGTACTTTGCAGTTTTTACCTGTTTTGCCTTATGTTTTAGGCGGTGCAAACGATGTTTTTTCGCTTGTAATAATAAAAGTTGCAAAATTTGTATCGAAATTTAAATATTCGCAAATTTCAATTGATTATGATTTTGTTGCAATTGCTTTTGCAATTTGTCTTTTAATTATTTCGGCGGCGGTATTTGTTTTTTATTATTATAAAATCAATAAAAACAAGCTTATAAAAACAACGTCATTACTGTGTGTAAATGTATTTTTATTTTCAATTTTGTTATACTGCGTTTTGCCGAATAATAATGTAAAAATGTACATTCAAAATTCGGGCGGAGCAGTCAATATTTTGGTGTCTAATAATGATAAATCAATAGTTGTTGATTACGGCGGAAAATATTGCGACAGAAAAACAAAATATATGCTTAACAAAAGCAATTCGCAAAAAATTGACTGTTTGATTTTGCCTAATGCCGATGAAGACTCTTTTTCAAGCGGTGTTATGCTCTCAAGTGAATTTGAAACTGAAAGCGCTTTGCTTAATACAAGGGTTTTAGATGAGAATACATATAAAATTAATGCTAAAAAACAAAACATTGAAAATATAGAAGAAATAAATTATAATAATATAAGAATAGATTTTATTACCGTTTCAAGAAGTACAGCGTTGTATATTTCAAACGGTAAACGCTCGGTTTTAGTTGTAGATAAACTTTTTAACCTTGAAAAATTGCCGTCTGTATATTTAAAATGTGATTTAGCGGTGTTTAATCAAGGCGTTCCAAATAAAATTGAAAAATTAAACGCCCAAAAAGCGATAATTTTCAGTTTTGAAGAGCAAGAAGAAAATAAATGTGCTAAATATTTTAATTCTTATTCTTTGCGAGAAGGGAATAAAGCGGTATATTTAAGCGATAGTTTAAAGATAAAAGAGGTGTGAAAATTGGCGGAAATATCAGGCGATGAATTATTACAACAAATTAAAGCTAAAAGTTTAAGTTCTCTTTATTTTATTTACGGTGAAGATAACTTTTTAAAACAAAAATATGTTAAATCAATTAGTGATACAGCCGTTACAGAATTACCCGAAATGAATTATCGCAAACTTGACGGCAAAGAGGCGAGTGTTCAACAAATTTCCGATGAAGTGTACCAATTTCCTCTTATGAGCGAAAAAAGATGCGTTTTGATTGATGATTTTGATGTTTCTGTAAAAGAAAAAGAAGAAATTGATTCTTTAAAAGAAATTTTTAAAGATTTACCCGAAACTTGCGTTTTGGTTTTTGTTTATAACGCTTTGGAGGTTGATTATAAAAAGTCCGCTTGGAGCGCTATTATCAAAACCGCCTCAAAATATGGTAGCGTTATAAACTGTAAATTTAAAACTGATGCTGATTTAATTAAATATATTAGAGTATGGGGCGAAAAAAAGAAAACCGCAATTGATTCTAATGTTGCAAGATATTTGATTGAAACAGTCGGTAAAGATTTGAAAAAATTAGAAGCCGAAGTCGATAAACTTTGCGCATTTTGCAAAGATTATGTAACAAAGGCTGATATTGACCGCATTTGCGCTAAAACGCCCGAAGCGACTCAATATATGTTGCCAAAATCAATTCTTTCGCAAAATGTTTCTGGCAGTTTAAATATTCTTTCTGATTTGCTTGATAAGAATTTTAAACCTATTGTAATTGTAAACGCAGTTGCCGACTCTTTTATTGATATTTATAGGGTTAAAACTGCGGTTGAAAAAGGCTTAAAACCGAGAGATATTGCCGAAACTTTTAATTATTCCGAAAAAAGACTTTTTGTTTTAGATAATGCGGCAAAGTATTCGAAAAAGTTTTCGGTTTCTACGCTTGAAAAGTGTTTTGATATTTTAAACGAAGCAGACAGCGGTTTGAAAGGGTACGAAAAAAACGAAAGAATGTTGCTTGAAAAAACAATTATTTTACTTATTGAAACATTGAGAGGACATAATATAAAGGCTAAACAGGTATGATTAAAATAAAACAGGCGGTAGTGGTTGAGGGCAAATATGATAAAATCAAACTGTCGTCAATTATTGATGCGCCGATAATTGTAACAAATGGTTTTGAAATTTTTAAAGATAAGCAAAAACTCTCATATATAAACGAAGTCGCCAAAAGAAGAGGTTTGATTATTTTGACCGATTCCGACAGCGCAGGTCTTATTATTAGAAACAGAGTTTTAAAAGCAGTTGATAATAACGCCGAAGTAATTAATGTTTTTGTTCCCGATATTTTTGGAAAAGAGAAGAGAAAAAGCAAAAAAAGCGCCGAAGGAAAATTAGGCGTTGAGGGAATAGATGTTGAAATTTTAAAAGAAACATTTAATAAATTTGGTATTTTAAGCGATGAAACCGAAAATAAAAGAAAAGAGATTAAAAAGACCGATTTGTTTGAGTTAGGGCTTTCAGGCGGTAAAGACTCTTTGAAAAAAAGAAAAATTGTGTTAAAAGAGTTGAATTTGCCCGAAAATCTTACAACCAACAATTTATTAGAGGCAATAAATATTTTTGTGGATTTTGATGAGTTTAAATCTTTGTGCGAAAGGGTTTTAAAATAACTTGACAAACAGGCTTAGAAGATTGCAAGACAAAGCGTTATCTCTGCCCAAATTGCCCGGCGTTTACATTATGAAAAATGCCGATAAAGATATTATTTATATAGGTAAAGCAAAGGCGCTTAAAAACAGAGTAACCTCATATTTTGCTTCGCAGGAAAACCTGCTTGAAAAAGTGCGTCAAATGGTCGCTCGTGTAGAAGATTTTGATTATATTCTATGCGACAGCGAGTTTGAGGCGCTTGTTTTGGAGTGTTCGCTTATTAAGCAATATATGCCTAAATATAATATTCTTTTAAAAGACGATAAAGGTTACAGTTATATAAGCATTACCGATGATGAGTACCCGAGATTAAAAGCGGTTAAGCAAATGCCAAAGGGTAAATGTTTAGGCCCTTATTATTCGAGTTATTTTTTAAATCAGGCGTTGTCAGAAGCGAAAAAGATTTATAAATTGCCCCTTTGCAATAAAACTTTTTCTTCTCAAAAAAAGGCAAATGTTCGCCCTTGTTTGAATTATTTTATAGGGCTTTGTTCTGCGCCTTGCGCAAACAAAATTTCTAAAAAAGATTATGTTGAATCGGTAAACAGCGCCGTTGATTTTTTGAAAAAAGGTTCCGCTGATACAATTAAATCTTTAAAAGCTGAAATGCAAGAGTGTTCAGAAAATCTTGATTTTGAAAAAGCGGCAAAATTGCGTGATAAAATTATTGCAATTGAGAAATTGTCAGAAAAACAAAAAGTGGTTATGTCACGCTTTGAAAGCCAAGATGTTATATCTTTTGTAAAAGGTGAAAAGAAAGACTGTTTTGAGGTTTTTCGCTTTAAAAACTATAAACTTTGTGATGACGAGCATTTTTTGGTAGATGATATTTTACCGCCCGAGCAAAAGCGAGAGCAGTTTATTATGCAATATTATTCTATAAGAAAAGATATTCCGAAAAGAGTTTTAGTTGACGGTGAGGTTGAAAACAGGAAACAGGTTGAAAGCTTTTTAAGCGAAAACAGCGGCAAAAAGGTTGAAATTGTTTTTGCGCAAAAAGGCGAACAGAAAAAGTTGGTTGAAATGTGCAGACTTAACGCAGCGGAACGCATTTCAAAAATTGACGGGCTTTCTATTAAAAACACAAAAGTGTTAGATGAACTTCAAAAATTGCTTGGCTTAAAAGATCTGCCAAAATATATTGAGTCTTACGACATTTCAAACACCGCAGGTGAAAATAATGTTGCGGGTATGGTCGTTTTTAAAGACGCTGTGCCTTACAAAAAGGCTTATAAAAGGTTTACAATTAAATCTTTTTTAGGGCAAGACGATTACGGCTCAATGCGTGAAGTTTTGAAAAGAAGGTTTTTAGAATATGAAAACCACAAAGGCGAAGAGGGCTTTGGCGTATTGCCTGATTTGATTTTGCTTGACGGCGGTATTGGGCAGTTAAATGCGGTTTTGCCGATAGTTGAAAAATACGGCTTTTCAGATAAAACTTTTGGAATGGTAAAAGATAATCATCACAAAACAAGAGCAATTGTAGGCAAAAACGGTGAAATCGCAATAAAACAAACAAGAGCGGTGTTTACGCTTGTTTCTTCAATTCAAGATGAAGTTCACCGTTTTGCAATAGGCTATCACCATAAAAAGCAACAAAAAAGCATGCTTGAAATGCAGTTGACGGATATTGAGGGTGTAGGCAAAAGAAGAGCTGAAAGTCTTATTAAGCATTTTAAAGATATAAATAAAATTGCTACCGCCACAAAAGATGAATTGATTAAAGTGCAGGGAATAACCGAAAAAACGGCGGAAAATATATATAATTATTATCGTAAATAAGAAAAAAACAGTAAAAATAGTAAAAAAAGGTTGACAAAAGGGTAGTAAAAGTGCGATAATAGAATAGATAAATTATAATGGAGAGAAATATGAGGGTTATTACAGGTTCGGCTCATGGTAAAAAACTTATAACTCCGGAAGGGCTTGATGTTCGTCCTACCGTTGCAAGAGTAAAAGAAGCGGTTTTTTCTTCGTTACAGTTTGACATTGAGGGCAGAAACATTCTTGATTTGTTTGCAGGCAGCGGGCAACTCGGAATTGAATCTTTAAGCAGAGGTGCAAAGCATTGCACTTTTGTTGATAATTCAAAAGTTTCTTTAAAGGCTGTTAAACAGAATTTAGCAAATTGCAAATTAGAAAACAGCGCAACAATAGTTGAGAAAGATTCATTTTCATTTATTAAAACTGCAAATGAAACTTTTGATATCGCATTTCTTGACCCTCCTTACAATAAAGGTATTATAAATGAAATAATGCCATTGTTGGTTGAAAAAATGAGTGACTTTGGCATTATTGTTTGCGAATATGCTAATAAAGGCGAGTTGCTTGATTGTTACGGTGATTTTCACTTAAAGAAAACAGTTAAATACGGAAATATTTTTATTTCTTATTATAAAAAGAGGGAGGACTGATTTTTTATGGAAAGAATAGCAGTTTGTCCCGGCAGTTTTGACCCGATTACAAAAGGGCATCTTGATATTATTCAGCGTGCTTCGGTTGTTTTTGATAAAGTAATTGTTGTTACTATGGTAAATGCCGATAAAAAACCGTTTTTTTCATCAAGCGAGAGAGTTGATTTTATTCAGCGTTGCGTTGATGAAGCAGGACTTAAAAATGTAACGGTTGATTCTTATGACGGTTTGCTGGCTGACTATACTAAAAAGAATAATGCAATTGCTATTGTTAAAGGGTTAAGAGCGGTGTCTGATTTTGAATATGAATTTCAAATGGCGTTACTAAATAAAAAACTTAATCCCGAAGCTGAAACCTTGTTTTTTACAACAAGTTCCGAAAACTTATATTTAAGTTCTTCTATGGTTAGGTCAATAGCAAGTTTGAACGGCGATATTTCAAAGTTCGTTCCGACTTGTATTTATAAAGATATTAAAAAAAGATTTGAAAAGAAAGGCGTGTAAATATAATGAATATTGAAGATTTACTTGAACAAATTGATGAGTTACTTGATAACTCTGTAGGCTTTGCAGGCAAAAAGGTGGTAAGCGTTGATAAACTTCGTGATTATATCGATGATATCAGACTTAATATGCCACAAGAAATTAAACAAGCAAGAAGCATCGTAGCAGAAAAAGCAGATATTATTAATACTGCAAAAAGAGAGGCTGAAACTATTATCAAAGGCGCTGAAGATAAAGCAAAAGCTTTAGTTGCTGAAGAAGAGATTACAAAACTTGCTCAAGCAAAAGCAGTTGAAATTGTAAACGGCGCTCAGGTTAAATCTAAAGAGATGAGAAGTGCTGCTCAAACCTTTGTTGATGATTTAATGAAGAAAACAGATGAAGAATTAACTCAAACTTTAGCTGATGTTAGAAAAGCAAGAGCATCGCTTCGTCAACAAAAAACAGTATCTGCATCTGTTGAAGAAAACTAATTATTTAAGCGTGTTTTAACTAACAATCGAATATTTGTTCTATTAAAAAACTCTAACCAACCACAATATATTGTGGTTGGTTATTTTTTTATGCATATTTTTCAAAAAAATATTAAAAAAACTCGTCATTTTGTGCTATTGGCTATTGAAATTTGATAAAAAATTGGTATAATTTAATTAAAAAGTGGTGCGAAAGACAATGATTGTGGTGTAAAGTGGTGCAAAAAAACTGATTTTTGAGCCAAAAAACACCAAAAATGAAGTAATTTTAATGAAATTACAAAAAAGAAAGGAGTTGCAACAGCATTATGTTAGGCTTGATGGGCGAATATCAACACAATATTGATAAAAAAGGCCGTATGTTTGTGCCTGCAAAGCTTCGTGACGCTTTAGGCGGTACTGTTGTAATCTCCAAATCATTGGATTTTAAACCTTGTTTGTTCATTTATTCCGCTGAAGAGTGGGACAAGTTGGTTTCTAAAATCAACAACCAACCTTATATTAAAGTAGCTAAACTCCAAAGACATTTATTCTCGGGCGCAACTGAAGTTGAATATGATTCGCAGGGCAGAGTGCTTTTGCCGGCGGTTTTAAGAGAATATGCTCATTTAAAAGAGTCCGAACAAGCGGTTATTATCGGCGCTTCAAACAGAGTTGAAATTTGGAATACTGAAGAATGGGAAAAAGTTACTGGCGAAATTAACGAAGAAAACATTGAACAAGCGCTTTTGGATTGTGAGATATAAAAATGGCTGAGTTTTCACATAAAAGCGTAATGCTTTACGAAACGGTCGAAGGTCTTAATATTAACCCTGACGGAATTTATGTTGACGGTACGGCAGGCGGAGGCGGACATTCCGAGTTAATCGCCTCAAAGTTAAGCGAAAAGGGAAAACTTTTTTGCTTTGACAGAGACCCTGATGCTATTAGTGCTTGCAAACAAAGACTTTCAAAGTTTGAGAACGTAATCTTGATTAATGAAAAATATTCTTCATTAAAATCAAGTTTAAAAGAATACGGAATAGAAAAAATAAACGGTTTAATGCTCGACCTTGGCGTATCTTCTTATCAATTAGATACTGCGCAAAGAGGATTTTCGTATCACAGCGACGCACCGCTTGATATGAGAATGAGCAAAAGCGGTATTAGTGCCGCAGACATTGTGAATAATTATTCGGAAAAAGAACTCGCCGACATTTTTTACAAATATGCCGACGAAAAATTTTCTTTCAAAATTGCAAAAGCAATTGTTGAAAAAAGAGCCGAAAAGCCGATAGAAACGACAAAAGAATTGGCTGATTTGGTTTCACAAAACTACCCGAATAAATTTAAACGCAATGCACACCCGGCAAGAAAAGTCTTTCAGGCAATAAGAATTGCCGTAAACGATGAAATGGGCGAAGTTGAAAAAGGCATAGACGATGCCTTTGAAATGCTTGAAAGCGGCGGAAGGCTATCAATAATCACATTTCATTCAATTGAAGACAGGACTGTAAAGCAAAAATTCAATTCATTTACGCAGGGTTGCACTTGCCCTCCGGATTTTCCGATTTGTGTTTGCGGAAAAAAACCAAGGGCAAAGCTAATTAATAAAAAGCCAATTGTGGCAAGCGAGCAAGAACTAAAAGAAAATTTGCGTAGTCGTAGCGCAAAACTGAGAATATTAGAAAAAATTTAAAAAGGGGAAAGAAAAATGGCATACACAAGCAACGCTTATAATCTTGAAAGAGCAGCAAGAAATACTACAGCACCAAGAGAACGCAGAGAACACAAAGCGGTAATTAAAAGATTTCCGGTTGCATCTTCACGTGCAAAATATAACAGAAACATTCTATTTTATGCAGCAGCAAGCATTATAATTGCGTTGGCAGTTTGCTTTAATATTTATATGCGAACAGAAATTAACGATACCAAAAACGCTATTGCTAAAGCTGATAAAACTATAAACACGCTTAACAGCGAAAAAACAAGATTAGACGTTGAATTTGAAAAGGTTGTTTCTTATTCGACTTTAGAAGAGCAGGCAAGCGCAATGGGTATGCAAAAACGTTCGGCGGCGCAGGTACATTATATTGATACTTCAAAAAACGACTATGCTGAAGTTATTGATAAATAATAGAATATCACAAAGAGAATCGAAATAATATATAAACGAGGGTTAAAAATTGGCTCTCGTTTTTGCCGAATTTATATACTTGAAAAGGAGACTAATGTTTTATGGCTAAACAAAACAAAAGAAAAATATGGTATAGAGCATTAGTTGTATTGCTTATTTTTGTTGTTTTCGGCGCTGTTTCAACGGGTTACGGACTTATAAACACAATTTTTGTAAACGGCGAAAAATATTCAAAACTTGCTGAACAGCAACAGCTTCAAGATATTGTCACAAAAGCAAAAAGAGGCAATATTTACGATAAAAATATGAATGTTTTAGCGACCAGCGCAACTGTTTGGCAGTTGTTTGTTGCACCTTCTAATATGGATGAAAAAGTAAAAGATTCGGTTGCCGAAAACATTTCTAATCTTTTAAATCAAAAGAAATATACAAAAGAAAAAGTTTTAGAAATACTTAAAAAATCTACTAATTACGAAACAATAGGTCAGCCTGTAGAGCAAGAGGCGGCTACAAAAATTAGAGAATATATCACAAAAGAAAAATTAGGCTCGGTTATTGGTTTGACTGAAACTAATGAAAGATATTACCCAAACGGAAATTTGGCATCTACCGTTTTAGGATTTGTCGGAAAAGACAATCAGGGACTCGGCGGTGTTGAGTCACAATATGATAATGTTCTCACAGGAACTGCAGGCAGAGTTATTGCTGCAAAAACTCCAGCAGGCGCTGAACTGCCTTTCTCATACGAAAAGGTGGTTGATGCCAAAGAGGGAGATTCAGTTGTTTTAACAATAGATGAGTACATTCAGTCGGTTGTGGAAAAACATTTGCAGGAAAATGTTGAACAAAACAGCGTAAACAATAGAGCTGCTTGTATTGTTATGGACGTAAATTCGGGCGAAATTCTTGCAATGGCAACAAAACCCGATTTTGACCCTAACGAACCTTTTAAACTTACTTTAAAAAGCAGAGTTAAAAAAGAGGTAAAAAAGAAAAAAGAAAGCAACGACGGTAAAATCAGCAAAAAAGAAAAAGCTGAAATTGAATCTGCCGCAATGCAAGAACAATGGCGAAATAAAGCGGTTTCAGATATTTACGAACCCGGTTCGGTTTTCAAAATCATTACCGGTTCCGCCGCTTTGGAAGAAAAAACTTTATTTGATAGCGATACTTTTGATTGCCCCGGTTATATTAAAATAGCAGACAGAACTTATAAATGCGCTCACAGAGAGGGACACGGACATCAATCGCTCGCACAGGCTTTTATGAACTCTTGTAACCCAGCCTTTATTACAATAGGTCAACGATTGGGTGCGAAGAATTTTATGAAATACAGAAAGTCTTTCGGACTTGAAGATAAAACAGGCGTTGATTTGCCGGGCGAGTCTTCTTCAAGCACTCATAACACAACAGGCCTTATGACAAATGTTGAATTGGCTTCTGAAAGTTTCGGTCAAACGTTAAAAATTACGCCTATTCAACTTATTACCGCTATTTCAGCAGCGGTAAACGGCGGTTATTTATATCAACCTCACGTTGTAAAACAAGTTCAGGATTCTGACGGCAATGTAAAACAAACTGTAAATTCAACACTTGTTCGTCAGGTAATTTCAGAAGATACTTCAAAAGCTCTTTGTAATTATCTTGAGGGCGTTGTAAGCGAGGGAACAGGTAAAAATGCTTATGTACCGGGTTATAGAATCGGCGGTAAAACAGGTACAGCTGAAAAAACCGATATAGGTACTAAAGAGGGCGAGGCTAAAAAATATATTTGCTCATTTTGCGGAATTGCCCCTGCAGATAACCCTCAAATAGCAATACTTATGCTTATTGATGAACCCGGTGTTGACAGCCCTTACGGCGGTACATTAGTAGCTCCTTCGGTTGGCAAAATGTTTGAAGAAATATTGCCTTATTTAGGCGTTTCGGCAAATTATACCGATTCCGAAGCAAAAGAACTTGCGGTTTCAACGCCAAGCGTTGTAAGCAAATCGGTTAATGATGCTAAAAAAGAAATCAAAAGCAAAGGTCTTATTTGTTCAGTTATAGGAGACGGAAAGACTGTAACAGCGCAATCGCCAAACGGTTCTTCAATTATTCCTTCGGGCGGTAAAGTTGTTTTATATACCGATTCAAAAGCTAAAAAGAAAAAGGTAAAAGTGCCTGACTTCAAAGGATTGACCGTTTCCGAGGCAAATGATCGAGCAGTCGAGGCAGGCTTAAATATGTATATTAACGGTAATACTTCAGATTCAACCGCTTATGCGCAATCTGTGCCTAAAGGTAAAAAAGTTGATGCTGGAACGGTTGTTACCGTAAGTTTCAGAGAAATAGTAACTGTAGAATAATTAAGGAGTTGATTTAGACTATGAAATTTTCAGAAATTTACCAAGAAAAACCGAGCTATATTAAAGATTTTGAGGTCGCAACAGTATTGTGCGATTCAAGAAAAGTTGTAAAAAACTCTGTATTTTTCTGCATTTGCGGTACGGTAACAGACGGCCACAAATTTGCAAAATCCGCTTATGATAACGGTGCTGCTGCAATTTTTTGCGAAAAAGATTTAGGGCTTGATAATCAAATTATTGTAGATGATACAAAAGCAGTTTATTCTTTGCTTTGCGCAAACTATTTCGGCAACCCTGCTAAAAAATTAAAACTTATAGGTGTAACAGGCACTTCGGGCAAAACATCTGTTACATATATGACAAAAAGTTTGCTTGAAAAACAGGGCAAAAAAGTGGGTCTTATAGGCACAATTCAAAACATTATTGGCGACAGCATTTTGCCGGCAAAAAACACCACTCCAGATGCTTATGAGCTTCAGTCGTTGTTTGATTTAATGGTAAAAGCAGGTTGCGAATATGTTGTAATGGAAGTTTCTTCTCATGCGCTTGACCAAAAACGAGTTTATAATCTCGATTTTGAGTGCGCAGTTTTTACAAATCTTACACAAGACCATTTAGATTATCATATTACAATGGAAAACTATTTGCAGGCTAAACTCAAACTGTTTAAAATGGCAAAATGCGCAATTGTTAATTTAGATGATGATTATTCTAAACAGGTTATTGATTCTTGCGAGTGTCCTGTTAAAACTTTTTCAACTGAAATTAACGAGGCGGATTATGTTGCAAAAGAGATAAAATACTTGCCAAACGGTGTAAATTATGAGTTGGTTACTGATTGCAATATAGGAAGAGTTAGAATTTCAACACCGGGTATTTTTTCGGTTTATAACAGCATGGCGGCTGGAATTGTCGGAATTTGCATAGGAATACCTTTCAACAAGGTTGTTGAGGGACTATGCGAAGTTTCAGCAGTAAAAGGCAGAGTAGAACTTGTTCCTTGCGATAAAGATTTTACCCCTGTAATCGATTATGCACACACTCCAGATGAACTTGAAAATGTGTGCACTATGCTAAATAAAATCAAAGTAGGCAGACTTGTAACCGTTTTCGGTTGCGGCGGCGACAGAGATAAAACAAAAAGACCTATAATGGGCGAAATTGCGGCAAGACTTTCGGATTTTGTGGTTGTAACTTCCGATAACCCGAGAAGTGAAGACCCAAATCTTATTATTGAAGATATACTTGTCGGAATGAAAGGAATTAAAACTCCTTATAAAGTTATTGAAAACAGAGCGAAAGCTATTGAATTTGCGTTGAAAAATGCCGAAAAAGATGATATAATACTTCTTGCCGGAAAAGGTCATGAAACATATCAAATTTTGGCTGATGGCACAATTCATTTTGATGAACGAGAAGTTATAGCAGATTGCTTATCAAAAATGTAAAATATAGGAGGTTGTTAAAATGATTCCTTCAATTGCGGCGCTTGTCGCTTTTGCGGTTACATTTGCATTAGGTTTTAAGTTTATTCCGTTTTTAAAAAAATTGCATTTTGGGCAAACTATTCTTGAAATTGGTCCAAAATGGCATAAAGATAAACAGGGCACACCTATTATGGGCGGTATTATGTTCATTATAGGTACGCTGGTTTCCGTTGTCGTAGCTTTTGTTTTAGCAAAAGTGGTATCAAATAATGCTGAATATGTTAGCGTATTTCATACTTCTAACGAAACAATTAGGTTTTTAGCAGGCATAGTTATGGCTTTGTTTATGTCTGCAATTGGTTTTATGGACGATTACATTAAAGCGGTTAAAAAGCAGAATTTAGGCTTAAAAGCTCGTCAAAAAACTGTTTTGCAGGCGCTTGTTGCAGCTTGTTATTTATTAACGCTTTATTTAACAGGACTTGAAACAACTTATATTCCGTTTGTTGGACTTGTTAACATAGTTTCGGGCGTTGGTATTATTTTTTGGCCAATAGCATTTGTTTTTATTTACGGCTTTACAAATGCTGTAAATCTTACAGACGGTGTTGACGGTTTGGCTTCAAGCGTAACCGTTGTTGTATCACTCTTCTTTATGATAGCTTCAAGCTTATGCTTTAGATTTGAGGCAACTGTAGTTGCTGCAGCGCTTTGTGGCGCTTTAATAGGATTCTTGGTTTGGAATTTACACCCTGCAAAAGTGTTTATGGGCGATACAGGCTCAATGTTTTTGGGCGGTATGGTTGTAGCAATGTCATTTTTCATTAACCGACCTATTATTCTTATTTTAGCAGGTATACTTTATTTATTAGAGGCATTGTCTGTTGTTATTCAAGTAACATATTTTAAACTAACTCACGGTAAAAGATTATTCAAAATGAGTCCTATTCATCATCATTTTGAACTTTGCGGTTGGAAAGAAAATAAAATCGTTATTGCATTTTCTTTTGTAACTCTGATTGGTTGTATATTGGCATTTTTAATTATTAAGTAAAACTTGAAAGGGGAAAAAGTTTTGGCTGAAAAAAGCGAAAAGAGGGTAAATAAAAAAACTTCATTTCGGTCTTATTTTAAAAAGACAGGGAAATTTGATTTAACATTTTTCTTTTTAGTAGCAGGGCTTACGGTAGTAGGTCTTATTATGCTTTTTTCGGCTTCTGCGCCATATGCCGCAAGCAATAGGGGCAGTAGTTATTATTTTATATTAAGACAGTTAGGTTTTGCAGTATTTGGTTTTGTTTTGATGATGGTAGTTTCAAGAATTGACTATCACATTTGGCAAAAATTTCTCGGTGTAATAGTTTTTGTAACATTAGTAATGTTGGTAGGCGTGCTTTTTACACCGGCGCAAAAAGGGCAGTTTCACCGCTGGCTTGATTTAGGATTTATTCAATTTCAGCCGTCTGAAATAGGTAAATTTGCATTAATTCTTTTGTTATCATTTCTAATTGCAAAAAATCAAAAGAGAATGACTAATTTTAAATATCAAATATTTCTTTTGTTTATAATTGGTGTATTTTGCGGTCTTGTTTTAGCCGAAAATCACCTTTCAGCTACGATTTTGCTTTTTACAATTGGATTTGTTTTAATGTTTGTCGGCGGTATGAGCATGAAACTTGTCGGCGGTATGGCGATTCTTGGCGCCTCCGGCTTTGTTCTTGCAATTATAACTGGGTTAATAAGCTATGCAAGCGACAGAATAAAATATTGGCAAGACCCTTGGCTTGACACAAGAGGAAAAGGTTTTCAAACAATTCAATCTCTGCTTGCAATAGGCTCAGGCGGACTTATGGGCAGGGGAATAGGACAATCAAATCAAAAATATCTTTGGTTGCCTGAACCTCAAAACGACTTTATTTTTTCGGTTGTTTGCGAAGAATTAGGCTTTATAGGTGCTGCTTTAATTATAATCGGATTTGGTCTTTTAGTTTGGCGTGGTTTTGTAATTGCGCTAAAAGCACCTGATAAATTCGGAATGCTTTTATCAATCGGTCTTGTATTCCAAGTAGGCTTGCAAGCGGTGCTTAACATTTTAGTTGTAACTAACACAATTCCAAACACAGGTATCAGTTTGCCGTTTTTCAGTTACGGCGGAACTTCGCTTGTAATGTTACTTGTTCAAATGGGAATTGTTTTAAATATTTCACGAAGTTCAAAAGTAGAAAAAGTTTAGGGGGATTTTTATGAATATAGTTTTTGTTGCAGGCGGAACAGGCGGTCATATTAATCCCGCATTGGCAGTTGCAGGAACATTAAAAGAAAAATATCCGAATGTAAATTTAAGTTTTATAGGTAACAGAACGGGTATGGAAGCAACTTTAGTTCCAAAAGCAGGTTATGATTTTTACCCGATTGATGTTGCCGGTTTTCAGCGAAAAATTACATTAAACAATATTAAAAGAAATGCAATTGCTCTTTACAGAGTATTTAAATCTACCTCTCAGGCAGGTAAAATTTTAGAAAAATTAAAGCCCGATGTTGTTGTTGGAACAGGCGGTTATACTTGCGGTCCCGTTCTTAGAAAAGCTTCTAAAATGGGCATTAAAACTGCAACTCACGAGCAAAACGCTTTTCCGGGAATTACCACTAAAACTCTTTGTAAATATGTTGATGAAGTTATGGTGGCAATGCCCGAGGCAATTAAAAGATTACCGAATAATCGTAAATATACCGTTACAGGCAACCCTGTAAGACCATCTATTTTAAGCACAACAAAACAAGAGGCGAGAGAAAAACTCGGCCTTGATAACAGACCTATGATTTTATCGCTTGGCGGTTCGTTAGGCGCAAGAGCTGTAAACGAGGCGGTAGCCGAAGTATTGGGCTGGCACGCTAACACAAAAAAATATTATCATTTTCACGCTATTGGAAAATACGGTATGAGTTGGATGCCCGACTTAATCCGCTCAAAAGGCGTTGATTATGAAAATTTAGATAATTTAAGAATTACAGAATACATATATGATATGGATTTGTGTATGTCGGCGGCTGATTTGGTAATCAACCGAGCAGGTGCGTCAACAATCAGCGAATTGCAGGTTAAAGGAATGCCGTCAATACTTATTCCTTCACCGAATGTTGCTGAAAATCATCAGTTTTACAATGCGAAAACCTTGTCAGATAATGATGCGGCAATTTTGATAGAAGAAAAAGATTTAACAGGTGAAAAGTTAATCCAAGCGGTTAAATCATTAATTGACAACAAAGAAAAATTACAAAAAATGAGCGAAAACGCTAAAAAAACCGCTGTTTTTGATGCAAATGAGCGAATTTGCGAAGTAATTTTAAATTTAGTAAATAAGAAATAATAACAAAATTGCCCTTTTAGTCATAAAATAAAATGCGTTTGAATTTTTATGATTAGAGGGTGTTTTGTTGGAAAAACTTGTTATTAACGGCAGAAAGCAACTTTGCGGAGAAGTAAAAATCCACGGCGCAAAAAACGCCGCTTTACCTATTTTGTGCGCTTGTGTTTTGTGCGATGAAAAGGTTGTTTTAAAAAATTGTCCGAAACTTTCTGATATTGATAATACAATTGAAATATTAGAATATCTCGGCTGTAAAGTGACAAGAGAAGAAGATAGGGTTGAAATTTTAAATTCAGGTTATCTTAAAGACAATATTCCTAAAAATTTAATGAGCAAAATGCGCTCTTCAATAGTATTTTTAGGGGCTTTAACCGCAAAATTAGGTAGGGCAAATTTATTTTTACCGGGTGGGTGTGAATTAGGTCCGAGACCTGTTGATATTCACATTAAAAGTTTTGAAAAACTGAACGTCTGCATTGTCGAGCAAAGAGGAAAAATTGCTTGCAGCACCGACAAAATAAAAGGCGCTTCTATAAATTTGCCATTTCCAAGCGTTGGCGCAACCGAAAATATTATGTTGCTTACAGCACTTAGCGACACAAAAACTTTAATACATAATGCGGCAAGAGAGCCTGAAATAATCGAATTGCAAAACTTTTTAAACAAATGCGGAGCAGATATTTCAGGAGCAGGCGGAAATTGCATTGTAATTAACGGCGTTAAAAAACTTCACGGTTGTTATCACAGCATTTTGCCTGATAGAATAGAAGCGTCAACTTATATGTCTTTTGCAGCTGCTACGGGTAGCACAATCAGCATTAAGAATATTTGTAACGAACATATTGAGCCGGTTGTTTTTGCTTTTCGTGAAGCAGGTTGCGAAATGAATTTTGTAAAAAACGAACTTAAAATTTCTTCGCCGAAAAAGCTAAACAGAATTGCGCATATAAAAACGCTTGTTTACCCGGGTTTTCCTACTGATTCGGGTATGCCGATAATAGCAATGAGCGCAATTGCAAACGGCACTACTATTTTTGAAGAAACCATTTTTCAAAACAGATATAATGCAATAGGGGCGCTTAATAAAATGGGCGCAAATATTAAAATATATGACAGAATTGCTGTAGTTGAAGGTGTAGAAAATCTTTACGGTGCAGATGTTGAGGCTACCGATTTGCGTGGCGGTGCTGCACTTGTGTGTGCAGGGCTTATGGCATACGGAACTACAAATATAACACAGTTGCACCACATTGACAGAGGTTATGAAAATATTGAATATAATCTAAGTTTGCTCGGAGCAGACATAAAACGGGAGAAAGAGTAATGAAAGAGAAAAGGAATAGAAAAATTGAGTTTAAGAAGAAAAAAACTTCCAATTCGCCAGAAAAAAGAAAAACAAGAGAAATAAATAAAAAAGACTTTAAAACTGAGGAAAAAAAGCCTAAAAAATACATTTCTCAAAAACGCCGTAAAGCAAGAATGCGAATTTTTTTAATATTCTCTTTAATTGTTGTTTTAGGCACAACTTTAACAATTTTGTCGATAACGGTGTTTTTCCCTATAAAAAATATTAATATTGTTAATAATAAAAGATATTCTGATAAGCAGATTTCATCTGCAATAGGTGTTGTAAAAGGCGATAACTTATTGCTTGCAAGCGAAAGCAGGGCAACCTCCGCAGTAAAAGAAACAATGCCTTTTATAAAAAATATTGAATTTAATAAAAAATTACCTTTTACATTGGAAGTTAAAGTAAACGAATATAAAGTATTTTCTCAAATAAAATATAAAGGCAATTACATAGTCGTAGGCGATGATGGACTTATTTTAGATGTTAGCGATAAATTTACAAAAAACGCTACTGAAATAAGAGGTGTTACACCTAAAACCGAAGAAATCGGCGAGAAAATTTCATTTAAAGAAGACGAAAAGGAGACAATTCTTCAAAAAACAAATAAGATTATAAGTGCTTTTTTAGAAAAAGATATCGGTAAAATAACGCTTATAAATTATGAAAATATGCACGATATAAGAGTAACTTATAGCAACAGAATAGTTATGCTTTTGGGTTCTGATTCGTATCTTGAGCAAAAATTAACCCACGCAAAAGCGGTTTTAACTTCAAGAAATAACAGCGCCGAAACAGGTACTTTAAATTTAAGCAGAATACCAGGAAGCAAAAACGAGGCAAGTTTTATTCCGAGAGAACTTGAAAAAGGCGAAAAAGCAGGAAAATAAAAATTAAAATATTTTTTTAAAATATAAAAATAAAGGTTGAAATTATTTGTAGTTTATGTTAAAATATAACAAATAATGTGTATAAACAGGATTTTTACATATTTGGAGGATAAAAAATTATGAGTATTGAAGTTACCAATGAAATTAACGAAGTTGTTAAAATTAAAGTAGTTGGCGTTGGCGGTGGCGGCGGAAACGCTATCGACCGTATGGTTGACGCCGGCGTTAACGGCGCTGAGTTTGTTGCTATCAACTCTGATAAACAGGCGCTTATGAAATCTAAAGCCGATGAAAAAATTCAAATCGGTGAAAAATTAACTCATGGTCAAGGCGCAGGCGCAAAACCTGAAATCGGTCAGGGCGCAGCTGAAGAGTCTAAAGACGATATTATCGCTGCTTTAAAAGGTACCGATATGGTATTTGTTACTGCAGGTATGGGTGGCGGAACAGGAACAGGTGCTGCTCCTATCGTTGCTCAACTCGCTAAAGATATGGGTATTTTAACCGTTGGCGTTGTTACAAAACCTTTCTCTTTTGAAGGTAAACGCCGTATGGAACAAGCTGAAAGAGGTATTGCTGATTTAGCAGGTCATGTTGACTCGCTTATCGTAATTCCTAACGAAAGATTAAAATTAATTTCAGAACAGAAAATTACTTTCTTAAACGCATTCCAAATTGCTGATGATGTTCTTCGTTTAGGTGTTCAAAACATTTCTGAACTCATTAAAATGCCTGCAACAGTTAACCTTGACTTTGCTGATGTATCTTCGGTTATGAGAGATTCTGGTTACGCTCATATGGGCGTTGGCTCTGCATCAGGTAGAGATAAGGCTGAGGCTGCTGCTCACGAAGCAATTACAAGTCCGCTTATCGAAACATCTATGCAAGGCGCTAAAGGTCTTATTGTCTGCGTTAACGCTTCACCTGACATTGGTCTTGACGAAGTTTCAGATGCTTCTACAATCATTCAAGAAGCTGCTCACCCAGATGCAAATATTATTTGGGGTATTATGTTTGATGATAAACTTGAAGATACAATTAAAATCACAGTTGTTGCTACAGGCGCTTCTGAAATGCCTAAACAACCGTCAAACGACACATCATTTAATGTTGATGCAGGTAATGACGATGATGATTTTTATGATGATGTTTCTTCAATATTCAATAAATAATCATTAAATTAATTTTAATTAAATCCGACAAATCTTTGTCGGATTTAATTGTTGTATATAGGTTTTTGGTGAAATTATGGATTGGACAGAGATTTTTGTAAAAGTTAATATTAACGATATGGATAAGGCTTGCGATATTTGCACAATGACTGTGCCTTACGGGTTTTATATCGAGGATTATTCTAATTTGGAAAATGAGGCTCAAGAAATCGCTCATATTGATTTGATTGATAAAGAATTAATTGCAAAACCGCGTGATAAAGCGATTATTCATATTTATATTGATAATGAAAATAACCCTAATGATGCTGTTGATTTTATTAAATATCAGTTTGAGGCGCAAAATATCGAATGTGAGATTGATACAGGCAATATCTCTCAAGAAGATTGGGCTAATAATTGGAAAAAGTATTTTAAACCTACTGAAATAGGCGAAAAATTGCTTATTTTGCCGGAATGGGAGTCTAAACCGCAAACAGACAGAAAAATACTTAAAATCGACCCCGGTGCCGCTTTTGGTACAGGAACTCATTCGACCACAAAACTTTGTCTTACCGCTATTGAAAAATATGTTAAAACTGGTGACAAAATTTTAGATATAGGTACAGGTTCGGGCATTTTGTCAATCGCTTCGCTTTTAGTAGGCGCAAAAGAATCGCTTGGCGTTGATATTGATAAATTAGCGGTAAAAACTGCAATAGAAAACGGCAGAAAAAATGGTTTTTGGGAGCCTGAATATAAAATTTTATGCGGTGATTTGGCTGAAAAAGTAACAGGTAAATTTGATGTTTGCATTGCTAATATTGTTGCCGATGTAATTATTCGATTATGTGAAAATATTTCTGATTTTATTAAGCCAAATGGTTTGTTTATCACTTCGGGAATAATTGACAGCAGAGTTGATGAAGTTTTAAGCGTTTTAAAATCTGCTGATTTTGAAATAATTGAAACCTATAACGAAAAAGGCTGGTATTGTATAGTTTCTAAATATAACGGAGGAAATTTATGCTGATTTATGAGGAGCAAAAGCAAAGACTTGTTGCTTTTGAAGATGAATTAAAAGACTTAAAAGATGCACTAAATTTAGATGAAGTTAAAAAAGAGCTTTCAGAACTTGAACAAAAACAGGCACAAGAAGGTTTTTGGGACGATGTTGAAAACTCTAAAAAAGTGCTTAAAAAATCAAGTCATTTAAAAGATACCGTTAAAGGTTATGAAGATTTAAAAAGCGCTTATGACGATACGCTTGTTTTAATTGAAATGGCTGATGAGGAAGAAGACGATAGCCTTGTTGATGAAGTTAAATCTGGCGTTGACAAATTTATATCTGACTATGAAAATATGCGCTTATCAACGCTTTTAAGCGGTGAATATGACGAGAATAACGCAATTTTAACATTCCACGCAGGCGCAGGCGGAACCGAGGCGCAAGATTGGAACGAAATGCTTGTTAGAATGTATACTCGCTGGGCTGAACGTCACGGGTTTACTGCTAAAACACTTGACTATCTTGACGGTGATGACGCAGGTTTGAAAAGCGCAGTTGTGCTTGTTGAGGGTGTAAACGCTTACGGCTATTTAAAAGGTGAAATGGGCGTTCACCGACTTGTAAGAGTGTCGCCGTTTGACTCTTCGGGCAGAAGACACACTTCATTCGCTTCGCTTGAGGTTATGCCTGAAATTAACGATGATGTTGAGGTTGACATTAACCCCGAAGATTTGAGGGTTGATACCTATCGTTCATCAGGTGCAGGCGGTCAGCATGTAAACAAAACCTCTTCCGCTATCAGAATTACGCATATTCCTACCGGAATTGTTGTTGCTTGTCAAAATGAGCGTTCACAACACCAAAACCGTGACCAAGCGATGAAAATGTTAAAATCAAAACTTCTTGAGATTAAAGAGAGAGAACATCTTGATAAAATTGAAGATATTAAGGGTGTTCAAAAAGAAATTGCTTGGGGTTCGCAAATTCGCTCTTATGTTTTTATGCCTTATACGCTTGCAAAAGACCATAGAACAAATTTTGAAAACGGTAATATCAACGCAGTTATGGACGGCGATTTAGACGGCTTTATAAACGCTTATTTAAAAGCAAAATCAAAAGGTGAAATATAAAGAAAAAACCGACTGAAAAGTCGGTTTTTTGATATAAATTTTTTATTTTTGTTTTGCTTTAACATTTGTATCAATAGATTTTCCAAAAACAAAATATCGTTGATATAAAAACTCTGTTATAAAGTTCAAAAGCATACAGATTGCTGTTACGATATATTGGTTCCACAAAAGAATATCAGCAAGATAATGGCCTAACCAAGTTGAAAGCGGTGTGAATACAACATAATAAGCAGCAACTTTTAACATTGCAATCGGAATGTTATTAGCTGACCTGAATGTAAATTTTCTGTTTAGCGTAAAATTCCACAAAATTGATAAAATAAGTGCTATAAGATATGACAATTCCCAAAAAAGTTTTATCAATTCCTTAAGCATTGCAAATGATGTATATTCAATTATTCCTGCGCTGATTGAAAACAGCACAAATCTTAACATTCTGATAAACTCTGACATATTAACTACTTTTTTACTCATACTCTGTGTTAATTATAATAAATTCTTTGCGAAAAATCAACCATTTTTTTAAAAATGTTTACCGCTTATTAACAATTTTTTGGTTTCGTTGTATTATAATAAAAACATCAAAAGAAAGGGTGTTTGTTATGTTTCAAAAATTAATGCAATTTATGTTCGGCAGACGTGGAAATGACGAACTGAACATTTGCTTAATTGTGGTTGCGTTAATTTTAGGTTTTTTAAATATTTTCTTTCGAGTATTCGGGCTATTTTTGATTTACAGAATTATTTATTTAGTTCAACTTTTATTAATAGTTTTGTTTTTTGTAAGATTTCTTTCAAAAAACATTGCCCAAAGGCAAAAAGAAAATGACGCATTTTTACGCTTTTTAGCAAAGTTTAAAAAGAGTAATAAAGATGATTATAATACCGTTTATTCAAACGACCCTGTGAAAAAGAACAAGAATTATAAATATTTTAAATGTCCTAACTGTACTGCTAAACTTCGTGTGCCGAAAGGCAAAGGAAAAATAACAATTACCTGTCCGAAATGCAGAACAAGTTTTAAAGGAAGGTCATAATTTTAGGAGGTTAATATAATGAGTCCAAAAAAAGAAGCAAATAAATTATTGGCAAACAGAGTTATTGAAAATATGAAATCTCGCTTTATGGAGGCTTATTATTGCGAGAATAAGGAAGAGGCTTTGAAAACCGCACTCGAACTCATTGAAGAGGGTTCAACTGTTTCTTGGGGCGGTACCGCAACCGCTAAAGAAATTGGTTTGAAACAAGCTTTAAAAGAGGGTAATTATAACGTTCTTGACCGTGAAAATGCAAAAGAGGGGCAAGATGTTGCCAGAGAAGCTTTTTTTGCCGATTATTACATAATGAGTTCCAATGCAATTTGCGATGACGGTCAGTTGATTAATATTGACGGCAACGGCAACCGCTGTGCAGCACTTATATTTGGTCCGAAAAATGTTATTGTTATTGCAGGAATGAACAAGGTTGTTCAAGGTTATGAGCACGCTTTAAACAGAGCAAGAACAGTTGCCGCACCTATTAATGTTCAGCGTTTTGGCAAGGCAACAGGTTGTTTGAAAACAGGTATTTGTGCTGACTGCAAAACGCCCGAATGTATTTGTTGCAATATTGTTACCACAAGAATTTCACGCCCTGCCGGCAAAATTAAAGTAATTCTTGTAAATGAAGATTTAGGATTTTAAATAAAACTAAAAAAGCTGTGCGTTTCGCACAGCTTTTTTTACTGCGATTTTGATTTACAAAACAAAGCGATAATATAAGAAAAAACTATTGCAGCGCAAATTCCGCTTGCAGTTGCGGAAATGCCACCGCTGAATATGCCTAAAAATCCTTCTTCTAAAACTGCTTTTTCAACGCCTTTTGCAATTGCATAACCAAAACCCGTTAGCGGAACGCTTGCGCCCGCACCTGCAAAATCAATTAAATAATCATAAAGTCCGATTGCGGTTAAAACTACGCCTGCAACCACATAAGACACCAAAATTCTTGCAGGGGTAAGTTTTGTATAATCAATTAAAAGTTGCCCGATTAGGCAAAATAAACCGCCTATTAAAAAAGCCCATAAGTAAACCATTTTAACAACTCCTTTTATTGTTATTTTACTAAATTTTAGGGTCTTTATTCACAAAAAATAATAATATAGTAGAATTTAGTTTTTAACAGTCCCTTTTTGTTGACAAATTGCTACAAAAAATATATAATTAATCTATATATAATAAATTGAGAGGTGTTTGTCTTTGAAAAACAGTTATGAAAGTCCGCTTTGTTCGAGATATGCTTCAAAAGAAATGCAGTATATCTTCTCACCGGATATGAAATTTACCACTTGGAGAAAACTTTGGATTGCATTAGCAGAAAGCGAAAAAGAATTAGGCTTAAATATTACTGATGAGCAAATTGATGAGTTAAAGGCTCATGTAAACGATGTTGATTACGAAAAAGTCGCAGAATATGAAAAACAAACCCGTCATGATGTTATGTCGCATATTAAGGCCTACGGCGACCAATGTCCTAACGCTAAAGGTATTATTCATTTAGGCGCAACATCTTGCTTTGTTGGTGATAATACCGATATTATCATTATGAAAAAAGGCCTTGAACTTATTCGTTCAAAAGTTTTAACCGCTATTAAACTTTTATCGGATTTTGCTGTAAAATATAAAGATACACCGACTCTTGCTTTTACACATTTTCAGCCTGCTCAACCTACGACAGTAGGCAAGCGTGCTACTCTTTGGATTCAAGATTTAACTTTTGACCTTGATGAAATTGATTTTGTAATTTCACGCCTTAAAATGCTCGGCTCAAAAGGAACAACTGGCACACAGGCTTCGTTTAAAGAACTTTTTGACGGTGATATTGAAAAAATTAATGCAGTTGATAAAAAAATTGCCGAAAAAATGGGATTTTTAGAAACTTACGCAGTTTCGGGACAAACTTATTCAAGAAAAGTTGATACAAGAGTGTTAAATTGCTTGTCGGCAATTGCTCAATCGGCTCATAAATTTTCAAACGACATTCGCCTTTTGCAACATTTGAAAGAAGTTGAGGAGCCTTTTGAAAAAGGTCAAATCGGCTCTTCGGCAATGGCTTATAAGCGCAACCCGATGCGTAGCGAGCGAATTGCTTCGCTTTCACGCTATGTTATGTGCGATGCGCTTAACCCTGCAATTACCGCCGCTACACAATGGTTTGAAAGAACTCTTGACGACTCGGCTAACAAGAGAATTTCGGTTGCCGAAGGATTTTTGGCAGTTGACGCAATTTTAAATCTTGTTATTAATGTATCAGACGGACTTGTAGTTTATGACAAAGTTATAACCGCTCGTTTAATGGCTGAATTGCCGTTTATGGCTACTGAAAATATTCTTATGGACGCTGTAAAACTCGGTGGTGACAGACAGGAACTTCACGAGGCAATTCGTGTTCACTCAATGGCTGCCGCAAAAGCAGTTAAAGAAGAGGGCAAGGCTAACGATTTGCTTGAAAGAATTGCAAATGATGAACGCTTTGGTATGTCTTTGGAACAGTTGCAAAGCGTTATGAACCCTAAAAACTTTATAGGTATGGCTGACAAACAGGTTGAAAGTTTTATCAAAAATATTGTTGAGCCTATTTTGAAAAACAACGAAATCAGTGGCGAAATGCCTGAAATTAATGTTTAATCAGGGGGAGAAAAATGGCAAAAGAATTAATTATTGTCCTTGATTTCGGCGGACAGTATAACCAGTTAATTGCTCGCAGAGTGCGTGATTTTAATGTATATTGCGAGATTTTGCCTTATACTGTTTCGATTGAAAAAATTAAAGAATTAAGCCCGAAAGGCATTATTTTCACAGGCGGACCTAACAGCGTTTATGACCCGACAAGTCCGCATTATTCAAAAGAGATTTTTGAACTCGGTATTCCGATTTTGGGTATATGCTATGGATGTCAGTTTATGGCATATGCACTCGGCGGTTCTGTTGCTACCGCAAGCAAGGCTACCGCAAGAGAATACGGTAAAACTAAAACATATTATGATGAAAACAGTATTTTGTTTAAGAATTTGCCAAGCGTTGGTACTTCTTGGATGAGCCATAGCGACTATATTAGTAAAACGCCTGAAGGTTTTGAAATTGTCGCTCATACCGAGCATTGTCCTGTTGCTGCAATGCAAAATGTTGATAAGAAATTTTACGGCGTTCAGTTTCACCCCGAAGTTAATCATACCGAAAACGGTAAAGATATGCTTTATAAGTTTTTATATGATGTTTGCGAGTGTTCTGGCGAGTGGAAAATGGAAAGTTTTATTGAAAAAACAGTTGCCGAAATTAGCGAGCAGGTAGGCTCTGACGGCGTTGTTTTAGGACTTTCCGGCGGTGTTGACTCATCAGTTGCGGCGGCTCTTATTTCAAAAGCAGTCGGCAAGCAATTAACCTGCGTTTTTGTTGACCAAGGGTTAATGCGTAAAGACGAAGGCGACTTTGTTGAGCAAACTTTTACAAAACTTTTTGATTTGAATTTTGTCAGAGTTAATTGTCAACAAACATTTTATGAAAAGCTAAAAGGTTATACTGACCCTGAAGATAAACGCCACATTATCGGCACTGAATTTTATAAGGTATTTTCTGATAAAATTAAAGAAAGTTACGGTGACGGTTATTTTGCTCAAGGTACTATTTATCCTGATAGAATTGAGAGCGGAAAAGGCGATGCCGCTAAAATTAAAACGCACCACAATCAAGTAAAAATTACTGATGAGGTGCAGTTTAAAGGCGTTATTGAACCGCTTAAAGATTTATTTAAAGATGAGGTTAGAAAAGTCGGCGAAATGCTCGGACTTCCTCATGAATTGGTATGGCGTCAGCCGTTCCCAGGTCCCGGTTTGGGTGTTAGAATAATCGGCGAAATAACCGAAGAAAAAATCAAAATCTTGCAAGAAGCAGACGCTATTTTGCGTGATGAGATGGACAGGTGCGGTTATGCTGAAAATATGGCGCAGTTTTTCGCAGTTTTGCCTGGTGTTAAAACCGTAGGCGTTATGGGCGATGCAAGAACTTACGACGAGTTAATCGCAATCCGTGCGGTTACAACAGATGACTTTATGACAGCGGATTTTGCAAAAATCCCTTATGAAATTTTAGGCAGAGTTTCAAATAGAATTATTAACGAGGTTGACCATGTAAACCGCGTAGTTTACGATATAACCTCAAAACCCCCGGGAACAGTTGAGTGGGAATGATTTCATACCCTTAAAAAAGCCCATAAACAAAGGCTTTTCGCCGTTCTACTGTCCTCTGTGGCAACAAAATGGCAACATTATTTGAATTATCATAAGAATAAGCAAAGAGCTATCAGATTTTTTGAAAGTCTGATAGCTCTTTTTCTTATGCTTGTATTTAATCGTTTTTCAGTCGGTCTTTGAAAGCCTCAATCATTTTGTCACTGAGTCCCTGTGACGGGACTTTAACATAACCGGAATTTTCATCATATTTCGGGTAGTTATAGCGCCATTTGTCATAGTCTTCACGGCTGATGTCGCCGCTATGATACTTTTCAGCCTGTTCTGCCCACGCATTTAGCATTTCGGAAAGCTCGGCAGCATCTTTTCCCTTGCGAGAGTCAACACGCATAGAAACGCCGTTCTCGCCTTTTTCAATTGTCAATCCATAGCGATCCTCTATTGTAAACAGCGTGTGTATTAAACCAAGATAGCTGTCGATGTCGGGTACGGACAAAGCCAGCGGTGACACACCAAGCACGCCGGCAAGGTTTTCGGTTAAATCAGCTTTCGGCGTTCTTGAGCCTGATTCATATTGCGCCATACGGATGTCAGCGGTCTTTTCGGGAAAGCCGACTACCGTTCCTAAATACTTTTGTGTCATTCCCCGCAGATTGCGGAAGAAACGAATTCTTTCACCGATTGCCATAGCAATTACGCTCCTTGTTTATGTAATATGCAGTAAGTATATCATATATGTTTAGCTTGTGTCAAGATAACCAAAGCAAAAAAAGTAAATATTTTTTCGAAAGCCACTTGACTTTACTGAATTTGTTTAGTATAATAGTTAAGCAAATAGCGTTAAGTCTATTTCTAACAACTGAATAACCGTCATATGTCACGGTAATGGCATATCCGCTCGGGCAAATCGGAATGCGGCCAGAAAGTTCTCCGACACTAAATAATTGAAGTATCAAAAAACAAGTAAGGGGGTGATCAAATGGAAAGTACAAGCTTTATGAGAGTTGATGAGGTGGCTCAGAAATTGGGTATATCAAAATCCTATGCTTACAAAATCGTCCAAAAACTAAATGTCGAACTGAAAGAAAAAGGATTTATGACAATTTCGGGGCGAGTAAATAAGCAATATTTTATGGAACGCACCTGCTACGGTGCAACTAAGAAAGAGAGGGATTAAACAATGGCAGTATATAAAGAAGAAAAAACAAACACTTGGCGAGTGCTTTACCGTTACACCGATTGGAACGGTGAACGAAAGCAGTCGCAGAAACGAGGGTTCAAAACAAAGCGTGAAGCACAGGCTTGGGAGCGAGAACAGCTTAACAAACTGGGCGGTGATTTGGATATGACCTTTAAGAGCTTTGTGCAGCATTATACTGAGGATATGCAGGCTCGTATTAAAGAAAACACTTGGGCAACCAAAGAACATATCATTCAGACAAAACTCATTCCCTATTTTGGGAAGCTGAAGATGTGCAACATAACCGCACAACAAATAATCACTTGGCAAAATGAGCTTATCAATTATAAGGACGATAACGGCAAGCCCTATTCTCCCGTATATTTGAAAACAATTCACAATCAGCTGTCTGCAATATTCAACCATGCTGTCAGATACTACAACCTGAAAGAAAACCCTTGTCAAAAGGCGGGCAGTATGGGTAAAAAGAAAAATCGTGAAATGCTTTTCTGGACGAAAGAGGAATATTTGAAGTTTGCTGATGCAATGATGGATAAGCCGATGTCATACTATGCGTTTGAAATGCTCTATTGGACGGGTATTCGTGAGGGCGAGCTGTTAGCTCTTACTCCTGCTGATTTCGATTTTGAAAAGCGAACGGTTACAATCAATAAATCGTTTCAGCACTTAAACGGCAGAGACATCATTACTTCCCCGAAAACAGAGAAAAGCAACCGCGCGATTCAGCTGCCGAAGTTCCTTTGTGATGAAATGCAGGACTATCTGAAAATGCTTTACGATGTAGGTTTGGAGGACAGAATGTTTCCTGTTACAAAAAGCTATCTGCACAGAGAAATGGACAGAGGCTCAAAACAAGCCGGGGTAAAAAGAATTCGTATTCACGATATCCGCCACAGCCACGTTAGTTTGTTGATTGATATGGGATTCTCTGCAACGGCTATTGCAGACCGTGTGGGACATGAAAGCATTGATATAACTTACAACTATGCACATTTGTTTCCATCAAAGCAGGCTGAAATGGCGGATAAGTTAGATATGGAAAGGGGCGAGTAAAATGTCACTTAAAAATAGAGATGAGCATAACCGCTGGAGAAACAAAACCGTAGCGTTTCGTGTATCGCCGGAGGAGGACAAACAAATTGAAACTTATGTACAACTCTCAGGGCTTACTAAGCAGGATTATATAACAAGGCGACTTACCCACAAAGATATTGTTGTTCAGGGCAATCCGAGAGTCTTCAAGGCCTTACGAAATCAACTTGCCGAGGTGCTGTCGGAATTACAGCGAATAGAAGCCGGCGGCGACGTCAATGACGAGCTACTTGATTTAATTGAAATGATAGCCGATATTCTCGGCGGGTTAAAGGAGGAATCAGAATGATAGATAAAAAAGAAAAGACCGCTCCGAATGTATCTGTTGGCGCAGATACGGAGCAGTCAATCCAAAAATGTACTGATAATATTATAACCGATTATGATGAAAATATCAAGGATTTGGACGAAAGTTTTCGTGAAATGCAAAGAGAAATGCTTAGGCAAATGGATCCGTCCTATCTGAAAACCGTTTCAATGTCGGCTCTGTATGATACCGATTTCGAAACACAAACCGCACTTATAGACGGTCTGCTTTATCAGGGAACTTACTTGTTCGTGGGTTCTCCGAAAGTAGGAAAGAGTTTTATGATGGCACAGCTCGCTTACCATATCGGCACTGGAACTCCGCTTTGGAATTACAGAGTCCGCAAAGCAACCGTTCTTTATTTTGCCCTTGAAGATGATTACCCTCGCTTACAGCGCAGGCTCTATCATATGTTCGGTGCAGACGGAACAGACGACCTGTATTTTGCAACAGAAAGCAAAACCGTAAACGGCGGTTTGGAAGACCAAATAAGAGGTTTTATTCAGGAACACCCTGACACCGGACTGATTATCATAGATACGCTAAAGCGTGTTCGAGAGACAGGTGGTGCGGATTACAGCTACGGCAGTGATTACGATGTAGTCGCAAAGCTGAAATCGCTTGCCGACAGCTACAAGGTAACAATGCTTATCGTCCATCACACACGCAAACAGCAGGCTGACGATAAATTTGATACAATCTCCGGCACAAACGGATTGCTCGGTGCGGCAGACGGCGCCTTTGTTCTCAGCAAAGAGAAACGAACAACCAATGCCGCAACGCTTGACATCACCGGCAGAGATCAGCAGGATCAGCGAATACACCTTGTTAGAAATCCGCAAAAACTTATATGGGAATTTGAAAAAAGCGAAACAGAAGTTTGGACAGAGCCGCCTGACCCGCTGCTTGAAAAGGTATCGACTGTTCTTCCTTCGGGAAGTAGCAGTTGGGATGGGTCGGCCTCCGAGTTGTGCGTGAGACTTGGCTTGGATATAAAGCCGAATGTCCTATCGCTGAGGCTGAGTATCAACGCAGGGCGGCTGCTTAAAGATTATGGCATTCATTACAAAGCAAGCCGTACGCACGGCGGACGCAAAATTTCTCTTTGGAGAGAAAACGTTGCGGAGGACGTGTCAATGTGTGACGACCGTGACAATCTTTTTGAGAACGACGGCGATGTCTAAAACACCGTCACCATCGTCACGGTTTGTCACGCAATAAAGTTTAGCAGAGTGTGCAGAGAGTACCTTTTCAAAGGCGGCTCTTTGCCCCTCGGAGAGCGCAAAACCTGCTTGCAGGTTGCATTTTTGATGGGCTTGCCTGTCAAAAGTGCTTTTGCGTTACTCTTGACAAGAGTAACAGAACCCCGGCTACGCCGGATAAGGAAAGGATGTGAGATTTAATGAAAAGAACGATAAGCGCAATGGTCGGTAAAGGCTCTGTCAATCATAACAGCCGCAAGTTTAAAGCTGAAAATGTAGACGGCAGCCGAACACATCTCAATATCGACTACTGCAATGAAAATATCAAAAAAGTCTATCACGAATTGTTTGACGAAGCTCTTGAAAAATATAATTCCAAGCAGACAAGAGCCGACCGCAGAATAGAAAACTACTATGAAAAAATCCGTAATTCAAAGCAAGAAAAGACGTTCCACGAACTCATTTTGCAGATAGGCGATAAGGAAAATATGAGTGCCGAGAGTGAATACGGGCAGCTTGCAAGAGAGATTTTGGACGAATACTATCGTGGGTTTCAGGAAAGAAATCCTCAGTTAAAAGTGTTCTCAGCTCATCTTCATATGGACGAAGCGACGCCTCATCTGCATATAGATTTTGTTCCGTTCACCACGGGTAGCAAGCGTGGACTTGATACAAGAGTATCACTCAAACAGGCGCTTGCTGCACAAGGATTTAAGGGCGGAACACGTGGAGATACCGAATGGAATCAATGGGTAAGCGCAGAAAAATCCGCACTCGCATTTGTTATGGAACGCTACGGAATTGAGTGGGAACACAAGGGTACTCACGAAAAACATTTGTCTGTTCTTGACTATAAAAAACAGGAACGAGAGAAAGAACTTGATGCTCTTGAAGATAAACTTGCAGAGAAAAAAGACGAGTTTCAAACGGTGCAAAGCCGTATTCAAAATTACGATAACGGTACACAGGTTATTGAAGAATTGGAAAAACGCATTGAAACAGACAGCGAATTTCAGTTACCCGATCCTCCTGCACTGATGTCGGCAAAGTCCTATAAACAGAAATTAGTCTACCCGCTGATAAAGAAACTAAAAGATGTAATCAAAGAGGTGTTTTACCGTTATTATCACGCTCTTGATAGCTATCACAGACTTAATAATACCAATGCGAATCTTTATCGTGAGAACGAGCGGCTGAGCAAAATCAACGAGCGTTTGACAGATGAAAACACTACACTTCGAGCTGAAAACAAGGATTTTAGATTGCTCCGCAAGGTGTTCGGAAGTCAGCAAATTGATGCTCTTATTGCTCAGGCAAAGGAGCAGGAACAGCAACGCAAGCACACAAAACAACCGTCTAATCAGCGCACAAAGCGCATTAGAAATAATGATTTTGAAAGGTAGGCAAACAAAATGGCAAAGACAATTTTTGAACAAATGGGCGGCACTTACACACGGGTTGGGGATTATTATCTCCCCAATTTGAAACTGCCCGAAGAAGAAAAGCAAGCAAATATCGGCGTATGGGGTATGAGGCATAAACGGTTTTTGAAAGAAAATCATCGTGTACTTTATGCTAACCTAATGACTTCGGGCAAGCTTGTTGCATATCTTGATGACATCGAACAACAGGCAACTGCTATGTTTCTCCGGCTGGTAAAAGAACTTGCCGAAAAAGAAAATGTAACCGAAGAACTCAAAGCAACAGACCAAATGCTGTGGGTTCAGAAGATGAATAATATCCGTAATCGTGCAACGGAAATTGTAAATGCAGAATTGATTTACACGGTATAAGCACCAAGGCGGCAGGGAGAAATCTCTGCCGCTATTTGCTGGTTGTTGCTTAAAAACAGTTGACTTATTTACGGATTTAATATATACTTAAAATGTGAAATTGTAAACTGCGATATTTATACTTTGACAGAGGTTGCAATATGATTACAGCTAAAATCGGCAATAGAATACGTGAACTGAGAACCCAAACAGGATTAAGCCAAGAAAAATTTGCTCAAAAAATAGGTATGGATAGAACGTATTTTGCAAGTGTTGAGCTTGGCAAACGTAATATTTCTATTGTTAACATCGAAAAAATAGCGAACGGTTTGGAAATATCGCTTTCTGAATTATTTAAAGATATTTAATCTGAGTCTGTTTTGACGGACAGAACGTTTTATATAATATAGTTAGAATGATTGTCGGAGGAGTTGCAATGAGCGTAGCTGAAAAGACATATAAAACCTCATTGATTAATAATAGACGTTACTTAGGTAATAAATATAAGTTGCTTTCATTTATTACCGGTGTTGTAAACGAAGAATGTGCTGACATCGAAACAGTTGCGGATATTTTTGCAGGAACCGGTGCTGTCTCCTCTGCTTTTTCAGATAAAACAATTATTACCAATGACTTGATGTATAGTAATTATATTTGCAATTATGCGTGGTTTGGCGCTGAAAGCTATGACCAACAAAAAATAATTGATTATGTTGTTAGGTACAATGCAAAAACAAATTGCGGTGAAAATTATATGACACGCAATTTTGCCGATACCTATTTTAGTAAAAAAGATTGTGCAAAAATAGGATATGTTCGTGAGGATATAGAAAGAAATTATAAAAAAGGAAATTTAAACAAGCGAGAAAGAGCAATTTTAATTACATCATTGCTATATGCAATGGACAAAATTGCTGTAACCTGCGGACATTATGACGCATACAGAAAAGGCGCAAAATTTGAGGGCTCATTAGAACTTTATGTTCCTCTGGCGGAGGTTAACAACAATCCGAAGAATCAATGCTTTAATGAGGATGCTAATAACCTTGTTAAGAGAATTGAGGCTGACCTTGTTTATATAGACCCGCCGTATAATTCAAGACAATATTGTGACTCGTATCATTTGCTTGAAAATGTTGCACGCTGGGAAAAGCCCGAGGTTTTCGGTGTAGCTAAAAAGATGGATAGAAGCGGTATGAAGAGTAAATATTGTACAATCGGAGCAACAAAAGCATTTGAAACACTTATAAATGACATAAAAGCTAAATACATTTTGCTTTCTTATAACAATATGGCTGAAAAAGGCAACTGCCGTTCTAATGCCAAAATTTCCGATGATGACATTATGAGGATACTTAGCCGAAAAGGAACTGTAAAGGTTTTTGAGGAAAGCTACAAAGCGTTTACAACCGGAAAATCAGACATACCGGAAAATGCCGAAAGATTATTTTTGTGTATTTGTTTTGATGAGGAGTAAATCAATATGATACAATCACCGCTTAATTATACCGGTGGCAAGTATAAGTTGTTACCTCAAATATTGCCGCTGTTCCCTAAAGATATAGATGTATTTGTCGACTTGTTCTGCGGTGGCTGTAATGTCGGTATCAATATTGATTGCAACCGAGTTATATATAATGACTTGAATGAAAACTTGCTGTATTTATATAATACTTTCAAAAACCTTGATAAAGAATCTGTTTTGGAATGGATTTATGAAATTATAGAAAAATATGGCTTATCCCTTGTAAGTAAAAACGGCTATGATTATTACGGTTGTGAAAGCAGCAAAGGACTTGGAGATTATAACAGAGAAGGCTATTTGAAACTGCGTGCGGATTTTAATCAGAAACACGCAAATGGGAATTTTGATTATTACTACTATGTTATGCTTTATGTGATAATCGTATATGCTTTTAATAATCAAATTAGATTTAACTCTAATGGAGAATTCAATTTACCGGTCGGTAAAAGGGATTTTAATAAGAAAATGGAGCAAAAGCTCGTTGATTTTATTGATAGAATCCAAGAACAAAACTGTATTTTTACCTGCCGTGATTTTAGAGAGTTTGATACATCCGCATTAACATCGCAAGATTTTGTATATGTAGATCCACCATATTTAATTACTTGTGCTACATATAACGAGCAAGGCGGCTGGGATGAAACTGCTGAAAAAGATTTACTTGCATTTTTGGATGACCTGAATGGGAGAAATATCCGATTTGCTTTATCCAATGTACTGAGAAGCAAGGGTAAGGAAAACAACATACTAATTGAATGGCTTGATAGAAATGCTGACAGATATAAGACTATACGACTTAATTACAGCTATTCAAATTCAAATTATCAAACAAAAGATAAAACTTCTTCTTCGGAAGAGGTACTGATAATAAATTATTGAGGGGAATATGGCTATGCCAAATATAATTCCATATAAAAGTTTTTGTTGGAGTTTGGGAACCACCAGTTTCAGAACAAAAAACTTTAATAAAACCATTGAAGAACAACTTGCTCTGTTAGATGAGTTTTGGACGCTCGAAGAGAACAAAGGCCAAAGTTGGTCGGGGAACAAAGAGTTGCAAACTCGTTATTACGATTTCATGCAATCCAAAGGCTTTGTTGAAGGAAATGCTGGGAATAAACCTAAAGACGCTCGCGAAAAAACATCAGGGTTAGTTGATATTGGTTTGATTGATGACGGAAGAAAATTGAGTGATGTCGGAAAGGCGTTGCTTAAAATAAGTACTGAAAATGATTTTTCTTCTGACAATCAGTTTCAAATAGATAAGGATAGTTTTATATATCTAAAACAGCTTTTAAAAACATATTACAATATTGACGGTCGTACCGTTCGTCCTTTTTTGGTTTTGTTGCATTTGCTTAGCAAGTTTGATTACTTAACACTTGATGAGTATACATATCTTTTGCCGCTATGTATAGGAGAAAATGAAACAGTTGAAATCATTAACGGCATTTCACGATTGCGTTCCAATGCTACATCTATTGATCAAATTATTATAAACCGATTGATGGGAATGTCTAACTACAAAACGGCTTTAGATTACTTTCTAAAAAACGAGGTCACAGAAGAGTTAGTATGTGAAATAGGTCTCAACAGAAAAAGTCGACAGTATGACAAACCATATCTCAAGTTATATCAAGCTCTGTATAAAGTCTTTGTATTGAACGATGTTGATAGTTTGATCTCTGTTTACAGTGCAACCAGAGATATAAAAATAGGCAAATGGTGGCGTAATTATTTATTTGACACTACATCTGAAAAGGCCATTAGTAATCATCCTGCGGCTCATTTGAAAACTACACTATTCAGCGAAGTTGATAGTGAAATCGCTTTTAGAGTTGCATTTTTTAAAATAATGCACTTATTTAAAGCAAAGGCTACACTTTCGGATTATCTTGACCTTAACCGCAGATATATTAAAACGACAGATGTTGTTTTGTTTGAAGATGACACGATAAAGTTTGATATTGTTCCGAAGCATTTCTTCAAAACGATAGCAGAAGATTTCTATAAAGACACATTTACTGTTTCTGAGTTGTTGTATGAAAACTGTGATATGGTTGAAATATCCGATTGCCTTGTAGTTGATGATAGTGCTATTGTTGCCGGAATTAACGAAGAACTAGGAATAAATGTTACGGATATGCAATCGGCACGAGAAGCTTTGGAGGATACACGCTACCAGAGATTGCAGCACCTTATTGATACTAAATTTACCGATGACAAGATATTTTCACTTTTGGATTGCTTTGAAAGCAGAAATGATGATGAAATCAGAAGCATGGTTACCGACAACGCCGATATACCAACTATATTTGAATATGTGCTTGGTATCTTATGGTATAAAACAAGCGAGCGACACGGCAAAATTCTGGACTATATGAAACTTTCACTTGACGCCGATTTATTGCCAAAAACTCACGCAGCAGGCGGCGAAGCTGATATAGTTTACGAATATGAAGCTACTGATTGTTATCCGGAGCACACACTTTTGCTTGAAGCAACTCTTGCCGACAGTACAAATCAGCGCAGAATGGAAATGGAACCGGTATCAAGACATTTGGGTATGCATTTAATACGCACTGGTAATATGAATTCTTATTGCGTGTTTGCTACAAATTATCTTAACATAAATGTAATTTCTGACTTCCGTAGCAGAAAGACAACTCCATTTTATGATCCGCAAGACTATTCAAAGTCTGTAAACGGAATGAAAATTATCCCTCTTCAAACATCAGAGCTGAAAAAGATTGTATCAAACAGCAAGACTTATAAGGAGTTGTATCCGATATTTGAGGAGGCGTTTAATTCAACATTGCCTCCACACGAGTGGTATAATACAAATATATGTGAGATTTTTTAAAAGCGGTTTGCACCGTAAAACTATTTTTATTAAGGAGACAAATTATGGCAACGTCTGAACAATTATTATCTTTGATAAGGGCTCATTACGAAAATGATAATGAACGCTTCAAAACGATTGCGTTGCAAATTGCTGCACATGAATCAAAAATTGGGCATACAGTTCTTGCGCAATCATTAAAAGATATGGTTATGAAACAGAAAACAAATCAAATTGTTCATTCTATAAAACCTGTGGATAATAGTTTGATCACACAGAGAATTTCAAAAAGCAGAAAAAGTGATTTGATTGTTTCTGAGAAATTAGATAGACAAATAAATAATGTTATTTTAGAATATGCGCAACGTTCAAAGTTGAGTAAGAATGGCTACACAAATAGACGCAAGATTTTATTAGAAGGATTGCCTGGAACAGGTAAAACTCTAACCGCTTCTGTTTTAGCAACTGAATTAAAATTACCATTGTTTATAGTACAGACCGACAAACTCATTAGTAAGTATATGGGTGAAACCGGGACAAAACTACGCCAAATT
The DNA here is from genome assembly GCA_902769255.1 of Oscillospiraceae bacterium. Classification (GTDB taxonomy): domain Bacteria; phylum Bacillota; class Clostridia; order Oscillospirales; family Acutalibacteraceae; genus RUG11462. The sequence goes on from CACXOM010000001.1 coordinate 201,582, forward strand.
TTTGATGCAATCTCACAAGATGTTGGAATATATTTTTTTGATGAATTTGATTCTATAGGTGCAGAACGTTCTTCTGATAATGATGTTAAAGAAATGCACCGTGTGTTGAATTTGTTTTTACAATTCATAGAACAAGATACATCAGACAGCATTATTATAGCTGCGACAAACAGTGGAAGCCTTTTAGATCAAGCGTTATTTAGGCGCTTTGATGATGTTTTACGTTTTGATTTGCCTTCAAGCAATGAAATAAAAAAACTGTTTGAATTAAAGCTCAATAAGTTTATGTCCTCGAAAACAATTAACCAAGAAATAATAGATTTAGCGGTTGGGTTATGCCACGCTGATATTGCTAAAGCTTGTGAAAATGCAATTAAACAAGCAATATTAAATGATAAAAAATATGTTTACCGGGATAATATTAAAGAAATGCTCATAGAAAGGAAAATTGTTTATCAATCAAAGGAGGCTAAATAATGGATAGGCACGACAATGTCTTTCTTTCAGATACTACTGAAACATACGATTTTAGCTCTACTCCAAAACCAGGTGGAGAATTACAGATACCTTTTCGCACAAATCGTCAGTCTCATAGTGACAAATTGGTTGCACAATTTCGTGAGGCTCAAAATCACTTTAATTCTTATACCCCAGAACAAGTTGCAGCTATTTCTTATAACACAGGCACATATGTGGAATTTGTAGGTGCTGAAAATTGTGATTTGGTGACAAAAAGTCTTGAAGACAACCGACAAGGAATAAAACTTTTAAATGTACGTGATGTTGTTTCTGCATATGATGAAAATCATATTCCCAAAATAACAACAAAAGCGACTGTTTTTATTCCTACTGGCAAAGAAGATGTCTTTATAAAAAAGATTACAGATTTTGCCGCGAAGCAAACTAAAAGCGGAAAACCTAAAAACAACGATCTTGTTAGTAGTATTGAATCTATTTCGGATGCAATAAAAATAAGTTCTTTTTGGGTTGGACGTCCTAACGAAATGCCAAATGAAACTAAGCGGTGGTATGAATTATGGGTAGATGTCGACGAAGAAAATTTTGATATAGTTTTGCAAAATACCTTTAATATTTTCGATGCTTTAAATTTAGAGCATAGAGAAGAAACAGAGTATATTAGATTCCCTGAAAGATTGGTACTTCCTGTTTTTGCTAATCGTTTAGAATTACTTAGTTTGATAAAACAAGGGGTTACAATAGCCGAAATACGTAAACCTGCAGAACCTAATGCGTTCTTCCTTGATTCATCTGTAACAGAACAAACTGAGTGGGCAGATGATTTGTTTGCAAGAACAAAATTTAACGACTCTGGAGTAACAGTATGTATTTTAGATACAGGTGTTAATAATAATCATAAATTGATTTCACCGTATATGCCAATATCTGGAACAACGGTTAACAGTTCTTGGGGAACACAAGATAAAAACGGACACGGTACTAATATGGCTGGTGTAATCTTGTACAATGATTTAAAGCGATATTTAATTACCAATGCACCTTTTGAATTGAATCACACTATCGAATCAGTGAAAATTATAGAGCCAAGTTCGCCAATGCCTACACAAGTAACACTTTATGGTTCTGTAACAGAACAGGCGGCGTTATTGCCTGAGATTTCTAATCCAACTGTCAAGCGTATTTATTGCATGGCAATCACAGATCCTACTAGTGGCTTCAATGATGGTCAACCATCATCTTGGTCTGCTGCAGTTGACAAAATATCAGCAGAAGGTAAAAAGAGGCTATTTATTATTTCCGGTGGCAATGTCGAAGAAGGTGAATTGAAAACTAGTGGTTATCCCAATGCTTGCTTGAATAAATCTATAGAAGATCCTGCTCAAGCATGGAATGCTTTAACAGTAGGAGCTTATTCCATAGATTCAACTATTCAGCCAGGCAGAGAAACTAAAGGATATTATCCGGTTGCTCAATATGGTGAATTGTCTCCGTATAGTTCGACCTCTAATGAGTGGAAAACTCAATGGCCAATCAAACCTGAAGTAGTATGTGATGGCGGAAATGTTGCAAGTGATGGAACAAATTTTATTCAGGGAATGGATGAACTGTCCAAATTAACGTTATCTAAAGATATAAATCGAAGACTATTTGATACGATTTGGGCAACAAGTGCAGCTACGGCACAATGTTCATATATAGCAGCTGAGCTAATGGCTGCATATCCATCAATGAGGCCAGAAACATTACGTGCATTAATTGTTCACTCGGCTCGTTGGACTACTCAAATGATAAACCAATTTGGGGTACCTGATACAAAATCTCAAGGACGAAAAAAATTACTTAGGACTTGTGGATACGGAGTCCCTAATCTTGAAATAGCAAAAGATACGCTTAATAATCGCGTAAATATGATTGTTGAGGGGGAACTTCAGCCATACGAGAAAAAGCAGGGTTCTTCTCCGAAAATGAAAGAGATGCACTTACATACCCTACCTTGGCCTGAAAGTGTACTGCAAACACTAGAAAATAAAATGGTTAAAGTAAGAGTTACTTTGTCATATTTTATAGAGCCTGGTCCAGGACAAAAAGGATGGAAAAACAAGTACAGATATTCATCTTGTGGTCTTCGTTTTGACATGAAACGTCCAAACGAAACATTGGAACAATTTCAACAGCGAATCAACAATCTTATGCGTGATGATGATTATCAAAATACGAGTACCACGGAGAATAATTGGTATTTAGGCTCAAAAAATAGAGATGTAGGTTCTATTCATTCTGATGTTTGGGAAGATACAGCAATAAACTTAGCGCAAAGCGGCATTATTGCTGTATATCCTGTTGTGGGTTGGTGGAGAGAACGAACAACGCTGAAGAAATACAATTCTAAGATACCTTATTCTTTAGTTGTAACAATAGAAACACCAGAAGAAAATGTCGATCTATATACCCCAATTATGACAAAGATAGCCAGTAGAGTTACTGTTCCGATTACAACAAGTAACAACACATAAGATTATGTTGCCAAACTACAAGTATCGTTATAAATAAAAGAATTCAAAAGGACTAAAGCAATGCAACTTAAAGCGTTTGATTTTTTAAATATATATAATATGCTTGTTGTTGTGGCAACGAAATGGCAACAAAAAATCGGATAGCGTATGCTTTACCGATAATACAAATAATGTAGATACTCTCTGCTAAATCTCATAAACAAACTTGTTTAGAATTGATTTACAGAGAGCGAGTGGGAATAGGAACAGGGGTATAGTTTCATGAAAAAATGGATAGTACCATGTAATATAAAGTATTTTAATGTGATTAAAGCATTTGAAAAACTTAATGAAGTATATTGGAAGCAGAGTAAAAATGTATCTGTAGGAGATACAGTTTATATTTATGTTAGTGCCCCAATAAGTGCGCTAAAGTATGAATGTGCTGTTACTGAAACAAATTCTCCTACTAATAATATTGATGATTCAGAATTTGTGCTTGATGATACTAATTTTGGTAATTATGGAAGATATATGAAACTTGAGTTAGTTTCAGAATTTGATACGGAACTGCTAAGATTAGAGACATTAAAAAGATTCGGATTAAGCAATGTTCAGGGACCCAGTATAGCGAAAAAAGAGCTTGTTGATTATATAGTGACCTTAACAAGTAAAAAGCAAAGAGTTCTATTTTGCAATATCGCATACATGAAAGAATATAGAGGAATAACTACTGATGATATCCCCGTTCATGGCGGAAGTTATGTTTCGGAAACAAGAAATGCAAACGAAAAATATAATTTTGCTTCATTTGATAGAAAAGTATATGGGTTTGTAGAAACAAAACATAGAGACGGTTATTTAAGCGGAAAGCCAAACGAATTGCATATCGAAAATATAGATGCGACTTATAAAAATAAAGATGAGATAGAAGGTGTTACAGTTGTATTTTGTGCAAAGCCAAAAGGTAAACAAACAGTTATAGTTGGGTGGTATGAAAATGCCACAGTCTATAGAAATAGAATGGTTTATGATAGAGGTGAAGAAGATAGAGAATATAATATATTTGCAGAAACAAAAAACGTTCATCTAATAGAAGAGAAAAAAAGAATTTTTGAAATTCCTCGAACAAAAAATAAAAATGACACGGGTTTTGGGCAAAGCAACCTTTGGTATGGAAATGAAGAAAAAGACAAAGCTTTCAAACAAGAAGTTTTGAACTACTTGGATGAAATACGCAAAGGGAATGTTGACAGTGAGCAGGAATATTATAAAGTAATTGATAATGAAATTAAAAGCATAAATACATATCCTAATATTTCAGAAACAGATAAAGAGATTCTTACGAAACAAAGAATTGGACAAGGCTATTTTAGACAAAAATTAATTGAGAGAGATGGCGGATGCTTAATATGCGGATTGCGAAACAAAAATCTTCTTTTGGCTAGTCACATAAAGCCTTGGAGTGAATGTGACAGTAAAGAGGAAAAACTTAATCCAAATAATGGCTTACTGCTATGTGCAATACATGATAAATTATTTGATAAGGGTTTGATAACTTTTGATGAGCAAGGACATATTATAATATCTCAAAGTGTATCACCCCAAGATCAGAAAATTTTGGGTATTGATGAGGATTTTTCTTTAAATATGAATGAAGAAATGAAATCATATATGAAGTGGCATAAAGAAGATTCTTTTTCAAAAGTTAAACGGGTAAAACATGAAAAGTATGGAGTAGGAGAAATTGTTAAGGAAGAAAGCGATTCTATTTCTGTTAAATTCTACAACGAAAAAGAAGTTAAGCAATTTATTAAAGAAGCTTTGAAAAATGGCAAGTTGCAAATAGACTATTAATGCCTAGATGTTTTTGGATTCCAAAAAAATTATTAGCATACTAGAATATTGATGGTTTAGTGACAATAAAATGTCAATATTCTTCCTGAAAATATGTTCAAAACAAACAAAACCGTTCATAAATGAACTGTGTTTTTGCAGCTAATAATAAGGGAAATAAGCCATTACAAAAATATTAGTAGGAGTTGGAGTAATTTCCAAAATTATTAAAAAAGACAGCGTTGTGTGAAGTGATATAATGATGGTAGACACAAAAAAGTGTCTACCATCATTTTTATGTGATAAAATAAAGAAAAAGGAGTTGAAAAACATGGGAAGACCAA
>CACXOM010000002.1 GCA_902769255.1 Oscillospiraceae bacterium
AATTCGAAAACTAAACAAAAAACCACCAGTCCAATACAGAATTGAACTGGCAGCTTAATTTTTTCTTTTTTTGTGTCTACTAAGTATTGACTACTTCACGAATTAATTTTCGCTGTCTTTTTTTATGTATTCGATTAAGTCGTTGAAGTTGCCGTTAGGGTAGACTGAAATGTCTTCGCCTTTTTTGTTAATAAGACAATCGGTAAGCAAAAATACATTAATACCGAGCGTTTTCGCAACCATATCTTCGCCAACATCGTTACCGACCATTAAGCATTCTTCGGGATTTAAATTTAACTTTTGCAAAATTTCGTTGTAATATTTCGGGTTGGGTTTGCAAAATGTAGAATCTTCATAAGTTGTTACTAACTCAAAATCATCAGGACTTACACCTGCCCAGCGAAGTCGGGCAAAAGTTGCAACTTTCGGAAAAAGCGGATTTGTTGCGGCGATAAGTTTGTAATTGTTTTCTTTTAAAAAACTTACCGTTTTTGCTACGAGCGGATTAAAACCGCAAACATCTTTTAAACTTTCAAACTCGTTTTTGTAAAAATCTTCAAAAACAGAATTGTCATTTATTGCTTTTTCACCGTAAGTTTTTGAAAAATCTTCCCAAAAGACTTGCTCATTTGTTTTGCTACCGTCATTTTTCACCATTGAAAAAGTGCTTTTCCATACTGATTCCGCTATAGTTTTCGGGTCATAACCGAGCGGAATTAACTTTTTTGCAAGTAAAGTAAAATAAGCTTTAACAAACTTATCTTGATTCATTGGAAGCAGAGTTCCGTCTAAATCAAACAAAATATTTTTCATTTATTTGCCCTCATAAAATATAACGCCGATTGCGTTAGGTCCTGTATTGGTTGCAATAATGCTACCGAGCGGAAATTCTAAAGTAGGCTCTTCATCAATTTCACTTAAAATTTTTGCTTTGAATTTTTCAAAAATCTCTAAATTGCCGGCATAAGCCAAAGAGTATGGAGTGCCTGCTTTTCGCTCGTTTTTTACTGTTTGAGCCAAAAATTCAACCGCTTTTTGCTCACCTCTAACTTTTGAGGGAATAATAGCCTCGCCGTTTTCAAAAACGATTATAGGTTTAAGACCGATTGCATCGCCCATAAAGGCGGCGGCAGCAGAAATTCTGCCCGATTTTTTAACGCATTTTAAATCAAGCGGAACAAAAACAACTTTTACATTAGAAAGCCAATCGTTTAAAAATTCAATAATTTCATTTTTATTTTTGCCGTCTTTTAACATTTTTGCCGCTTTAATTACGCCAAGTCCGTAACCTTGAGAATAGTTAAGCGAATCAATAATTGTGATATTAAAATTATCTTTAGCTTCTGGGTATTCACCGAAAAATGTGTTTTTAGCGATAAGCGCATTTTGGTAAGTGCTTGAACCTTTTGAATTAATGCTAACATGGATTAATTCATTAACGCCTTCTTGCCAAAGTTTTTTAAAATATTCTGTATACTCATAAGGCGAAACTGCGCAGGTTGTAGGCAAAGTTTCGCACTCGCCAAGTATTTTATAAAACTCTTGTTTTGATAAATCAACGCCGTCTTTATAATCAACATTATCATAAGTGATTGTAAGAGGTATAACAGAAATATCAAGTTCTTTTTGCAAAGACTTTGAAATATCAGCCGTTGAATCTGTTGAAATTTTTATTTTCATATTCTTTTTTACCTTTCATTTTAAACAAAATATTCAATTAAGAATTTAACACCGAGCAGAATTAAAACTACTCCTCCGACTATTTCACCTTTTTCGCCTATAACCGAGCCGAGCTTGGTGCCGAAAATATAACCGAAAAGGCATATTAAAAATGTTATAAAACCGATAATTAGGCAGTTAAAAATAACAAGTGAAAAGTTAATACTCGCAAAAATAAAGCCTGCCGCCAGCGCATCAATACTTGTTGCAACGCCGAGCAATGCAAGTTCTTTAAACGAAATATCAAAGTTTTCAGATTCATTTTCGGAATTAATACATTCATAAATCATTTTTCCGCCCAAAAAGGCGAGAATTATAAAACTGACAATATTAAAATAATCTTTTATAAGATTATAAAAACTACTGCCGATAAAAAAGCCTATCATAGGCATAACCGCTTGAAAACCGCCAAAAGTAATACCCATTTTCAAACCGTTTTTTAACTTTACTTTTCCACCTGAAAGCGCTTTTGAAACAGATATTGAAAATGCGTCCATAGCGAGAGTTACGCCTAAAATAACTGCCTGTAAAAACATAGTTTAAAACTAATCCTCCTGAAAAATACCAAGAAGTTTTCTAAAATTCATATTGTAAATGCCCGTAGGGTCTTGCAAAAAATGATGTTTAACTTTTTTAGCCTCATCTTCACTTGAAACACGAATAGAAATGCCCATAATCTCTTTTTCGTTTTCAAGCATTGAAATTTTAACAATATACTTATCCTCATCGGGTATAATTTCAATTTTATTATCTTTTAGCCTTTTTTGCAAAAGAATTTCATAATTTGCTGATTTTAAAGCACTTTCTCTTACAGTAAAGGGAATATCGTTATTAAGTTCTTTTGCTATAATAATACCGTTTTCGGTTAAATTATATTCACCGTTTTCACCCAAAACAATATTTTTATCTCTTTCCAACTCCTCAATTGCTTGCGCAATATCAAAGTAAGTGGCTATATTTTCATATCTTATTATATTTGTGATTTCGTCGGCTGTAAAGCTTTTATTTGTGTTATAAAGAATAATACAAATAAGAATTTTAATATCGGCAATACGAATCAGGCTACCGGGTTCTAAATTGCCCCAAAAAACTTTTTCTTTTTTTCTTGCCAAAACATTTTCCTCCAAAATACATTTGAAATTATAATAACATATTTTTTATTAAAAAGCAATATTTAATGTTGAATAAAAGTTATATTTGTGGTATAATGCTATTTGTATAATTATGTTTGAAAGAAAGAGGTTTATAATGCAGTTTGATAAAGAGCATATTAGAAATTTTTGCATTATTGCACATATAGATCACGGTAAATCAACGCTTGCTGACAGGTTGCTTGAACTTACCCAGTCGGTTGAACAACGAAAAATGACCGACCAGTTGCTTGACAGTATGGATTTAGAGAGGGAAAGAGGAATTACAATTAAATCTCACCCTGTTACACTTTATTACAAAGCTAAAAATGGTGAGGAATATGAACTTAATTTAATTGACACCCCCGGCCATGTCGATTTTAACTATGAAGTTTCCCGTTCGCTCGCCGCTTGTGAAGGTGCTTTGCTGGTTGTTGACGCTTCGCAGGGAATTGAAGCGCAAACACTCGCTAATACTTATTTAGCACTTGACCACGACCTTGAAATTGTACCTATTATCAATAAAATAGATTTGCCAAGTGCCGACCCTGACCGAGTTGCAGAAGATATTGAAAATATTATCGGTGTTGAGGCTGCATCTGCTCCGAAAGTTTCGGCAAAAACAGGCGTTAATATTGAAAGTGTTTTAGAAGAAATTGTTGAAAAAGTGCCTGCACCGCAAGCAGATGACAACAAACCGCTAAAAGCGTTGATTTTTGATTCATATTATGACGCTTATAAAGGCGTTATTGTGTATTTTAGGGTTGTTGACGGCGTTATTAAAAACGGAATGAATATAAAAATGATGTCAACAGGCGCAGAATTCGGTGTTGTCGAAGTCGGCAGAAAGGGCGCTGTTGCTTTTCAACCTTGCGATGAACTTAGAGCAGGTGAAGTTGGCTATATCGCCGCTTCTATTAAAAACGCTTCCGAAGCGAGAGTCGGCGATACTATAACCACCGCCGAAAACGGCGCTGCCGAGCCACTACCCGGTTATAGAAATGTAAAACCGGTTGTGTTTTGCGGTATTTACCCTGCAGACGGCGCTCAGTATACAGACCTTAGAGAAGCGCTTGAAAAGTTGCAACTTAACGATGCGGCTTTAATGTTTGAGGCAGAAACTTCATCAGCGTTGGGCTTTGGTTTTAGATGCGGATTTTTAGGGCTTTTGCATATGGAAATTATTCAAGAGCGACTTGAAAGGGAATATAATCTCGATTTAATTACCACCGCTCCAAGCGTTGAATATAAATTAAATTTATCAGACGGCACGGTTTTAACTATTGATAATCCTACAAATTACCCCGACCCTGCTACAATCGTTTCGGCCGAAGAGCCTATTTGTGATGTACACATTTACAGCCCTAACGATTATGTCGGCTCGATTATGGATTTGTGTCAGGAACGCCGAGGCGTTTTTATAGATATGCAATATGTTACAACCGAAAGGGGTGATATTCACTATGAAATGCCTTTAAATGAGATTGTTTATGACTTTTTTGATGCTTTAAAATCAAGAACAAGGGGTTATGCCTCTTATGACTATGAAACAAAAGGTTATAAAGCGTCAAAACTTGTTAAGTTAGATGTGCTTTTAAATCAAGAGGTTGTCGATGCGTTATCGTTTATAGTTCATTCTGACAACGCTTATAAAAGAGCAAGAAGAATTGCTGAAAAATTGAAAGAGCATATTCCAAGACAATTATTTGAAGTGCCTGTTCAAGTAGCAGTCGGCGGTAAAGTAATTGCAAGAGAAACTGTTAAAGCGGTTAGAAAAGATGTGCTTGCAAAATGCTACGGCGGCGATATTACCAGAAAGAAAAAACTTCTTGAAAAACAAAAAGAGGGCAAAAAGAGAATGCGTCAGTTGGGTTCGGTTGAGGTACCGCAAGAGGCGTTTATGGCTGTGCTTAAACTTGACGAATAAGGAGAAAAAATTGCAGAAAAAAGATATTTTTGTATCAGATGAAGAGTTAAATATTCAAAAAGAATTTTCAAAAAAAGTAAAAGACCTTGCTAATAAAAAATATGGCAAACCAAAGGCAAATATTCGTACTTTCGGCTGTCAGCAAAATGTTGCCGATTCTCAAAGAATTATGGGAATGCTTAAAGTTATGGGATATGAGTTTGTTGATGAGAGCGATGATGCAGATTTAGTTATTTTTAATACTTGCGCTGTTCGTGAACACGCCGAAGACAGAGTTTTTGGTAATGTTGGAACGCTTGTTCATTTAAAGCGAAGAAAACCTAATACCATTATTGCACTTTGCGGTTGTATGATGCAACAAGAGCATATTGCAAAGCGAATTAAACGCAGTTTTCCGCATGTTGATTTGGTTTTTGGCACTCATGTTGTTCATAAATTGCCCGAAATGCTTTTTAAAGTACTTGACGGGCAGGGCAGAATTTTTGAAAACCCTGATATTGACGGCGTTATAGCCGAAAATATTCCGCAGGTGAATGACAGCAAAATCAACGGCTGGTTGCCTATTATGTATGGTTGCAATAATTTTTGCACATATTGCATTGTGCCGTATGTAAGAGGCAGAGAAAGAAGCAGAAATCCTGAAGATATTATTGCCGATTTAAAAGAAATGGTTGCAAAAGGTATTAAAAACATTACGCTATTAGGGCAAAATGTTAATTCTTATGACGGCGGTATAACTTTTGCGCAATTACTTCGTAAATGTAACGAAGTGAAGGGCGATTTTGTTATAAGATTTATGACTTCGCACCCGAAAGACTGTTCTGAAGAATTGCTAAAAGCAATGGCGGAATGTGAAAAGGTTGAAAAACATCTTCATTTGCCTGTTCAAAGCGGTTCTTCAAGGGTTTTAAAGGCGATGAACAGAAATTATTCAAGAGAAAAATATTTATCTCTTGTTGAAAAAGCAAAAAGTTTAATGCCGAATTTAACTTTAACTTCGGATATAATTGTAGGTTTTCCATCTGAAACTTATGAAGAGGTACAAGAAACTATTTCTTTGATTGAAAAAGTGCGTTATCAGTCGCTTTTCACATTTATTTATTCAAAGCGAAAGGGAACACCTGCCGCTGAAATGCCTGATGATGTTTCAAAAGAAGAAAAAGGAAAAAGATTTAGAGAGTTGCTTTTGGTTCAAGAAAAAATTTCAGAAGAAATTTGCAAAGAGCAAGTCGGCAAAACTTACAGAGTTTTAGTTGAAGAGCCTTCGAGAGTAGAAGATAATTTATACGGCAGAACAATTAACAATTTTGTTGTTGAATTTGAAGGTAGCCCTGATTTAGTAGGAACATTCGCCGAAGTTGAAATAACTTCGGGCGACACTTGGATTATAAAAGGTAAATTGAAAGGATAGATAACAATGGAAATTTTAGAAATTACAAGAGAACTTGGAAAAGCAATTCAAGCAGATGAAACTTATAAAAAATTTGCAATTGCCAAGAAAAATAATGATGATGACCGAGAATTGCAAGACTTAATTGGCGAATTTAACTTAATTCGTCTTAATGTCAGCAACGCAATGACCGACCCGAATAAAGATGAGGAAAAAATTAAAAAATTAAACGAGGAATTGCAAGAGTGTTATAAAAAAGTAATGGCAAATGAGTCAATGGTCGCTTATAACGAAGCAAAAACAGCGCTTGACTCAATTATCAGCAAAGTTAATTTGCTTATTTCAATGTGCGTTGACGGTGCAGACCCTGAAACAGTTGAAATTCCTGACCCGTCTTGCACAGGCTCTTGCTCAACTTGTGGCGGTTGCCATTAATTTAAGATAATTTTAAAGGACGGTATTTTAAAAATGCCAAAAAGAGTTGATATTTTACCTGAGGTTACTCCCAATATGTCGCCGATGATGCGACAATATATCGAAATAAAAAAACATCATTTAGACAGCATTTTGTTCTTTCGTTTAGGCGATTTTTATGAAATGTTTTATAACGATGCGAGAGTGGCAAGCGAGGAACTTGACCTCGTTTTAACCAAGCGTGCAAACGGCGAAGAAGAAAAGGCCGATATGTGCGGAATACCTTTTCATTCATGCGAGGGTTACATTGCTCGACTTGTTAAAAAAGGCTATCGTGTCGCTATTTGTGAGCAAACCGAAGACCCCTCAAAAACCAAAAAACTTGTTAAAAGAGATGTTATAAGAGTAATAACTCCCGGTACCGTTACAGAGGAAAGTATGCTTGAATCGGGTGTTAATAACTATCTTGCGAGCATAGTTTTGCATGGCAATACAGCAGGGCTTTGTTTTGCTGATGTTTCGACGGGTAAACTTCATTTAACCGAAATTACTTCAAAACAAATCGAAAGTGAAATTATCAACGAAATTACAAGATTTTCGCCAAAAGAAGTGCTTTTTAATGAAGAATCTGCAAAGTTAAAGACACTTTTTGATTTAGTAACAAAATCATTGCAAAGCAGAATCGATACTATTGATGATGAATTAAAAGGTGTTTCTTGCGAAGAAGCGGTGTTAAAACATTTTAGAGCAGACAGTTTTTTATCGCTCGGAATTGATGAAAATTCGCCTGCAAAATCGGCTCTTTGCGCTACAATGGGCTTTTTGTTTAGAACGCAAAAAAATGATGTTGAAGCAATTAATTATATTGATTTTTACAGCGAAAACAAATATATGCGCCTTGATTTATCTACAAGAACCAATCTTGAACTTACCAGAACAATGCGCTCTAACGATAAAAAAGGCTCGCTTTTGTGGGTGCTTGACAGCACTAAAACTCCTATGGGCAAAAGACTTATTCGAAATTGGATTGAACTGCCGCTTTTATCGCCGGCGGAAATTTCGAGAAGACAAAATGCGGTAGGCGAACTCTTATCAAAACACGAAGTGCGAGAAGAGTTAAACGAAGCGTTAAAAGGCGTTAAAGATTTAGAGCGATTGATGACAAGGGTGCTTTACGGTACCGCTAACGCTAAAGAGTTGAAAACTTTGGCAGAAACGCTTGAAAAAATGCCCGGCATTAAGTCGATTATTAACAATATGGAATCGGCTTTGCTTAAAAATATTTACAATGATATTGATGAACTTTATGAAGTTTGCGATTTAATTAACCGCTCTATTATTGACGAGCCTCCGTTTTCTGTTCGTGAGGGCGGAATTATTAAAGAAGGTTTTAACGAAGAGGTTGACCGACTTCGTTCTGATATGACAGGCGGAAAAGATATTGTAACCGAACTTGAAATGCGTGAGCAGGAGAGAACAGGTGTTAAAAAACTTCGCATAAAATATAACCGTGTTTTCGGTTACTACATTGAAATTCCAAATTCGGCTGATTTTACGCCGCCGCCTGAATATGTGCGCCGTCAAACGCTGACTTCGAGCGAGCGTTACATAACAGACGAAGTAAAACAATTGGAAAACAGAATTTTAGGTGCGCAAGACAGACTTGTTGCGCTTGAATATAACTTATTTGTTAAAATAAGAAACAAAGTTTCAGAATATACCGAAAGTGTTAAACGCACGGCTGATGCGATTGCTTGCCTTGATGCAATTTGGTCGTTAAGCGTTGTGGCTTACAGAAATTCTTATGTTTGCCCGCAAATTGCGCTTGACGGACAAATTGATATTCGTGAGGGCAGACACCCTGTTGTAGAATTGTTGTCTGAAACCGCTTTTGTGCCTAATGATACTGTGCTTGACACAAAAGATAACCGTTGCGCAATTATTACCGGTCCGAATATGGCAGGTAAATCGACTTATATGCGACAAACCGCTATTATTACGCTTATGGCGCAAATAGGTTCTTATGTTCCTGCAAAATCGGCAAAGATTTCAATTTGCGATGCTATTTTTACCCGTGTAGGCGCATCAGACGATTTGGCAAGCGGTAAATCTACATTTATGGTTGAAATGGCTGAGGTTGCAAACATTTTGAAATATGCTACCAAAAACAGCCTTTTGATTATTGATGAAATCGGTAGAGGTACATCAACCTATGACGGTATGTCAATTGCAAGAGCGGTGCTTGAATATGTTGCCGATAAGAGAAAAATCGGCGCAAAGACTCTTTTTGCAACGCATTATCACGAACTAACTTCTTTGGAAGAAGAGTTAGATGGCGTTAAAAACTATAATATCGCCGCTAAAAAGAGGGGCGATGACATTATATTCTTAAGAAGAATTGTTCGAGGCGGAACAGACGACAGTTACGGAATTGAAGTTGCGAAATTAGCAGGCGTTCCGCAAAAGGTTGTAAACAGAGCAAAAGAAATTTTGCAAACGCTTGAAGCGGGTAAAAATGTGGTTATTAAAAAAGAGTATGTAGGCGACCAAAACACATTTCAAAACGCTTTGTCGGCTGGGCTTATTGAGGAACTTAAAATTTTAGATGTTAATACGCTTACACCTATCGAGTGTATGCAAAAGTTAAACGAGTTTAACTCGAGAGCGAAAGAATTATAAAAAGGAGAAAAAGTAATGGCAAAGATTAATGTTCTTGATAAATCGGTTGCGGAATTAATTGCCGCAGGCGAAGTTGTTGACCGTCCGAGCGCGGTTATTAAAGAACTTGTTGAAAACAGCATAGATTCCGGGGCTGACGCCATTACTGTTGAAATTAAAAACGGTGGCAGAACCTTTATGCGAGTAACCGACAACGGTTGCGGAATTGATAAAGATGATATTAAAACCGCCTTTTTGCGCCATGCAACAAGCAAAATTAAAACAGGTGAAGATTTAGAGGCAATTCATACTTTAGGATTTAGAGGCGAAGCGTTGGCATCAATTTGCGCTGTTGCAAAAGTTAAGGCTATAACTCGTACTGCTGATAATGAATTTGGCTATTGCTATGAAATAGCAGGGGGCGAGGAGGTTTCTTTTGAAGAAATAGGTTGCGCTTTAGGCACTACTTTTGTTGTTGAAGACTTGTTTTTCAACACTCCCGCAAGACTTAAATTTATGAAAAAAGACAACACCGAATCAAATGTTGTTGCCGGAATTATTGACAGAATTGCGCTTTCGCACCCTGAAATATCTTTTAAATTAATTCGTGACGGAAAACAGGTTATTAACACTCCGGGCGATAAGTTACTAAAATCCGCTTGCTTTGAGGTTTTAGGCGGTGAATTTACTAATTCCGCTTTAGATGTGAATTATGAGTTGGAAGGCGTTAAAGTAAGCGGTTTTGTTTCAAAACCTACCGCCGCTAAAAAAACAAGGGGCTGGCAATATTTCTTTTTAAACGGTAGATATATTAAAACAAAAACCGCTATGGCGGCGCTTGAACAGGCTTATAAAAACAGAATAATGGTAGGAATGCACCCTGCTTGCGTTTTGAATATTGAAATAAACCCTTCATTAGTTGATGTAAATGTTCACCCTTCAAAAATTGAGGTTAGATTTTCTGATGAACAATCGGTTTTCAGAGGTGTATATTATGCGGTAATGTCCGCATTAGATGCTGATGTTTCTCGGGTTGAGTTTAAAAAAGATGTTGCAAAAGAAGTTGAAAAAGAAATATTTACACAACAAAAGTTTAATATTCCTGAAAAACCTTTACAGCAGAAAAAACAGGAATTCTTTGTAAACACTACCGCAAGCGAGTTTAAAAAAGATTATATTGAGAAAAGTTTTGATAAAAAACCGCTTTCAACTTTTGATATTCCGTTTACCGCCACACCTAAAGTAGCGGAGGAGAAAAAAGAGCAATATAATCCCGAACCGACAGCGGTTGAGAAAAGGGAAGTTGAAATAAAAGAAGAGTTACAACCCGAAAAACCTCATATCAACTTTAAATATGTAGGCGAAGTTTTTTCAACTTACATATTAGTTGAATGTGACGATAAAATGGTTATTATTGATAAGCATGCGGCTCACGAGCGAATTATTTTCGAGCGACTAAAAGAAAATGCCGAACATAATCCTCAATTGCTGTTGGCACCGGTTAGGGTAACGCTTTCTGCCGAGCAATATGAGGCGGTAGTTTCTAATGTTGACGAAATAAATTCATTAGGATTTGAAATTGAAGATTACGGCACAAAAACTGTGCTTGTTAGAAGCGTTCCTATGGAACTTGATAAAGAGAATATTGCTGAATTAATTGAAGAAATTGCTGGAAAACTTTGCGAAAAATTTACCGATTTTTCGCCGGAATTTCTTGATTGGCTTTATCACTCGGTTGCTTGCAGAGCGGCAATAAAAGCAGGTAATAAGTCGGGTGAAAAAGAACTTAGCGCTCTTGCCGATATTGTTTTAAACGACGAGAGAATAAGATATTGTCCTCACGGCAGACCTACTGCCGCTGAAATGACCTTAAACGAGTTTAAAAAACGATTTTCAAGGATATAAATTTATGAAAAAAATACCTCTTATCGCTGTGGTAGGGCCTACCGCAAGCGGTAAAACAAAGTTAGCGGTTGATATTGCAAAAGAATTTGATTTTGAAATTATTTCTTTTGATTCAATGCAGGTTTATAAAGAAATCGGTATTTCAACAGCAAAGCCAACAGTTGACGAAATGCAGGGAATACCGCATCATTTAATAGATTGTTTAAGTGTTGATGAAAGTTTTAGTGTGGCTGACTTTTGTTCGCTTGCAAGTCAAAAAGTTAAGGAAATAGAGAATAAAGGAAAAACGCCATTATTTGTAGGCGGAACAGGGCTTTATATTGACAGTTTTGTAAATAATGTTGACTTTTCAAGCCCGAATAAAAATGATGAAATAAGAGAAAAAATCGATAAAATTGAGCAAGAAAAAGGGTCAGATTATCTTTATGAACTGTTAAAAGAGGTTGATTTTAAAGCAGCTCAAACTGTTCATAAAAATAATGTAAAAAGAGTAAAAAGAGCGCTTGAAATCTTTTATTGCACAGGAATAAACAAAACCGAGCAAGATAAAATTGCAATTGAAAATGAGTCGCCTTATAAATGCCTTTATTTAGGGCTGAATTTTAAATTAAGAGAAAATCTTTATAACAGAATTAATTTAAGAGTTCAAAAAATGCTTGAAAACGGACTTTTGGAAGAAGCGAAGAATTTTTTTGAAAATAAAAATTCTAAAACTTCCGCTCAGGCTATCGGCATTAAAGAGTTAAAGCCGTATTTTGACGGCGAAAAAAGTTTAGATGAATGTGTTGAGAAAATCAAGCAAGAGTCACGTCGATATGCTAAAAGGCAAATAACTTGGTTTAAGCGAAACGATAAAATCAATTGGTTTTACCCTGATGAGCAGGATTATGATATCATTAAACAAGAATGTTTTAAACTTATATCAAACTTTTTAAAGGAGGAATATTAATGAGTTTCGGTAAAGATACTAAACTGAAAAGAGTGTTTTTTACTTTTTTCGGGTTGTTAATTATTGCTACTGTGTTGTATCATTCGTTTTCTTCTTTATTTAACCCATATCAAACCGAAGAGGCGGTTGAAATGACCGTTAAAAAGACGGTTTCGGCTGATTGTTATTTTGTTAGAAAAGAAAATGTAATTAAATCAGACATAAGCGGTTATAAAGTTTTTAGAGTTTCAAACGGCGGTAAAGTTGCTAAAAACTCGGCAGTTATAAGCTATTATAATAAGGCGAATGATGTTGCAACAGCTAATGAAATTAATGCTTTAGAAGATTATCTTTCGCAAATTAAAGAAATTGATAAGCAAAACTCAATTCACAGCGCCGACCTTAAAATTATTTCTGAGCAAACAGCGGCAAACATTTACTCGTTGTTAGGTAATATTAACAGTAACAACCTTACTGATGCTAAAAAATCAATTTCACAATTGCGCTATTTTATTGCGCAAGGGCAATTGGCAACAAGCAGAGAAAATAATTACACCTCTGTTATTAAATCGCTTAAAAAACAGTTAAAAAAGCTAAAAAGCGGTTATGAAAAAGATGTAAAAAAAGTGAAAAGCGAATATTCCGGCTATTTTGTGAATTTTACTGATGGATATGAAAATGCGATTGATTATGACAATATCGGCGATATAACTGTTGACGATATTAAAAATATAAAAGCGCAAAAAGTTGACGACAATCAAGTCGGCAGAGTAATAAGTGAAAACGAGTGGTACATTGTTTGTATTCTTAATACTGCTGATATAAACGATTTGTCAAAAGGCGATAAAATTAAAATAGGTACATCGCTTTCTAATTCAGATGAACTCTCGGTTACAGTTAAAGCGGTGAATAAAAGCAGTGATAACAAAAAAAGCGCAGTTGTTTTCTCTTGTATGGAAATGAATGAGGAATTAGCGACTGTTAGAGAACAGAATTTGGAAATTATTCTTAAAACCTATAAAGGTTTAAAGGTGAATAAAGAGGCTATTAGAGTTAAAGACTCTCAAAAAGGCGTCTATGTTGAGAGAGGTCAAATAAGAAAATTCGTTAAAACCGACATTATTTACAGTTCAAATAATTATTGTATTGTAAAAACAAATAATGGCAATGATGAACTTAAAATTTATGATGAAGTAATTGTGAAAGGAAGAGGGCTTGATGGATAGTTTTTCACTATTTGACGAGAATTATAAAATAGTTTGCGATAAAATTCAAAACGCTGCAAATTCAGTTGGAAAAAACTTTGAAGATATTACTTTGTTGGCGGCTACTAAAACAGTTCCTGTTGAAACAATTAATTATTCTTTTGAAAAAGGCATTAAATATATGGGCGAAAACCGTGTTCAAGAGTTTTTATCAAAAGAAGAAGCATTAAATAAAGGTTTTCACCGCCACTTTATCGGCACTTTGCAAACAAATAAAGTTAAACAAATTGTCGGAAAAGTTGAGCTTATTCAATCAGTCGATTCGGTAAAACTTGCAAAAGAAATATCTAAACAGAGTGTTGCAAGAAATATTACTTCGAATGTGTTGATTGAAATTAACATTGGAAGCGAAGAAAACAAAAGCGGTCTTGATAAATCAAAAATTAATGAAATTTTAGCAGAAATTTCCGAAATGAACGGAATTTTTGTTAAAGGTTTAATGACTCTCGGTCCAATTTTTGAAAACAATTTGCAAAAATCGAAGTTTTTTGAAGAAATGTATAAAATTTATATTGACAACAGAGGCAAAATCAAAGATAATATAGATATAGGTATTTTATCAATGGGTATGTCTGATGATTTTGACCTTGCTATTAAATGCGGTGCTACTATGGTGAGAGTAGGTTCGGCGCTGTATGGTAAAAGAAACTATAATTAAAGGTGGTACATAACTATGGGCATTATGGACAAAGTAAAAAAATTTGTAGTAGGTGAAGACGGCTACGAAACTGAAGATTATGTTG
Source organism: Oscillospiraceae bacterium (assembly GCA_902769255.1). Lineage (GTDB taxonomy): Bacteria > Bacillota > Clostridia > Oscillospirales > Acutalibacteraceae > RUG11462. The sequence goes on from CACXOM010000002.1 coordinate 14,080, forward strand.
CTGATGAAGAGCAATATGAAGAAAATGACAGAGATGTTTTTTCTACTTCAAATTCAAAGTATTTTGAAAGAGCCGAAAAGGAATCTGCTCCTTCAAAAAGCAAATATGTAAATATTAATGCTAATTCTCAACTTTCGGTAGTGCTTGTTAAACCTGAAAACTTTGCAGAAGCAACAAGTATTGCTGATCACTTAAATAACAAAAGAACCGTTGTTTTAAATCTTGAATCGGCAAGCAAAGAGGTTTCTCGCAGGCTTGTTGACTTTTTAAGCGGTGCTGCTTATGCTAACAACGGCACTTTAAAAAGAGTTGCAAATTGCACATTTATAATCACACCTAATAATGTTGATATTATGGGCGATGAACTTTTAGAAGATTTTGAAACTGGCGGAATGTATATCTAATGTCAATAGATTCGGATAATCTTATAAAAGCAAAATTATCTGACGCTTTAAAAATGATGGAGTTAAAAAATATTCCGTCATTTTTAGGTTTTTTAAATGAGCGAGAATTATCAATTTGTAAAAACATTCTCGAAAAACAGCATATTAAGTATTCTTTTTTTGGTGGTTTTGAAAACGCTTCAAGAGTTTTTATAGCAATTTTGCCTGATTGGGAAGACAACCCTGTTTTTCCCTTTCAAGCCATTAAGTTTTCGCAAAAAGCGGAAAAAACTCTTTCTCACAGGGATTTTTTGGGTACAATAATGTCGCTTGGCATTTCTCGTGAGAAAGTTGGAGATATTTTAGTTAAAAACAATATAGCTTATGCTTTTGTTTGCGACAGCGTGGCAGAGTTTGTTGTTCAAAATATTTCAAAAGTCGGCGGTGCCGGCGTTGATGTTGAAATTACCGATGATATTCCAAAATTTGAGCTTAAATTTGAAAAATATCGAAAAGTAATTGCTTCAAACAGGGCAGATTGTTTAGTAGGTGGAATTACCAATCTTTCTCGTGAAAAAGCAAAAAGTTTAATTTTTAGCGGAAGTTTAATAGTAAATCATATGATTTGCGACAGCATTACTGCAAAAATTAAAACAGGTGACATTTTGTCAATTAAAGGTTATGGAAAATTTATTGTTCAAAATGTTGATGAAAAAAACAAAAAAGGAAGATTAGTTTTAAACTATAAGAAATTTCTTTGAAAGGATTATATATAATGTTTACAGCAGATGAAATAAGAAATACAGGATTTTCAAAATCAGGTTTGTCGGGTTACAAAGCGGCAGATGTTGATGAATTTCGTGAACTCGTTGCGAATGACTATGAAAAACTTGAAAAAAGCAATGAAGAATTAGTTGAAAAAATTAAAATATTAGCTGCCCATGTTAAAAAATTACAGGAAAACGAGGAATCGGTTAAAACCTGTCTTATTAATGCGCAAATTTCTGCTGATAAAGTAATGAAAAATGCTGATGAAAAATCAAAAGCAATTATTTTAGAGAGCGAAGAAAAAGCAAATAATTTGTTAGATGAAACGCAAAGCAAATCTGATTATTTGTTGAACGAGGCAAAAACACAGTCGGAGGAGTATATTACTTCTGCTAAGGAAAAAGCCGACAATATTGTTGCAGAGGCTGAACAAAAGGCTATTGCGCTTAGAAATGAAACCGATAAAAAGGTAAATGCTCAAAAGAGTTATTACGCTAAATTAAAAAGCGAAATTGAAAAATTTAGAGAAGAATCTATCGAAAGTTATTCAAAACAACTTGATTTAATAAGCGAAATTTCCGAATCGGAAGAATTGCTTGACAAAGCGGTTAATTCTGATACTACCGACGAAGTGTTTAATGAAAAATTTGTAAACGACGAGCCTTTGCCTCAAAATGAAGAAAAACCAAAGGTTGAGGAACACTCTGAAATTGATGAAATCAAACCTGATGATGACGAAGAAGAACAAAACTCAAGCAGTTTGTTTGAATATAAACAGTAATTTTAGGTGAATATATTGAATTTTAAAAAATATAAACACAAATATATATCTGTTTTAATGGGAATTATTCTTGTTTTAACTGATTATTTTACTAAAATTGCGGCTGAAAACTATATTCCAAAGAATAAAACAATAACAATAATACCGCACTTGATTGATTTTAGATTTTTAAAGAATGACGGCGCGGCTTTTGGTATGCTTGACAATGCCCGCTGGGTTTTTATGCTTACAACGGTTATTTTTATAATTGTGGGCTTGATTTATTTTTTGCGCTTGAAAGAAAATCAAAAATTCACCTGTTATGTAGTTATGCTTATAATATCAGGCGGAATCGGTAATATGATTGACCGTGTTTTTTACGGTGAAGTTGTTGATTTTATTACATTTGGGTTTATTAGTTTTCCTTCTTTTAATATTGCCGATTGTTGCATTGTTATCGGCTGTTTTTTGTGGATTATAAGCATATTATTTGACGCTAAAAATCAAAAGGCGAATAATTAAATGGAAGAAATTAATTTTATTTATGAAAACAACGATTCTGTTAGAATTGATAAATATATAGCGGAAAATGTTGAAGAAATTACCCGAAACGCAGTAATTAATCTCATTGAAAAAGGCAATGTTACTGTAAACGGTAAAACAGTTTCAAAAAGTTATAAATTAAAACTCGGCGATAAAATTTTGGTTTTAATTCCTGAACCTGAAAATATGAAAGCCGAGCCTGAAAATATTCCGCTTGACATTGTTTATGAAGATAATGATTTATTAGTTGTAAACAAACCTAAAGGAATGGTTGTTCATCCGGCTCCGGGCAATTACAGCGGAACGCTTGTAAATGCGCTTTTATATCATTGTGGAGATTCGCTTTCGGGTATAAACGGCGTAATTCGCCCCGGCATTGTTCATAGAATTGATAAAGACACGAGCGGTTTGCTTATTGTAGCAAAAAATGACAACGCTCATAATTTTTTGGCAAAACAAATTGCCGAGCACTCTTTTAAAAGGGAATATGAGGCAATTTGCATAGGCGTTATTAAAGATGACAGCGGTACAATAAATAAACCGATTGGCCGTCACCCTGTAAAACGCAAGCAAATGGCGGTTACTGCGACAAATTCAAAAAATGCGGTAACACATTACGAAGTTATTAAAAGATTTAACAATAACACTTATTTAAAACTCAGGCTTGAAACAGGCAGAACTCATCAAATAAGAGTACATTTAGCCTCTATTGGTAAACCTGTTTTAAACGACCCCGTTTACAGCAATTATAAGAGTGTGCCTGATTTTTGCGGACAATGTTTACACGCAAGAACAATAGGTTTTGTTCACCCAAACGGTAAATATTTAGAGTTTAAAAGCGATTTGCCTGATTATTTTAAAAATTACTTAGAAAAGTTAGAACGGAGTAATTGATGAAAAGCCTTGAAAATTATTTATTAGTTTCCGATTTAGACGGAACTCTTTACGAAAACCAAAATTTTCTTCCCGAAGAAAACAAAAAGGCAATTGAAAAATTTGTCTCCCTCGGCGGAAAATTTACAGTTGCGACTGGCAGGGGAGTGCCGACTACAAAATTTATTTCCGAAATGATTCAATTTGATTGCCCAATTATTGTAAACGGCGGTCAAACTTTTTATGATTACTATAAAGATAAAGTGGTTTATACCGAAAATTTGCCCGAAAGCGCAAAAGATTTTGTAAAGCTTTTAATGCAAAACTTTTCAAAAGTCGGCGTTGAAATTTATTCGGGCAACACGGTTTATGCACTCAAAGTTAATGAGGTTACAATAACTCATTTAGAGTATGAAAAAACGCCGTTTGTTGAAGCAACTTTTGAAGAAGTTGCCGAACTTGACTGGCAAAAAGTGCTTTTTGAAGATACTTTTGAAAATTTAGTTGAAATTCGCAAATTCGCAAGGGAAAATTGCCCTGATGATATAAAAATTATCGATACAAACGCAAAATTTATGGAGTTTTCAAATATCGGCGTCGATAAAGGCACAGCCATTTTGAAACTTGCCGATATGTATGAAATTCCTTATGCAAATGTTTGTGCAATAGGTAATTATTATAATGATGTTGATATGATTGAGGCGGCGGGAATTGGAGCATTTGTAAAAGATTCGCCCGACGATATTAAAGACAAAGCGGATTACATTACCTACAAAACTTGTAAAGAGTGCGGTTTTGCCGAATTTGTCGACTATATTATTAATTTGTAAATAGCAGTTTGTGCTGTTTAATATATTTATATTTTCTATTATATGAAGGAGAAAACAATGGATAATTCAACCAAAAAGGAACTTGAAATTTTTGCGACAAAAGTTCGTATGGGTGTAATTGAAGGAACTTACTGTGCAAAAGCGGGACATCCGGGCGGTTCGCTCTCAATTGCCGATGTATTGGCATATCTTTATAACGGTGAAATGAATATTGACCCGAAAAATCCCGATTGTGCAGACAGGGACAGATTTGTTTTATCAAAAGGTCATGCGGCTCCTGCTCTTTATGCGGCACTTGCTTTGAAAGGTTATTTTTCAACCGATGAACTCAAAACTTTAAGACATAAAGGTGCTCTTTTACAGGGTCATCCCGATATGAAACACATTCCGGGTGTTGATATGTCAACGGGATCGCTCGGTCAAGGAATTTCTGCCGCTTGCGGTATGGCGATTTCAGGTAAAATGGCAGGCAAAGATTATCGTGTATATACAATTTTAGGCGATGGCGAAATTCAAGAAGGACAAGTTTGGGAGGCAGCAATGTTTGCCGGTTTCAAAAAACTTGATAATTTAGTTGCATTTGTCGATTTTAATAATCTTCAAATTGACGGCAGAATGACAGATGTTATGTCTGATTTACCTATTGATGAAAAATTCAAAGCATTTAATTGGAATGTTATTAACATTAACGGTAACGATTTAGAAGAAATTGAAAATGCTTATAAAATGGCTCGCGAATGCAAAGGCAAACCTACTTGTATTATAGGTAAAACTGTTAAAGGTAAAGGCGTTTCGTTTATGGAAGATGTTTGTTCCTGGCACGGCGTTGCTCCTAATGAAGAGCAGTATAATGATGCTATGAAAGAATTGAAAGCAACACTTGAAAGTTTGGAGGGTTAAGTTAATGGCTGATGTAATTAAAAAAGCAACTCGCGACGGCTACGGCGAGGGACTTATTGAACTTGGTAAAAAGTATAAAGATATGATTGTTATGGACGCTGACCTTGCAGGTGCAACCAGAACAGGAAAATTCAAATCTGCATATCCTGAACAGTTTATTGATTGCGGTATTGCGGAGGGAAATATGATGAGCATTGCGGCAGGTATTGCTTCAACAGGAAGATTGGTTTTTGCTTCAAGTTTTGCAATGTTTGCGGCAGGTAGAGCGTTTGAGCAGGTAAGAAACTCAATTGGTTATCCTCATTTACCTGTAAAGATAGGTGCAACTCACGCAGGTATTTCAGTCGGTGAAGACGGTGCTACACATCAGTGTAACGAAGATATTGCACTTATGCGTACAATTCCGGGTATGACTATTATTAATCCTGCTGACGCAGTTGAAGCAAAGGCGGCTGTAATCGCTGCTGCTGAGATTGACGGTCCTGTTTATATGCGTTTTGGCAGATTTGCCGTACCTGTTTTTAATGATGAATCTACTTATAAATTTGAACTTGGTAAAGCAGTAAAATTAAATGATGGCGACGATGTTACAATAGTTGCAACAGGTCTTATGGTAAATGAGGCTGTTAAAGCCGCTGAAATTTTAAAACAAGAAGGTATTAATGCTGATGTTTTAAATATTCATACAATCAAACCGTTAGATGAAGAGGCTGTTATCGCTTCTGCTCAAAAAACAGGCAAAGTTGTAACAGTTGAAGAACATTCTGTTATCGGCGGTTTAGGTTCGGCAGTTTGCGATTGTCTTGCTGAAAAATGCCCTGTAAAAGTTAAGAAAATCGGTATGAACGATGAATATGGTATGTCGGGTTCTGCGGCTGAATTGCTTGAACATTACGGTTTTTCTGCTGATAATATTATTAAAACGGTTAAAGAAATAATTAAATAGTATTAAAATAAAAGACCGATATGACAACAGTATTGTGTCATATCAAATGTCAAAGGATATGACGGTTAAACTTGTACTTGACATAATTGCTGAAAGTCCTGAAGAGCCTACAACAAGAACTCCTTATTCAAACGAGGGTACTAATGATCCTTATTACAGTGATCCATTCTAAATTATTAGTTTTAGAAAAAGATAGAATTTTTTCATAACTCCTACAAAAAAGCGCTTTGTTGCAACAGCAACAGAGTGCTTTTTTAAAATTTGTATAAAACTGCTGTTAGTGGAAACACTTTAATTGAGGTGATTTTAATGCAATTAACAAAAAAAGAAACAGATTTATTGCAAGAATTAAAAGGACAAGAAAAACTTTGTATCGAAAAATACGAAAAAGGCGAAAATTGCGCTAATGATGAGCAGTTAAAACAACTTTTTTCATCGATTAAAGAAATTGAGCAACAGCATTACAATGCAGTTTGCGCTGTTATGAACGGAACAACACCGCCACCGAGTATTCCTGTTAACCTAAATCAAACATTTTCATCAACCTATAACGCCGATGAAACCGAACAAAAAAAGAACGACTGCTATTTATGCACAGACGCATTATCAGCAGAAAAGCACGCATCACATCTTTATGACACTTGCGTTTTTGAGTTTAAAGAAGATAATTTAAGAAATATTTTAAACGGGATTCAAAAACAGGAGCAGGAACATGGAAAACTAATTTACGATTATATGTCGGCAAATTCAATGTATTCATAAATAATAAAATTCCGCTGAATTAATTTTCAGCGGAGTTTTTTATGTTTTTATATAAATTTTATTAGAAGTGCAAAAAATAATTATAACATACGCAAGAATAATTTGTATAAAATAGCTAAATACAGCATTGCTATTTTGTTATAATTAATAATTGAATAATATTTCAAATTGTGTTAGAATAAAATGTATAATATTACTATTATATTAAATACGTGAATTTCGGCAAAATTTCATTATTAAAAGGAGGTTATAATAGTTTGTTTTTAGATAAAATAAGAAAAATTTTTCTTTCAAACAGAAATAGAGAAATTAATTTTAAATTAGACTTATCAAATTTAACTAACATATATTTTATAAGTCTTGTGGTATTTATTGCGAAAAGCGTTGCTTTAATTATTTATTTAGTTTCTAAATATTTTAGCTATAACAACGGCGATACTTATTTAGATTTTTATATTGACCTTTTTTGTGCTGTGTTGTGTCTTGTTGTTTGTATTTTATCCGGCGCAATGCGAAAAAGCGAGCAATATGTTAAAAAGCACCACAGGCTTATAAATGCTTTTGTTGGCTTGCTTTTTGTGTTGTTTTTGATTTGGGGAATGTTTGCTTCAGAACTGCATTATATACGTGGTCAGCAGATTATTACTTTTTACATAGTTGAGCTTTGTGTTGTTATGTTTGTTAAGCTACGCCCGCTTGTTTCAACGCATATAATACTTTTTTCTTACGCATTCTATTATTTCCTTTTAAACTATTATATAAAACCCGGTGGAATTGACGGCTACAGTTTTTTGATGATGAGTTTGTTTTCTGCAGCAGTGGCTATTGCAAATTACAAAATGACTGTAAACAATATTCGCTATAAACTTAAAAATGAGATATTAAACAAATCTTTTATGCTTATTGCCGAGCACGATGTTGTTACTCGATTAAAAAATCGTTATTCACTTAACCAAAAAATACCTGATTATTTGCAAAAAAAGGTTTGTGTAGCGCTTGGCGATATTGATAAATTTAAGTCAATAAACGATTCGCTCGGGCATAACAAGGGCGATGATGTTTTGAAATATGTTTCTGACAATTTTATTGAGATTTTTGGAAAAGAATCGGTTTATCGCTACGGCGGTGACGAGTTTCTTGTGGTAAGCGTTTCTGATGACTATGACAGCTTTGTTAGAAAACTTGATGATTTCAACAAAAAAATTGCAAATAGCGATATTGTTAAAGACGGAATTCATTGTACTTTCGGCTCGGTTTGCGGAGAGGCTATAACACCGATTGATTTTTCAAATATGATTTCTGAAGCCGATTCAAAACTTTACATAATGAAAGATAAAAATAGAAATTAATGAATTTTATTGACATTTTTTGCAAAATTTTATTGACATTTTTTTCAAAAATTGATATAATAAATCGAATAGGTATCTTTATTTTAAAAATAAAATTGGAGGAAAATTTATGACAAAGTTAATATCTATTGTTTTGGCAATTATAATTGCTACAAGTTTTTCGGTTTTTGTAGTTAATGCCGAAGGTAACTCAAACGAAGTTACAATTAATGAGGCAGGTAACTACGATATTGATAATACTTGCACCCGACTTATTGTTGACGGAGTTAAAGCTAAAGTAACGCTTAATGATGCTAATATGACATCTGCTGACAGCGTTTCGGCGGTTGTTGTAAAAAACAAAGCAAATGTTACTTTTGTGCTTGTTGGCACAAGTAATATTTCGGGCAATGCAGAAAACCCTTCTTGCGGAATTGAGGTTGAGTATGAATCAAGCGTTACTTTTGAGGGCAAAGGCACTCTTAACGTAACGGGCGGTAAATATGGTGCTGCTATAGGTTCTTACGGTACTGCTACCAACATTCCTGAAAACGAGAGGGTAAATGTCGGCGAAATTACAATAAACAGCGGTACAATTAATGCTTTTGCCGGTGCGAGAGGCGCAGGCATTGGCGCAGGTTACCATGTAAACGGAAATAAAATAACTATAAACGGCGGTACAGTTCACGCTTATGGTAAAGAGTGCGGAGCCGGTATCGGATGTGGCTACGGCACAAGTGGTGGTGCAATCGGCGTTGCTGCTGTTGGCGAGTATGAATCAGGCTCAATCATCATAAATGGTGGCGAGGTTTACGCTTCTGCAAATTATGTTGACAATATAGAAAACTTTGATTACAGCAACTTAGAGTCTCTAAACACTCAGGACCCGTGTTCATTTGCCGCAGGTATTGGTGGTGGCTACGGTGCTTCTGCTACTGACATTCAAATTAATGGTGGTAAGGTGCTTGCTCTTGGCTCTGGCGGTGGCGCGGGTATCGGTGCCGGCCGTGGAACCAGTAAGGCTAAGAACTATAATGCAGATGCTTATAAAGTTAATGTTAAAATCGGTGGTAATGCTGAAGTAACAGCAATTTCTGCTAACAGTAGGTCAAGTGAAATTAACAGCGGTGGTGCTGCTATCGGTAGCGGACGCGGTACTCATACAGGCGGTAACATCGAAATCACAGACAACGCTAAGGTTACGGCGATTTCCGCTACACAGGCTCCTGCAATCGGTGCGAGCAAACAGAAATCTCCTGTTGATAGTGCAATTCCGGTTGCCGAGTCAATCGTAATCGGTGATAATGTACAGCTCTACGCAGTTTCTGCGGGTTCGTATGCTGTTGATAAGGATGCAAAAAACTTCTCCGTAAGCCCACAGTTCTTCGGAAGTTCTGACAGATTCTACTTCGGTGAGGAAGCAAAGGCTGTCAGTGACGTTCAGGAGGTTAAAGTTGAAAGTCCCAACGGCGAAATGAAGTATACCGCTCCCGCAGGCACTGTTTCAGTATGGTCAAGAATTAAGGCTGCAACAGATCCCGACACAGGCGTTAAAAAGGCTTCTCTTGGAATCGTTACACCGCTTGCAATGGCTGTTCGCTTTGAGGACGGTTCAGTATATTACTCCGGAGATACAGTTGAAATTGAAATCGGAAAGGAATACAAGTTCCAGATGTGCTGTGTTGACTGGAGCACAAGAGACTTAAAAGGCGAGAAGAAGATTCATAAGCCTTATGAGGTATTCACTCCTGAGCACGGAATATATTCCGATGACGGAGTTGGTCTTAAAGGTTCGGTTGTTTACCGTGTAAAAGTTTCTTCTGACTATAAGGAACGCAGTTACAACGAGGAAACAAAGTCATTTGTTCTTCCGAGGGGCGATGCAGTTTTGAGAACAGACGTTAACAAGTGCTTTATGGCTTATCGTTTCAGTTTCAAGAGTGGCGATTATAACAAGCAGACAGGCATAGATAAGGTTGTTTACGACACAGGTAAGGAACACACAAATACTATCGAGGATTTTCAATATAACAAGCCTCTTGAGTATCTTTCGGTCAACCTTCCGCTCGGTTCAACAATCAAGGCTATCGCTTACAATAACTATGAAAAAATCGGTGAGGCGGATATATTTGTTAAAATTGACGAGGAGAATCCCGACCGCTGTTACACAGATTATAAATGGAATTATTAACAGACAATATTCCTTGTTGCACTTTGCGGTGCGGCAAGGAATATTCTGCAATTATGGTGATATTATGAAAGAAACATTTAAAAAAATTATGGTTATTCTTATGGCGAGTTTTATTTTGTTTTCGCTTTGCTCTTGTGTAAGCGTTGACCCGAATGTTAAGCAAGAAAGCAAAAAAACAACAAAGTACAAAATTGTTACAACTAAACCAAGTGATGTAAATACCGAAGAATTTAATGCTTACGGTGACGGGCTTACTGACAGCGTTATGGTAAAAGGCGTTAAGGTTGATGTAAACGCTTACGCATTAAGAAGTTATGAATTAGCTTATTTAATCGGAACAAGCAGTTTTAAATCAGCGAATAAGATGTCTGCCGATGCGTTGGTTCAATATTCTTTTGCGCATCTTTATTATGACGACTTGTATAAAATACCGAGAAACGGCGCTGTTTATAAAGAAACTTCGCTCAAAAAAATTAAAAATGAACTTGAAAAGCATTTTGGAAAACTTAGTGTTAATCTAAAAAAATCCTCATTGTATAACAAAGGAAATAAGCGTTTTGAAATGTGGCTTCCCGAATATGGCAATAATGTTTATTACAGAATTGATGCTGCCAATGTGAGCGGTGATAAAGTTGAAATTATTACAACTTTTTATAACGAAAGTAAAAAAAGCACAAAACTTGGCAGAACAACTTTAACAGTTAAAGTGAAAAAAGGAAAAGCTGTTATTGCATCACTTTCTAAAGATTAGAGGAGTAATTATGAAAAAAACATTATCTCAGCTTGAGGCTGAAAATGAAAAACTAAAAGATGCATTGCGTGAAATTACTTTACAAATGGAAAACATTCAAAAAACGCTTGATTCGGTTTCTGACTTTCTTGATAAAAGGGAAGAAGGACCGGTTACAAACGAAGATGTTAAAAAATTGCTTGAAAAGTATTCTACACTTTAAACAATGCGCGAAAGGCATTTTGTAAATAGTTATGATTGAGAGAATTGTTGAGTTTTACAAGGGTATAAAAGACAATAAAAAGGGTATTATTTCTCTTTTTTGTGTTTCACTTATAATTTTTATGTTGACTGTGGCGGTCTATTTTGTTGCAGACTATGTTATGACTGACAGCTCAAAAAAGTCATCAATTTCGGTTTGGGATTACTCTTATATAGAAAAAGCAGGAATTACGCCGACGTCGGAATTAAGGATTTTTAATGCGCAAACGCCTATTGTTACCGATAGAAATGTAAAAAAAGATAATATTTATCTTACAAAAACTTTTGAGCCTTCGGCTAAAAAGAGAACGCTTGTTTTAATTTCTGACCATTCTCCTATGAAAATTAAAATAAACGGGCGTGAAGTTTATAACAATCAGTATGAAACTGCGGAATTTACGGGTAACTGCTACAATGCTGTAACGCTTGACTCATCTGAACGCGAACAGGTTGTTGAGGTGTTTATGAAGCTTCCTCTATCAGTTAGATTTGAGGCGTTTTTTTCTAATTCTTCTAATCCTGCTTTTAGCTTTTCGCTCGGATTTTTTGTAGGTGTTTTTATAGCTGTTTTGGGATTGGTTTCTTTAGCAGTTTTTGTATTTTTTTCATTTAAACGAAAAGAAAAATTTAATACAATTGCATTTGCTTTGCTTTTGGTTTATACAGGTCTTTCGGTAGCATTTTTAAAATTATCTGATTGCTCATATATTTTAAATGCTCCGATTTGGTTGAATATTCAAACAGTTATTGTTCACTTAACTTTCATTGCGGGAGTTTTGTGCGCATTAAGTTGGTTTTCTAATCGCAAAAACTATGTTTTAATGTCGCTTGGCACAGTAGGTATTTCTATACTTTTGGTTTTGGTATCGTTTAATTCGATTGTTTTGGCAATTTCCACTTGGCTTATGTCGGCGCTTTGCTTTTTATGTGCCTGCCATGCAGTAAATGGTACGGTATTGTATTTGTTTAAACGAACGGTTTATGCTATGCCTATTTTTGTTATAACCGCTTATTATGCGTTAATGAGTTTGCTTGCAGGTGTGTTTTTGTATTTTAGAGTTAGCGGAATGTATGCTTTTACAATTTCGGTACCAACTCTTATTCTCGGCGGTGTAATAGAATATATTCATATTAGCAATTATAAATATAAAAAAGCTAATTCTCAAATTAATGAGCAAATAAGCAGATACGGTGACTCGGTTAAAGATATTTCTTATTTTATAAAAAGTATTTTTGATTGTAACGATAAAGATACTTTTTTTGACACGGCGGTTGAGCAAATCAGCGTGCTTCTTAAAAAGTATAATAATAAAAATAATAATCTTGGTTACGGCGTTGGGGTAAAGACAAAAAATGGTTATAAAGAAATTATTAATCATAACCTTTCAAATTGTAACTATGAAATAATTGAAAAAAACAGCAAGAATAACGATAAGAATTTTATTTTTTCGGGATTTTATTTTGATTATGTCTTAAAAAAAGAATCGGGAATTTATGCAATTATTCATTTTGAAAATGTTGCAGATGGTTTAGATATGTTTTTTGAGAGTATGATTGATGCGGTTTATTGTGCGCTTGCAACCGCTTTTAAAAAGGTTTATGATAAACATTCAAATTTGGGTATTGACGTTATTTTTACCGAACTTGCCGAAAACACGGAGGTCGATAATGGCTATTCACTTGAGCATTTAGTACATATTCAAAAATATACTAAAGCTTTATGTAAATCGTGTGATATGAGTGATGACGAGGCTTCGCAAATAGGCTTGGCGGCAAAACTTCACGATATTGGAAAACTTGCAATTCCTAAAATTATTATTAACAAAGAGGGCAGATTAACCGAAGAAGAACAGGCAACTATCAGCAATCACGCAAAATACGGTTATATTATACTTTCTGCATACACAAACGAACCACTACTATTGCTCGCTGCCGAAATTGCCCGTTATCATCACGAGAAATATGACGGTTCGGGACCTAACGGTTTAAAAGGCGAGGAAATACCGCTTGTAGCAAGAATTGTTACGATTTGCGATGTTTACGATGCGCTTGTTTCCGAACGTTCATATAAAAAGGCTTGGCCTGAAGACAGGGCAAAAGCATATATTTTAGAGAACAAAGGAATACTGTTTGACCCTATTCTTTGCGACAAATTTTTAGAATGTATTTCTGATATTGAATTATAAAGAAAGTAGGCGTAAACTATGCCTGATAACGATAAAAAGAACATAATCGAGGTTGACAACAGCAAAAATAGAAACAAACTCGGTAAATTTTTAAAAATCAAGCATTATAAATGGTATCATATTGTTGTTGCCGTTATTATTGCTTTGGTTTTAGTGCTTTTTTTAGGCTGGTTAATTAAGCCTTCAAAAGTGCTAAATGTTGCTGTGCTTGATAAAACTGTTCTTTCTTATTCAGAAGATGATAGCATAAATAAGGATACGGTTTATAGAAAACATCAGGGATTTTTCTATTTGCTCAACCAGCAAAAATATGTAAAATCTGACGGTAGCAAATACGACTATAAAACCGATTATTACGGACCTATGCTTGATGAAGACGGCGCTTATAAGAACAGCGTTGAACTTAAAGAAATAAAGAATAAGCCTGATTTAGTTTATCTTGCAGATGCTTACGGATTGGGAAATGACAGTTTCGGTTATTATAACGGAGGCTCACCCGAAAATGCGGGGTTAGATTCTGATGATATGTCGGTTGTAACCTATGCTTACGAGGGCGGAGCACACATAATAGGCGAGACTACTTTGTTTTCTTCGCCGTTGTCTGAATCTACTTATTCGCAACTTAATTCGCTTTTTGGAATAAAACAAAAAAAGTGGATTGGCAGATATATTGTTGATTTGCAGGATTTTACCGATATTCCTGATTGGGCTAAACCTATGTATGAGCAACAAGAGGGGGTTGAATGGCGATTTTCTGGACCTGGAATTTTGCTTGTTTCATCTGATGGTAAAATAATTATTTTGGAGCAAAATACTGATTTTAACTCGAAAAATTTGTTGTCAATCAGCATAAACGATAAGTATTCAAGTGAGTTTTCAGGTGTTAGTTCCTGTAATTTTTATAATTGGTTTGAGCTTATTGATACTGACTATTCAACCGAGCAAATAGCGACTTTTGAATTTGACCTTAATGAAACAGGTATGCAAAAAATCAAGCAAATTTCAAAAACTCCGAGATTTTGCGCCATTTCAAGAAAACATGAAAAAGGGCATGCGCCTGTTTATTACTTTGCAGGTGATTTTAACGACTACACTTCCGGTGAAAGATTTGGCAGTTTCTTATTTTCAAATCAGTTTTACAAGTTCTTTTCATTTGACAGACAGGGCGATATTTCAAACTTTTTCTGGAATTTTTATAACCCGCTTATGAGAAAAATTCTTGATGATGCAAATTCTAATCAATATACCGAAAAGACTGCAAAACATAAAGAAGTTTCAAGAATAAGCGGCGGTACATTTCAAGTTTATGATAATAAAAAGTGGAAGCCGATTGCGCTTAAGGCAATTTCTGTTAACGCACAAGAACCCGGTAAAAGCAAATTTTCAAGAGATTTTACATTTTATGAAAATTTAATTAATTCCGCTTCAAAGTTGAAAGTAAACTGTGTTGTTGCAAAAGAGCTTTTACCTCCGGAATTCTATACTGCGGTAAGTCGATATAATAAAGATAAAAAACACAGCCCTATTTATATAATGCAAAGAATTAAGCAACCCGAGGGATTAAATTCAGCTGATTATTTGAGCGAAAACGGGCTTAAAACTTGGAAAAATTCGATTCAAACTGTTATAAAAGCGCTTCACGGCAATGCGCAGGCGAAAGGCAAAAAACTCGGCGAAGCTTCTTATTTTACCGATGTTTCCGCATATGTACTCGGTATAACAGTAGACCCTAATTTAACTGACAATAATTGTAATTCAATTTTAGGATTAAACAGTTATTCTTATAGCGGAAAATATTCTGAGTTTAGTAGCGGAATTAAAGGTTTTGCTTCATTTATTTACGATTGCATTGAGAGTTTTTCAAAAGAAAAATATGGCTATTTTACTCCGGCTTCTGTAAGTTCGCAGTTGAATATGCTTTCGGGAATGTCTTTTTCAAAATCTCAAAACTCCTTTCTTTTAAGCGGTATTGCAAAAAGCGAATGTGAAGAGTATTATTACAATGACATTATTTATAATAAATCCGCTTTTGAGAATTTGAAAGATGCTCCTTCGGCAGATTATGAAAAATTACAAGTTGTGCTTCAAGAAATAACTAATTCTATGTCAGATGTTGTGATTTCCGGAATTTCTTATTCAAATGTAAATTCGGTTTACAAGCAAAAGGGTGTTAGTGAGTATCAACAAGGAAGAAAACTTGTTGAAGCGTTAAGCGCAGTTAGAGATTACGAATGTCTTGGCGCAGTTGTTTATGACCTTAACGATTGTTGGGCGAATGTTTCTGATAATATGAAATCTTGTAGTGCAAACGACAATAACGATTATATGTGGCATAATGTTTGCGATGAAAAGCAAATGAGCGGTGTTGTTGCTATGGAGGCAAAACAACCTAAAGAACCCGCCTTGGTACTAACTGATGACGATATGGTTCAGGCGATGTCTTTATCTGCTGATGCAGGGCATATGTATATTACATTGCAAATGTATGAGGAACTAAAATATAAGTCTGATGCACTTTTTGTAGGTCTTGATACATTCCAACGCAATGATGGTGAATATTACTATGCGAAAGGCTTTACGCCTAACTCGCTTTCGGGTATGGAATTTGTTTTGCGTTTTGACGGAAAACAAAAGGCTGCGCTTTTTGTAACAAACGCTTACAGCCGACTAAAAGGCTCGGTTTACACAAAAGAAAGCTATAATGCCAAGTATCAAAAAGTTGCTAATTTAAAATATGGCGGATTTTCGACAGGTGATACCCAGTTTTATCAAACAGGTTCTACAATTTATGTTAGAATTCCGTGGAATTGGCTTAATTTTGCTGACCCGTCAAAAAAATTGGTAATTAACGATAAGAAACCAAACGGCATTAGATTTAAAAATTCTTCTACCAACGGCGTTATTGCTTCGGTTATGATAGGCGAACGCAAAACAGGCGATTTACTTTACGGATTTCCTGAAGATAAGCACAGTCCCGGTTATAAAATATTTAAATGGCAAAATTGGAAAGAAGTAAATTATTCGTTTAGAGAAAAAGAGAGTTTTACAATTTTAAAGAATTACTATTCAAAGAATTAAGGGGTAAACTTTATTGAAATATGAAATATTGGCTGTTGTCGGACTGTTGTTTTGCTTGATAGTGATTGCTTTTGAATACTTTATTCACTATCGATTTGCCGAACAGCAAGATGAAAAAGAGGCTAACACTCGAATGATTAACCATAGAATGAAAATTCGCATTGAGGGCGTTTTATATGCACCGACAAAGGTTAGCCGTGACAGCGAAATCAAAAAAATGGCTGAAGAAATTAATAATGATTACGAAATTTATGAGGCTGTAATAAGAATTATTGAAAGTGTTAAAGAGCGTGTTGACGAAGATGAAAAGCAGTCGCTTTCAAAACTTATTGAGAGAGTGAACGACGAAGTCAATCCTGTTTCTATTTACGCTTCAATGCTTGAAATGCGTGACGTTTATCATAAGGGCTATGCTATGAGAAAACTTGCGGATTTAGGCGCAAAACAGTATCGTGATATTATGATTGAGCATTCTAAAAGTAAAAATCGTGATTTAGCTTACAATGCTGCAATGGCGCTTGCAAAATTGGGTGATGAAGAAAATGTTGCTGTTTTTCTAAAAAGCATTCAAAACGACAGGCTTTATTCAAGTAGAATTATAAATGAGTTTTTTGATGAGTTTGAAGGCGACAGAGCAAGCCTTGCAAAACTTCTTTTTGCCGATTGCAACACTTATATGCGAAGCGTTATAATAAAGGCTATAACTCCATATAAAATCGAAGAGTTTCATAAAATGTATATTGAAAACTGCGCAAGTAAAGACTTTCAACTTAAAGTGGCTTGTGTTAAAGCAATTGCGACTTTCGGCAACAAAGACGACGAGCAGATTTTGCAAATTGCTGCTCAAGATAATGAGTGGGTAGTAAGAATTTCTGCGGTTAGAGGGCTTGCGCTTATAAACACGCCTACTGCGCTCGCAAGCGTAAAAAAAGCGTTGCGTGATAAAGAATGGTGGGTAAGGCAAGCGGCTGCTAACGCTATTACTCAAATGGATATTTCGCCAAGAGACCTTGAAGACATTTTAGGCGGTTATGACAGATATGCAGCTGATGCAATAAAAGGTGTTTTATATAAAAAATTAGACAGTTTGCAATAAGAGAAAAGGGAGGGTTAATTTTGAGTTTTTTAAACGGTGTACGTGCATTTATCGTTGTTTTTAACTATTTTTGTATGGCGTTTACAATTTTGCTTAGCATAATATATATAATTCAAATGTTTGTTTCGCTTATAAGAGTAAGAAAAAACTATGAAAAAGGCTTTTCTGACGATTTTATGCGTTATGAGGACAGCAATAATTTACTTCCTATTTCGCTGATAATCCCTGCCTTTAACGAGCAGGAAAACATTGTTCAAAACATTCGTTCGTTAATGAAAATTAACTATCCTTCTTATGAAATTTTGGTTGTAAATGACGGCTCAACTGACAAAACAAAAGAGCTTGTTATCAACGCTTTTAATATGAAACCGATTGAAACCTCGATTAGATATCAAATTCCGACAAAACAGATAAGAGGTGTATATTATAGTCAAAAATATCCTAATCTTTTGTTTGTTGATAAGGAAAACGGCGGAAAATCTGATGCACTTAACGCAGGTATAAACATATCTTCTTATCCGCTTTTTACCTGTCTTGACGCTGATTCGAGAATTGAAAAAGACGCATTACTTCGTCTTTCTATTGAATTTATTAAAGATTCACGCACTTGGAGCGCAACAAATTCGCTTTTGGTAGTTTCGGGCGCATTTGGACTTTTTAGAAAACAAACCGTTATTGATGTAGGCGGTTACAAGCAAAACACAATCGGTGAAGATATGGAAATAGTCGTCCGAATTCATCGTCATTTGAGAAAGAAAAAGATAAAATATAAAGTTATTTTTAACGAACTTTCAATTTGCTGGACTCAAGGGCCTATGTCTATGAACGATATTCGTTCTCAACGCAGACGCTGGCAAATCGGGCTTATGGATACGCTGATTTCTCACCGTGCTATGACATTTAATCCTTATTACGGAATGGTCGGTATGTTTTCAATGCCTTATAACTGGATTTTTGAACTTTTCGGTGCTTTAATTGAAACAATAGGTTACTTTTTAATACCTTTTTCGCTTATTATGGGCGAATTGAATATGTTTTTCTTTGTAATGTACTTTTTGCTTGCGGTAATGCTCGGTGTAATTCTGTCAGAGGGCAGTTTGGTACTTGAGCAGTATACTCACAGAGCGGCAATGTCGGCAAAACAGAGCATTGCGATTTCAGTTTATGCGATTTTAGAGAATTTCGGTTACCGTCAAATAATCTCTCTGTTTCGATTAGAGGGAATTTTAAAGTACCGAAAACTACGCAAAACTTGGGGCAAAATTAAACGCAAGGAGTTTGAGCAATGAAAAAATATGTTATTACAATTGTTGCAACTCTTGTTGTTTTGTTTTTATTGGCACAAACGGGGCTTTTAGCACCTTTCGGAATAAAACAAATATCTTTGTTTACAAGAGAAAAACCAAAAAATAATGATTCTAACGGTGCAAATGAAATTTATACTGATGTTCAAAACGATATCAGTTATAAATTTAAAGCGGAAGACGATTATTTTTATATCTATAAAAACGGCGAGTGGCAACAACTTTTTATGACCGGCGTTAATATCGGCGCTTCGGAACCTTCGCTTTTTCCGGGCGATTTGACTATTAATTATGACACATACCTTCGTTGGTTTAAATATATCAGCGAGATGAATTGCAACTGTATTCGTGTTTATACAACAATGCGACCGCAGTTTTATTTGGCGTTAAACGATTTTAATAAAAAAGCGAAAAATCCTATTTATTTATATCAGGGAATTTGGGTTAATGAAGACGACATTGAACGACTTGGCGATGTTTATGCCGAAAATGAGAAAATTCTTAACGATTTCAAAAAAGACTCGCTTACAACGGTAGATGTTATTCATGGCAAAGCGGTTATTCCCGAATCTGCGGGCAAAGCATCAGGAACATATCATACTGATGTTTCGCATTGGCTTGCAGGTTGGATTATAGGAATAGAATGGGACCCTAATCTTGTTTTAAATTCAGATGAACAGCACCCTAACAAGCGTAATTTTGACGGCAAATATTTATATACACAGTCTGCTACACCTTTTGAAGCGTTTTTGTGCAGAGTCGGCAATGCGGTTGTTGAATATGAAACAAAAACATATAAATATCAGTCGCCTTTGGCTTTTACTAATTGGATTACAACTGACCCGCTAAGTCATCCGAATGAGCCACATTATGATGAGGATAAGGCAACTGTAAACACCGAAAATGTAAAATTTAGAAATTTTGGACCGGGTATGTTTGCGTCTTACCATATTTACCCTTATTATCCCGACAGCCTTAATTTTCAAGAGGATTATCTTAAAAATCTTGATGAAGACGGTAACGTTGATACATACAGCGCATATTTGAAAGATTTAAAATTAGTGCATACAATGCCTATTCTTGTTGCGGAATTTGGTATTCCGACTTCGCGCGGAATGGGACACGAAAGTGTTATGGGCTATAATCAGGGCGGTGTCGATGAAAACGCTCAAGGCAAAATGCTTATAGATATGATTGATTCAATTCATGATAATTCATATGCCGGTGAGTTGATTTTTACTTGGCAAGACGAATGGTTTAAGCGTACTTGGAACAATGTTATGTACGACATTGCCGACAGAAGACCGTTTTGGAGTAATATTCAAACAACCGAGCAATGTTTTGGACTTTTGTCATTTGACCCAGGCTTAAAAACCTGCGTTTCTTATCCTGACGGCGATTTTAGCGAATGGAATAATGTTAAGCCTATTGTAAATAATAATCAAGGTAAACTTTATGTTCAAAGTGATGAGCGGTATGTTTATATTATGTATGAGAACAAAAAGTTTGATTTTAATAACGATACCGTTTATATTCCGATTGATACTATCTCAAATCAGGGCAATAAAACAGCGGTTGATTATAACCTTAATTTTGATAAGGGCGCCGATTTTCTTATAAAAATTCACGGCGCATCTGATTCGCATATTTATGTTGACCGCTATTACGATGCGTTTAATTATTATTTTGTGCGTTCGAGAATGTTGTCTGATTTTCCGGTTTTAAAAGATGACGACAAAAAGAATAGCGGAAAATTTGACCAAATGATGCTTTGTTATGGTTATAATATGAAAATTAAGGGAACAGGAGCCGAAGTTCCTGACAGAGCCTATGAAACAGGTAAACTTCAATACGGTAACGGAAATCCTGATTCAAAAGAATATGCTTCGCTTACCGATTTTTGTTATGCTGACGGCAAAGTTGAGCTAAGAATACCTTGGCAACTTTTAAATATAATGGACCCCTCATCAAAACAACAAATGGGCGATTTTTGGGAAAATCAAGTAATTTCACCGCAAGATTTTAAATCTTTTTCATTTGGTTGCGCTATGCAAAAAGATTTAAGTAGCACAAGTATAAATTTAAGCGGTAAGTATTCTTATAAAAAATGGAATATGCCGACTTGGCATGAAAGATTAAAACCTGCTTATTCGCAGCTTAAAAAATATTTGGCTAAATATAATAATTTAGCTGAACAGGGGGAATAGTTATGAGAAAACTCATAGTGTTAATGTTGGCAATTTTAATTGCTTTTATGTCCTCTTGTACTGCTAATAAAAAGAACGGCAACATTTTGCCGAAAACCGAAATAACAATGCCCGATTCTAAAAATATTTCGGTTTATGCGCTTGCAAATGATAACGGTTATTTTTACAAAAAGTCAAAAGACGGCAAGGGTAAACTTGTTTATATTAAAGGCGTGAATATGGGGCTTACTCAACCTCGAACTGATTTAAATAACCCAAACACAAGTTATTCTACCTATTATGATTGGTTTTCTAAAATTTCCGCAATGAACGCCAATACTGTTCGTGTTTTTACTGTTATGAACCCGAATTTTTATAAAGCGTTTTACGATTTTAATAAGAAAAATGCTAAAAATCCGCTTTATCTTATTCAAGGCATTTGGTTTTCGGAAGATTTGATGTATGAACTGACCGATGCGCTTGAGAGCGATAAAATTTTAATAAATGCTTTTAAACGCTCGGTAAAAGAAACTATTGATATTGTTCACGGTTCAAGTTCTTATACCACTTACGGCGAGTTTAACCCTGCGGTTTACAAGAGTGATATTTCGCAGTATCTTTTAGGCTATATTTTGGGGCTTGAATATCCTGCGGAATTTGTAAACGAAACCAACGCTTCGCACCCAAACCAAAGCAATTTTGACGGTAATTTCATTCAAACCAAAAAAAATTCATCACCTTTTGAAGCGTTCCTTTGCGAAGTCGGCGATGAATTGATAACTTACGAAACCGATACTTATTCTTATCAAGCACCAATTGCTTTTTTGAATTGGCAAACGCTTGATACTTTAACTCACTCTGCAGAGCCTTTTGCACAAGAAGAGGATTCGCAAAGTGTTAATACTGAAAATATTAAAGCTAAAAATAATTATTTTGCAGGGCTTTTTGCAGCGGTAGATGTTTATCCTTATTACCCGGAATTTATGAATCATCAAAAAGAATATGTAAAAGAAAAAGATAATTATTTTGCCTATATTAAAGATTTAAAAAAGCAATATTCAGTACCGCTTTTGATTGCGGAATACGGTCTTTCTACTACAAGAGGCGTTGCACATCTTGGTATTAACGGCTACCAACAAGGCGGACTTGATGAAGAAAAACAGGGAAATCTTGATGCGAAAATGACCAAAGATATCTATAATGCAGGCTGTTGTGGCGGACTTTTATTCTCGTGGCAAGACGAGTGGTTTAAACGCACTTGGAATTCCGATATGTATTACCCTGACAAAGCATCGCTTCGCACTCGCGACCAATCAAGCGCTGAACAAGGCTACGGAGTTTTAGCTTTTGATACTGGCAATACTTATCCTGACGGCGATTTATCGGATTGGCAGTTAGAAACAGGTATCGCCGACACAAAAGTATGTGTTAAATATGACGCCGATTATATGCATTTGCTTGTAAGTTTGCCTGAAAATTTTGATTTTGAAAAAGAAAAATACTATGTTCCTATTCAAATTAAAGGCGAGGGAAGTAAAAACTTTAAGGACAGCGAAATAACATTTTCTGAACCTGTTGATTTTCTGCTTGAAATTAACGGTAAAGAGAATACAAGGCTTTTATGTGACGCTTATGAAGATGTTTTTCACTATAAATATAGCGTTATAAAAGGTGTATTCGGCAAAGACAAGCAAAAACCTTATGCAAAAAACAGCGGAATTTATAATAAAATCAACACTTTTGTGTCAAACGAGATGTATTTGCCAGATGAGAAAAAAACTGTTTCACCAAAATATATTGAAACAGGACTTTTAAAATTCGGCAACGCAAATCCAAACTCAAAAGATTATAATTCGTTGGCTGATTTTTACTGTTTCGATGGCAAAGTCGAAATTAGGCTTGCTTGGTATTTGTTAGGCGTTAAGAACCCTTGCACAAAAGCATGTTATGCGGAATTAAAAGGTGATGAAATCAGCTTTACCACTTTTGAAAAAATTAAAATCGGCGCAGGGAATAAAGACGAAATTAAACTGTTTGACGCAAAGTTTGACGGCGTGAAAGATGTAAAATTAACGTCTCGACTTAAAAAATCATATGCCATTATGGCAAAAGCTTTTAAAGATATTAAACATTAATTAAACAAAAATAAAAAGGATTACCGATATCGGTAATCCTTTTTTGGTGCGGCAAATGGGACTTGAACCCATACGTCAAAGACACACGCCCCTCAAACGTGCCTGTCTGCCTATTCCAGCACTGCCGCATATTCTGTTCACAACACATAGCATTATATCAAATCAGACACGCTTTGTCAAGTGATTTTTTTAATTTTTTTGATAAAATTAGCGGAATAAATCGCAAATGCAAATAATATATTTATAAAAAAGGACAAGGTGAACGATTTGGAAAAAGAATTAGAAAAAATATTAGATTTTTTCCCGAATGATTTAAAACTTAAACTAATCTTTGAGTTAAAAAAGTTTAATAACAGCGTTTTAGAGATTAGACTGCGAAAAAACAAGCCTGTTTGCGTTTTTAGTAACGGCAAGAACTATATATTAAATGCAGTTGTAAGCAAAGAAAATCTCGATTATATTTTTAATCGTTTATGCAAATATTCGGTTTATTCTTATCAGCAAGATATTAACAACGGTTTTATTACAACTGATTTTGGCGCTCGTGTAGGCGTTTGCGGCACGGCGGTTTATAATGACGGCAATTTAGTTTCGGTTAAAAACATTTCCTCGCTCAATTTTAGAATTGCTAAAGATTTTAAAGGAAATGCAAAAAGAATTTTAACGGACAACCTCGAAAACATAATAATAGCAGGTCCTCCGACAAGCGGAAAAACAACTTTACTTCGTGATATTGCAAGGTTTTATTCTGAAAAACACTTTAAAGTTTGTGTTGTAGACGAGCGAAACGAAATTTCGGGCGAAAGTTTTGATTTAGGTGTTATGAGCGATTGTTTGAAAGGTTATAAAAAGGCATATGGTGCGCTATTATCGCTTAGAACCTTATCTGCGCAGGTCGTTGTTTTTGATGAAATCGGCACATTAGAAGAATGTGAAGCAATAACAGAGTGTGTTAACGCAGGAATTAGCATTATAACAAGCGTTCATTGCAAAAACAAAGAAGAATTTTTCAAAAGAAATATTTGCAAAAAATTAATTCAAACACAATTTTTTGAAAAAATTGTGTTTTTGGGCGAGATGGCTGGAAAAATTGATGAAATCTACAGTTTAAAAGAGTGATTAAATGAAACTAACAGGTATTTTGATATTAGGTTTTATTATAAGTATTTACGGCTTTTTTAGCGCTAATAGACTTAGTCTTGCAAATAAACAACTTGAAAAAATAATAAAACTTATAGGCGTTATTAAACTAAAAATAAGTTATCGTGATGAAAAGGTAATGGAAATAATAGATAATTTATCGGCGGAATATGACTTTTTGTTTTTGAAACTAAACTGCTCTTTTGAAAAATATTTTAAGAAAATTTGTTTTGAGAATAAAGGTTTAGTATTGGCTGATAATGAAAAACTTACGCTTTTTAATTTTCTTGACAGTTTGGGTAAAACGGATTTGCAAAATCAAATAAATCTTTGCGAAAATTACATAAAAATTTTTGAAGAAATTTTGCAAGAAAGAAAAGAGAAAAGTAAATCTAAAATAAAACTTTACCCCTCGTTGTCGATTTTATCAGGGTTGCTGGTCGTTTTAATACTTGTTTAAGGAGATAAAAAATGGAAGTAGATTTAATTTTTAAAATAGCGGCTATTGGTATAATTGTTGCGGTACTTAATCAGGTTTTAATGCGCTCGGGCAGAGAAGAGCAGGCTATGATGGTTACACTTGCAGGAATAATAGTTGTTCTGACTATGATTGTAACGCAAATTGCAACGCTTTTTGAAACGGTTAAATCGGTTTTTGGCTTATGAATATTTTTTCAATTGTCGGAATTGCGCTTATAAGCGCTTGCTTAATTGTTGTTTTGAGAAGATATTCGCCTGAATTTTCGGTGCCTGTTTCAATAATCGCTTCGATTATTATTCTTTTAATTTCGGTTGTTTTTGGCAAGGAGATTTTTGAAAAAATCGAAGAAATATCAAGTTGCGCCAACATTTCTTCAGAAAACATTAAACTTATTTTTAAAGCAATAGGAATTTGCTACATTGCGCAAATAGGCAAAGATATTTGTATTGATTGTGGGGAGCGGGCACTAGGCGACAAAGTTGATTTAGCAGGTAAAATTGCGATAGCGTCAATTTCTATACCTGTTGCAACGCAGGTTTTGAAACTTGTTTTGGAGTTAATTAATAAATGAAAAGAATTATAATTTTTGCTGTGTTGTTTTTTTGCATATTTTCTATAAATGTAAACGCTCAAACATTTGAATTTGATTTAAAAGAAGATAGTGATTTATATTCGCAAATATATTCTGATTTTGGTGTTGACGATATTACTGACAAAACGCCTGAGGAAGCGAAAGAGTTTCTTGACTATTTTTCTGTAACACCCGAAAATCCCTTTTCTTTTTCAGATTTATTTTCCAAGGACGGCGCAGAAAAGTTTATTGATTATATAAAAAACAAATTAACTTCGCCAATTATTAGTTTTTCGGTTTTGATTTTCTTAATAATTGTTTGCGCTTTGGCAAATTCAATTACTGCTAACACGCTTGAAACTAAATATTCTATGAATATGATTTGTTCTTTAACTTGTATTACTGCGATAATGTTGCCTGTTTCAGCTTTAATCAGTCAAAGCGTTAAATTAGTTGGCACAATTTCTGTTTTTATGACTGCTTTTATACCTGTTTTTGCCGGTATTTTAATAGGTTGCATTAAAAGTGCAACCGCAGTTTCTTATTCATCGCTAATGTTTTTTACTTGCGAGTCGGTGTCGGCATTTTGTTCTTCTATTGTTTTACCTTTTTCAAACTGTTTTTTGGCACTTTCGGTAACATCAAGTCTTGGTGATAACGACAAAATAGGCGGAATTGTAAATGCTCTTAAAAAATGCGCCTTTATTGTTTTAACTGCGGCTATGGCGGTGTTTTTGGCGGTTTTATCAATTCAGGGTGCAGTTAACAGCGTGGCGGACAATGCAGCAACAAAAACAACAAAATTCTTTATTTCTTCGTTTGTTCCGATAATAGGTCCCTCTATCAGCGAAGCGTTAGGCTCGCTAAGAGGGTGCATATCATTGCTAAAATCATCAGTCGGAATCTATGTAATTATCGTTATTGCGATTATGGTTTTGCCTGTGATTTTTCAAATTCTTATATATAAACTATTTCTTGTTTTAAGTGGTGATATTGCGCAAATGTTTTCAGTTTGTCAAATTAAAAGGGTTTGCGACTCGGTAAACAGCGCACTTTCAATAATTTTAGCGGTAGTTTTATGTGTAGCTTTAATGTTTGTTTTTTCTATTACAATTATTTCGGTTTTAGGGGGTAATGGCGCTTGAATTCAGTAAAAAGCGTTGTAATTTCGCTGATTTTTTGCGTTTTTACAATTAGTCTTTGTGAATTACTAATTCCAAAAAACTCTTATAAAAACCAAATGCGTTTAATAACAGGGGCGGTGCTTTTAATTACAATGCTTTCGCCGTTTTTAAACGGAATTAGTTTTGAAAAAATTGAGTTTAATACTAATTCTTATGATTTTTCGGGTATAAGCGAAAAAACGGTTGCTTATGGCGTTAAAACAGAGATTTTTGAAATATTAAAGGAAAATGATATTGAAAATGCAAAAATAACAATTAATACGCAAACTGATAAAAATAATAGCATAAAAGTAAACGACATAATCATATTATTTGATATAAGGGACAAAGATAAAACAAAACTTATTAAGCGAAAAATCAATAAAAAATTGAAAATGAATGTTGAAACAAGGGTTGAAGAATAATGAAAGATTTAATTAAACTTAAAAACAATTTTTTTGAAATTTTAAAGCAAAAACCTAAAATTTTGGTTGTAGCGGGACTAATAGGCATTGCATTGATATTCTTATCAAGTTATTTTAACAACGGTGAAAAGAAAGAGAATACAAATATTTCCAAAATTACCGCCGAAGAATATTGCGAAAGTCTTGAGCAAAAACTTTCGAGCCAAATTAAAGATGTAGTAGGTGGCGATGTCAAAGTAATGATTACGCTTGAAAGCGGTATTGAGTATATTTATGCGAGCGAATCGAAAAACAACGAAAGCGAGGTTGAAGACGCTTATGCTAACAACAATCAAAAGTCGCAAAAACAAAAAGAAATGCAAAGCAACTACATAACTTGTAAAGATGAAAACGGTAAAGAAGTTCCGCTTGTTGTTACTGAAATTATGCCTAATGTTAAAGGCGTGGTTGTCGCTTGCGAAAATGGCGATAACGAGGTAATAAACTCTGCAATTAAGAGTTTGGTAACAACAGCGCTTGATATAGGTGAAAACAAAGTTTGCGTTCTTGGAACGCAAATTCAATAAATTTTTGAAAGGTTGAATAGTTTAATGAAAAAAGATAATAAGATTTTTAGTAAAAGAATAGCGGTTTTTTCTTTGCTTATTCTAACATTATCGGCAGCGGTTTATGTTAATTGGCAATACGGCGCGGCAAACGGCAATTTGAATTTGACCTCCGCACTTACAAAACAAGAAAAAACTACTTCAAAAGACGCTTATTTAGGCGAAGCCGAATTTGTAAACTCCAAATCGGAAAACGATTATTTTTCAAAAACAAGGGATTCAAGAAAACAAGAAAGAGAAAAATCTTTAGAGCAGTTAAAGGAAATATTAAACTCGGTAAAATCAAACGATGAGGCAAAAGCGGTCGCTTCGGAAAAAATAGCATATTTAACCACTTTAACAGAAAAAGAAAACGCAATTGAAAATCTTATAAAAGCAAAAGGCTTTTCAGACTGCGTTGCAGTTTTGTCTGATAAATCTATTTCTTGCGTTATTAAAACGACAGAATCGGGGCTTGAAGCCAACCAAACAGCACAAATTCAAGATATAATTTTATCAAATTGTGATATTTCCGGTGAAAATATTAAAATAATTGAAATAAAATAGTTGTGTTTATGACAATTTCTTGTTATAATAGAAATAACAAGAAAAAATAATATTGTATTTCTGGAGGAAAAATAAATGGATATTAAGAAAAACGGAACAGGAAATATTGTTATTTCACCGGAAGTTGTTGAAAAAATTGCTAAAACTGCCGCACTTGATGTTGCTGGTGTTTATGAGGTAGTTTCAAGAACACAGGATTTTAAATCTATTATCAAATCTCGCAAAGTTTATAAAGCCGTAAACTGCACAATTCGTGACGGTCAATATATTATTGATATTTATTTGAAAGTTAACGAAGGCGTTAAATTAACCGAACTTGCTACAAAAGTACAAAAAAGCATTAAAGAGGCTGTTCAAAATATGACAGGTACGGTTGTAACAAAAATTAATGTTCACATTTGTGAAGTTCAGTTTAAATCGGCAGAGGAAAATAAGGATTAATTAAATGACAAGAAGTGAACAAAGAGAAGAAGTTTTTATTTTAACATTTGAAAAAACTTTTCATAATGAAAGCGTTGAAGAAGTAATTGAACTTGCAAAAGAACTTCGTGGCGAAAAGATTAACGATTACATTGAAAATGAAGTTAAAGGCATTTTTGATAACATTGAAACTATTGATAAGCTTATTGAAGAAAACTCAATCGGCTGGAAAATCAGCCGTATTCCGCGAGTTAATCTTTGCATTATGAGAATTTGTATTTATGAAATGATGTTTGATGACACAGTTCCTGTCGGCGTTGCAATTAACGAGGCAGTTGAACTTTGCAAAAAATATTCTTCCGAAGAAGATAAAAAATTTGTAAACGGTATTTTAGGCACAATTTCAAGGAATTTATAAAAATGGGCATATTTGTCGGGTTTGATTCAAGCAACTATACAACAAGCGTTGCTTTGTTTAATGATGAAAGCAATGAAATGATAAGCCAAAAAAAACTTCTTCCCGTTGAAAACGGCGAAAAAGGGCTTATGCAATCAAAAGCGTTATTTGAGCATATAAGGCAGTTTCCTTCACTTGTGGAAACCGCCTTTTCGTCATTTTCAAACCAAAAAATAGTTGCGGTAGGCGTTTCAAGCAAACCGAGAAACATTGAGAATTCCTATATGCCGGTCTTTTTAGCAGGTGTAAACTGCGCTACTGCGGTTGCTTGTTCAAATAAAGCACCGTTATATAAAACTTCTCATCAGGTCGGGCATATTTTAGCAGGGCTTTTTAGTTGTAATCGTCTTGATTTGGTTAATGAAAAGTTTATTGCTTTTCATATTTCCGGCGGAACAAGCGAAGCGTTGCTCATAACGCCTGATGATGAAAATATAATTAATTGTGAAATTGTCGCAAAATCGCTTGATTTGAAAATAGGACAAGCGATTGACAGAGCAGGCGTTTTAATGGGTTTTTCTTTTCCGGCAGGTAAAGAAATTGACGCTTTGGCGCAAAAAGGCGAGTTAAAAGAAAAGCCGAAACCTACAATTATTGACGGAAATTGCAGTATTTCGGGGCTTGAAAACAAGTTTAATTTAATGTATAAAAAAAGCGAAAGCAAAGAGAATATTTCAAGGTTTATTATAGAATATGTTTATCAAACTATTGATAAAATGACACAAATTTTAAAGCAAAAATACGGCGATATTCCTGTTTTGTATGTCGGCGGAGTTATGAGTAATTCTATTATAAGAGAAAGATTAGGAAATTCGGGCGGTTTATTTTGCGAGCCTGAATTTTCAAGCGACAATGCCACAGGTATTGCTGTTTACTCTTATTTAAAGCATAAAAAGGTGTAATTATGGAGCGAAAAGTTATTAGCGTTACACAACTTAATATGTATGTTAAGTCAGTTTTAGACGGCAATCCTAATTTAAATGATGTTTTTGTTTCTGGTGAAATTTCTAATTTTACAAATCACTATAAATCGGGACATCTTTATATGTCGATTAAAGATGACGGCGCTGTTATTAAAGCGGTTATGTTTAAAGGCTATGCCTCGCATTTGCAGTTTACGCCCGAAAACGGTATGAAAGTAATTGTTAGAGGTAAAGTTTCAATTTACGAGCGTGACGGCAATTATCAGTTATATATTACCGCTATGAAACAGGCGGGACTCGGTGAATTGCAGTTAAAATATGAGCAGTTAAAAGCGCAACTTGAAAAACAAGGACTTTTTGATGTAAAACACAAAAAGCCTTTGCCAAAAATTCCCTCAAAAATTGCGGTAATTACAAGCCCGACAGGTGCGGCTGTTCAAGATATTTTAAACATTTTAAAAAGAAGATTTCCCGTTGTAAATGTTGTAATGTGTCCTGTTCAAGTTCAAGGTGAACTTGCAGCACCGCAACTAATTGAAGCGGTGAAAAAAGTTAATGAGTTAGAAGCGGCTGATGTTATAATTATTGGCAGGGGCGGCGGCTCGATTGAAGATTTATGGGCTTTTAACAATGAAGAATTGGCGAGAGCGATTTTTGATTCAAAAATCCCGGTAATTTCTGCGGTAGGTCACGAAACCGATTTTACTATTTGCGATTATGTTGCAGAC
The DNA here is from genome assembly GCA_902769255.1 of Oscillospiraceae bacterium. Taxonomy (GTDB): domain Bacteria; phylum Bacillota; class Clostridia; order Oscillospirales; family Acutalibacteraceae; genus RUG11462. Next base: position 44,799 of record CACXOM010000002.1, read on the forward strand.
AGGCGAGCGCCTACTCCTTCGGCGGCAGCTGAACTTGCCGTTCCTGATAAAGATGAGTTAAACAACGTCTTAATAAAAACGAAAAACAACTTAAAAGCAAATTTAATAAGAATTTTTGAAAATAAACAATTAGGTTTTAAGGCATTAATGAATAAGCAATGTATGCAAAACCCTTATTTTTCGGTGGTTGTAAAAGGTCAATCGGTTGACTTGCTTGAAAACCGCCTTAACAAAGCATTTGAAAACATTTACGCAAAATCTAACGCTTTGTTTTTAGAGGTTGCAACAAAGTTAAATTCTTTAAGCCCGACTAATGTTATGCTAAGAGGTTATTCTGTGGTTATAAAAGAGGGAAGCGTTGTTTCATCGGCTAAGCAGTTAAATTGTGGCGATGAAATTAAAATAAAACTTTCAGACGGCGACAAAAACGCTAAAATTATCGAATAAGGAGAAATATTATGGCTGAACTTACATTTGAACAAGCGGTTGTTGAACTTGAAAAAATCACTACTGCGCTGGAAAGCGGAAAATTAGGCTTGGAAGAATCCTTAAAATATTATGAAAAGGGTACTAAATTAGCCGAATTTTGCGGTAAAAAATTAAAAGAAGCTGAACTTAAAATCAATCAGTTAAACAAGGTTGAGGAAGAATAAATGAGTTATAAAAACATTCTTTCTTATAAAAGCGAAGTTGAGAAAGAACTTGAAAAAAGATTAAGCGCTAAAAATGCGCCCGAAATTCTAAAAAAATCAATGCTTTATTCGCTTTCAGCAGGCGGTAAAAGAATAAGACCTTGTTTAATGTTAGAATTCTACAGGTGTTTAGGCGGCGAGATGAACGATATTCTGAACTTCGCCTGCGCTGTCGAAATGATACATACTTATTCGCTAATTCACGATGATTTGCCGTGTATGGACGATGATGATTTAAGGCGTGGCAAGCCTTCAAATCACAAAGTTTTTGGCGAAGATATTGCATTGCTTGCAGGCGATGCACTGTTAACATTTGCTTTTGAAACTGCTTGCGATATTAACAAAAGCATTAAACCTGAAAGGGCGTTAAAAGCGGTAAAATATATTGCCGATGCGGCAGGGCTTGAAAAAATGGTAGGCGGTCAGGTGCTTGACTTGCAAGCGGAAAACAAGCAAATTTCTATTGAAGAATTAGAGCAAATTCAAGAGGGTAAAACAGCTGCACTTTTAAAAGTGAACGCTTATGTTGCTTGCGCACTTGCTAATGCAGACGAAAAAACAACAAAACTTTTTGTTGAATACTGCGACTTTTTAGGTAGGGCTTTTCAAATTAGAGATGATATTTTAGATGTAATCGGCGATGAAGAAAATTTGGGCAAGCCGATTGGCTCTGATGAGCAAATGAATAAAAATACTTATGTTTCACTTTTGGGACTTGAAAAATCGCAAAAATTAGTTGAAAAGCTCACAAATTCCGCAATTAATGCGATAAAACAAGCTACTTTAGATAACGAAAATTTATGCTCGCTTGCTTTAAAACTTGCTGAAAGAAAAAATTAGGAGGCATTATGGAAACTAATACTTTTTCAAAAATGTGTACAAAACTGTTTTTAAGGCTTATTTTTCTTGATGTTGCCTGCTTTGTTTTGTGCGCTTTCGGCATTGCCGCAAATAATGGTAATATGATAAGAATACTTTTACAAATTTGCTGTATTGTTGTTACAATATCGTTTGTTTATCCTGTTTGCCATAAGCAAGGTGATGCTGATGCCCCTTTTATTGCGACTGGTCATAGAAAGAATAGCAAATTCAAAGGGCTTATCGGCGGTATTATTGCGTGTTCGCCATATTTAATTTCTTCGATTATTTTAATTATTTCAAGATTTTTTGGCGTTTTCGGCTCGTTTATGAACTATTATAAAATGGTTAATTCATTTTTCTTTCCATATCTTTATTCGCTAATGCCGACTGATTATAGTATAAGCGAGTTATCAAGCACAAGCTTTATTTTGTGTCTTTTGGTACAACTTTTTATACCGATTGTTTGTATGTTCGCTTATATTTTAGGAAAACGAAGGTTTTTATTTAGAGAAATTTTGTTTTACAAGAAAAAAGAAATTGCCGACAGAGTTTAGTCTGTCGGCTTTAATTTTACTAAATTTTTAATTTGATTTTTGTTTCTATTCATATAAGAGTATGAAAAAACTATAAATCCGTCAGCTTTTTTAATTGAGAGCAATGCTTGCTTTGCAATAATTTTGTTGTCTTTTTTAAATTCGCCTTTTTCTTCGCACCTATAAAGCGAGAGTCCTATGTAAACAGGTTTGGTTTTTACTCTTTTATTCCAATAATCAAGGCATTTTTTAAAGGCAAGCGGTTGCTTTTTTGGCGTTACTTCTTTTTCGTAAAAACCATAGTAAATTTGCGGGGCAATATAATCGATAAATCCATTTTGGTTGCACCATTTTTCAATATCTGCATATTGCAAATAATAGTTATAATAAAAACTGCAATGCGGACTTATACCAAAAATTTTGCCGTATTTATGTGTGAGTTTATAAACCGATTTTACAAGTTTATTTATATTTTCTCTTCGCCAATTATCGAGTGAAAGTGATGATTTCGAATTTTTATATTCTATAAAATCAAAATTTTTATCGGTAGTAGGGTAGAAGTAGTCGTCAAAATGTATTCCTTCAATTTCGTAATTTTTCAAAACTTCTTCAATTCCGCTTAGAATTAAGTTTCTAACCCATTTATATGAGGGGTTATAAAAGTAACCGTCTGCGGTTTTTCTAACACGCCTGTCATTTTCTTTAATAAGTTTGTAAGCCGGATTTTTAGGCGATAACGGTTTTATGTTGTTGCCGATTAAAACTCTAAAAGGGTTTATCCAAGCGTGCACTTTTAAAGAGTAAATTTTTGCGAAATATAATATAATCTCAAGCGGGTCAAAATCTATTTTTTCGCCTTGCTTATTTGTAACGAAAGCGGAAATCGGAAAAATTTTTGATTTATAAAAAGAGTCTGAATGACTGCGAATGTGAACAAAAATAGTGTTAAACCCGTTTTGCTTTATTTCCAAAAGCATTTTATCAATGCGTTTTGTAAAGTGTTGTTTAGATTTATTTTTAAACGAAAGTTCGTAACAACTTATCCAAATTCCTTTTAATTTGTTGTTATAATTTTTGCGCTTTTCAATCGGTTTTGCGCAAGATGTTAAGAGTAAAAAACACAAAATTAGGCAAAAAATCTTTTTCATTTATATTTTTCGCTTTTTAGCGGTGTTTACGCCGACAATTCCGCCCAAAGTTGAGCAAAGCACAAAGGTTATGAGTTTAATTAAAGAAACTGCGCTTACTGGTGATGCACTTAAAGCAAATGATATAAATGTTATTAAAAAGAAAAAGATTAAACCGCCTAAAGCACCGACTAAAAAGCCTTTTTTCTTAAAAAGTTTTGCGCTTGTCAATCCGTCGAGAAATGCGCCGACCGCCATACTTGTAATTGATAAAACTAATATTTCGCTTTCGTCTAAATCAAGATTAGTTACCGCTATTGCGCAAACTAACATTAATAGTAATGAAGATATAATCGAAACTAACAAGCCTATTATCAGCGGTTTTATTAAATCATATTTAGAAAAACTTTTTTCAGACAAAAAAATCACTCCCAAACCTTTTAATAAAAGGTATTCGGGAGTGAAATATTTTAGAACTAAAAATTATTCTTCGCCTTCAGTTTTGCTCTTTTTCTTTTCTTTTTTAGGTTTAATAGTTTCTTTTGGTTCAGCAGAAGCTTTTGCAGTCAAATTCTCTTGAATAGCCCATTTAGCAATTCTAATTTTTGCTCTTTCAGGACCGCTTTCAATTACAAAAGAATCTTCTTTTACAGCAACTATTCTGCCGAAAATTCCGCCGATTGTAATAATTTCGTTACCTACTTCAATGCTGTTGCGCATTTCTTCTTCTTTTTTCTGTTTCTTTTTGTTTGGTCTAATCATAAAGAAATACATTGCCGCAACGATAATAACAATATAAACAATTAAAATCCAAGAACCGCCGCTTGCGTTTGCGCTATTGCTGCTACCAGCAAGTAAATTAAAATTCATAATAATTTTCTCCTTAAATTTAAAACTTCTTATATTTTATACTAAAAAGACAAAAAAAGCAAGTGTTTTTATAAAATAATGCAAATTAATCCGCTACAACCCTCGTTAATAAGCCTTTCAAGCGTTTGCGACAAGCGTAATCTTGCTTCATCAGGCAATCGTGAGAGTTTAGAATGCAGCCCGTCATTTACAAGCTCGTTAAGCGATTTGCCAAAAATGTTTGAATCCCAAATTTTTAAAGGGTCTTCGTCAAATTCGCTCATTAGCGATTTTACAAGGTCTTCCGACTGCTTTTCGCTACCGACAATTGGGCTGACTTCGGTTGAAATGTTTGCTTTCATAAGATGAATTGAGGGTGCACTTGCTTTTAGTTTAACGCCGTATCTTCCTCCTTGTTTCATAATTTCAGGGGCTTCGAGTTTTAATTCCTCAATCGTAGGCATAACAATGCCGTAACCTGTCGCTTCAACCTGCTCTAAAGCATCTTTAATGCGGTCATAATGCGATTTTGTTTTTGAAAGCGAGCATATTGTATCGATTAATTCTTTGTCATCTTTAACCATCATACCCGATTTTTCGGAAATTACATTGTAAAAAAGTTTATCATCGAGCGTTATTTTTACATTCAAACTGCCGTTTCCTAAATTAATGTCATTAATTTTTACAGAAGAAACAAATTCGCAATCGGAAATGCTATTTTCTAAAGCATTACAGTCGTTTATGTTTTTTAGCGGTTTTGATGCGTTAAAAACCTTGTTAAACACAGTTGATTTAATTTTATTGTCGCTTTCAAGCGAATTAATCCATTTCGGAATATCAAAATTAATCTCTTTAACAGGAAAGCAAAACAGAATTTTAGAAATAATCTCTTTTATTTTTTCTTCATCAAGTTCAAGACAGTTTACCGCCATAACCGGAATATTATATTTTTTTGCAATATCATCGCAAACTGCTTTTGCGGTTTCGGATTTTGGCTCAATACTGTTCACAAGCACAATAAAAGGCTTGTTAATTTCTTTTAATTCGTTTATAACTCTTTCTTCTGCTTCAATATATTCTTCTCGGTCAATGTCGCTTATTGTGCCGTCAGTTGTTACTACAAGCCCTATTGTTGAATGTTCGGTTATAACTTTATTTGTACCTATTTCAGCCGCCATATTAAAGGGAATAGGGTCTTCATACCAAGGCGTCATAACCATTCTCGGATTATCGTCTTCAATATAGCCAATTGCGCTCGGCACAATGTAACCTACGCAATCTATAAGTCTTACATTAAAATTAGCGTTGTTTTCTACTGAAATATTAACTGCTTCTTCGGGAATGAATTTCGGCTCGGTGGTCATAATTGTTCTGCCGGCGGCTGATTGCGGAAGTTCATCGTTTGCTCTTTCTTTTAAATATTCATCGCTAATATTAGGAATAACAAGGTTATCCATAAATTTTTTAATAAATGTAGATTTTCCTGTTCTAACAGGTCCTACCACACCTATGTATATATCGCCGTCTGTTCGTTTAGCAATATCTTTGTATATGTTGTTGTCCATAAATTGTCCTCCGATTTGATTTTTTCTTTTGTAAATAGTATTCTTGTTTATTTTAAAATATGACAAATTAATAACCGACCCGAATTTTCGAGTCGGCTATTTTTATTGAAAAGATTAGTTATTGCAGCCACAACCGCAACCGTTGTTGTTATTACCGCAGCAGCAGAAGATTATTAAAAGAATAATAATCCATTCGCAGCAGCCGTTGTTACAAGAATTAAAACAGCCCATGAGTTGTTTGCCTCCTTTCTGCCTTCACTAATAGTTTATGAAAACATAAAAATTTTGCTACTATAAAAAATTTTTTAAAAAAATTTAAAAAAGTTCTTGACTTTTCCTGACCTTTGTAGTAATATAAGGTCAGAGAAAGTCAAACTCTAAAATTCAGGAGGTATAAATTATGAGATTAAGCGATTTAATTAGTCAAACAATTTTAGATATGTTAGCGGAATCGGATTCCGGAGAAGCCGAAATAAAAAGAAATGAATTTGCAAATATGTTAGGCTGTGTTCCAAGCCAAATTAACTATGTAATTTCTTCACGATTTACGCCAGAAAACGGCTTTATTGTCGAAAGCAGACGAGGCGGTGGCGGTTATATTAAAATAACCAGAATAAGCCTTGACCGTTCAAGTGCATTAATGCACATTGTAAATTCTGTGGGCGATGAGTTAAGCGTAAATACGGCAAGAATTATTATTGAAAATCTTTTGGAGCAGGAAATTATTACAGCCGAACAAGGTATTTTAATTTCAACCGCAATTTCCGACAAATGTTACAGCGACATACCGCCTATAATAAGAAATACACTAAGAGCATCTATTTTTAAAAATATGTTAGTTGCTTGTATTTAATGGAGATGATTATTTATGTTATGTGAAAACTGCAAAAAAAATAATGCTACAACTCATATCAAAAAAACAGTAAACGGCGTTACAAATGAATATTTTCTTTGCCCAGAATGTGCGGCAAAATTAGGATTTAATAACTTTAATTTCTTTAAATTAGATAATTTTTGGAATGATTTTTTAGGTGAACCGGTTATTAAATCGTTAAAACGCTGTGAAAGTTGCAATTCTTCTTTTGAAGATATTGTAAACAGCGGAAAAATGGGTTGCGCAGATTGTTATAATATTTTTAAAGATGAAATTTTGCCGACTGTTAAGAAAATACACGGTAAAACCATTCACACAGGTATGACACCTTCTTATACAATTGAAGAAGAAAAACCCGAAAGCAAAATTGAAATACTTGAGAAAAAACTGCAAAAAGCAATTAAAAACGAAGAATTTGAAAAAGCGGCTGAAATTCGAGATGAACTTAAAGAATTGAGGAATAAGGAAAATGAGTAAATGGTATTTAAAAGAAGGCAAAAACAGCGATTTGGTGTTTAGTTCTCGCATAAGACTTGCCAGAAATTTAAAAGGTTTTCCTTTTCCTAATAAAATGACAGATGAGCAAAAATATTCGGTTATTCAAAAAGTTTCAGATGCGATTTTTAAATCTGAACTTAAAGACGAATATAAGTTTATTGATATTGATAAAATATCGGAAATTGAGGCTTATTCGCTGGTTGAAAGACATCTTGTAAGTCCTGAATTTGTGTCAGATACAAAAGGCAGAGCGCTGATTTTGAAAAATGATGAATCTTTAAGCATAATGATAAACGAAGAAGACCATTTGCGAATTCAAGCACTTTATAGCGGTTTAAATCTTAAAAAATCGCTTGAAGAAGCGTTAAAAATCGAAAAAGTTATTTCTTCAAACAATGAATTATCTTTTGACGAGCAGTTCGGTTATTTAACCGCTTGTCCGACTAATCTTGGTACAGGACTTCGCGCATCAGTTATGATTCATTTGCCGGCGCTTGAAAAATTAGGCGTTTTAGACAGAATTTTTAACAATATTTCAAAAATGGGCGTTGCCATTCGTGGCATTTTCGGCGAAGGCTCAAAGCCAAAAAGTTCAATGTATCAAATTTCAAATCAGGTAACGCTCGGAATTAGCGAGCAAAAAGCGATTGAAATTATAGATTCAATTACTAATCAACTAATTGAAAAGGAAAAAGAGGCTATTTACGCTTTTGAGCGCTCAAATTTAGAAGATGATGTGTTTAGAGCGTTAGGCACATTAAAATTTGCAAGAAAAATGTCAACCGAAGAAATGTTTAAACTAATTTCTGACGTCAGATTAGGCGTTTCTGTAGGAATTATTGATATACCTATACCTGTTATAAACGAAATTGTTTTAAAAACGGGTAAAGCGGGAATTTGTCTTGCAGATAATGTTACTCTTGACGCTGATATTCGTGATTCAAAACGAGCGAATTATATTAGAGACAGACTTTCTTTATATAATTAAAAAGGAGTGATAAGTATGTATAAATTTAACGGATTTACCGAAAAAGCAAGCAATGCTTTAAATCAAAGCATTAATTTTGCAGAAAATTTCGGGCATACATATATCGGTAGCGAGCATATTTTAATCGGTTTATTATCAGTTGAAGATTCGGTTGCCTATACGCTTTTAGCTGAAAAAGGCATTACTAAAGAAAAGGTAGAAGAATTGCTAATTTCAATTATCGGCAAAGGCGCAAAAACAAGGCTTTCACCTGAAGATTTAACTCCAAGAGCAAAACATATTCTTGAACTTTCTGTAGGTTGTTCAAGAAGTTTCGGTATGAACATTGTCGGAACAGAGCATATTTTGCTTAGCATTTTAAATGAGGGCGAAAACTATGCGGCTCGCTTTATAAACGAACTTGGCGTTGATAAGCGAGAATTTGAGCAAGAGTTGGTTATGACTTGTTCGGGCGGAATTGACAATTCTGTTGTTGAAAAAACTAAAAAAAGCGGCGGCAAAACCCCTACACTTGATAAATTTGGAAGAGATTTAACTGCCGAAGCTAAAGATAAAAAACTTGACCCTGTTATCGGCAGGTCAAAAGAAATTGAGCGTGTTATTCAAATTTTAACTCGAAGAACTAAAAATAATCCTTGCCTTATTGGCGAGCCGGGCGTTGGTAAAACCGCTGTTGCAGAGGGACTCGCAATAAAAATAGCCGAGGGCGAAGTGCCTGAACTTTTGAAAGATAAAAGGGTAATTGCCATTGACTTGACAGGAATGGTTGCAGGCACTAAATACAGAGGTGATTTTGAAGAGAGAATTACCGCAGCAATTGAAGAAGTTAAAAAATCATCAGATGTAATTTTGTTTATTGATGAACTTCATACAATTGTCGGAACAGGCTCGGCAGAAGGTTCAACAGATGCTGCAAATATTTTAAAACCATCGCTTGCTCGAGGTGAATTTCAGGTTATCGGCGCAACAACTTTGAATGAATACAGAAAGTTCATTGAAAAAGATGCTGCTCTTGAGAGAAGATTTCAGCCTGTTACGGTAGGCGAACCTTCGCAAGAAGAAACTTACCTGATTTTAAAAGGACTTCGTGATAAATACGAGGCACACCACAAAGTAAAAATTACCGATGAGGCTTTAAAGTATGCTGTATCATTATCTTCAAGATACATTAACGACAGATTTTTACCCGATAAAGCTATTGATTTAATAGACGAGGCTGCATCAAAAGTCAGATTAAATGCTTATACTGCACCTGACGGAGTAAAAGAGTTAGAAAGCAGAATTAAAGAAATTCAACTTGAAAAGAAAGATGCTGTAGCATCGCAAGAATTTGAAAAAGCGGCAAAACTTCGAGATGAGGAAAAAGAAGTAAATGAAAAATTAACCAAAGCCCGTGAAAAATGGCAGGAAAATAACGCCAATATTTCACAAGAGGTTACAGAAAATGAAATTGCCGAAGTAGTGGCAGGCTGGACAGGCATACCTGTTGCAAAACTTACAGAAGAAGAAAGCGAAAAACTTTTGAAAATTGAAGATACTCTTCACAAAAGAATTGTCGGTCAGCAAGAGGCGGTTTCGGCTGTATCACGCGCAATAAGAAGAGGCAGGGTAGGGCTTAAAGACCCAAAAAGGCCTACCGGTTCGTTTATTTTCTTAGGTCCTACAGGTGTTGGCAAAACTGAACTTTGCAAGGCTTTGGCAGAAAATCTTTTCGGCGACGAAAAAGCACTTATTCGCTTTGATATGTCGGAATATATGGAAAAACATACCGTTTCTCGTTTGGTAGGTTCACCTCCGGGTTATGTCGGTTATGACGAAGGCGGTCAGTTGACCGAAAAAATCCGCCGTCACCCTTATTCTGTAGTGCTTTTTGATGAAATTGAAAAAGCGCACCCTGATGTTTTTAATATTTTACTTCAAATTCTCGATGACGGCATTTTAACCGACTCGCAGGGCAGAAAAGTTGATTTTAAAAACACAATTGTGATAATGACATCTAATGTCGGCGCAAGACTTATTACCGATAAGAAATCGTTAGGTTTTGGCGGTGATGAGCAAAGAACAAGTGACAACGAGATTAAAGAAGATGTATTGACTGAACTCAAACGCCAGTTTAAACCTGAATTTTTGAACAGGGTAGACGATATTATTGTCTTTAAGCAATTGAAAAAAGAAGAAATTGAACAAATTGCGAAAAAACTTCTTAAAAATCTCGAAAACAGATTGGCAAATAAAAACATTACGCTTGAATTTACCGAAAACGCTGTTTCTAAAATTGCCGATGAGGGTTTTGACCCTGTTTACGGTGCAAGACCGCTTAAAAGAGCAATTCAAAACAAAATTGAAGACAAACTTTCAGAAGAAATTCTTGATAATAAAATCAAAAATAATTCAAATGTTGTTTGCGATTTTAAGGAAAACGAGTTTGTTTTTAAGGTGAAATAATTACTAAAAAACTCTTTATCTAAACACGATAAAGAGTTTTTTTGAGCCGTTCGACAAATTTTTATCAAATTTTCGTATTTTTTTGCGGTTTTGCTATTTACTTTTTTATAAAAAAGTAGTAAAATATCTATGCGGATTTTATTTCGGCACAATTGTGCCGAATTAATTTGTTCCAAATATTTTAAGGAGGATTTAGTCCAATGGCTAGAAAAATGAAAACAATGGACGGTAACAACGCTGCGGCTCACGTTTCTTATGCGTTTACTGAAGTTGCAGGTATTTATCCTATTACTCCGTCCAGCCCTATGGCTGACTATGTTGACCAATGGTCTGCACAGGGTCTTAAAAACATTTTCGGTACAACAGTTAATGTTGCTGAAATGCAGTCCGAGGCAGGTGCTTCGGGTACAGTACACGGCTCTCTTGCCGCAGGTGCTTTAACTACTACTTATACCGCATCACAGGGTCTTTTACTTATGATTCCTAACATGTACAAAATTGCAGGTGAATTGTTACCTACAGTTTTCCATGTTTCTGCAAGATGCGTCGCTTCTCACGCTTTGAATATTTTTGGTGACCATTCTGATGTTTACGCCTGTCGTCAAACAGGTTTCGCAATGCTCGCTGAAACAAACCCACAGGAAGTTATGGACCTCGGTGCTGTTGCTCACTTGGCAGCAATTAAAGGCAGAGTTCCATTTATCAACTTCTTTGATGGTTTCAGAACTTCTCACGAAATTCAAAAAATCGAAGTTTGGGATTATGAAGATTTAAAAGAAATGTGCGATATGGACGCTGTTAAAGCGTTTAGAGAAAGAGCGTTAAATCCTGAACACCCTGTTATGCGTGGTTCTCACGAAAACGGTGATATTTTCTTCCAGCACAGAGAGGCTTGTAATAAATATTACGAAGCAGTTCCGGGCATTGTTGAAGAATATATGGATAAAGTTAACGCAAAACTCGGCACAGATTACAAACTCTTTAACTACTATGGCGCACCTGACGCTGAAAGAGTTATTGTTGCTATGGGTTCAATTTGCGACGTTGCTGAAGAAGTTATCGACTACTTAACAGCAGCTGGCGAAAAAGTTGGTCTTGTAAAAGTAAGACTTTATCGTCCGTTCTCTGCTGAAAAATTGGTTGAGGCAATTCCTGCAACCGCTAAGAAAATTGCAGTTCTCGACAGAACTAAAGAGCCGGGCGCTTTGGGCGAACCTCTTTATCTTGATGTTGTTACTGCTCTTGCAACAAAAGGCGTTAGCGCTAAAGTTGTTGGCGGTAGATATGGTCTTGGTTCAAAAGATACTCCTCCTGCAAGTGTTTTCGCTGTATATGAGGAACTTTCTAAAGATGAACCTAAAAATCAATTCACTCTCGGTATTGATGATGATGTTACAAATCTTTCTCTTGAAGAAAAAGAGGCTCCTAACACCGCTGCCGAAGGTACAATTGAATGTAAATTCTGGGGTCTTGGCGGTGACGGTACTGTTGGCGCAAACAAAGACTCTATCAAAATTATCGGTGACCATACTGATAAATATGTTCAAGCATATTTCCAATATGACTCAAAGAAAACAGGCGGTATCACAATTTCTCACTTGAGATTTGGTGACAAACCTATTAAGAGCCCATATTACATCAATAAAGCAGACTTTGTTGCTTGTCATAACCCTTCATACATTTTGAAAGGTTACAAAATGATTCAAGATGTTAAACCGGGCGGTGTATTCTTAATCAACTGTCAATGGACACCTGAAGAACTCAACGCTCATCTTAACGCTGAAACAAAACAGTATATCGCTAAAAACAACATTCAACTTTATACTGTTAACGCTATTGACCTTGCTGCTAAAATCGGTCTTGGCAAGCGTACAAATACAGTTCTTCAATCTGCTTTCTTCTCACTTTCTAAAGTACTTCCACAGGAAGACGCTATCGCTTACATGAAAGAAAAAGCACAGAAATTCATGAAGAAAGGTATCGAAATCGTTCAAATGAACGAGGCTGCTATTGACGCAGGTGCAACCGCTTATGTTAAAATCGATGTTCCTGCTGATTGGGCAAACGCTACTGATGACAGCGTTGCAGAAAAATCACAAGGACCTGCTAAACTCGTTAAAATGGTTGACAGCATTATGAAACCTGTCGCTAAAATGGACGGTGACGCTCTTCCTGTTTCTGCTTTCGTTGACCATGCTGACGGTACATTTGAACAAGGTGCTGCCGCTTATGAAAAACGCGGTGTTGCTGTTAATGTTCCAGAGTGGAACAACACAACTTGTGTAGGTTGTAACAAGTGTGCATTTGTATGTCCTCACGCTACAATTCGTCCTTACGCATTAAGTGATGATGAAAAAGCAAATGCTCCTGAAAACATCAAATTTGCTGAAAAAGAGAAAATGGCAACCGCTAAAGGTTATTCTTACACTCTCGCAGTTTCACCTATGGATTGTATGGGTTGTGGCGTTTGTGTTGGCGTTTGTCCTACAAAATCTCTTACTATGGTTTCTCGTGAATCACAAGAAGAGCAACAAAAAGTATTTGATTACTGCGTAGCAGAAGTTGCTGAAAAAGAAAGCCTTACTGCTAACATTAACGCTATTACTTCGCAGTACAAACAACCATTACTTGAGTTCTCGGGCTCATGCGCAGGTTGTGCTGAAACTTCTTATGCTCGTCTTATCACTCAATTGTTTGGTGACAGAATGTACATTTCGAACGCTACAGGTTGTTCATCAATTTGGGGCGGTCCTGCTGCTACTTCACCTTACACAGTAAACAAAGAGGGTAAAGGTCCTGCTTGGGCTAACTCATTGTTTGAAGATAACGCAGAGCATGGTTATGGTATGTATCTCGGTCAAAAAGCAATTCGTGACCGTTTGATTGACGATGTTAAGAAGATTGCTGAATCTGGCAAGGCTTCTGACGAAGTTAAAGCAGCAGCAAAAGAGTATCTTGATACTGTTAATGACGGTGAAAAGAATGCTCCTGCTTCAAAAGCATTAATCGTTGCACTTGAAGCACAAAATGCTGATTGCGATACTTGCAATGATATTCTTAACAACAAAGACTACCTCGCTAAAAAATCTGTTTGGATTTTCGGTGGCGACGGTTGGGCTTATGATATCGGTTTCGGCGGTGTTGACCATGTATTAGCACAAGGCGAAGATATCAATATTATGGTATTTGATACCGAGGTTTACTCAAACACAGGCGGACAAGCTTCTAAGGCTTCTAATATCGGTCAGGTTGCACAGTTCGCTGCTGCAGGTAAAGCAATTGCTAAGAAGAGTCTTGCTGAAATCGCTATGTCTTACGGCTATATCTATGTAGCACAAATTGCTATGGGCGCTGATAATAACCAGACCTTAAAAGCAATTCGTGAGGCTGAAGCATATCCGGGTCCGTCACTCATTATCGGTTACGCACCTTGCGAAATGCACAGCATTAAAGGCGGTATGGTAAATTGTCAAGCTGAAATGAAGAAAGCAGTTGATTGCGGTTACTGGAATATGTTCCGTTTCAATCCTGCTCTTAAAGCAGAAGGCAAAAATCCGTTCTCGCTCGATTCTAAAGCACCTACAACAAGTTATCAAGACTTCATTATGAATGAAGCAAGATATTCATCACTTACTCGTTCGTTCCCAGAAAGAGCAAAAGAATTGTTCCAGAAAGCAGAAGAAACTTCTGTTGCTCGTTACAATCATCTCCTTCGTCTCGGCGAACTTTATAGTGAGAAATAATTTGTTGAACAATTAAAAAAGAGTAGCAGTTAATCTGCTACTCTTTTTAAGTTTAATTGTAGTAAACAATAATAGAATGCCCTTTTCGAACCTCGCCTTTTCTTACATCTAAAAAGCAAGAAACACCAAAAGGTGTTTCTTGCTTTTTGGCGGAGACGGCGAGATTCGAACTCGCGGGGGATTGCTCCCTAACTGATTTCGAGTTTTATGGGTTAATGGCTGTTTAGTGATTTTTGAAGGCAGTTTTGGTGAACTTTATATTCGCTGAAAATGCTTGCTATGAAAGGATTTTTGGGCAGTTGTGCTGCCGAAATCCCGATAAATACAGGTGAATTCGAATAACGGCATTTTCGCTGTTTTCGGAAAGAACAGGCACTATTTTGGAAAGAACTGCGGAAAGAACAGAATAAACACATCAACAACGGCAATACACAGGAAAATCCGCACCGACTAAAATATTTACGAGGTGTATTGCTATGAATGAAACCGCAATCAACTGGGATTCGATTCCCGATATTATTACCAAAGACCAACTCTATCAAATCTGCCACATCAGTAAATCAACGGCTTTGTATCTGCTTCGCAGCGGCAAGATACCGTGCGAATACACTGGCAAGAGAACTCGCTGTTACAAAATCAAAAAGGCGGATGTTATTACATATCTTGAAAAGAGAAAAGTATTTCCCGAATCCTATTCCGCACCGGCAGGTTGGTACAAGGGGAACTATACCGTCAAAATGAGCGCCGAAGTACCCGAACAGGTTCTTGAAAATATGAAACTGTATTACACAGAACTTTTTTCGCAATATCCCGATGTGATGACCACAACCGAAATTTCAAAAGTAATCGGTTACGGCACGACATCTATCAATAATTGGTGTAAGAAAGGACATCTTAAATCATTCAAGAGGAACAATGTGAATCACATTCCGAAAGTCTACTTGATAGAGTTCTTTTGTTCGAAATATTTTCGCACTATCACCCGCAAATCCGATTGGCATATCCGGGTGCTTCAAGAATTCCCTCGTTGGCAAGTGATACGAGGATTAAAAACATAAGAGTGAATATTCGCTATGTTCGCTGTAAAAAGTGGCGCAGATTTCGAAATGTTCACTGTAATTTTTGGCACGGGCAAAATTTGCAAATTCATAAATCGCACATTCGACTTTTAATCGCCTCCTTTGTACAATATAGGTGCAAAGGAGGTTTTTACTATGACTGACACATTATTTGAACAACTCGGCGGTACTTATACACATATTGGCGACTATGCTTTGCCAGACTTGTCATTACCAGCGGAAAAAGATGACCGTCTCATTGGTATATGGGGACAGCGTAGATTGCGATACTTAAAGCAGTACCATAAAGTGATTTACTACAATCTGCTCACTTCCGGCAAACTTGATTCCCACCTTGCCGACATCGAAGAACAGGCACAACAACTTTTTCTCCGGCTGGTAAAAGAACTCGCCGGAAAGGAAGGCGTGACCGAACAACTCAAATCCGCCGACCAAATGGCATGGGTGCGGAAGATGAACAATATTCGAAACCGTGCAACGGAGATAGTAAATAACGAAGTCATATATAGGCAATTATAACGAATAAGCTATATTACCTGCTTATATAGTTAAAATCAGTGCTTACTTTGAACTTGATTCATCGTTGGCACTGATTCTTTATTTTTCATGGCTATCCCAAAGTATCAAATTGATACTTTGGGACTTTGAGATGATACTTTGGAATAACAGAATTAATAAAGTAAGAGCGTTTTTGCTAAGTTCGCTGTAAAAAACGGATTTATTACTCAAATAATCATTGCATTTTTTGGCATATTGTGATATACTAATACTGATTTATAATATGGAGGTGCAGTATGTACCGAATTGCGATTGAAAAATTATATAAATGGAAAAACAGTAAGCGCCGCAAGCCGTTGATTATTGAAGGTGCAAGACAGGTCGGCAAGACTTGGCTGATGAAGGAGTTTGGTAAACAAGCTTATGCGGATACTGTATATATTAACTTTGATTCCAATTCAAGAATGGCGGATTTGTTTTCAGCAGACTTGGATACAGACCGCCTGATTATGGGACTGGAATTGTATGCCGGACACAAAATCAATCCTGAAAACACCCTGCTGATTTTTGACGAGGTTCAAGAAGTTCCGAGAGCACTTGCTTCTCTTAAATATTTTTATGAGAACGCCCCGCAGTATCACATTGTATGCGCTGGTTCTCTTTTGGGAATTGCTTTACATCAGGGCACCTCATTCCCTGTCGGCAAGGTCGATTTCTTAAAGCTCTATCCTCTCTCTTTCGGTGAGTTTTTAATGGCAACCGGCAACGAACGCTTTGCAGAGCTTTTGAAAAAGCAGGATTATGAAATGATCACAAGCTTTAAGCAAACATATATTGACGCATTGAAACACTACTATTTTGTCGGCGGTATGCCGGAAGCAGTTCAAAGTTTTGCCGAAAGTAAAGATTTCAATGAGGTTCGTGCGATTCAGAAAAGAATCCTTGCGGCATACGAACAAGACTTCTCAAAACACGCACCGAACGAGATTGTCCCGAAAATCCGTATGCTTTGGAACAGTATTCCGTCGCAGCTCGCAAGAGAAAATAAGAAGTTTATTTATGGTCTTGTCCGTGAAGGCGGCAGAGCAAGAGAATATGAAACTGCGATTATGTGGCTTTCCGATTGCGGGCTTGTGCACAAGGTCAGTCGTGTGAATGCGGCAGGCATTCCGTTGAAAGCTTATGAGGATTTGAAAGCATTCAAACTTTTCATAGTCGATGTTGGACTCCTCGGATGTATGACAGGTCTTCGTCAGCGTACACTGCTTGACGGTGATGACCTTTTCGTTGAATTCAAAGGAGCTTTGACCGAACAATATGTTTGCCAGCAATTAAAAACGATTGAAGATTTAGGTGTTTACTATTACACCAACGACAGAGGCTCTTGCGAAATTGATTTTGTCGTTGATACCGGTGAACAGATTGTTCCTATTGAAGTAAAAGCCGAAACAAACCTGAGAGCAAAGAGTCTCAAAACCTATCGAGAGAGATTTGAACCTGAATTGTCTGTTCGTACTTCGATGGCTGATTATAAGAAGGAAGATTGGCTTTTGAATCTGCCGCTGTACGCAATAGAACAGATTAATAAGATTAAAGATTATTAACTAACCACAATGTCCGTTTTATCGGACATAAAATGTGATATTGTTAGAACGGAGGTGATTATTGGTGTGGTGCAAGAATTGTAACCGTGAAACCGATGAAGAAGTTTGCAGTGTTTGCGGAATAAAGACCGAGGAAGATATTCCTTATGAACTGCACTGGTGTGATAAATGCAAGGTTCCGCTTATCAAAGCAGTAAACGGCGCAGACCGTGATACTTGTCCTCTTTGTGGTGGTAATACATCGTATCTAGTTGCAGACTTAAGACCTGTATTCCCGGAAGAGCGTTTGCTTTTAGAAATTCTCTTGGACAAGCCACTTGCCTATATCAAAAAAAGCGTATGGGCGTCAAATAATCGATATTATATAGATGGAAAACCTATAGTTGTAACTGCTGCGTGGTATAAGAAGTATTCAGCCGCGTATATCAGAGAACAACTCGAAAAATACAAGGAACAGAATAACTACGATTTCTTTAATAAGAACATAGCAACCTTTATCAGAGCGAACCAAGGTCGCCTTGATTACCTGAAGTATGAAGCAAATATCTTTATTCAGGAGTCGGCAGCTAAATACCCTCGTGAAAACATTGTTCTGTCCTTTTCCGGTGGTAAGGATTCCACGGTAACCGCTGATCTAGTGGTAAAAGCACTTTCTGATCCTAGTCTTGTACATATCTTCGGTAATACCACCCTTGAGTTCCCGTTCACGATTGAATATGCTGAGCGATTTAAGAAGAATAATCCTAAGGCTATCTTCAAGGTTGCCAAAAATAAAGAGCAGAATTTCTACGAGGTCTGTGAGGACATTGGACCTCCGGCAAGAATGCTTCGTTGGTGCTGTTTTATGTTTAAGACAGGACCTATTTCTCGCGTTATTTCTAGCCTTTACAGAGATAAGAGTATTCTGACTTACTACGGCATCCGCAAATGCGAATCCGTAAGCAGAAGTAAATACAACCGAATAGAAGATAATGCTGAGTCTACAAAGATTCAGCAGCAGACGGTTGCAACACCTATCTTCTTCTGGAAAGATATTGATATTTGGCTTTATCTTCTCGGTGAAGAAGTTGAATTTAATGATGCATATCGTTTGGGATACGATCGTGTTGGCTGTTGGTGTTGCCCGAACAATAACATTCGTGCAGAATTCCTTTCTCAGATATATATGCCTGAGCAGTATGAGAAGTGGCATAGTTTCCTGATTGATTTTGCAAAGCGCATCGGAAAGCCCGACCCCGAAGAGTATATTAACTCTGGCAAGTGGAAAGCTCGTCAGGGTGGTAACGGTGTGGCAGCAGCATCTGATGTAAAGATTAAATTTACCAACTGCACAACCGAAGAAAATGCTAAAGTATATCAACTGAAGCGACCGGTAGATGATTGCCTTATTGGTTTGTTTACACCCTTTGGAAGAATAGCCCCCGAGCTTGGTCGCAAGTTAATCAACGAAACAATCGTTGTAGACATTAAGACTAATGTGCCGATTATTTCAATTCAACCCTTCTCACAGGACGGATTTGAATATGCGGTAAAAGTTAAAACAATGAATGTAGCAAAGCACGATGACTTGCAGAGAATGATTGGTTATCAGATCAAGAAATTTAATGCTTGCCGTAAGTGCTTAAAGTGTGAGTCCCTTTGTAGATTCGGTGCCATCTCTATTATCGGTGATACCTATTACATCAACGATAAGAAATGCAAAAGGTGCAAGATGTGTGTTACTGCAAAGTACTTAGATGGCGGTTGCCTAATGGACCGTTACCTGAAGACTAAGGACTAAAGGAGCAAGAATATGAAGTTTAGAGCACACGATACCTTTTTCATCCGTAAAGGATGGTTAAATAAAGGTATGCGAAATGTGAAAATAGAGCCGACAGTATTTATGGGAGCAAAAGGTAACCCTATGGATATTCTCGGAATCGGTGCAAACATGGTAAAGGCATTGAGGTATTGGCTGCAGGCAGTCAAACTTACCACGGAGCCAAATGCAGGACGTAGAGAGCAGTCATTTACACCCTTTGGAGAGATTGTTTTTAAGAACGACCCCTACATTGAGGAAATGGGTACACTTTGGTTACTGCATTACATGCTTGCATCTAATAAAGACGAAGCAACTGCCTGGTACTTCTTTTACAATGAGTTCAAGCAGAGTGAGTTTAACAAGGAGGATTTTGTAAAGCAGCTCTCTAACTACATTATGATTAACGGTGAAGAGGTATCTGAAAGATCGTTGGAAGATGATTATAACTGCATCATCAACACATATGTACCCCGTATCAAATCTTCTCCTGAAAAAGTTCAGCCGGAGAGCAATATTGATTGTCCTCTTGGTGAACTCGGATTGATTGATATCAGCAACCGAAAGGAAAAGCTTTATAAGAAATCTGTTCCGAAGAAAGATACTCTTCATCCTCTAGTTCTGCTTGCTGTTATTCTCGATCAGGCGAACGGCGAAGAGGAAATTAAGATTTCTGCAATTCAGAATGATGTATGTAATGCCGGTAAGATATTTAATCTTGATATAATCACATTGACAGCATTACTCTACAAAATCGAATTGATGGGATACATCAAGGTTGTTCGTACAGCAGGACTTGATGTTATCCGCATTGCTAAGCCGATGACCTTCCTTGAGTGTGTGGAAGAGTATTATAAGGCAATCAATAAATAAAGACAGGAGGCTGTTGCCGTGTTTAACAATAAAATAGATGTAGCAAAAGGTTTTCAGACTTCTGTAAATATCGCGTATGATCTGAATAACACGGGTAAGATTTCCGGATTTATTCCTACCATGTCCTCGTTAGACATCATTGAGGATGTTATGCTGAGTACGGCGCCGAATTCTACTGAAAGAGCAAGAATCCTTATTGGTGCCTACGGACGTGGAAAATCTCATATTATTCTTGTTTTGCTTTCTCTTCTCTATAAGAAAGATAAGGCGCTTTTTGCTAATTTGCTCGAAAAGATGAAGAAAAGCAATCCGAAACTCTATGACTATACGAATGAGTTTATTGACAGTGGAAGAAAGCTGCTTCCCATTGTTGTCGGAGGCAGTAGCGCAAGTCTTACTCAGTCATTCCTTTTTGCTTTGCAACAGGCACTTAATGACGAAAACCTCAGCGACATTATGCCTGAAACTCATTTTAAGGCGTCTGTCAATGCGATTGAGAGTTGGAAGAAAGATTACCCTGAAACCTATAATAAGTTTTTAGAAGCCTTAAATGAACCTATTGAACAGTTCATTCTTTCCTTAAAGGAATACAATGTTGAGGCGTATGAAAAATTCGTCGAATTATATCCGAGCCTGACTTCCGGCAGTAGTTTCAATCCTTTCCTTGGTTTCGATGTTGTGGAGCTCTACGAAAAGGTTGTAGACAAGCTATGTGAGGTCGGGTATGACGGAGTTTACATTGTTTATGATGAGTTTAGTAAATATCTTGAATCGAGCATAGGTAACGCCACAATCAGCGATATTAAGCTGTTGCAGGATTTTGCAGAGAAATGTGTACGTAGTGGTAAAAAGCAGATGCACCTTATGCTCATTTGCCATAAGGATATCTCAAACTATATCGACAACAATCTGCCTAAAGAGAAAGTAGACGGTTGGAGAGGTGTGTCCGGTCGCTTTAAGCATACAACACTTCACAACAACTTTGCGCAGATGTATGAAATTATTTCTGCTGTTATCAAGAAGGATCCTGATTTCTGGAAGGATTTTGTATCTAAATACAAGCCACAGCTTGAGGATCTCAAGGAACGCTATGTTGCAAACGGTTTGATCGACGGCAAGGATACGGAAGGCGTGAACTCTGCTATTTACGGTTGCTATCCTTTGCATCCGGTATCGACCTTTATTCTGCCGCGTCTTTCTGAAAAAGTTGCTCAAAACGAAAGAACCTTGTTTACTTTTTTGTCCTCTCAGGAAAAGCATACTTTGTCTTCTTTCCTTGAGAGTGCAGACGGTGAGTTCCCGTTATTGACACCTGATTATCTGTACGATTATTTTGAACCCCTTTTCCGAAAAGAGGTTTATACCAGTGAGATTCATAAAATTTATAAACTCACTTCTAATATTCTACAGAAGCTTGACGGTGGTTCTATTCACGCGAGAATTATCAAAACTATTTCCTTAATTTACATGGTTGAGCAGTATGAGAAACTGCCTCCTGTATACGACATCATTGTTGATGCCTTTCGTGAGAGTGTTACAGATACAAAGGAAATCAGTAATGCACTTGAAGAACTTATAAACAAGGATTGCATCGTTTATCTCAAGAGAAGCAATAATTACTTGAAGCTCAAAGAGAGCAGCGGTGTTGATATTCCCGGTGAAATCGAAAAGAGGATAGAGAGTAATAAAGCAACTTTAAGAGTAAAGGATGTTCTCAACAACTCTTCTTTCGACAGTTATATGTATCCTACCAGATATAACGACGAGCACGAGATTACCCGTTATTTTGATTTTCTTTTCATTGACAGTGAGGAATTTTGGTCCACAGAAGATTGGGATTTAAAAATCTCGGATACGCTGGCTGACGGTGTGATATATGCAGTAATTCCTGAAAATAAGGAAGATATTGCGAAGATTGCAAAGAAGATTACATCCGATACATACGGGGAAAGAGTTGTATTCTGCCTGCCTAAGAAGTATACCGATATTGAGAAGGTTGCTTTTGAATACAGTGCAGTTTGTGAACTTAAAAACCTCATTGTAGACGATGAACTTTTGAAAGATGAATATGAGATTTATATTGAGGATCTCGAAGAAGTTATCGGCTCGTTCATTTTCTCTTATGCTCGCCCCGAAACCGGTGGCGCTGACTATTACCATGCTGGCAAGAAGGTTGCTGTCTTCCGTAAGGCTCAGATGTCAGCACTTCTCTCTGAGATTTGTGAGAAGGTCTACCCACATGCTCCGATTATTAATAACGAGTCAATCAACAAAAACATTCTGCCAACAGTGGCTATAAACAGCAGAGCAAAGCTCCTTAATGGACTGCTGAGCAATGAACTTGAGCCCAATCTTGGACTTTCCGGTACAGGTCAGGACGTTTCGATTATGAGAAGCACTCTTGTGCAGACAGGTGTTGTAAAGAATGTCGCAGAAGCACCTGAAATTGTAGTTGCACCTGAAGACGAGAATATGAAGTATATGCTCTGCGCTATTCAGACCTTCTTTGCTAATGCCGGTATTAATGGTGAGCAGAACTTCGCAACATTGTATGAACGTCTTACAAAACCTGAATATGGTATCGGTCTTAAGACCGGTGTTATCCCGATTTACATTGCAGCTATCATCCATCTGAACCGTAGCAACCTGGTTATTAAAAAAGGTAATTCGGAACAGAAAATAACTGCAGATTTGCTTAACGGAATCAATGACAACCCAAGCAATTATTCCGTTGTTCTTGAGGACTGGAACGAGGAAAAAACTGCATATCTGGCTCAACTCGAACAATTGTTTGAAGAGTTTATTCACGAGCAGGAAAAAGTATATAATAGCTTTGCTTATATCGTTTCTGCTATGAATCGCTGGTATATGTCTTTGCCAAAGTTCGCCAAGGAAATGACAAAGACTTATAAAGGTAAGGAAGAGTTTAAGACTATTTCCGCTAGCCACCGTAAATTTGTAAACAGTTTGAAGCAGCTTGATATTAACCCGAGAGAATACTTGTTTGAAAAGGTGTTTGCGCTCTTTGGATTTAAAGAGTTTAGTGCTGATGTAGTTGATAATATCGCTCAGACAAAAAAAGAGTATGACGTTGCTATTGTATCGCTGCTTAAAGCACTTGTTTCTGATCTTAAGATCCTTTTTACTCCCAAAGGCCAGGATGTAAGAGGTTCGCTTACTTCAATCATTCAGGATTGGTATTCTTCTTTGAAGGAGACAACTATACAGCATCTATTTGCGAACAGTGAGAATCAGATTCTTGATTTGATGAAGACGATTACCAATGACGAAACAACCTTCACACAGCGCCTTGCTAAGGCAGTAACTGCTCTTAGAGTAGAGGACTGGAACGAAGGAACTATTGCAACCTTCATCAAAGACCTTACTGTTTTTAAAGAAACTATTGAGGAGTACGACTCGCAGATTATTGACGAAACTTCTGCTGCTGATTCCTATAAGTTGATTACAACTGATAGTGAGGGCAGAGAGGTAGTCAAGACCTTTAACAGAAGCGAATACAGCAACAGAGCCAAACTACTCTATAATGAAATTACCAATTCTATTGACGAAATGGGTCAGTCCATTACTGAACAGGAGAAGAGACAGATCCTTATTGAAATTCTTGAAAAGCTTTGTTGAAAGGGGTGAGATGCATGGAAAAGGTGGCATACTTTGATAATGCTGCAACAACATTTCCGAAACCGGAATGCGTATATAATTTTACAGATCAATTCTACCGTGAGTGCGGCGTGAATGTTGGCAGGGGTCAGCATAAGCTCGCTTCCAGAGCATCGGCACTCGTTCAGGAAACAAGAGAACTGCTTTTAGAACTGTTTCATTGTCCTGCAAAGAAGGTTGTTTTTACTCATACTGCAACAGAGGCAATCAACCTTATTCTAAGAGGATTGCCTATTAACGATAACTACACGGTTTATATTTCTCCGTTTGAGCACAATGCAGTAACCCGTGTTCTTTATCATTTGCAGTCGATGTATGATATTCAGGTTGAAACGCTCTGTTTTGACAAGGTGACAATGACCTATGATATTGCAAGGATTCGTAATCAGTTTGCTGAGAAAAAGCCTAATTGGATGGTAGTAAGCCATGCGAGTAATGTCTGCGGTGTGGTATCTCCGATTAAGGAGCTTTGTCACCTATCAAAAGAGTTTGGGGCTATTAATATCGTTGATATGTGCCAAACAGCGGGCCTTGTTGATACCGACCTAAGTGGTGAGGATATAGACTTTGCCGTGTTTGCAGGACATAAGACATTATACTCGCCGCTTGGCGTTGCAGGTGTTGTCAGCAGTTTTGCAATAAAACCTCAACCACTTTTGTTTGGCGGTACCGGTGTGGAATCTGCTAATCAAGCGTTACCGGAAAGTGTTCCGGAGCGATATGAGGTTGCAAGTCCTGATATTGCTGCCATTGCAGGATTAAATGCCTCTCTTAAATGGATTAAAGAAACAGGTATTCAAAATATCTATGAGAAAGAGCAGGAAAACTTTAAGCGTCTTGTTGAACTTCTTTCAAGGTATGAGAATATCAGGATTATTGATACTATCGATGCAGAGTCGATAGGTGTCGTTTCGTGTTTGTTTGATGGATATGGTAGCGATAATATAGGGCAGATTCTCAGCGAACAGAATGTTGCTGTCAGAACCGGACTTCACTGTGCACCGACTGCACATAAATTCATTGGTACTTTTCCTGCAGGAACTGTTAGATTTAGCGTAAGCTACTTTAACACTGATGAAGACTTTGATGTTTTAGAAGCTGCACTCGATTATATTGAATTGAATTCATAGGTGAGTATATGAGAGAAAGAGATTTTGAAGAATACTTGCTGTCTGATGAATCAATTAAGAGCAAAATGAAGGCCGTCAATTCAAGACTCAGTAAGGCAAGACTAATTGAAAGAGAACTTGGAGTAGACCTTGATGATGTTGTTTCCGATGACGAAAAAATGTTTCATACTCTTATGAGAGTAAAGCAGGAAACTAACGATCATAACGGTAACAATTCAAATGCTCTTCGCAAGTATTATGAATTTTCAAACGGAAGAAGATTTCCAACATTAGCTGAATACAAGTATAAGGTGGTGTGATGCTGTGAGTTTTCAAGAACTCGATATAAAAAAGAATATCGTTCTCTGCTTGACAGTGTCGCAAAGGACTTTTATATTCCGTTGCTTAGCTGTGCCGTAAAATATCAAAGAGCAGTTGGCTTTTTCTCCTCTTCTTCTTTGGTAGAGATATCAAAGGGTATCTCTGAACTTGCAAAGAATGGCGGTAAAATACAATTGGTTGCATCTCCGTATCTGTCTGATGAAGACATCGAGGCAATTAAAAGCGGATATGCAATGAGAGATCAGGTTGTTAAGGAAGCAATCCGCAGAGAAATGACAGAAGGTAAGACGCCTTTTGAAAAGGCGCGGCTCAACCTGCTGGCGAATCTTATTTCAGACGGTGTTTTGGATATTAAGATTGCCTTCACAGAGGACTCTGACCGTATGGGAATGTACCACGAAAAGATGGGCATTATCACCGATGCAGAAGGTAACAGGGTAGCCTTCGCAGGATCTATGAATGAGTCGGCTACAGCAATGACTCTCAACTATGAAACTATAGATGTTTACTGTTCTTGGAAGGACGAAGAGGATCGTGTAATCGCAAAGGAAAATGCCTTTGCATCTATTTGGAACGATACCGAGCCGAATATCAAGATAATTGATTTTCCCGAATTGAAGCAAGAAATCATTGAAAAATATAAACGCTCTGTACCGGACTTTGAGATTGATAAAAAGGAATACGCACCTGACATCGATACAGTTTTACATACAGATTTAGGTGTTTATTCTGAATATGGTCCAAAATTTCCTGAGTGGTTTAAGCTTCATGACTATCAGGATGAAGCAATTACTGAATGGCAGAAACGCAATTACAGAGGAATTTTTGATATGGCTACCGGTACCGGTAAGACATACACGGGACTTGGCGCTCTGACAACCCTGAGCAAGAATATAGGGCATAAGCTGGCAGCAATTATCGTCTGTCCTTATCAGCACCTTGTCGAGCAATGGGTAGAGGATATTTTAAAGTTCAATATTGACCCGATAATCGGATATAGTGATTCCTCGCAAAAGGATTGGCCAAAGCGTTTGAAGGATGCAATCCGAGACCAAAAGTTAAAGGTGAGAGGAAAAGAATTCTTCTGCTTTATCTGCACTAATGCAACTTTCAGTTCCGATTATGTTCAAACCCAGTTAGCAAAGATAAAATCAGACACACTCTTAATGGTAGACGAAGCTCATAACTTTGGCGCGCCATACTTAAGTTGTTTGCTCTATGATAATTACAAATATCGTTTGGCATTGTCAGCAACCCTCGACCGGCATAATGACGAGGAAGGTACAGCAAAGCTCTATGATTTCTTTGGCGAGAAATGTATTGAATATACTCTTGACCGAGCAATTGAAGAGAAGAAACTTACTAAGTATAAATACTATCCCATCGTTGTTACACTTACTGAAGAAGAACTTGAGGCATACGATAATCTCAGTTATGAAATCGGAAAGTGTATTATGAAGGGTAAGAACGGTAAGATGAAGCTAAGCAGCAGGGGAGAAAAACTTGCTCTTAAGCGTTCTCGAATCGTTGCCGGTGCCAAGAACAAGCTGACAATGCTTGAAGAGGTTATTCAGCCATATATTCATGATAAACACATTCTTGTTTATTGCGGTGCGACTAAGGGACTTGAGCAAAATCAAGACTGTACTGATGTTGACAGTGAGGATATCAGACAGATTGATGCAGTGACCGACCTGCTGGGCAATAAGCTCGGTATGGAAGTGTCACAGTTTACATCAAAGGAAAGTGTTGAAGAGCGTGAGGTTCTCAAACGGGAATTCTCTGCCGGTGATACATTGAAGGTTCTTATCGCCATTAAATGTCTTGATGAAGGTGTCAACATACCGAAGATAAAAACGGCGTTCATTTTAGCAAGTACGACCAACCCTAAGGAGTATATCCAAAGACGCGGTCGTGTGCTGAGACTAGCAGAGGGTAAGGAATATGCGGAAATTTATGATTTCATCACCTTGCCATACGATACCGAGTCGGTAACCTCGCTGACAGAGGCACAGGTCAAACGGAATTCAACACTTGTAAAAAATGAATTGAGGAGAGCTGAGGAGTTTTCCCGTATTGCTGTTAATATGGTTGAATCCGCAAGTCTCATTGATGAGATTAAGGATGCATATGGAATACAAGAATTAAATTGGAATAACGAAGAGGAGGATTATGGCTATGGCTTCTGAAAAAATGGAAGTGAACGGTGTTGAAATAGATGTTCAAAAGGCACAGCGTATGCTGCAACGCATAATCGTTCGTGAAAAAACGAATATCAAGACAAAGCAGTTCAATGATACTGAGATGGCAAAGAAAATAAAAAAGATGATTGAGGAGGAAGTACAATGCTATTAAAATCGTTAAAGCTGAAGGACTTCCGCCAATTCAAAGGTGAACAGGAGATTACCTTCTCAACCGATCCGGTTCGTAATGTAACCGTAATTATGGGTGAAAACGGCTCCGGTAAAACTACTCTTGCTCAAGCATTTACCTGGTGCCTTTATGGGGACACTGACTTCGATGACAAGTCTATGCTATGCAAGGCAACTGCACAATCGATGCTACCGGGAAACGAGGAGAAGGTCCGTGTAGAGTTGGCACTTCAACACAATAATATCGAATATCTTTGTATCCGTGAGCAGCTTTATTCAAAGGATAATTCCGGTTCTATCAGAAGACATAACCAGACCACCTTCAAGATTGCTTACAAGAACGCTGACGGTCAACGTGAGTATGTTCCCGATGGGGAAACGGAACTACGTATGAAGGAAATTCTTCCTAAAGAACTTTCAAAGTATTTCTTCTTTGACGGTGAGCGAATAGGCAATATGAGTAAGGAAATCCGTAAAGGCAAGAGTGCTGAATTTGCCCAAGCAGTTCGCAGTCTTCTCGGTCTTAGTGCGTTTCAATCTGCGCTTGACCATCTTGGTGGCCGTAACTCGGTTATCAAGATGTACAACGAGAGTTATGACACTAAGAGTGACAGTAAGATAGCTCAGTATACCAAGGAAATTGAAGAGTACGAAGAAAAACTTCGTGCCATTGAAGAAAGACTTGCTGCTATTGACGGCGAAGAAGCTATTGCTACAGATAAGAAGGCAGAGCTTGAGGAAGAAATTCGTCTAAACAAGGATAGTGAGATTCTTGCAAAAGAACGTGACGAGCTTGTTCGAAAGATAAAAGAACTGGTTGCAAAAAAAGCTTCCAGTGAGGATTCACTGCTAAAAGTGTTTAACAATAATGCGCATTCTTATTTTGCCAAGAAGATGATGAGCGACGCTCTTTCTCAACTTGCTGCTGCAGATAAGATTGACACAGGTATTCCTTATATCCATGCCAAGACTATTGAATTTCTTATTAAGCGTAAAAAGTGCATTTGCGGTGCCGATATTGAATTCGGTAATGAAGCATACAAGGAATTAAATGACCTGCTTGAGTTTATTCCGCCGCAGTCTATCGGCACATCAATCGGTCAGTTTGTTCGTGAGTGCGAATTAAGGTGCAAGAGTTCTGATACACTCTTTGAGGATATTTCTACTAAGTTTGGCTTCATCAGAGAGTTTGATAATACATACACCGGATACCAGAATCAAATCAACATTATTCGAGAGAAACTCGAAAAGATGAAAAATGTTGGCGAGTTACAGGCGCGTTTAAGCACCTATGAAAGAGCACTTCGCAATCTTTCTGTTGAAAGACGAGACCTTGACCGTAATCAGGCTCTGCTTGAAAGAGATAAAGAACGCAGAGAAACTGAGCGTAAGGAACTCTCATTGAAGGATGAGAACAATCGAAAGATTGAAGTTTATAAGGCATATGCTCAGTATATGTACGCTACGCTGCTTTCTCTCTATCAGGAAAAGGAAACCGAAACCAGGCAGCAACTTGAGCAAACTGTCAATGAAATCTTCAAGAGCATTTATAACGGTGGTTTTTCTCTCAGTATTGATGAGAAGTACAACATTCAGGTTATTGTCAATGAGTTTGAAGGTATTAATGAGGATGTTGAGACCTCTACAGCTCAGAGTATTTCGGTTATCTTTGCATTTATTGCCGGTGTTATCAAAATGGCTCGTCAGAGTCAGAATCCCGAAAATGAAATGCTTGTGTCCGAGCCTTATCCACTTGTGATGGATGCTCCGCTTTCTGCATTCGATAAGACCCGTATCCGTACTGTTTGTGATGCGCTTCCCAAGGTTGCAGAGCAGGTTATCATTTTCATTAAGGATACTGACGGTGAACTAGCAGAAACCTATATGGGCGATAAGGTTGGTAGCCGTTTTGAATTTGACAAGAAAAACGAATTTGAAACTAATTTGGTTACGAGGTGAGAATGATGTTTGATAAAGAATATTCTTTTAGAGGAAAACACGCTGAATATGTTGTGAAACTTACGGCGGAATATGACGATAAGCATCATAAGCTCTTCAATACCAACTATGATGTTTACGCTATTGCTCCTATTATCGGCTTTTTATATCAGAGAAAAGCAGAGCTTGATAAAACCGGAGATGCAACTAAGATATTCCCGGACAAGCTTATAAAAGAGCAGCAGAACCTACTTTTTAACTATCGATTGATTATGTTGCTTGATGAAAAGCACGAGGCTGACTTTAACGAGAGAATCAACAAAGCTTTCCGTTATTACGGACAAGAAAAGGCAGCACCGGACGAAGAACTCTACGAAAACTATGTTAGAGGCGGTGTTGAGGTGCTTTTTGAAAAATTGATTGAACCTGCAAGAAGTGCTGAAGATTATTTGACAAATCTCTACGACTTTATGGAAGAGTTTGATGAGAGGTACAACGAGTCGGTTACAACCGAGAGCATTGTTGATCTGTGCCAGTTAGCAAAGAATTAATCACATGAGGTACAAAAGGGGGTGAAACCGTGCACGAGGGAATCATTGAAAAATTATATCAGGAATATACCGTGCACGGTTTTATCTCCGAAGATCATATCTTTGATGTACTTGAAGAGAATGGAATTTCGTTATTCGATGTAGAGTATATCTGTGATCATCTTTTGTCGAAAGGTGTCATTATTCGCGATGATGCCTTGACCGATGATGAAGAGGATGAGTACGACAGAAGCAATGTTGATTACGAAGAAGTATTTTCAGAGGTTTTGAAGATAGATGATACCTTCTCGGACTTCATTGAATACATTCGTGGAATAAAGCCGCCACAGCACAGAGAGTGGATGAATCTGATGCCGCAGGTGAAACTCAAAAATGCATATGCTCGGAACCGTATTTTTGAGATGTATATGAAGGTGGCTGTGAGAATCGCGTTAGTACACGCAAAAAGATATCATCTTCCCTTGGACGAAACCATTCAGAACGCAATGATGGGTCTCCATGTATCAATAGATAAATACGAAACTGCCCGTCAGGAAAACTTCGCATCGTACTTTCCATTATGGGTTAGACAGTTCATAATGAGAGATGCTCCAACGCTTAATCCGTCAGTATATTTTCCGTTTCATATCAAAGACAAGCTTTTCGCTATCTATGATAATATGGAGGATTATTTTGGAGATATTGAAGACAGAACAGAGCCGGGAATTGAACTATTGCAGAGTATTGCAACCGAGCTTGAATGTACTTTAGTTGAGGCGAGGCGGTTGTTTGACTATCTTGCTCCTTATGAAAGCATTGAAGAATTGTCGGAAAATGAAGAGAATGAGTTGTTGTTCTCAGATGATGGTATCGGGTATGAAAATATGATTTCGTTAGTTGAAAGGAATTTTGACACAGATGACCTCCAAATAAAACTATCAAAACTTACATACCGTGAACAAGAGGTGCTTCGTCTTCACTATGGTATTGGTTATGACCATGAATATACGCTTGACGAAATCGGTCAAAAATTCTGTGTTACAAGAGAGCGTGTTCGTCAGATTGAAGCTAAGGCACTTCGCAAACTTCGACATAGATATGGTATTGATGATTGAAAAAATGCAGAACGACTGTAATTCTAGCAATATATGAAAAGGTATGTATAATTATTTAATTTATGGTGGTAATCGCTATGCCTCAAAATGTAGATATATTTGAAGAGTCGATATTGTTCCAAGTCGACTTTGAATTAAATATTGATAAATGGGATACTATGGATGAAGGAATAAAAGCAGTTGTATCATCTGGTTGGAAATATATAAAATATTTAAACGAAGATGGAACAGCGGTAAACGATAGTATATGCGAACTTCCCAACGATTGTGGCGGCATATACATATTCATGCTAAAACCAGATATAATACAGAAAAATCATAGATATATTATGTATATAGGGAGAGCTCACCGTGCAACAAACTATAGCCTTCGTAAGAGATGTGCCACATATATAAATGATACACGTCCTAAGGTTGCTCGTATGATAAGTCGTTGGGGTAGAGGCCTATATTTATATTATTTGCCTATCAATGGCACAGATGATTTTATCGACAAGGTTGAACGGGAATTGCTAAGAGTGATTATACCTCCAATGAATTCACAGATACCAGATCACTATACTTTACCCGAACAAAATCTGTTTTAAGGAGAATTATTATGTCACTGAAAATACCAGCAATTCGTTCAAAAATGGGAATATGGTTTTACTATGTAAGTTCCCTTAGTTTTAAAGAAGTATCGCGTTATGTACGTCCGATTGATGATGAACTTCATCATTCCGATTTATTAAGCGGGATGATTCAAAGAAGCATTACTTCAAACTATAAAAGTATTGCTAATTATTTAGAAACTCAGAGTGAAAGATTTTTCAACTCGTTAATACTCGCAGTATATGACGGGCAGCCTAAATGGAATGAAATCAGGATCGAAGACGAACAAGGAGAAGATAACTATAACTTAGGGGTTATCACCTTAACTGATGATGTCAAAATATTTCCTGTAGATGGTCAGCATCGCGTTGCGGGCATTAAAAAAGCAATTGAAGATAATCCGACAATGGAAGAAGAACGAGTTCCAGTCATTTTTATTGGCCATTCAAAAGATGAAACGGGTATGCAGAGAACAAGAAGGATGTTTAGCACATTAAATCGCTACGCAAAGCCTGTTTCATTAAGAGATATTATTGCGTTAGATGAAGACGATGTTGTTGCAATCGCCTCTAGAAATTTGTTAGATAATACAGATTTGTTCGTTGACGGCAGAATTTTAGATTCAAAAAACAAATCCATACCAGAAACTAACGATATGGCACTTACAACAATTATAACTTATTACGAATGCAACAAAGAATTACTATGGTTATATGTTAAGGATATAGATGTTATTGGTCTTGAAGAAAAAATTGTTAGAGGACGAGCGAAAATTAATGAGTATATTAGGCATAGGCCATCTAACAATATTATTGCAGCGTTCACCGAAGAATGCAAATGCTTTTGGAAAGCTATATTAGATCATTGTTCTGAGATAAAGAATCCTAATGTAAAAGTGGGAGAATATAGAAATTCTGACGGAGGTTGCATTTTCTTTAGACCTATTGCATTGTATCCTTTTGCTAGAGCTGCGGTGAGAATAAAAGAAAATTATCAAACATCATATTCAGAAATAATACACTCAATTCCAAATGATTTGTTATGGATACAAAATCGTTTATGGAAAAAGATTATTTGGGACGATGTTGCTAAGAAAATGGTTATGGGCAACGCTACATTAATTGAATTAATATTACTTTACATTGCTGCTCCTGAGCTTTTGTCGGATAAAGAAAATAAAAAGATCATAGACAATCTTAAAAGCATTTGGGATGAAGCGG
This sequence comes from Oscillospiraceae bacterium, assembly GCA_902769255.1. Classification (GTDB taxonomy): domain Bacteria; phylum Bacillota; class Clostridia; order Oscillospirales; family Acutalibacteraceae; genus RUG11462. Next base: position 77,721 of record CACXOM010000002.1, read on the forward strand.
ATGGCACTATTGTTCAGGAACGATTAGATAGTATTATCCGTGGTGATATGTATATTTGATGAACTTTTGATAAGCTGCATTTTCTTATGCATCGCAACAGTTTTATGCTTTTTCCGCCGATGTGTTATGGTTTGTATTGAGTCCGATAAAAATAGTATATGATCTTTTATCAACATAGCGTGAACGTCATAAAATCCTAGATGATTTCAGCTGAGATTTACAAATTTAGGCCTTACGTTTCTTCTGCCTATTCGGAAAACTACCCTCAAGCCATTCTTCAAACTCTGCAAGGGTGATTTTGCCGTCGGAGCATTCGTCGCGCTTTGTCATCGCCTGATATTTCCACTTTTTGAAATCAGGCTCTTTAATCTGTCTTACACGCACACGGGCGGCATAGCGCTTATAATACTTTTGATACAAGGGAATGGCGGCATTGTCTGCCATTTTCTTTTTATAGTTTTCTTGTGCGGCTAAGTCCTGGCAGTTGCGGGTTTCACCCTCGGCAATGCGGTCGCAGTAATTGGTGTCGTAGTTGCCCTTCATAATGAAATACTTACCGCAGCGTTTGCATTTACGCATTCCGATGTCGGACTTCAACAACTGTATCAGTTCAAACTCAATTTGCTGTTCAATGCTTTCACAAATACAGGTTTCGTACTCGTCGGCTTGCATTGCAGACAGGGCAATCATTTCCGGCATAGTAAAGCCGAGTTTATCCAAATTCTTTTGAACGCTCGGAGAAACTTCCGAAGCGGCAGCCATTTTTATATCCAAATCAAAATCACTTCCGATATAGCCGTCAAGCACATTTTCTATCTGATGTTCTGCGTCAACAATGCTGATGCTATGCACAATCGTTCGCTTTTGCTCTGTCGGCAATCCGTGCTTACGGTAGTAGCCTGCGAATCTCGTTTTGTGGGTTAGGCGATTGAAAAATCCGTCGCAAAAATTCTCGTCAAATGTCGCTTCAATTAAATAAACAAGATTATTTTGCATTTTTTTAAGGTACTGGTAATAGTCCGTCAACTCCTGCTTTGAGCAATGAAGCAGAATCGGCGGAAATTCCGCTGTAAACAGCGAAGCTTCTATCAATGGCTTAAAGCGTTTTTGTGTTTCGGTTAAAGCCAAATAATAATACAATTTCTTTTCTTTTTCGGTCAGTAAAGAAATATCAAGACTTGTCTCATCAGGCAAGTCTTTTTTTGTGCGATTCAGGCATTCATTATACGCCAAATCAAAATCAGCATAGAGAAAATTCAAAATTCCTTCGCCCGGTGAAAAAAAGACAGAAGCGGTGTTCATCGGTGAGATATAAGCTCTGCTGTCGCCCATAGGAAGAAAGTCAAATGTAGAGTTTATTTTTTGCGTAACAGCGCGCAAACGAGCAAGCGTGTCGGCAGTATCCTGCTTAATTTGAGCAAGTTCACCGTCCGATAAAGAAAATTCTTTTTTGCCGGTAACAGCCAAAGTAATGGCTTCTCGCTTATCGACCTCGATAGCGTTATACAACTCAAGAAGTTTTGAATAGTTGTATTCGTCGTTTACGGAAAGTACGCAAGATTTTTCGTCGTTCGTTACGTGCCATCTGTTTGGAGCAAATCCAAAGGACACGGCACTGTATTTATCTTCTGTTTTGAGTATGTTTTCGCTCATTGCTAAGACCTCCGTTTTAGAAAATGAGAATTTATAAATAATTAGCAAATCCATATCACTACAAACAACATTATACAAAAGTATTGCCTTCGTGTCAATACACAGCTATAATAAATTTGCAAATCAAGATTGTGTGATGTTTGATTTTCTAAAATTTAATGACCGTCCGAATGGGATATGACTTTGCGATGACAGTCGGAGACGACGAAAGCGAAGCAACGCCGCTGAGATGGGGGCAGGGATAACAAAAACGACATTCGGGCAGAACGGCAAAAGGCGACAGAAAGAAACCTCCATTCTATCTGTTGTCTCGTACATAGCTGTACATACCGTGCAGCTTTTTTCTCACAAAGGAGGTTAAGAAGATGAGAAAAACAGAATTGAAAGAGCTTTACAAGATGATGTTCCCGGACTATCCGGACATTGTTACAGTAGCTCAGCTTCAACAAATGCTCGGCGTGAGCCGACACTTGGCATACGACCTGATTAACAACGGATATATCTCCGGCGTTAAAATCGGAAACGCTTTTAAGATTCCGAAAGTCAATGTCATCAATTATGTTATGGAAGAAGGTGTGAAGAATGCAAGTTGAAAAGCTGAAAACAATCGATGCGGACACGCTGCTGTCAACGCCGATGAGAAAAACCTTATTTGTGGTGGACGGCTTGATACCGCAAGGACTCAGTGTGCTTTCGGGTTCAAGTAAAATCGGCAAGAGCTGGCTTATGCTTTGGCTCGGTATTCAAGTGGCGAGAGGACAGCTCGTGTGGGAATTTGAAACCCACAAGAGCGATGTGCTTTATCTTTGCTTGGAAGATACTTACGCAAGAATACAAAGCCGCCTGTATCAAATCACAGACGAAGCACCGCCCGAACTTCGTATTGCCACAACAAGCTTTCAAATCGGCAACGGCTTGGAACAGCAAATCGAACAGTATCTTTCCGACTTTCCGAAAACAAAACTTGTCATTATCGACACCTTTCAAAAGGTTCGAGATTCAAAAAGCACCGGTGGGAAAAGCGGAATGTATGCAGACGACTACGATGATATTTCGGCGCTGAAAAATATTTCGGACAAGTACGGCATTGCTGTTGTAGTTGTTCACCATGTTAGGAAGCTGAAAGATGTCAGCGACCCATTCAACGAGGTGTCAGGCTCCACCGGTATCACAGGTGCGGCAGATACAAATTTTGTTTTGAAGCGCAGCCGTGCCAATGAAACCGGAACCCTGCTTGCCACCGGTCGAGATATTGCATATCGGGAGCTGACCTTGAAGTTTGACAACCGCAGTCACTTGTGGGAATTAGTCGAGCGAAAGGATATGGAGGATATTCATCGTGAAGAAATTCCAAAGTTTGTTTTCCGGCTGGTTGATTATATTTCGGAAGTAAAAGAATGGCGAGGCACTGCAACGCAACTTATAACGCAGGTGAACGAAACCGAGGTTACACCGAATGTCGTGACCAAAATACTTGCCCGATTTTCTTCGGAAGTTTTTCAGCCGCAAGGCATCGAATACAAAACAAAACGCACCGGCACGAGCCGACTGATTTACTTAAAAAAGAATGACGGCAATGACGGCGATGACAATGAATACGCCATATAGGAAAAAGCCGTCACAGCCGTCACTATCGTCACAAACAGCAGAAAGGATTTGATTATATGAGAAACAGAACACAAGGAATTAATGTCAGATTAACACCTGACGAGAAAGAAAAGCTCAGCGAAAACGCATTTTATTGCGGACTTTCTCTGTCGGAATATCTTAGAAGATTGGGGCTTGGAAAAAATGTAAAAGCCACAACCGATGAGAAAATCTACAAGGCTTTTCGGCTGGTTAGGCAACTGAAAAAGGATTTTGATTCACTTGAAAGAAATGAAATTCTTTCTCGGCTCAGCACCATAGAAGAATTATTGAAGTAATGGTATGGAGAAATTCGGGGTCCCCAAAAAGTCACTTTGACTTTTTGGGGAGAGGAGGAACAGCGTAGTGATTGAGATTTACCGCTTGCGGTGAAACGAAAGATACGGAGCTTGTGACGACGAAGCGAGCAGACCATTTATACTCCCAAAGTCGTAAAACGGTAGAACTGCCACGCCTTAGCGAGCAGTGTATTTGTACTCCCAAAGCACAAATACCTCCGTTAGGGTTCGCCCCTAAAACCCGAAACCGAAAGGACCGGTTATGAATAAAAGAATTAAGAAACAGTTTTGGCTGTCTCCCGAAGATGCCAAAGAATTAAAACGCAAGGCAGAGCTTGCAGAACTTACGGAAACGGCAGTTATCCGAATACTGATAAGAGGTTATGAGCCGAGAGAAAAACCAGACGGGCGTTTTTATGACGCTATGCGGAATTTGTCCGCCATCGGCAATAACATCAATCAGCTTGCCGTTAAAGCGAATACGCTGGGATTTGTCGATGTGCCTATGCTGCGGAGAGAAGCAGAACGATGGCATAAATTTCAGGCGGATATTGAGTCCACATTTTTACGCCCTGCCGAAAGCAAACTCAAATGGAAATAACGAAAGAGAGGAAAACAACAATGAGAAAATCCAATTTCAATTTACAAACATTAGATGACCTTTTCAGTACGCAGGCGGAGCGTGACGACGCAAAGCTTGAACGTGTGAAGAATATACCGCTTGACGAACTTCACCCTTTTAAGAATCACCCATTTAAGATATTGAATAACGAAGAAATGGAGCGAATGATTGAGAGTATACGCAAGGTCGGAACGATAACTCCGGCACTTGCCAGACCTCTGCCCGACGGCGGATACGAGCTTATTTCGGGGCACAGAAGGCTTGCGGCGTGTCAGGTGCTGGGGATTGAAACAATGCCTGTAATCGTCCGTGAGATGTCCGACGACGAAGCGGTGATTGCAATGGTAGATGCTAATTTGCAAAGGGAAACAATACTGCCAAGCGAAAAAGCCTTTGCGTATAAGATGAAACTGGAGGCGATAAAACATCAGGGCGTTACTTCTCGCCAAGTTGGCGAGAAGTTGTTGAGTGTAACACAAGTGAGCAAAGACAGCGATGATAGTGAGCGACAAATCCAACGCTATATCCGCTTAACTTACTTAATTCCCGAACTGCTTTCAATGGTAGACGAAAATAAAATCGCTTTCAACCCCGCGGTAGAAATCTCCTACCTTGACCGAGAAGAACAGCTCACTTTGCTTGACGCAATCAATATGAATGACTGCACACCGTCCCACGCACAGAGTATCAGGCTGAAGAAAATGTCACAGGACGGCTTGCTTACCGCCGACGCTATTTACGCTATTTTGTCGGAAGAAAAACCAAATCAAAAGGAACAAATCAAACTGCCTCGTGATGAGCTTCGCAAATACTTTCCGCAAAATTACAGCGATGAGCAAATTAAGCGAGATATTCTGAAAGGATTGGAGCTTCTGAAACGCCAACGAGAGCGCAACAAAGACGCCCGTTAATTCGAACCAAAGTGTACAGCGAGTGACTTTTGCAGAATGGAAAGAACTATGCCGGCAAGCTATAATAGGCTTGTCGGTGTAGGTCTTTCCTGTGATGTACAATGAAAGGAGTTAAAAATAATGGTATCAGGACACCTACAAGTTAAAAAAGGTTTTTATTATGTAGTGCTAAGCTACTATAACAACAACGGAAAACGCCGTGTGAAATACTTTTCCACGGGACTGCCCGAAAAGGGCAACAAGCGAAAAGCCGAAGCCGAGCTTGTGCGAATCAGAAGTGAATTTGTACCGCCGCAGGAAGTCGGCGAGCTTGCTTCTGATATGCCGTTTGCAGACTATCTGCTTGAATGGTTAGAAATCGTCAAGGTGCGTGTAAAGGCAACCACATTCAGCTCTTACGAGCAAATGGTGAAATCGGTGATTGAACCGTATTTCCGAAAGAAAGCGGTAACGCTTCAGGGATTGGAGGCAAGACACATTCAGCAATTCTATTCCGAAAAGCTGAAAACGGTCAAGCCAAACTCGGTAATTCACTATCACGCTGTTATTCATCAGGCGCTGAAATACGCAATGAAAACCGACCTTGTTACGCAGAATGTGGCAATGAAAGTAGACCGCCCGAAAAAGAACGATTATCAGCCTGTATTCCTTGATGCGGAAGAACTGCAACACTTATTTGAAGTAGTCAAAGGGACAAAGCTGGAACTTCCTGTTTTAGTCGCCGCTTTCTACGGCTTGCGTCGTGGCGAAGTTTGCGGACTGAAATGGGACGCCATCGACTTTGAGCGTGGCACAATCACTATTAGGCACACGGTCACATCGCTGCAAGTGGACGGAAAAACAAAAATGTACGCACAGGACTCTGCAAAAACAAAATCCAGTATGCGTACACTTCCGCTTGTCGGCAGCTTTGCGGAGTACTTCAAAGAAGTAAAAGCGGCACAAGAAGTCAACAAGAAGGTCTGCGGAAACTGCTACAACTACGAATATGACGGTTATGTCTTTGTAGACGAACTGGGAGATTTAATGCGACCGGAATATTTGACAAGCTATTTTCCGCAGTATATTCAAAAGCACGGTTGTAAAAGAATGCGTTTTCACGATTTAAGACACAGTTGTGCAAGTCTGCTTCTTGCGAACGGCGTACCGCTGAAACAAATTCAGGAATGGCTGGGGCACAGTGATTTTTCCACAACCGCTAACATCTATGCCCACCTTGACTACACTTCAAAACTGTCGTCGGCAAAGGCTATGGTCAGCGGAATGGCACTTCCCGAATCGGTGAATTTTAGTAGCAAATGGACCGAAATTTCAAACGATGGCGGAAAGAACTGATTTTTACGGTTCGAATACGACAAAATGCCCGAAATCGCCTTGTTCTTTCCAAAAAACGAGCTGTTCTTTCCATAGTTTTGAGCCGATTTTGAGCAAAAGGGCAAAAAAGAAAAGCCCAAAAAACCTTGATTTTTCGGACTTTTTTGGCGGAGAGTTAGGGATTCGAACCCTAGGTTCCTTTTGGGAACACAGCATTTCGAGTGCTGCACCTTCGACCACTCGGACAACTCTCCGTGTATGTGATTCCGCATTTCTTCCAAAAACTTTTGGAAAGAACTGACGGAAAGAACAACAAAATATTCAATTTTCGAACCGGAGAAAACCCTGTATTTATGGGCTTTTTTAGCGGAGCAAACGGCCAACTCTTCAAAAAATTTCGAGTCAGCCCCGTTATGACCACTTCGATACGTCTCCGTATTTTTTTACGACTTTATTATTATACAGTAAATCAGTTAAAATTTCAACTGTTTTTTAAAAAAAATGAGCAGAAACTTTAAAAGTTTCTGCTTAAAATTATTATTGAACAACCGATGTTTCGAATCCGGTGATTTTTTTGTTAGCATCAAAGCTAAATTTAACATATTGGTTTGAACCTGAATCAAGTAAATAGGTGAGGGAAGTATCATCTGAAGATGTTAATTTAAAGTTTGTCATTGCGCTTTGAACGGTATCTTGATTTGTACAATAAGAAATGTTTTCAGTAAACCAATAAGACGATTTATTCTCAGCCGAATTATAATCGCAAACAATTTTCTTTATAACACCGGCAGAGTCGGTCGAAACTTTTAACCCGTCAAAGTTGTAAACGCTTCCGCCATATTCCGAATCAGCAGACGCTTCGCCTGTTTGGTCGCCAAAATCAGAAGAAACGCTGTTGAAATTAACATTCAAATAGCCGTAAACATCTGTGCTTGAAGAACTAAAAGCGATAGTTTCTTCGGTAGTGGTTTCGGTAGTTTCTTCAGTTGTAGGCTCGGTAGTAGTTGTTTGTGTTATTGTTTTTGAAGTAATAATTTCGGCAGGTTTTTGCTCATCATCTTTACCGCCAAACGCCGCAATAATTATTATTAAAAGCACAATTGCAGCAGCAATGCCGATAATTATAAATTTTTGATTATTATTTTTCTTCTTTTTTCTTTGATAACGCTGTTTTGAAGGCAATCTGTCACGCTGATGACGATATTGTTCGTTTTGCGCTATGCGCTCTTCCTCATCATAAACAACATCTTTTTTCTCATATCTTTTTTCGATTTCTTCTTGAGATACGCTGTAAATGTTAGAATCAAAATAGTTTTCTGCAATTTTTGTATCAGAATTGTCTGTGTATTTTGAAACATCTAACCTTCCTCTTTCGGAAGCGGTATCTTGTTTGTTAAACGAAAAAACATTGCTGTTAAACGCTTTGTTGCAATAAGGACATATTTTAGAATTTGCGGGTATTGGTTTACCGCAAAACTCACATAATTTTGTATTCATATTTTTTCATACTCTCTTAATTTTATTATTATTTAATTTTACAGCAAAATAAAGCAAAAATCAACAATATAATTCAAATTTTTTTAAAAATAGCGAATTATACAAAACCTTGCTAAATGTTAACAGGGTTAATTGTAAAACTAAACTCAATCGGTTTTGCAGAATTATGGGTAAATTCTTCGTGAACATCAGCACCCCAACTGTTATCACCGCCGACACCGCTCATAAAGCCGTTTATAAACGCTCTTGTGCAGTAAGGTTGCGGTAAATATGTAGGAATAATAGCGGCTTCAAGTTCTTCAGGCTTATAATTAATTGCAGACATATCAAGGTTGTTTTCTGCTTTGAAAACCAAGCCAAAATTGTCGTTATTTGTTAATTTTAGCCAACGGGTTTGATAGTGGTTGCCAAATTCTTGCGGCCGCATATATTTTGGCATTTGCTCATCAACTTTTTTGCTGTAAATGCCTAATTTTCCGCCTACAAATTTATCTTGATAAGTGTGTTCAGGACCAAGTCCGTACCAAGAAAGGTTAGAAAACTCTTTTTTAAGCGAAATCATAACGCCGGCACAAGGAAATTTAGGAAGATTTTCAATACCTTGATATTTGTAATCGAATTTTAAAGAAGCGTCAGCAAAAACAGTTGTTTGCAAGTTTACAAAAACATCTTTATCAAAAAACGGTTTGTAAACGGTGTTGAAAACAACGGTGTTGCCTTGTTTTTTGTAGGTAAACTCTTTATATCTTGTAATATCGCCTGCATTTTTCCAAATATTTGATTTATAGTCGGTTTCATTTCCACGGTCATTGTCTGTAACTGCACGCCAAAAATTAATGTGCATAGGCTCAAAAAGCATTTCTTTACCCTTGTATTTATAAGAAATTAACGAGCCGTTTTTGGTAGAGAAGGCAAGATAAAAATCTTTACCCTCAACGCCTATAATCGGGGAGAATGAGTCGTAAAGTTCAATTTCGCCTTTTATGTTAGGGAGTTTTTGCTTTGACTTGGTGTAAACAAACTGCGAAAAAGCAAGTTCATAACCTTTTTTTGCATAAAGAGTATCGTCTTTTAGGTGCATGCTTGCGATTATTGCAATTTCACCGTCAAATTCAGGCTCAACAAAATTGTAAGTCGCTGTTTCACTCGGTTTTGCCTCTAAATTAAACTTGTCAATTAAAACTTGTTTTCCGTTTTGTAAAACGGTTAATTTAAAGTCAAATTCATTTAAATTTGTGAATTTGTAGTTGTTAGTAACCTTTATTTGATTTTTGCTAATTTCAAAATCAACATATTTATAGCAACCTTTAACTTCCTGCATTTCGGGGGTGTCGGTGCCGTCAGCATTTACAATGCCGTTTCCGCAAAAAGTATCTTCACACGCTTTTTCAAATTGGTTGCCGTAGGCAATATATTTGTTGCCGTTTGCATCGGTGTTGTAAAGTCCTTGGTCTTTATAATCCCAAATAAATCCGCCTAAATAGCCTTCAAATCTATCTAATTCTAAATATTTGAACAAATCGCCCATAGAATTGCCCATACAATGAGCATATTCAACTGCCAAATAAGGTTGGTCAAATTCTTTGTTTTCGAGTTGTTTAGCCAAATAATCTGGGTTTGGATACATCATTGACTTTATGTCAGAAACGCCTTTGTTATCACGCAATCCGTGACAAATTCCCTCATAATGAACAGGCAATGTGCCGTCAATTTCGTCAATTTTGCGGTGCATAGCCTTGAAATTTTCACCGTCATAAGACTCATTTCCAAGCGACCACGAGAAAATGCAAGCCCTGTTTTTATCTCTTTGCACCATATTTTCGGCTCTTTTAACAACCGCCGCAGTCCAATAATCAAAATCACCCGGAACGGCGTTTTTGCACATTTTACCGCTGTAATCCCAACTTCCGTGGGTTTCAAGGTTTGTTTCGTCCATTACATAAAGCCCGAATTCATCGCACAAATCGTAAAAATAGGGGTGGTTAGGGTAGTGAGATGTACGAACAGCGTTAATATTATTTTTCTTGATATTAATAATATCGTCTTTCATTTGCTCTTTTGTTAAAGTTCTGCCTGTTTCAGCGCAAAATTCGTGGCGGTTTACACCGTGAATTTTTAAAATTTCACCGTTAATAAACACTTTAACACCGTCAATTTTAACCTTTTTAAAGCCTACTTTGTAGTGTATTGTTTCAAATTTATCTTTAATTTTTAAATCGTAAAGATAAGGTTTTTCACAATTCCAAAGTGTAGCATTTTCAACTTTAAAATCAATAGGAAAAGTTTTTACTTCGTTAGCCGGCACGGTAACAGTTAATTTTTCTTTAAAAATTTCGCCAAATTTAACCGAAAAAGTGTATTCAACAGCTTTTTTAGTTGTGTTTCTAATCGAAACGAGTAAATTACAATTTACATCTTTATAGTCATTTTCAATGTTATATTTTAAATGAAAATCTTCAACAAAAACAGGCTTTGTTCTATAAAGAACAACATCTCTGAAAATGCCGAACATTCTTATAAAATCTTGGTCTTCAAGCCAAGTGGCAGTTGAATATTTAAAAACTTTTACCGCTAAACGATTGTTTTTAGGCTTGATAATGTCAGTTAAATCAAATTCAGCAGGTGTGAAAGAATCTTCGCTGTAACCTATGTATTCGCCGTTTAAATAAAGGGCGAAAGCGGTTTCAACGCCTTGAAAACAAATAACCTTTCTGTCGTTTTTTTCCCAATTCTCAGGCATATCAAAATTATAAACATAATAACCTGTCGGAATATCTTTTGGAATTTCAGGTTGCGCGCAGTTAGCCCTGCCGTTAAAGGTAAAGCCTGCGTTTATATAGTAAGGCTCTCTTTTATCGCAATTAAGTTCAATTTCACTTGGCACAGGAATTGTTTGCCAATCGGAAATATCAAACTTTTCGCTTTCAAAGCCTTTAAAATCGGTTTGTATTTCTGAATAATTGAATTTCCACTCACCGTTTAAAGAAACTGCAACGGGATTTTCGCCTTCAAAACAATAATCTTTATCACTACGAAGATTAGTGTGTGGTGGCAATGTGTTTTGTTCAAAAGTTTCGGGATTTTCAAGTATTTTTAAATCAAATTTTTTCATAATATTTTCCTCAAACACAAAGTAATAATTATATATTATTAATATTAACATATTAAAAAATAAATTTCAATAAAAACATTGAAAATAAAAGCAAAATATGCTATATTATTTTTGGTGATTTTAAATTGAGAATGAGAAGAAAAAAGAATATTGATATTCGTATAGAAAATTGTGGAAAATGGTACAATTCTTTTAACAGCGAGCAAAAAGATGCAAGAGTTGTTGAAAAAGAATTGATTGATTTTAAAGACTTTTTTGGTAATGAAAACGATGTTGTTCTTGAAATAGGTTGCGGTAAAGGAAAATTTGCTATTGAATTGGCAAAGCAAAACCCTAATATTAATGTTTTGGCGGTTGAAAAGTGCGATAATGTTTTGGTTGCCGCTGCCGAAAAAGCAAGAGATGAAAAACAAGAAAATTTACGATTTTTATGTTGCGGAGCAGAATATTTGCAAAGATATATTGATGAAAATTCAATTTCAGCGCTTTATCTTAATTTTTCTTGCCCTTATCCTAAAAAGAGGTACAGCAACAACCGATTAACTCATAAAAAGTTTTTAGAAATTTACAAAAAAATACTTAAAAAAGACGCTTTTATTTATCAAAAAACCGATAATTTGCACTTTTTTGAATATTCGCTTGCAAGTTTTTCTAATAACGATTTTTATATAAACGATATTTCGCTTGACTTGCACAACAGCAAAATTCAGGGTAATATTATGACAGAATATGAAGAAAAGTTTTCTTCGCAAGGTTTTGCGATTTACTATTTAAAAACAAGTTTGAACAAAAAGGAGGAACAATAATGCCTAAAAAATATCTCTCACTTACTTTTGATGACGGACCGAACACAGTTGTAACTCCAGTTGTTTTAGATAAACTTGAAAAATACGGCATTACCGCTACATTTTTTGTAAACGGAAAATATATGTGCGATGAAACAAAACCTGTTATTGACAGAGCATTAGCGCTCGGATGTGAATATCAAAATCATTCTTTAACGCACGCAGTTATGCCCGAACTTGAAAAAGAAGAAATTGAACATGAAGTTTACGGCAACGATAAAATCATTGAAAAATATACAAAAACTGTGCCAAAATTTTTCAGACCGCCTGCAATTAGGGTAAATAAGCTGTTTTTTGATACTATTACAGATAAATTTTTTATTTGCGGGGTTTGTTCATCTGATTGGTCGAAAGATGAAACTAAAGAAGAAACGGCAAGCATTATTTTACCGCAAATTCAAAACGGCGATGTGGTTTTGCTACACGACTCTGCGCATAATATGAAATCAGCCGAAGCGCTTGATTTAATAATTCCGCCGTTATTAGAACAAGGCTATGAATTTGTTAATATTTCAAAACTTTTTGAAATATTTGATGTTAAAAACAGAAAATATGTTATTTTCTCGGGTGTAAACAAAGAGCATAATTACAACATGGAGTAATTTTTATGAAGATAATACATACCGGCGATATTCATTTAAATTCGCCGCTTCAAAGCAGTTTTTCGCTTGAAAAAGCAAAAATTCGCAACAATGAAATAATGCAAACATTTAAAAAAATGGTTGAGTTTGCAAAAAACAACGATATAGAAGTTGTTATTATTGCAGGCGATTTTTTCGATTGCAACAACATTTCAAAGAAAACTGAACAATTTGTTTTTGATGTCATTTCATCAGCCGAAAAAACAAAATTTTTGTATTTAGCGGGTAATCATGATGAAAAAGTAGAATTTAGAGAAAAATTGCCTGATAATTTAATAGTTTTAAAAGACGGCGAAAAGCATTTTTATGAAAATGTATGTATTTGCGGTATTGAAAGTTATAACAGCATTGATTTTTCAAAAGAAAACTATAATATCGCAGTTATGCACGGTGAAATTGTAAACGGCTTTGACAAATATCAAATAAATTTAAAAGAGCTTCAAAACAAAAATATCGATTATCTTGCGCTCGGTCATATTCACAAAGGCGGGGAGGGCAAAATTGATGAGCGAGGCGAATACGCTTATTGCGGTGTGCTTGACAGCAGAGGTTACGGCGAATACGGCGAACACGGCTTTATTTTGCTTGATACTGATTTAAAACAGCGCAAGTTTGTTTGTATGTCATCTCGAATTGCTGTAAAACAAGAGGTTGATATTTCAAATTTAAAATCAAATGTCGAAATTTTAAATGCTATTGCAAAAGCAGTTGAGACTATTGATAATTCATCAATAGTAAAAGTCGTTTTAACAGGCGGTTATGATGAAAACTTGTTAAAAGATATTAATTATTTACAACAAAGTTTTGAAGAAAAGTTTTTTAATTTTAAAATTGAAGATAATTCGGTTATTAAGATTGATTATGATTCTTATAAAAACGATATTTCGCTTAAAGGCGAATTTGTAAGACAGGTTCAAAATGGCGATTATTCGTCAAATTTGCTTAATAAAATCCTAATTTCAGGTTTTAGCGCGCTTTGTGATGAGGGAATTGACTTATGAGATTAGAAAAATGTTATATTGAAAATTTCGGAAAATTGAGCGATTTTTCTTATGATTTTGATTCCAAAATTAACATAATCGAAGAAAAAAACGGCTACGGCAAAAGTACGCTTTGCGCATTTATTAAGGCGATGTTTTACGGGCTTCAGGGCGTTAGAATAAAGAGTTTAGAAGAAAACGAAAGAAAAATGTTTTTGCCTTGGCAAGGCGGTAATTTTGGCGGTTATTTAGATTTTTGCGCTAATGAAAAGCGTTATCGAATTGAGCGAAAATTTGGTGAAACCGCAAAAGGCGATAAGTTTTCTTTAATTGACTTGCTCTCAGGCGAGCAAAGTGCAGATTTTTCTGAAAACATCGGCGAAGAACTTTTTGGAATTGATGTAAACGGGTTTGAAAAATGCACTTATTACACCTCTTCAAGTGCCGAAAAGGCTGTTCCTGCTTCAATTCTTGCAAAACTTTTTGATAATTCTGATAATATTAATGCTTTTGAAAATGCATTAAAAAGGCTCGAAAAGAAAGAAAAATATTATCAAACTGCTCGAAACACAGGCATTATTCCGACAATGCAAGCAAAACTTAGCCACTTGCAAACCCAAACATTTGAGTTAGAAGAAAAAATTAAAAGCGCTGATGAAATTAAAGCAAATTTAAACTTGCTAAATAAACAAAAAAGCGATTTAGAAAAGCAACTTGAAAGTGTTAGAAAAGAAATAAGCGATACTTCAAAAAGTGACGCACAACTTGAAGTTGCAAAAGAAAAAATAAAGTATTATAACTCGCTTGTTCAAAAGAAAAATCAAGCAAAGGAAAATATTGATTTAATTTCTAAAAGATATAAAAATGACCTGCCGAGTGAAGAAAAAATCAACGAGATTTCATCGCTTGTTGAAAAAAACAGACAGTTAAATGCAGTAAAACATAAGAAATTTAGTTTTATTTTGCCTATTGCTATCGCTGTTTTAAGTGTACTGTTTTTAGTTTTTTCTTTTGTTTTTACAAAATTATTTATTCCGTTTATTATCTGTTTTGGCGTTGCGTTTTTCACTTCTGTTGCAGGATTATTTATAGTAATTTCTGCCAATAAAAAGGAAGAAAAATCGAAAATAGAAAAAGAAAATCTAAATAACAGCATTAAAACTGCTTTTTCTGAAATTCTTGTTTTGCCTGATGATGATTTTGACGACAACATAAAATTATTAAATAAAGATTTTTATGAAATAAGGCAAGAAAAAAAGAATTATGAAGAATATTTAAATCAGGCGAAAGATTACTATAATAAAATGAATTTAGGTGAATTTAAAGACGGTGTAAAATCGACTTCGTCAACTGAATTAGAATCAAAAGAAAAGCAGATTTTAAGTAAAATTAACGATATTTCTTATCAAACAATCAATTTAAATAACTCGCTTGAAAAAATTGAATTTTTTGAAGATGAATTGCTTGAAATAAGGCGCGAATTTGACAAAATGAGCGAAGAACTAAAAATTTCTCAAGAAAACTATCAGGCAATTGTTATCGCAAAAGATTTAATTTTAAAATCAAATGACAATTTGACACTAAAATATAAAGAAAAAATCAGCAACAATTTTGTTGAAAATTTAAAATTGGCTTTTGATAATTGCGAGGCGGTTTTAAGCAATAATTTTGATGTAAAAATCAGCGAAGCAGGGGAGTTTAGAGAAATTCATAGTTTCTCTTCGGGTCAAAAAACCGCTATTGAACTTGCTTTAAGACTTTCGATTATTGATTCAATTTTTGAAAACGAAAAACCTTTCATTATTTTAGATGATTCTTTTAACAATTTAGATGATGATGCGTTTAAATCGATAACCCAAAAATTGCGTGAAATAAGCCAAAATATACAAATAATCTATTTTACCTGTTCAAAAAGTAGGATTTTTTAAAAAAATCCTACTTTTGTTGTATATTTCCCTTTTCAAATCGAGAAATTTATGGTAAAATAATATAGATAATTTTTGAAAGCGAGATTTTTAAATGAAACTTAAATCATTTAAGAGAGGTATTCACCCTAAAGGCAATAAACAGTTTACCTGTGATAAGTCTATTTTAGAGTTTATTTCAAATGAAAATGCGGTTTATCCTTTGTCGCAGCATATCGGTGCACCGTGTGAGCCTGTTGTAGCTGTCGGTGACGAGGTTAAAAAAGGTCAATTAATTGCAAAAGCAACTTCTTTTGTTTCTTGCAATATTTTTTCTGCCGTTTCGGGCAAAGTTATTGATATTAAACCTGTTGCAACAACAAGCGGTGAAACCGCTCAAAGCATAATTATTGAAAATGACGGCAAATTTGAAGAAATTGAAAATTTCGGCAAAAAGGAAGATTATTCTAAATTTGACAGAGAAAAAATTCTTGAAAAAATTCAATATGCCGGTATTGTAGGTCTTGGCGGTGCAGGTTTTCCGACTCATGTGAAACTGTCGCCGAAAGAGCCTGAAAAAATTGATTATTTAATTATAAATGCCGCAGAATGTGAGCCTTATTTGACATCTGATTATAGACTTATGCTCGAAAAGGGCGAAAAGTTAGTCGAAGGCATTAAAATTTTGCTTAAACTTTTTGACAATGCAAAATGCGTTATCGGTATTGAAAACAATAAAACAGATGCTTACAAGCATTTAAAAAGCATTATTGACGATGAAAAAATTGAATGTCAACTTTTAAAAGCAAAATATCCGCAAGGCGGCGAAAGAATGCTTATAAAAGCGATTACAGGTAGAGAAATTAACTCGAAAATGCTTCCGGCAGATGCTGGTTGTGTAGTGGTTAATGTTGCTACAACAATCGCGTGTTTTGACGCTGTTGCAAACAACATTCCGCTTATTAGGCGTGTTGTTACCATTACAGGTGACGCTATTAAAGAGCCTTGCAATTTGCTCGTAAATATCGGCAGTTCGCACAAAGAACTTTTAGAGGTTGCAGGCGGTTTTTTAACTCAACCAGAAAAAATGGTTTCGGGCGGTCCTATGATGGGTACTGCACTTTTTGAGATTGACTTACCTGTTACAAAAACATCATCTTCTATTTTGGCTTTTCAAAAAGACGAAGTCGCCAAAATACCTACTTCTGCTTGTATTCATTGCGGAAGATGTCTTGGCGCATGTCCTGAAAAATTAGTTCCTCAACTTATGATGGCAGCGAGCGATAATTCTCAATTTGATGAATTTGAAAAACTTCACGGAATGGAATGTATTGAATGCGGTTCTTGTACATATGTCTGTCCGGCAAAGCGTCCACTTACACAGAGTTTTAAATATGCTAAGCGAGAAGTTATTAAGAAAAGAAAGAAAGGGGAGAAAAAATAATGTTTAGAAATATTAATGTAAGCGTTTCACCGCATATTCGTGATAAACGCACTACACAAAATATTATGCTCGATGTTTGCATAGCGTTGTTTTTTCCTCTTTTGGCAGGCGTTTACGCTTATGGTTTAAGTGCTTTAATAACAATCGTTTTGTGCGTTATTTCTTGTGTAGGTTTTGAGTTATTATTTCAATTAGGAATGAAGAAAAAGGTTACTATAAGCGACTTAAGCGCATTGGTAACAGGTATGATTTTAGCGGTCAATATGCCCGCAAGCGTGCCTTGGTTTATTCCTGTTTTAGGCGGATTTTTTGCAATAATAATTGTTAAGCAACTTTTTGGCGGTTTAGGTCAAAACTTTATGAACCCAGCCCTTGGCGCAAGATGTTTTTTAGTTATTTCATTTGCAAGTATAATGACAAATTTTTCAACAGATATTAATTATTTGTTTTCAAAACCTGATGTTGTAACTTCTGCTACTCCTATGGCTATGGTTAAATCAGGCGTTGTTACAAATTGGTTTGATATGCTTGTTAATACTCATGCAGGCTGTATTGGTGAAGTTTCGGCAATTGCTATTTTAATCGGCGCGGCTTATATGATTATTCGCAGAGTAATTGATGTAAAAATTCCTTTTATTTACATAATTTCAACTTTATGCTTTGTTGCATTAATTCAAACAATTAAGGGCGAGACAATAACATTTGATTATATGATGGTTCAACTTTGCGGCGGCGGTCTTTTAATTGGTTCATTCTTTATGGCTACTGATTATGTTACTTCGCCTATTACCAACAAAGGCAAAGTTATTTATGCTTTGATTTTAGGACTTATGACTTCGCTTATTAGAACAGTTAGTCCTTCAAACGAGGGTGTTTCTTATTCGATTATCATCGGCAATATGTTAACGCCTTTAATCGAAAAATTCACAGTTCCTAAACCATTTGGTTACAAGAAAGGAGCAGTGAAATGAAAACAATAATTAAAAACGCTTTAATTCTAACTTTAATTACATTAGTCGCAGGTACTGCTTTGGCTTTTGTTTATTCTGTAACAAAAGAGCCTATTGAACTTTCAGACAAAAAAGCGACTATGGATGCTTATTCGGTTGTTTTCGAAAACGCCGAATTTGAAGAATTAAATATAAAAGATTATTCCGATGAGAATAATTCTACCGTATCGGCGGTATCAAAAGCCAAAAAGGAAGGCAAACTTGCAGGTTATGTTTTTACTTGCGCTTCAAAGGGCTACGGCGGTGATATAAAACTTGCTGTCGGGGTTGATTTAAGCGGAAATATAACAGGAATTTCTGTTTTAGACGCTTCAAACGAGACACCCGGTCTTGGTGCAAGAGTAAAAGAAGACAAGTTTACCGCAAAATTTAAAAATGTAAATTCCGATACTTTAAGCGATGTTGACGCAATTTCAGGCGCAACTTATTCGAGCAAAGGCGTTAAAAACGCTGTTTTTGCGAGTTTGAAGTATTTTAACGACAATTTAAAAGGGGAGGGCAAATAAGATGAAAAGATGTATTGAAAGACTTTTCAACGGTCTTATTAAAGAAAACCCGACCTTTGTGTTAATGCTTGGTATGTGTCCGACTTTGGCGGTTACAACATCTGCTTTTAACGGCTTTGGTATGGGACTTTCGACTACCGCCGTGTTAATTATGTCAAACTTAATGATTTCGGCACTAAGAAAAGTTATACCTAACGGCGTGAGAATGCCTGCATTTATCGTTATTGTTGCATCTTTCGTAACAATAGTTCAACTTGTTTTAAAGGCTTATGTGCCTTCGCTTGATAAATCGCTCGGCGTGTTTATTCCTTTGATAGTTGTAAACTGCATTATTTTGGGTAGAGCAGAGGCTTATGCTTCTAAAAACCCTGTTTTACCTTCGATTTTTGACGGTATCGGTATGGGTCTTGGTTTTACCGGTGCATTAACAATAATCGGCGCTGTTCGTGAAATTTTGGGTTCTGGCGCAGTATTTGGCTATCAAATTTTATCTGAAAAAGTATTTACCCCTATTTCAATATTTATTTTAGCTCCCGGTGCATTTTTTGTACTCGCTTGTCTTACAGCGTTGCAAAATAAATTTAAAGCACCTTCGGCAACTAACATTGAGGGTGAAAAATTGGCTTGCAACAGCCATTGCGCAACTTGCGTTGGCAAACAAAGTTGCATTAACCACCAATTAGTTGAAAAACAAAAAATAGAAATTGCCGAAAAAGAAAAACAGGAAAAACTAAAAAAAGCTGAAGAGTTAAAAAGAAAAATGGCTGAAAATAAAGGAGGTAATGAATAATGGAAATTTTAAAAACTGTATTTATTACCTTAATTTCAACAACGCTTATTAACAATGTTGTTTTATCGCAATTTTTAGGTTTATGTCCGTTTTTAGGCGTTTCAAAGTCAACAAAATCCGCCGGCGGTATGGGCGGAGCGGTAATATTTGTTATTACTGTTTCTTCACTTTTAGCATCACTTGCTTATACTTTTATTTTAAAACCGCTTGGTCTTGAATATTTGCAAACAATTGCGTTTATCGTAATTATTGCGGCACTTGTTCAGTTTGTTGAAATGTTTTTGAAAAAGAAAATACCTTCGCTTTACAATGCGCTCGGCGTTTATTTACCGCTTATTACTACTAACTGTGCGGTTTTAGGTGTTGCAATCAACAATGTAACTAATTTCAACAACGGCGATTTTTCAGCGCTTCAAACTGTTTTGATGAGCGTTTTAACAGGATTTGGCACCGCAGTCGGCTTTGCAATTTCAATTTTAATTTTAGCCGGTATTCGTGAGAAAATACAATTTAACGATATTCCGAAATCTTTTAAGGGTATGCCTATTACTTTGATAACAGCAGGCCTTATGGCTATTGCCTTTTTCGGATTTCAAGGTTTAATTTAAGAAAGGCGGTTTTAAAATGGATTATACTTTTATAATTATTTCAGCCGCCGTAATTGGTGCAATAGCGCTTTTAATCGGTTTGTTTTTAGGCTTTTCTGAAAAGAAATTTCATGTTGAAGTTGACCAAAAAGAAGTCGATGTCAGAGAATGTTTACCCGGCAACAACTGCGGCGGTTGCGGATTTGCCTCTTGCGATGATTTAGCATCAAAAATCGCAAAAGGGGAGGCTAAACCTAATTCTTGTCCTGTCGGCGGTCAGGTTGTTGCTGAAAAGATTGCAAAAATAATGGGTGTTAGCGCTGAAAAAAGTGTTCGTAAAGTTGCAGTTGTAAAATGTATGGGCGCTTGCGATAAGTCGGAATTTATTTATAATTACTACGGTGCGCTCGACTGCAACAGAGTTTCGGTAACTCCGGGCAGGGGAGCAAAAGCCTGCGCTTATGGTTGTTTGGGACTTGGCACTTGCGCTTCGGTCTGTAAATTCGGCGCTATTAAAAATATTAACGGTCGTTCTTTTGTTTCTCGTGAGGATTGCAAAGGTTGCGGAATGTGCGTTGAAGCCTGTCCTAACAATTTAATTGAACTTGTGCCTTATGATGCAAAATTTGTTGTACAATGCTTTTCACAAGAAAAGGGTAAGGCTGTTAAAGATATGTGTAAAGCAGGCTGTATCGGTTGCGGACTTTGTCAAAAACTATGTCCTGTCGGTGCAATTACGCTTGAAAACAACATTGCTCATATTGATTATGAAAAATGCACTTCGTGCGGACTTTGCGCTTCTAAATGTCCTTCTAAAATTATTATTAAACAGCATGATTAAAAGAGTTATTTCTTTGTTTTTGATTATATCTTTTGTCTTGTTTTCGGCTTCTTGCGAAAATAAAAACGATAAATTGCTAACAAAAACATATTATCAATATTTTGATACAGTTACTACCGTGAAAATTTATAATTCTAATAAAGATTTTAACAAAATTTGCAATTCTTTTGAAAGTAATGTTTTAAAAAAATATAATCAGCTTTTTGATATTTATAAAACCTATAAAGGCATAAGTAGTATTAAAACAATAAATGATAACGCTGGAATTAAGAAAATAAAAATTGATAGCGAATTGACTGATTTTTTGCTTTGTTGCAAAAAAATGTATCAAAAAACAAACGGCAATGTGAATGTTTGTTTGGGACCTGTTTTGAAAATTTGGCAAAAATTTAGAAATGAAGGCAAAAAAGTGCCAAGTTTAAACGATTTAAAAAATGCAAACAGGTATTCAAGTATTGAAAATCTTAAAGTTAACAAAGAAAAAAATACTGCATATTTAGCAAAAAAAGGCTGTTCAATTGATGTCGGCGCAATTGCAAAAGGTTATGTTGCTGACAAGATTTATTCATTTTTGCTTTCTAAAAATGTAAAAAATGCTATTGTTGATTTTGGCGGAAATATTATTACAGTCGGCAAAAAAACGAACGGCGAAAATTTTTCGGTAGGAATAACAAATCCTGATAATAAGAGTGAAAATATTGTTACTTTAAAATGTAAAAACGGTTTAATTATTTCTACTTCGGGTGATTATGAGCGGTTTTATGAGGTTAATGGTAAAAAATATTCTCATATTATTTCGCCTAAAACTTTGTTTCCGACTGAAAAAAATAAATCTGTAACTGTAATAAGCAAAAGCGGTTATTTAGCTGACACTTTATCGACTGCATTGTTTATTTTGAATTATAAAGAAGGGCTTGAACTTGTTAATAAATATAATGATTGTTATGCCTTAATTATTGACAGTTCAACAAAACTTCATTATTCTAACGGTTTTAAAAAATTCTTAAAATAAAGGAGCATATTATGAGAAAAAGAAAGTTTTCGGTAATTGACATTATTATTGTTGTTGTAGTACTCGCTACTGCACTTTCAGCGTTAATTTTTATTAACGCTATGGGCAATGACGGTAATAAAGTTGAAATCATAGTAAATGGTGTGGTATTCTCAACAGTTAATTTGAAAACTGATGAGAAAAAAGAAATTGAAATTAAAGACAGCAAAGGAAAAGTTACAAATATTCTTGTGCTTGAAAATGATACTGCTTATGTTGAATGGGCAACTTGTAAAAATCAGGATTGTGTTCATCATAACCGCATTTCAAAAGTAGGAGAGTCAATTGTTTGCTTGCCTAACAATGTTGAAATTAATATAATTGAAAATACCGGTGTTGAAGATGCGGCTTGGTAATTTTTCAGTAAAAAGGCTTACAGTTTGCGCTCTTTTGGTGTCGCTTTGTTTTGTGTTTTCTTTTATCGAAAGACTAATACCTATAAGCTTATCGCCATTTGGATTTAAACTCGGATTAGCGAATATAGTTATTGTTTTTGCACTATACAAGTGTCAAATTTTTGATACTTTAATTGTGTTAATTGCGAAAATATTGATTTCTGGTATTTGTTTTGGCGGACCTGTATATTTGTTTTATAGCCTTTTAGGCGGTGTTTTTTCATTTTTAATTATGCTTGTTTTAAAAAACAAACTTCATATAGTTACCGTGTCTATTTTTGGTGCTATATTCTTTAATATAGGGCAAGTTTTGTGTGCTTGCATTATTATGTCGTGGAATATTGTTTATTATTTACCGATAATGGTAATTGCAGGAGTTTTTACAGGATTTATCATTGGAATTTTGACCGATATAGCCGAAAGCAGAATAAAAATATAAGCTATAAATGAGCTTGGTTTTTCTAAGCTCATTTTTTGTTGAAAATTGAAATTGATTGACAAATTGTAACTTTTGATGTATAATTGTAATATATTTGTAACAAATAAAGGTGAATAAAAAATGAAGTTGAATAAAATTATTTCTTTTTCAATGGCTTTAATATTTGTTATTTGTTGCGCTTTTTCTGCAAATGCTGAAAGTAAGGTTACTGTTAACGCTCCAACTGTTAAAAGTATTAAAGAAAAACTAAACAGCGTAACTTTGAAATGGAAAAAATTAAAAGAAGTTGACGGTTATGCGTTATATAAAAGCTCTGATAAAAAGGATTGGGCAAAAGTTTTAACCACAACCGAAAATTCTACAACAAAATTTGTTGATAAAGATTTAGAAGAAGATAACATTTATTATTATTCATTAAAAGCCTATAAAAACGTTAAAAAGAAGAAAGTTTATAGTGAAAGAGTCTGTTTTTCACCGATTTTTTTCGGGCCGAATTTTTACATTTCTACTTATGAAACTTATGTTAAGCTAAAATGGGCTGTAATAAACGAAGCGTCAGGCTATGAAGTTTATTATTCAGAAAATAAAGAAAATTTTAAAAAGATTAAGAATATTAAGGAAAACACAAAACATTCATACACTAAAAAGAATATTTCGCCATTTAAAAAAGGCAACGTATACGCTTTTTACATAAAAGCCTATAAAAAAGTTAATAAAAAGAAAAGTTACATTTACACTTCACAGACTTTTTATTCAAATAGCAAAATGGCGATTATGAACGGCAACAAGAGTGATGCAAAAACATCGTTTAAATGCGTTAATACTCAAGGTAAAAAAGCAAAAACGGCTTATAAAGTTGTGGTTAGCGACGCTGACAAGACAATTTTCAAAAACTTCTCTAAAGAGTATTTAACAAGTGAAATGTCACCTTATTACAAAATTCAAACTGCATTTTTCTTTATACATAAAAATGTAACTTATGCTACGGGCGATTCCTATTCTAAAATTGATAATTGCTCTTACGCAAAAGCAATTTTTACTTACAAATTAGGTCAATGTGCGCAATATAACGGCGCAATGGCGGAATATCTTGCTTACTTTGGTATTAACTCTAAACTTATTTGGGGTTATAGAGGAACAACAAGTGGTCGAAAATGGCAACATTTTTGGTGTGAGGCAAAACTTACAAACGGTAAAACCTATGTTGTTGAAACGGGAAATTACGGACAAGACGGTAGTTGGAATTACTTTTTTGAGCGATATTCCAATACAAAAAAATACCTAAAATGCGGTAAATATGTTAGCGGAATAATTGTATAGTTATTAAAAATCTCTTTAAGATAATTAAAGAGATTTTTTATGTAGAAAAGCAAAAATCATTGAATTTGCAACTGATTTAGGTTATAATATAAATTCAGAAAACATTAGGAGAATTTTTATGTTTATTGACATTGCTGAAATTCATATAAAAGCGGGTGACGGCGGAAATGGCGCAGTAACTTTTCACCGTGAAAAATATGTAGCAAACGGCGGTCCAGACGGCGGTGACGGTGGCAGAGGCGGCGATATTGTATTTGTTGCTGACAAGCATTTGTCTACGCTCGCAGATTTTCGTTATAAAAGAAAATATTCTGCTGCAAACGGCGAAAAAGGCAGCGGTAACCGTTGTTATGGCAAAAAAGGGCAAGATACTGTTATAAAAGTGCCTGTTGGCACGGTTTTTAAAGACAGCAAAACAGGCAGAATTATGGCTGATTTGGCTGACGGCGAAAGTTTTGTTGCGGCTCACGGTGGTAAAGGCGGTTGGGGAAACACCCATTTTGCAACTGCTACAAGGCAAATTCCGCGTTTTTCTAAAGAGGGCAGACCAGGCGAGGAGTTAGATATAACTTTGGAATTAAAACTGCTTGCCGATGTAGGCTTGTTAGGCTACCCGAATGTCGGCAAATCAACTTTGGTTTCGGTTGTATCGCAAGCAAAACCTAAAATTGCAAACTATCATTTTACAACTTTAACGCCTGTGCTCGGCGTGGTTAGGGTTGATGACGAATGCTCATTTGTTATGGCAGATATTCCCGGTGTAATCGAGGGTGCAGGCGAGGGCGCAGGACTCGGACATCAGTTTTTGCGTCATGTTGAAAGATGCAGATTATTGCTTCATATAGTAGATGTTTCCGGCTCGGAGGGGCGTGACCCGATAACTGATTTTGAAACAATTAACAAAGAACTTGAGGTATTTTCACCTGAACTTTCAACTCGTCCGCAAATTGTTGTTGCAAACAAAATTGATATGGCAGAGCCTGAACAAATTGAAAAATTTAAAAACTACATTGAAGAAAAAGGCTTAAAACTCTTTACAATTTGCGCGCCTATTCAAGAGGGAACAGACGAACTTATAAAATATGTTGCGAAAGAGTTGCAAAAATTACCGCCGATTATTAAATATGAGGCGCAAGAGGCTCCTGTTGAGGAAGTAAAAGAAGAAAAAGGCAAGTTTGAAATTGTTAAAAAAGGAGATTCTTACGAAGTTATCGCTGAATGGTTGCATCCGCTTATGGATAAAACTAATCCAAACGATTATGAGCAACTGCTTTATTTTCAAAATGTTCTTGAAAAATCGGGCATTATTGACGCTTTGCGTGATTACGGTGTTCAAAACGGCGACACAGTAGTAATTTACGATTTTGAATTTGATTTTGTGGATTGATAAATATGATAGAATTACAACAAAATTTTGATATTAAAACCGCAACAACCGACCAATTAAGTTTTATGGGCGATGCGGTGTATTCTTTGCTTGTGCGTGAAAGGCTTTGTTTAATTGGAAAAAGCCGTTCAAATGATTTACATACATCTTCGGCAAAGTTAGTAAAAGCAAGCGCTCAGGCGAACGCTTATTTGAAAATTAAAGATATTTTAACTGAAAAAGAAACTTCTATATATAAAAAGGGTAGAAATGCGCATAATAATCATACACCGAAAAATGCGAGCGAGGGCGATTATCACAGCGCAACGGGTATTGAAACGCTTTTTGGCTATCTTTATTTAACAAAGCAAAACGAGCGAATTTATCAACTTTTTGACATAATTTTTTAAAAAACATTACATAAATCTTTAAGGGAAGATATGTAATGACGCTGAAATCAAAAAGGCTTGATATTGTTTTTATAATAATCGGAAATATTTTTATTGCAGTAGGCGTTTCTTCGTTTACCGCTCCAAACGGAATTGCCGCAGGCGGTCTTACAGGCGTTGCGACAATTCTTTATTATATTTTCGGGTTTCAAGTCGGCACGGTGGTATTACTGCTTAATATACCGATTTTTATTATCGCATCAAACAAATTTGGCGTTAAATTTTTATATTATTCGATAATTTCAACCGTAATTATGACGGTTTTTATTGATTTATCGCCAAAAATTATTCCTGTTTACAACGGCGATAAGATTTTGAGTGCTGTTTTTGGCGGAATTTTAACGGGAACAGGGTTGGCTTTAATATTCTTGCGTGGTGCCACAACTGGTGGCGTTGATATTTTAGCAAAACTTATGCAAAGTGTTTTACCACAATTTTCAATCGGTAATCTTATAATGCTTTTAGATGCGGTTGTGATTATTTCCTCGGCAATAGTTTATAAAAGCATTGAAAATGCGCTTTTTGCGATAATTGCGATATTTTTTCAGTCGAAAACTATTGATTATATTATTTATGGTTTTGATAAAGGCAGGCTGATTATTGTAAAATCAGACTGTTGTGGCGAAATTTTGCAAAGCGTTTCAAATCATTTGCACAGCGTTTATATAATTAATAATAGCGAAAAGGAAATTGTTTGCGCAACGCATAGATATGAGGCGGCAAAGTTTCATAAAATCGTTAAAAATACTGATAAAAATGCTTTTATTGTTACATTAGAAGCAGGCGAAATTTTAGGAGAGGGGTTTAATAATTTCAATGAATCTTCCTGACGGCTTTTTAGATTGCATGAAAGAAACTTTAAAAAAAGATTTTGATGAATATTTAAAATATCTCGAACAACCTGCTTTTCGTGGGTTGCGAGTAAACACTTTAAAAGCAGATTTAAAAAGTGTTTTAGAAAAATTACCTTTTAAAACAAAAGAAACCCCATTTTGCAAAGAAGGATTTTATATTGATAATGATATAAAAGGGCTTGGAAATCACCCTTTTCATCACGCCGGAGCATTTTATTTGCAAGAGCCTTCGGCAATGAGTGCTGTTGAGGCTTTATGCGTTGAAAAAGGCGATAAGGTGCTTGACCTTTGCGCTGCACCCGGCGGAAAATCAACGCAAATTGCGACAAAACTGCAAAACACAGGGCTTTTGTGGGCAAATGAATATGTTGCAAGCAGAGCAAAAATTTTAGCGTCAAACATCGAGCGTTGCTCGGTTAAAAATGCGGTAGTTTCAAATGCCGACACCGGCTTAATAGCCGAAAATTTAAAAGGTTATTTTGATAAAGTTTTGGTTGATGCACCATGTTCAGGCGAGGGAATGGTTCGCAGAGAGCCGAATATTTATACCGAATGGAAAAGGGAAAACAGAGAATTTTGCGCAAAAAGACAGATAGAAATTCTTGATAACGCCTCGGTTTGTTTAAAACAAAACGGTGTTTTAGTTTATTCAACCTGCACATTATCATTAGAGGAAAATGAGAAAACAGTTGAAGCGTTTTTAAGCCGACACCCCGATTTTGAATTAGTTGAAATTGAGCAAAAATTCGGAAGAGACGGCTATACATATCATACTGATAACAAAGAATTTGCAAAAACGAGAAGAATTTTGTTTGCTGACGGTGGTGAGGGACATTTTGTAGCAAAATTTATTAAAAATTATGATGAAATATGCAATGTAAAAGAGTTTGATTTTGATTTTAAGAGATTAGATGTAGTTGATGATTTTTTCAAAGAAAACTTTAATTATTCGCCCGAAAAATACTATTTTAATCAAAATTGTGTATATATTTTGCCGAAAATTTATCCGAAAACAAATAAAATTAGAATTGTAAAAGCAGGAATTAAAGTAGGGGAGATTAAAGGAAAAAGATTTGTACCAAGCCACGATTTGTATATTTCAAGCGACAAGTCGCAAGCAAAACAAGTGCTTGATTTAACGCTTGATGACAAGCGAGTTTATGACTTTTTACACGGTGCTGAAATTGATTGCGATTTAAATGGTTATGTTTTAGTCCTTGTTGAGGGAATTGCGCTCGGGTTTGGAAAAGCCTCAAACAAAAAATTAAAAAATCATTACCCGAAAGGACTTCGTATATTTTAGAAAAGTTTAGCCATAATAAACTACAAAAGGAGTGATTATTATGGCACAAGACAACGAACTTTTGAGCGATATTTACAGGGCGACAAGAGTCGGGGCTGAAACACTTGATAATCTTATTTCAAAAACTAAAAATAGCGAAATTCAAGAAGAATTAAAGCGTGAGAAAAAGGTTTATAGAGATTTTCAAGATAAAACTTTTAAAGAAATAAGAAGTAGAAACGAATACCCGAAACCTGTTAGCAAAGCACAAATTAAAATGTCAAAAATGGGCATTGAGTTTAACACAATGTTTGACAAAAGCCAAAGCCATATTGCCGATATTGTTATTCAAGGCAATAATATGGGTATTATTGGTATGACAAAATCTATTAACAACAATAAAAATGCCGATAAAAATACAAGTTCACTTGCAAATGAACTTGTTTGTATTCAAAAAGAAAATATTGATAATCTTTTAAAATATTTGTAAACAAAAAAATCTGAAAGCGAAATGCTTTCAGATTTTTTAAATTATTAATTATTTTGTGCCGAAAATTCTGTCGCCGGCATCGCCAAGACCAGGAACAATATAGCCGTTTTCGTTTAATTTTTCATCAACATTAGCGCAATAAATTTCAACATCGGGGTGCGCCTCTTGTAATGCTTTAATACCTTCAGGTGCGGCAATCATGCACAAGAATTTAATGTGTTTTCCGCCGTAACCTTTTATTTGGCGAATAGCGTCAATAGCAGAACCGCCTGTTGCGAGCATTGGGTCAACTACAACAATAAGTCTTTCCTCAATATCTGCAGGCAATTTGCAATAATATTCATGAGGCTCTAAAGTTTCTTCATCACGATACATTCCGATATGTCCAACTTTAGCAGAAGGAACTAACTGTAAAAGACCGTTTACCATACCGAGTCCAGCACGAAGAATAGGAACAACAGCGAGTTTTTTACCTTTAATCATTTTTTGAGTAGTTTTTGTAATAGGTGTTTCGATTTCAACTTCCTCTAAAGGTAAATCACGAAGTGCCTCAAAGCACATAAGCATTGTAATTTCTTCAACCAACTCTCTAAACTCTTTGTTAGAAGTCTTTGTTTGACGAAGAATTGTAGTTTTGTGTTGAATAAGCGGGTGGTCGAAAATTTTTAAATTATTCATAATTATCTCCCTTGTTTTTACAAAATAATAGTACAAGTTTTTACACTTGTACTATTATACAATATTTTTAACTAAAAATCAATATCAATTAGTCTTCTTTTGCATTTTTGCAAATGAGATTAACAATGATACCGAGAATTAAAGCGCAAGCAACTTCAGTAATTGTGATTTTACCGAATGAAAGGGTTAAACCACCGATACCTGCGATAAGAATTGTTGAAACAACAAACAAGTTTTTGTTTTGGTTAAGGTCAACACCTTGTACCATTTTAAGACCTGATACAGCGATAAATCCGTAAAGTGCCATGCAAACACCGCCCATTACGCAAGACGGGATTGTGTTTACAAATGCGATAAACGGAGCAATAAACGATACTACGATTGCTGATACAGCAGCAGTAATAATTGTATAAACAGAAGCGTTTTTAGTAATAGCAACGCAACCGATTGATTCGCCGTATGTTGTGTTAGGACAACCGCCGAATAAAGCGCCGAACATTGAGCCTACGCCGTCACCAAGTAATGTTCTGTGAAGACCTGGTTCAACAAGCAAATCTTTTTCGATGATTGAAGAAATGTTTTTGTGGTCTGCAATATGCTCTGCAAATACAACAAAAGCAACAGGAATGTAAGCGACAGCAATTGTGCCGATATAAGAAACAGAAATACTATTGAAACCGTCTTTAGCGGTTAAGAAAGTAAAGTCAGGCAATTGCAAGAATGTGTTTAAGTTAACGCCGTCTTTAACCAAATTTGAAAAAGCAGAATAATTAACTACTTTGAGTGCGTCAACACCAGTTTGATTACCGATTACTGTGAAAATTGATGCAACTGCATAACCTGCTAAAATACCGTAGATAAACGGAATAAGTTTGCCTGATTTTTTGCCGTAAGTTGAGCAAATAATTGTTACAATAAGAGTAATAAGTCCGCAAAGAACGGTAATTAACGGTGAAGCAAGTGCAACATCGTCAACTTTAACACTACCTGTTGTTAAGTCACCGATTGCGTTGCCTGCGAGCGAAAGACCGATAATAGCAACTGTAGGACCGATAACTACTGCAGGCATTAATTTGTTAATCCACTCAACGCCTACAAATTTAACAATAATTGCGATAAGTACATAAACAAGACCTGCAAAAGCCGCACCGATAATAAGACCTAAATAACCGAGTGCCATTGAAACGCCACCGGCAAATGCTGCGGTCATAGAACCGATAAATGCGAATGAAGAGCCTAAAAATACAGGACTTTTCTTTTTAGTGAATGCCACATAAATCAAAGTACCGATACCTGCGCCGAAAAGAGCGGCCGCCGGGCTCATGTTATGACCTATAATAACAGGTACTACTAATGTTGCAGTCATAATTGCAAGTAACTGCTGGATTGCGAAAACTAAAAGTTTTCCGAATTTTGGTTTGTCATTAACATCATAAATTAACTTCATTGCCAAAATACCCCTTTACTTTAAATTTTATTTATTTGATAAAGGCGAAGTGCCGAATATCCAAAAAAATACTGACTTTTAAAGAATAAAAGTCAGTAATAAAGTCAAAAAATTGAATGAAAACCTAAATCAAATGATTTAAGCGATTTTTGTAAATATATTGTGTTTTGAAATTCTGCAAAACTCATTATATTGTACCTCAAAATGATTTATCTTTATTAAATATAACAAAATTCAACAAATTTGTCAATAGTAAAATTATATTTTTTTAAAATAATTTTTAGGTTGACTAAACTGCATAAAAGTATTATAATATTTAAGTAAATTTGCCCCTATAGTTAAATGGATATAATAAGATCCTCCTAAGAATATGTTATAACGACCGCCTTTTGAAGAAAAGTGATTGACAATGAGTTAATCTAAGCCTAAAATTGAATAGATTTCAAAGATGTTTCCGTAGCTCAGCTGGATAGAGCGACCGCCTCCTAAGCGGTAGGTCGGGTGTTCGAATCACCTCGGGAACGCCAAAAACTCCGCCGGAAAACCCAGTAAAATCAAGGGTTTCCGGCGTTTTTTCATTTTTGCTCAGAGACGAAAAAAATGAGAAAATCGAAGATTTTCATTAGCAAATCTTCCGTCAGCTAATGGAAATTAGGACTAATGTCGTCCGCCTTTCAGGTGGACGGCTTGCTAATAAAAATTAGCAAAAAAATCGCCGTTTTGCTAATGAAAATGTCCTCTCTGCTAATGGCAGAAAAAATCGAGAAAAATTTCTGCTAATGGAAAAGGCGGTCGTTACCCTGTTAATTCGTTCATTTAGGAATGGGTAAGCGACAATCGCACACTACCCCTATGCCCTTTCTTATTATATAATTGCGGTAACAGGAGGTGGTTGTTTTGAAAGAACAGAAATATCATTTATACCTTTCCAAGGACGAATACAACGAAGTAATACAATCACTTATCCGTTTGAAGAACAGCCTGATAGCACAAGGCAGATACACCGATGGTGTTGACGATGTTCTCTGCAAGGTGCTTTCAGCCAAGAAAAGAAAGCTCAAAATCAAATATATCTAAACACGAAAAGAGACCGCCTACACGATGTAAGCGGTCTTTGCTAATTTTAGAGTAAATCCGACAAACTGGAATTTGAGTCTCTGTAAAGCTGGAATTAACCCATACAATTATTTTAATTTAGAGGTTCTTACGCAATTATCCGTATTTTGTAATTTTTCATTTTATTAAAGCGAAAAACGTAAAATTGCGGAAGAACCAATTTAGATATTCACAATTTTACTTGCCACAGTATCTCGAAAAACACTGTCATGTTCTACCAGGAGCATGGTCGGGGCAAACTCCGTTATGAGTTGTTCAATCTGCATACGTGAGTACACATCAATAAAGTTGAGCGGTTCATCCCATACATACAAGTGTGCCTTTTCACAAAGGCTTTTCGCAATTAGGACTTTCTTCTTTTGCCCGCCAGAAAAGTCTTTAATATCCTTTTCAAACTGTACACGCTCAAAGTCCATTTTCCTAAGAATTGCCTTGAACAAACTTTCATCAAGGTTGTTTTCTTCTGCAAACTCGGAAAGGGTTCCACATAAATACGATGTATCCTGTGGCACATAAGAAATTACAAGCCCAGAGCCAAGTGTTACTGTACCCGTATAATCTATGGACTGCCCGACTACCAACTTTAACAGGCTACTTTTGCCACTGCCGTTCTTTCCATCAAGCACAATGCGTTCTCCCTGTCTTATTTCAAACGAAACGGGTTCACAAACTGAAATGCCATCATAATAAACTACTACATTCGATAATGATGCAAGCAAATCTGTATGGTAATTAAGCGGTTGTATCTTGAGTGCTTCTGCGGTTTCCACATTTTTCAGCAATGCTGATTTTTGTTCGATTGTCTGTTGTTGTCTCGCTTCTATAGATTTTGAACGCTTCATCATTTTGGCGGCTTTATGACCGACATAACCTTTATCTGCTGCCCCAATTTTGGAAGCTTCTACACGTTCAGACCATACTGCAGAGCGTTTTGCCGACTGCTGTAATCGTCTGATGTCCTTTTGCAAACGTTCGTTCTGAGCCAGTTCAAATTCTTGCTGTTGCTCAAAATTTGACATCCATGATGAAAAGTTTCCTCTTTGCACTTCGATATTCGCTCGGTTAATCGATAGAATATGGTCAACACAATCGTCAAGAAAGCGACGATCGTGAGAAACTAAGATGAATCCCTTTTTCTTTTTCAGATATGTCGCCACACTTTTTCTCGCTTTGGCATCCAAATGGTTGGTAGGTTCATCAATCAGTAGGAAATGCCCTTCATTAAGAAAAAGAGCGGCAAGCAAAACCTTTGTCTGCTCTCCGTTGGAAAGTGTTTCAAAAGGTCGCCAAAGCACATCGACATCAACATCAAGATAAGAAAGTTCTCGCATAAGTTCCCATTCTTCCGCAAGTGGGCAAACCTCCTGCAATATATCCTCTGTAATACGATTCTTATCTGAAACGGGATAAGGAAAATAATCAAACTGTACGGATGATAGGATTTTTCCGCTATACTCATATTTCCCAAGCAGAAGATTCAGAAAGGTTGTTTTACCTCGTCCGTTTCTGCCCACAAAACCAAGCTTCCAATCGGTATCAACCTGGAAACTGACATTTTCAAAAACATTATCATAACTTGTCGGATATGAAAACGTAAGGTTTTCAATTTTAATCATTGACATAAATATTATCCTCCTTTGCGTGTCATACGATACAAAGTCAGTTCGGTGAATGTTTACTCCGTATAGATTTCACCAAAAGGAACCGACACTATACGGAGTGAATCATGTGTAACTATCTGTTCTGCACTATTCATAAAGCACCTCCAAAACAAAATAAGAGCCGCAAGAAAGTTAATCCTTGCAGCTCGTCATAGCATAATAACACCACTAAGCAAAAGTGGCAACAGCACTATATTGAGTAAGATAGACATATAACTTTCTTGCAATAGACACAATAATGCCAAAGTATAGCACTACCGCATATTTTGATTTTATTTGCAAGAAAAGTTAATCATCTTTCCACCTCTTTCTAAATTTATAACTTTACTCATTCCTTACTGACCGTAAAATTCAAATTTTTCTTTTGATTAACTCTTATTATACACCAAAAATATGAATATTTCTACCCGCCGTCTATTGACCTCAATTACGAGGGAAATAGGCGGCTTTTTTGTTTCTAAAAAATATTTTCAAGAAATTTTTGAAAAATGGGTGATTTTGGGTGTGCATTTTGACCCCCTTTGTCCAAATGAGTGAAGGGGTTAATTCCGAACCACAAAAAGGTCAGCCCTTTCACTTGTATTTTGACAACTGAATAAATCATTCACTAAGACTTTAATTCTGATGATTTTAGCCACCTTATCGGGTACGCCGTGACTTCTGCATTGCAGATTCAAATTGACCTACTATATTTATATCGGAGATGCCTTCGCTTAATCTTGTAAACTTTTTAAGCATTAAAGTCTCGTCATCAACTATAATTGCTCTCATCCTAATTTCTCCTTTGGAATTGTTATTGTTACAGTTGTTCCAATGTCTTTTTTGCTGTCAATATTAACAGAGGCGTTCATCATTTTATCAAGTCTAAAAGTAATGTTTTTTAAGCCTGTTGAATCTCTTTGTCCTAAAAAAACTTCTGTTTCAAACTGCTTAACATCAAAACCTAAGCCGTTGTCTTTGATTAAATTATTCCAAGAATTTGCGCTTTCTGATGTGCTTATTAAAACAGTTCCGCCTTTTTCGCCTTTTTGATATATTCCGTGACGAATTGCATTTTCAACTATCGGCTGAACGCTAAGCGGTAAAATAGAAAAATCATTCGCTTTAATGTCGTAAACTACTTTTAACTTATCGCCAAAACGCATTTTTTCTATGTTGATATACGCTTTTATGTTTTCTAATTCCTGATTGAAGGGAATAGGTGCATCATTTGACATTGCACGAATACAACTGCGAAGGTGAGTTGTAAAATCACCGATTAATTCAGAAGCGTAAATCGGGTCATCTAAAATAATTTCTTGAATTGAGCCTAAAGAATTATACAAAAAATGAGGTTGCATTTGGCTGGTAAAATTGCGAAGCCTGCTCATTTGTAATTCTTGCTCTAAATCTTGAATTTCTTTTTCTTTTCGCTGTTGTTCCGTAAGGTCATACAAAACACAAAAAGAAAGAATATCTTTTGATGCATTGTCTTGATATAAATAAAATACTTCTTTGCAAGGTCTTATTTGTTGCGAGTTATTCCTTTTCATTGAAAATGAAACAGAGGCTCGCTTTTCGCCGTTTTTAAAGCAATTTATTAAATACTTTCTGTCGCTTATTTCTATATATTTGTTTTTGTTATTGGTAATATAATTGTCAATTCGCCATTTTTCAAACTCGCTGTAAGAAAGTGAATTTGGCTTTTTTAGTTTTTTAGAAATTTCTTTGGGAAATTCAAAATGTGATATTTCAATTATACTGTTTTTTGATAAATTCGCTTCCAAATAACCTTCGGAGCTTGCTAAAATCGCTTCAAGATGAGTTATTTCTTTGCTGTGCATTGACGAAAGCTTTTCGGCTTGCGCTTTATCTTGTCTGAACGCTTTATCAACATTTCTAATTCCAATAAGATAGTGGGGGTGTCCGTTTGCTTTGTCAATTGTTGCTCTGAATTTATGATACAAAGGTTTGCAGTCAATTACCAATCTATAAACAAATGAATAAAATTTTTCTTTTTTCAATCCGTTAATCAAAGCTTTTTTTGATATCATTTTGCGAACATATTCTTGGTCATCAATATATATTGTTCTCAAAATGTTATTTTCAATATCATCAAAAAAATTTGTACCCTGATTTTCAAGTCGCAACAAACTGTAGGAATCGCTTTGATAAAAACACCTGTATGAAAAGG
Organism: Oscillospiraceae bacterium; assembly: GCA_902769255.1. Lineage (GTDB taxonomy): Bacteria > Bacillota > Clostridia > Oscillospirales > Acutalibacteraceae > RUG11462. The sequence goes on from CACXOM010000002.1 coordinate 113,024, forward strand.
TTTCAGCGTCAACCGCATAAACACATTCATAATTTTCAAATAAAGCTTTTGCAATTGTATCGAGATATAGTTTTTTGTACCTTTTGTTCATATTTTTGCCTCTTCTTTCATTAAATAAACCATTTACTAATCAAATAATAACAGTATAACCCTAACATATAACTAACATAATAATTATAACAAAATTTTTAATTTATATCAATTAAAAAAACAATAAAAACTTTTAAATAAAAATTAAACAGATGCTTGACAAATTTAGTTTGTTGTGGTAAAATACATTTACAACAAAGAAGAGCCGTCCGGTTCTCGCCTTGTGGCTTTATCTTAACAAGGCCAATTTTTTACAGTATTTTACTGTGATTTTGTCGGACGGATATTATTCCGTCTTTTTTTGTTGCAAAATTTATCGGAGGTGTTTGCCATCAGTAAACAAGAACATTCCATCAACGAAGAAATCAGAGACGAAAAAGTTAGACTTATCGGTGCTGACGGGGCTCAACTTGGTATTGTTTCATCACAAGAAGCGTTGAAACAAGCTGAAAAAGCCAACCTTGACCTTGTAAAAATTGCGCCGCAAGCCGTTCCGCCTGTTTGTAAAATTATGGACTACGGTAAGTACAAATTTGACCAAGCAAAAAGGGAAAAAGAGGCAAGGAAGAGTCAAAAAATCGTTGAAACAAAAGAAATTCGACTCGGTCTTAACATTGATGTTCACGATTTCAACACAAAGTTAAAACATGCGCAACGCTTTATCAAAAATGGTGATAAGGTGAAGGTATCTATTCGCTTTAAAGGCAGAGCAATCGGTCATACCGAACTCGGTCTTGACACTATGAACAGATTTGCTGACGCTTGTACTGAATTTGCGGTTATTGAAAAACCTGCGAAGATGGAAGGCAGAAATATGCTGATGTTTTTAGCACCCAAAAAGAATTAATATTATTTGAGGAGGATACAAGTTATGCCTAAAATTAAGACACATTCCGGTGCAAAAAAGAGATTTAATCTCACTAAAAACGGAAAAGTAAAGAGAGCTCACGCTTTCAAATCACACATTCTTAACAAAAAAACAACAAAGAGAAAAAGAAATCTTAGAAAAACAACTATTGCTGATAAAACTAATACAGCAGCAATTAAAAAACTTATTCCGTATAAATAAGATTAATTCTCTATAAAAATCATTGAAAGGAAAGATTAATAATGGCAAGAGTTAAAGGCGCGATGATGACTCGCAAAAGAAGAAATAAAACTTTAAAATTAGCCAAAGGTTATTTTGGTTCTAAACATAAACTTTTTAAAACAGCAAAAGAGGCTGTTATGAAATCAGGTCAATATGCTTATATCGGCCGTAAACAAAGAAAAAGAGATTTCAGAAGAATTTGGATTACTCGTATTTCTGCCGCTTGCAAAATTAACGGTATGAATTATTCAACATTTATCAACGGTCTTAAAAAAGCAGGCGTTGGTATGAATAGAAAAATGCTCGCTGAAATTGCAGTTTCTGATGCAGAGGGTTTTGCTAAACTTTGCGAAACCGCTAAAGAGGCTTTACAATAAATATTTAAGTACCCGAAGTGATTTTAACTTCGGGTGCATTTTGTTTAATTTTTAAAATTTTTTGTGAAATCGGTGCATAAAAGTGAATTTGATTTCAAGCAAAAGCAACCCTAAAATTAAAGAAACCTCAAAGCTGTTTAACTCTTCAAAAGAAAGGAGTAAAAACGGCTTATTTGTGATTGAAGGGTTGCGCCTTTGCGCTGATGGCATGCGTTCAGGTGTTAAAATCAAAACCGCTTTTTTAACCGAAAACTGCTATAATAAGTTTGAAGATGCAAGAAAAACTGCTGAATATGCTGAAGAATTTTTCATTGTAACAGATGATGTTATAAAGCATATTTCCGACACAGTATCACCGCAGGGAATTGTTTGTGTTTGCGAAAAGTTTTGTAATGAATTTGCTGATAAAAACAGTTTAAAGGCGGTAGTTTTGTGTAGCGTTGCAGACCCTTCAAATTTAGGCACAATTTCAAGAACTGCCGAAGCGTTTGCGGTTGATTTTCTTATTGTAAGTGGCGGGTGTGATATTTATAATCCTAAAGCCTTGCGTGCTTCTATGGGTGCATTGTTTAGGCTTCCTGTTTTAGAAATTAAACAAGATGATTTATTTGAATTTTTTGAAAAGCACAAAATAAAATCTTATGCAACTGTTGTGAAAAATGCTGATTATAATCTAAACCAAATTTCATTTGACAAAAAATCGGCTTTGATTATAGGTAACGAAGCAAACGGTATTCCTTTGGATGTTATTGATAAAAGCGATTATAAAATAACTATTCCTATGAACGGTAAAGCGGAGTCACTTAATGCCGCTTCCGCCGCATCAATATCAATTTATGAAATGGTGCGTGAGAGTTTATGAAAAATGCGGTTTATTGGATTGCTTTGCAATCCGCTTTGGGATACGGTTGCAGACAAATATCACAAATACTTGAAAATTTTGATAATGTTGAAGATTTGTTTGATAAAAATTTAAGCCGAAGTGCTGTAAAATTTTTGTCAGACAAGCAATATAAAAGTGTAAAATCCGCTGACTTAAAGAAAGCGCAGGGAATTATTGATTATTGCGAAAGAAAAGATATTGAAATTGTAACACTTGATGATGATAAATACCCTGTAATTCTTCGCAGAATTATAAATCCGCCTTGTGTGCTTTATGTAAGAGGAACATTACCTGATTTTGACGATGAAGTCGGCATTGGAATGGTAGGCACAAGAAATTGCTCAATGAACGGTATGATAGCTGCTTCAACGCTCGCTTACAGAATGGCGCAGGCAGGCGCTATAGTAATAAGTGGCGGTGCGCTCGGTATAGATACAAAATGTTCGCAAGGTGCAATTTTTGCTAAAAAGCCTTCTATAATTATTCGCCCTTGCGGAGTTGATTATAATTATTTAAGCGATTTAAAAGATATTCGCAAGCAGGTTGAAAGCTGTGGTGCAGTAATCAGCGAGGTACAGCCTCTTGGCAAAGTTGAAAGAAACGCTTTTCAAATTAGAAACAGGTTGATTTCAGCGTTGTCGCTTGGTCTTGTTGTAATTGAAGCACCACTCAAAAGCGGCACTATGATTACAGTTGCTTATTCGCTTGAATACGGTAAAGATATTTACGCTTTGCCGGGTGATATTTCAGATGAAAACTATTCGGGTTCTAATAAGCTCTTGCAAGAAGGTGCAACACCCGTTTATACGCCTGCCGATGTGCTTAATGAATATTTAAGTGCATTTCCGCACAGGCTTAATTTGAATAAAGCCGGAATATCTTTAAATGAAGACGATATTTATATGCGTTTGCAAAGAAAATATAGCAAACCGGCAAATAAGTCTTTGCAAAAACCTAAAAAGAAATCAATAGTAAAAAAGGTAAAAGAAAAATTTGAAAAAAGCGAAGAAGAAGTTAAAATAAAACATAAATTATCGCAATTACCTTTTGATGCTGATGATATAACAAAATCGGTTTACGACTGTTTTTCTAATAATCCGATTTCAACAGATGAGATTATTGATAAAACGGGGTATGATGCTTCAGATGTTATGTTTGCGCTGACCGATTTAGAGATAAACGGTGTTATAAAACAACTTCCCGGTGGAAGATTTGAATTAAAATAAGTAGGAGAAAATTATGTCAAAACTTGTTATTTTAGAGTCGCCTGCAAAGGCAAAAACAGTTAAAAAATATTTAGGTTCAGAATATGAAGTTATGGCTTGTATGGGACATATAAGAGATTTACCTAAATCAACTATGGGCGTTGATATTGAAAAAGATTTTGAGCCAAAATATATTGAAATGAGAGATAAAAAAGAAGTTATTAAAAAGCTTAAAGGTGCGGCTCAAAAAGCCGACAGCGTTTATCTCGCAGGGGACCCTGATAGAGAGGGAGAGGCTATTTCGTGGCATTTATGCTATATTTTAGGTCTTGATATTAATGATAAAAATAGAGTAACATTTAATGAAATCACTAAAAAAGGCGTTGAAGAGGGAATTAATAATCCTCGTAAAATCGACCTTGATTTAGTTGATGCACAACAAGCAAGAAGAGTACTTGACAGAATTGTGGGTTATAAATTAAGCCCGTTTTTATGGAAAAAAGTAAAAAGCGGTCTTTCTGCCGGAAGATGTCAGTCGGCAGCACTCAAAATTGTTGTTGACAGAGAAAAAGAAATAAGAGCGTTTGTTCCTGAAGAATATTGGAGCGTTGACGCTGTTTTGAATAAAAGCAGATATAAAATTGAAGCACACCTTGAAAAAGATAAAAACGACAAGAAAATTAAAATTTCTAATGAAAGTGAAGCTGAAAGCGTTTTAGAAGACTTAAATAACGCTGAATATACCGTTAAACAGGTTAAAAAAGGTACAAGAAAAAAACAACCTGCACCGCCTTTTATTACCTCAACTTTGCAACAAGAGGCTTCGAGAAAATTAAATTTCAACTCGCAAAAAACAATGCGTGTTGCGCAAATGCTTTATGAAGGCGTTGAGTTGCAAAATGTCGGCGCAACAGGTTTGATTACTTATATGAGAACCGACTCTTTAAGAATTTCTGAAGAGGCGAGAGCGGCAGGAAATGAATTTATTCTCAAAAATTTCGGTGAAAAATATATGCCTGAAAAACCGAGATATTTTAAAACAAAAAAAGGCGCTCAAGACGGTCACGAGGCTATAAGACCTACTAATCCTGCGCTTACTCCTGCACAAGTTAGAGAATCGCTGACATCTGACCAATATAAACTTTATAAGCTTATTTGGGAGCGTTTTATCGCTTCGTTAATGGCGGTATGCGTTCAAAATACCGTTAGTGTTGATATCGACGCAAATGGCTATACTTTTAAAGCAAGTGGTTATTCGGTAAAATTTGACGGTTTTACAAAACTTTATGTAGAGGGTAAAGATGAAACCGAAGAATCTGCAAAATCACTTCCTGATTTAGAAGTTGGCGAAGTTTTAAAATTGAAAGAATTAACTCCAAATCAGCATTTTACTCAACCGCCTGCAAGATTTACAGAGGCTTCGCTTATTAAAGCGCTTGAAGAAAGCGGAATCGGCAGACCGAGTACATTTGCTACTACGGTTACTACAATAGTTAAGCGAAACTATGTTGAAAGAGAAAAGAAAACGCTTATTCCAACAAGTTTAGGTGAAGTAATTACCGATTTATTATCAGAACTTTTCCCTGAAATAGTTGACCAAAAATTCACCGCAAAAGTTGAAACTGAACTTGATAATGTTGAAAGCGGTGATGAGCAATGGAAACATATGCTCGCAAAATTCTACAAAGGTTTTGATAAAACTTTAAAATCGGCTGAGCAAAAAACAGACGGCACAAAGGTAAAAATTCCTGTTGTAGAAACAGATGTTGTTTGTGATAAATGTGGCAGAAAAATGGTTATTAAAATGGGCAAATTCGGCAAATTCTTGGCTTGCCCGGGATTCCCGGAATGTAAAAATACCAAGCCTATTGAAGAAGAAAAAGCTAAAGCAGATGACACAAAGCAAAACGAAACACAAAAAGCAGAAGAAACTAACGAAATTTGTGATAAATGCGGTGCAAAAATGGTTGTTAAAATGGGCAGATACGGCAAATTCTTGGCTTGCTCGAATTACCCTGATTGCAAGAATATTAAGCCGATTACAGTTGAAACACCGGGTATTTGTCCAAAATGCTCTTCAAAAATAATTCAGTTAAAATCAAAAAGAGGTTATAAATATTTTGCTTGCGAAAAGGGTAAAGAATGCGGATTTATGACTTGGGACACACCTTTAGCCGATAAATGCGAAAAATGCGGAAACACCCTTTACAAACGCAGAGGCGGAAAAATAGTTTGCAACAATGAAAAATGTGAAAATTATGTTGAACCACCTGTAAAAGAGAAAAAAACAAGCAAAAAAACTAAAAAGAATGAAAAATAAAGTTACGGTTATCGGTGCAGGTCTTGCAGGTTGCGAAGCGGCATATTATCTTGCACAAAAAGGAATAGAAGTTACGCTTTTTGAGCAAAAACCTGTAAAAAAATCGCCTGCTCATCATATTGACTCCTTTGCGGAACTTGTTTGCTCTAATTCATTAAAGGCAAAGAGAATAAACAGCGCAGGCGGTCTTTTAAAAGCCGAAATGCGACTTTTAGGCTCTATTTGTTTAGAATCGGCAGATAAATGCGAGGTTCCTGCAGGCGGTGCATTAGCGGTAAACAGATATGATTTTTCTGAATATATTACCGAAAAAATCAAAAATCATAAAAACATTACGGTAATAAACAAAGAGGTTACTCAAATTCCTGATAACGAGCCTGTAGTAATTGCAACAGGACCGTTGACTGAAGGCGAATTTGCAAAAAGTATTTCTAATTTAACAGGCGATTATTTATCGTTTTTTGATGCCGCAGCGCCTATTGTTACAGCTGAAAGCATTGATATGGATTCTGCTTTTTTGCAATCTCGCTATGACAGAGGAGATTCTGACGATTATATTAATTGTCCTATGAACAAAGAAGAATACGAATTGTTTTACAACAATTTGGTTGAAGCACAAAGTGCCGAGATTCATTCTTTTGATAAACCGACCGTTTATGAGGGTTGTATGCCGATTGAAATAATGGCAAAACGAGGCGCTGATACTATGCGGTTCGGACCTTTAAAACCTGTCGGGCTGACTAACCCGAAAACAGGACATAGGCCTTGGGCAAATTTGCAACTTAGAAAAGAAAACAAAGAAGCATCTTTATATAACTTGGTAGGTTTTCAAACAAATTTAAAATTTGGTGAGCAAAAACGTGTGTTTTCGCTTATTCCTGCGCTTAAAAATGCTGAATTTGTACGCTATGGTGTTATGCACAGAAACTCTTTTATCAATTCGCCAAAACTGCTTGATAACCATTTTAAACTAAAATCAAAGGAAAATATTTGGTTTGCAGGGCAAATTACAGGCGTTGAGGGCTATATGGAATCTGCAATGTCGGGTATAATAGCCGCAATTTCTGTTTACAGATTGTTAAAAGGCGAAAAACAACTTGAATTGCCTAATACTACAATGTGCGGCGCTTTGACAACTTATATCAGTACAGATGATAAAAAAGATTTTCAGCCTATGGGCGCAAATTTTGGAATTATTCCGCATGAAGATGTTAAAATTAAAAATAAACAAGAAAGATATTCGAAAATTGCCGAAAAGGCAATTAAAGATTTAAAATCAGTTATCGGAGGGTAAATAAATGAGAATTATTATTGACGCATTCGGCGGCGATAATGCACCGCTTTCTAATATCGAGGGTGCATATCTTGCAACAAAAGAATATGACGCTGATATTTTGCTTTGCGGAAATAAAGAAAAAATTGAAAAATGCGCAAAGGAAAACAATATTCCTCTTGATAATATTGAAATTGTGCATGCCGATGATATTTTTGATATTCACGACGACCCTAATTTGTTGTTAAAATCAAAGAAAAACACGTCGCTTGCTGTTGCTTTTTCTGCTGTGAAAGAGGGAAAAGCTGATGCAGTTGTAAGTGCTGGCTCTTCGGGAGCAGTTTTAATGGGCGGTACTTTTATTGTTAAAAGAATTAAAGGAATTAAAAGACCAGCTTTTGCTGCTGTTATTCCGACTGCTTCGGGAAATCCTTATATGTTGCTTGATTCAGGCGCAAATATTGATTGCAGAGCAGATGTTTTAGAACAATTTGGGCTTGTAGGCAGCGTTTATATGAAAAATGTTATGGGCGTTGAAAATCCAAAAGTCGGACTTTTAAATATCGGTGCTGAGGAGACAAAAGGCGGAGAAACACTTGTTGAAGCTTATCAAAAGCTTAAAAATTCTTCGTTGAACTTTATCGGTAATGTTGAGCCGAGAGATGTGCCGGCAGGCGCTTGCGATGTTGTAGTTTGCGACGGTTTTTCGGGCAATATTGTTTTAAAACTTACCGAAGGCGTTGCGCTTTCATTTATGAAAATGTTTAAAGCAATTTTGCTTAAAAATATTGTTTCAAAAATTGCCGCTTTGCTTATTAAAAGCGGACTTAAAGATTTAAAGAAAAAATTTGATTATAAAGAGCTTGGCGGTGCGCCGTTAATTGGTGTTCGCAAACCTGTTATTAAAGCGCATGGCAGTTCTGACTCAAAGGCAATAAAATCTGCTGTTAAACAAGCTATTTTATTTGCCGAAACAGGCGTTACAGCCGAAATTGAAAATGCAATTAAAGGTGTTGAAGATTAATGAATAATCTTGAAAAAGAAATAGGTTACGAGTTTAAAGATAAAAAATTATTAGAACTTGCGCTTACTCACTCTTCTTATGCTAATGAAACTGGCGAACAGTCTAACTGTAATGAGCGACTTGAGTTTTTGGGCGACTCTGTTCTTTCGGTAATTGTTTCTGATTATATTTATAAAAAATTTGATACGCCTGAAGGCGAACTTACTAAACTTCGAGCGTCACTTGTATGTGAAGAGGCTTTGTTTGATTTTGCAAAAGAAATTAATTTGGGTGATTTTATTAAACTTGGCAAGGGCGAGCAAAACAACGGCGGAAACAAACGCCCCTCTATTTTGTCAGACGCTTTTGAGGCGCTGTTGGCGGCTATGTATTTAGATGGCGGAATTGAGCCTGCAAGAAAATTCGTTTTACGTTTTGTTAAAGAAGATTTAATTGATAGAAAAAGAATTTCTTTTAAAGACTATAAAACGCAGTTACAAGAGGTTATTCAAAAAAATCCTGAAGAAAAAATCGAATATGTTTTGGTTGATGAACAAGGCCCAGACCATAACAAATCTTTTACTGTTTCGATTGAACTAAATTCGCTTTCAATCGCAAAAGGAACAGGCAAAAGCAAAAAAGCCGCTGAACAGGCAGCCGCTCACGAAGCGCTTAAATTAATGGGACTATGAGTCATTCTAATATTTCAATTTTTATTCCGCATAACGGGTGTAATCATAGGTGCAGTTTTTGTAATCAAATTTATATTACTGGTCAGCAAAAAATGCCTGATGAAATAGACATTGAAAATGCGGTAAATGTGGCAATAAAAAGCAAAAATTATGATAAAAACAACACGCAATTAGCCTTTTTTGGCGGTAGTTTTACCGCAATTGACAGAGATTTAATGCTAAAATATCTTGAAACAGGCTATAAATTTGTTAAAGATAATTATATTGAAAGCATTAGAATTTCAACTCGCCCCGACGCAATTGACAAAGAGATTTTAGATATTTTGAAAGAATATAAAGTAAAATCAATTGAACTCGGCGCACAAAGTATGGCTGATGATGTACTTTTGGCGAATAATAGGGGACACGGTGCAAAAGATGTTGAAAACGCATCTATGCTTATTCGTGAAAACGGCTTTGAATTAGGGCTTCAAATGATGACAGGGCTATACAAAAGCGATTTTGAGAAAGATTATTATACTGCCAAAAAAATCGCATCGCTAAAACCCGATACTGTCAGAATTTACCCTACAGTTGTTCTTAAAAACACACAGCTTGAAAAGCTTTATAAAAGCGGGGAATATGAACCGATTTCTGTTGAAAAAGCATGTAGTGACGGTGCAAAAATATTAAAACTTTTTTATGATAAAGGTATTAGAGTTATTCGTTTCGGGCTTCATTCAATTGATGAGAAAAGTTTTGTAGCAGGTGCTTTTCACCCTGCTTTAAGCGAGATGGCGCAAAGTTATATTTACAGAGATTTAATTGAAAATGAAATAAAGAAAAAAGGCTTTTATAAGGTTTTGGTAAATATAAACGAGATTTCAAAAGCAATTGGCAACAAAAAGAGTAATATTGATTATTTTAAGAATAAAGGTGTTATTTTAGAAATAATCGGTGATGAAAATATAAGTAGATTTCAAATAAAAATCGAAAAATAAGGACGGTGAAATTCTTGAGATTAAAACTTATTGAAATTCAAGGTTTTAAATCTTTTCCAGATAAAACAAAACTCACATTCGACCAAGATATTACTGCAGTAATCGGTCCTAACGGAAGTGGTAAAAGTAATATTTCTGACGCTATTCGCTGGGTTTTGGGCGAACAGTCTAATAAGCAACTTCGCGGTAAATCTATGGAAGATGTTATCTTTACGGGTACTGCGAAAAGAAAAGCGTTAGGCTTTGCAGAAGTCGCTATTACAATCGATAATTCTGACAGAAAAATGCAGTTTGATAAAGACTTGGTAACAGTAACTCGAAGATATTTTCGCTCGGGTGAGAGTGAATATTTAATCAACGGAAACACCGTAAGACTTAAAGATATTCACGAGTTGTTTATGGATACGGGTCTTGGTCGTGACGGCTATTCTATGATTGGTCAAGGCAGAATCGACGAAATTGTAGGCTCAAAATCTGATGAACGCAGGGATATTTTTGAAGAGGCTGCGGGAATTTCAAAATACCGTTACAGAAGACTTGAAGCTGAAAGAAAATTGCTTCACGCCGAAGATAATCTTGTAAGACTTAAAGACATTATGGCGGAACTTGAAGTCAGAGTAAAACCGCTTAAAATTCAAAGCGAAAAAGCGAAAGAGTTTTTATCGGTTTCAGGCGAGAAAAAGCAACTTGAAATTGGCTTGTGGCTTAACACTTTAAACAAATCTGACGAGCAGTTGAAAACGCAAGAAGAAAAAATTACTGTTGCAAAAGCGCAGTATGAGCGTTTAGAGCGTGAACTTACCGAAATTATCGCTAAATCTGATATTGCCGCAATTGAAATTAATAAAGTTTCTTCGCAAATTGATGCTATTCGTCGTGAAAGCGCAAAAAATGACGAAGAAAACTCTGATATTAAAGGAAAAATTGCGGTTTTAAACAACAATATTTTGCATAATAACGAGAATATTGTTCGTTTGAAAAATGAAATATTGAACGCAAATACCGATGATGAAACTCTTGATAAAAATATTGAACAAAAACTTGCTCAAATAAAAGAAATTGAGGAAAAATCAGCTCAAAAGAACGAAGAACTTGAAAAAGAATTAGAAAAGTTAGATTCTGTTTCGGGCGATTCTGGCGATTTTTCTGAAAAAATTTCTGATAAAAACAAAACAGTAAACGAATTAAACGAAAAAATTTCAAAATGCAAAATTGATTTAACTGCTTCTAAAACTGCGATAGGTGAAATTGACTCTTCTTTTGAAAATTACGAAGACACCGTTAAAAAGATTAAAGAATATCTTGAAGATATTGAAATTGAAATTGAAGATTGCAAGGCTGATATTGATGATTGCGACAAAACAATTTCAGAATGTAACAATGTTATAGGCGGCTACAAATTAAAAGTAGAAAAACGAGAAGAAAAAATTAAAGCGTTGACTGATGAAATATATTCAAAAACGCTTGATTGCGCCGAATTTTCAAGAAGAATTAAGATTTTAGAAGAACTTGAGCGAAATCTTGACGGATTTAATTATGCCGTAAAACAAGTTTATAACGCTTCTAAAAAGGGTGAAATTAAAGGTGTTCACGGACCTGTTTCTAAATTAATTGAAGTATTAGATGAATATTCAACCGCAATTGAAACTGCGCTTGGCGCTTCTATGCAAAACATTGTAGTTTCTAATGAGGAATACGCTAAAAAGGCGATTGAATTTTTGAAAAGAAATAAAGCGGGAAGAGCAACATTTTTACCGCTTACTTCTATTCACCCTAATCCGCTAAAAGATAAAGCGGTAGAAAACAGTTTTGGCTTTGTCGGCTTTGCTGATGAACTTGTAACTACCAAAAAAGAGTATAAAGATATTATAAGTTGGTTGCTTGGCAGAACAGTTGTTGCGGAAGATATTGACTGCGCAGTAACAATGGCTAAAAAGTTTAATTATAAGTTTAAAATAGTTACACTTGACGGTCAGGTAGTAAATCCGGGCGGCTCGCTCACAGGTGGTTCTGTTGCTAAAAACGCAGGACTTATTAACAGAACAAAACAAATTGAAACTTTAAAAGAAAAGATTAAAACAACCGAAAAAGAGGTAAATTCTCTTAAATTACAACTTGAATCTTTGCAAAAAGAAAGTGAAGAATATAATTTTTCTAACGCCGAAAGAGAGCAAAATTTAAAAACGGCAAATGAAGATAAAATAAGATTGTTGGGTGAATTGAAACTTTTAGAAGAACAATATAACACTAATAAAGTGAATCTTGACAATTTAGTTTTATCAAAAGAGAATTCTTCTGTAAGAATAAAAGAGTTAAACGATAACATTTTAAAACTCGAAAAACTTTTAACTGATTTGGATGAAGAAAAAGAAAAAGAAGAAAAATCTATTGATTTGTTGCTTTCAAATAAAGATAAACTCTCAAATTCAAAATCGGAAATTTCTGAAAAAGTTTCTAATATTAGATTTGAAATTATTTCATTTTCAAAAGATATTGTTAATTTGCAAGATGCAATTAACCAAATAAAAGAAACAAAAAACAACAGACAAGGCAGAATTAACGACCTTAACTCCGAAATAATTGAACTTGAACAGAAAAATAAATCGGAGCAAGAAGAAATCGACAGGCTCACTCAAGTTTCAAAAGGTTTCTTTGAAAAGTCGGAATCAATTGAAGAAGAAATTAAAAAATTGACCGAAAAAAGAAATCAACTTGAACAAGCTAATCTTAATTCGAGAAATGTTGAGCGTGAAAAATCGCAAGATAAAGAGCGTTTGTCTGGCGAACTTGCAAGACTTACCGAGCGAAAAGAGTCGCTTGAAAAGCACTATTCCGACATTATTTCAAAACTTTATGATGAGTATGAACTTACAAAAACACAAGCAGAAGAAATAGGATTTCATATTGATGATGTTTCGGCGGCGACTAAACGCTTAAATGAAATTAAAGCAAAAATTCGCTCGTTAGGCGCAGTAAATGTTTCGGCGATTGAGGAATACAAGGAAGTTTCAGAGCGCTATGAATATATGCTTGCTCAAATTAACGATGTTGAAAAATCTTCTGCCGAACTCAAAAGCATTATTAGCGGACTTACCAAAAAAATGGAAGAAATGTTCACCGAAAAATTTGTTGTTATCGCAAGTAATTTTACAAGCGTTTTCAAAGAATTGTTCGGCGGCGGCAATGCGCAGTTGCAACTGACTAACCCTGACAATGTGTTGGAATCAGGTATTGATATTATCGCTCAACCGCCGGGAAAAAATATTTCTATAATTGAGCAACTTTCAGGTGGCGAAAAAGCGCTTATAGCGGTATCAATCTATTTTGCTATTATGAAAGTAAATCCTCCGCCGTTTTGTTTGCTTGACGAGGTTGAGGCGGCGCTTGATGAGGTTAATGTTGATAAAGTGGCTTCATATTTGCGCAAAATGAGTTCAAAAACACAGTTTATTGTAATTACTCACAGACGAGGCACGATGGAAGAGGCAGACGTGCTTTACGGTGTTACAATGCAAGAAAAAGGCGTTTCAAAACTGCTTTCAATTGATGTTTCGGAAATTGAAAAAACACTTAAAACAAAAGTGGTAAAATAAGGAGATAAAATGGGACTATTCAGCAAAATCAGTAACGGTCTTAAAAAGACGAGAGATAATTTTTCGAGTGCGGTAAACTCTATTGTTTCTTCATTTACAAAAATAGATGAAGAATTGTTTGAAGAACTCGAAGAAACTTTAATTTTAGCAGATACAGGCGTTGAAACCGCTACCGCTATTTGTGATGAATTAAGAAAAAGAGTTAAGAGTGAAAGAGTAACAGACCCAAATCAAATTACCGAAATGTTAGAACAGGTTATAGTCGATTTTATGAGCGTTGACAACTCAATTAAAACCGACACTAAACCTTCGTTAATTTTAGTAATCGGCGTAAACGGTGTTGGTAAAACAACTTCAATCGGTAAAATGGCGCATAGATTTAAAGATGAGGGCAAGTCTGTTATACTTGGCGCAGCTGATACATTTAGAGCAGCAGCTGCTGAACAACTTACAATTTGGGCTGAGCGCGCAGGTGTACCAATAATAAAACACGGCGAAGGCGCAGACCCTTCTGCTGTAGTTTTTGACACCATTGCCGCAGCAAAAGCGAGAAATTCTGATGTAATAATTTGCGATACCGCAGGAAGACTTCATAACAAGAAAAATCTTATGGAAGAACTTTCAAAAATGTCAAGAATTATTAGCAGAGAATTGCCTGATGCTGATGTTGAAGTTTTGCTTGTTTTAGATGCAACAACAGGGCAAAACGCTGTTAATCAGGCAAAAATTTTCAAAGAGGCAGCAGGAATTACAGGTATTATTTTGACAAAATTAGACGGTACCGCAAAAGGCGGCGTTGTTATTGCAATTAACAAAGAACTCGGTATTCCTGTTAAATTAATCGGCGTTGGCGAGCAAATTGACGATTTACAAGATTTTTCGCCTGAACAATTTGCAAAAGCGCTTTTCGGCAAAGAGGATGAGTAAATGAAGTTTATTATTGCAAGTAAAAATAAAAAGAAAATTGCGGAATTAGAGAGAATTTTAAATCCACTCGGAATTACCGCTGTTACAGAAGATGACTTAAATATAATAATTCCCGAAGTTGATGAAACCGGTTCAACATTTAGCGAAAATGCCTTTTTAAAAGCAAATTCCGCTTCTCTTGCAAGTGGTTTGCCGGCAATTGCTGATGATTCGGGACTTTGCGTTGATGCACTTGGCGGCGAGCCGGGTATTTATTCTTCTCGTTATTCAGGCGAGGGTGCGAACGATAAGAAAAACAATGATTTATTAATTGAAAAATTAAAAGATGTAAAAAAAGAAAACAGAAACGCAAAATTCTGTTGCGCTATTTGCGTTGTATTTCCAAACGGTGATAAAATTGAGTGTTTTGGCGAGTGTAAAGGTTCAATCGGCTTTGAGCCAAAAGGCGAAAACGGTTTTGGTTATGACCCTTACTTTTATGTAGGCGAGAAATCCTTTGCCGAACTTTCTTCTTGCGAAAAAGATAAAATCAGTCACCGAGGAAATGCACTTCGAGAATTAAAAACAAAATTAAAGGAGTATTTAGATGCTTAACAGTAAACAAAGAGCATATTTAAGAGGGCTTGCTAATAATTATGAAACCCTTTTTCAAGTTGGTAAGGAAGGCGTTAGTGATAATTTGGTAAAACAAGTTAGCGATGCGCTTAACAAAAGGGAGTTAATAAAAATCAATTCGCTTGAAAATTCGCCTGCAACACCTAAAGAACTTGCAAATGAAATTGCAAACAAAGCAAATTGCGATGTTGTTCAGGTAATTGGCAGAAGAATGATTTTTTATAAGAGAAACAACAAGGAACCTAAAATAATTCTTCCGAAAGTTAAAAAACAGTTATGAAAATTGCAATTTACGGCGGAGCGTTTAACCCCGTTCATTTAGGACATATTCAGATTGTCAAAAGTGTTCAGTCTAAATATGACTTTAACAAAATTCTTATTATTCCGAGTAAAATTTCACCGCATAAATCGAGCGATGAATTAGTTTCGGCTGAACACAGACTAAATATGTGCAAATTAGCGTTTAAAGATGTTGAAAACTGTGAAGTTAGCGATATTGAAATTTGTAGCGATGGCATAAGCTACACTTACAAAACGCTCGAAAAATTAAAACAGCGGTATAATGACGTGCAAATTTACTTAATTTGCGGGTCTGATATGTTCTTAACATTGTTAAATTGGAAAGAATATAAAAAAATATTTCAAATGTCAAAAATTTTGGCTTTTGCAAGAGACAATGAGAATATTGATAAGATTTTGGATTATAAAAAATTGATTGAAGAAAAGGGTGCTTGCGTTGAACTTTGTAAAGATGAAATTGTGCCTTATTCTTCAACGCAAATTAGGAATGCTATAAAAAATAATCAAAACATTGAAAAATTTGTTTGTAAAGAAGTTTTTAATTATATTAAAGAACATAATTTTTATAAAAAATGAGGAAGTTTATGAAAAACAATCTAAATGCTTATATTGAATATTTGCAAAATAATCTTGATAAAAAAAGATTTAAACACAGCTTAAATGTTGCTGAAGAATCTGTTAAACTTGCCGAAAAATACGGTTATAATAAAGATAAAGCTTATCTTTGTGGTCTGTTGCACGACATTTGTAAAAATGAAAGCAAAGAAAATATGTTGCAAATGTTCAAGGAATTTGGTATAATATTAGATGATATTCAAAAGAGTCAATATAAACTTTGGCACGCTATATTAGGCGCTAAATTTATAACAGAAAAATTCGGTATTGATGATGTTGAAATTGTTGAGGCAATCAGATATCATACAACTGGCAGAGCAAATATGACAAAACTCGACAAAATTCTTTATTTGGCGGATTTTATTTCTGCTGACAGAGATTTTGAAGGTGTTGAAAAGTTGCGTGAATTTGCTTATTTTAATTTAGATGTTGCAATTCTTGAGTGTTTTAAATTTTCTATAAATGAGTTGTGTTCTATGAACAAACCTATACACATTGACACTTTAGAAGGTTATAATTTTTTGATATTTAACAGGAAGTAGATTTTTACGACTTTTAAAATAGATAATAAGGAGAGTTTATTATGAACAATAGAAAATCTTCAGATGAATTAAAAAGAAAACCAAACAGAAGAAAAAATAGTTTTAATAAAAATAATTATAGAAAAACAAGTAGTAATTATGATAATGAGATATATTCTCATTCTAAAGATAAATCTTTTGATTTATCTAAAATAGGGAATAGGGCAAAAAATCAAAAATCACGAAAAATGAGGATTTTGACAAATGTTATTTTGTCGATTGTTTTGGTAATTTCTTCTTTATCGGCAGCTGCTTTTACTGCTTTAGAGTTAGATTTGCTTAAAAAAGACGATATCGACCAAAAAGAAAGTAAAGTATACGAAGATATTAAAGTATCAATTAACGAAAATGTTTCTTATTTTTTGATTTGCGGTCTTAATGATAATTTAACCGATATTATTATGGTTGGCTGTTATGATTTGAAAAAGAATAGATTAAACATTCTTCAAATTCCACGTGATACTTTTGTTGGTGATGTTGTTTCCGGTAAAATTAATGCTGTTTACAGAAACCCACGTCAAGGCGAATCGAGAATTAAAGCTATGATGAGATGTGTCAACTCAAGATTTGGCTTACCTGTTGACCATTATGTTACTCTAACAATTAAAGGTACTGAAAAAATTATTGATATTATCGGCGGTGTTGATATTAAGTTAGATAAAGATTACAATCTTATTGACGATACAACAAAGCCACAGCAAAAGAAATTCTTCAAAAAAGGAAAAGTTCATTTAGATGGTCAATGGGCAACCGCTCTTATAAGACACAGAAAATCTTTTGCACAAGGCGATTTGGGACGACTTAAAAACCAAAGAGCAATTTATGCCGCTATTTTAAAGAAACTTTTAGCTGTTTCCGGCACAGAATTGGCACAAATTGTTACAAGTTGTATGAACGAGTTATCTACTGATTTAACTTTAGGTCTTGCGCTTGGTTACGCTGATAAAGCACATTCGCTAAGCCTTAAAAAAGTTAATATTATTTCGTTGCCGGGTCAAACCGCAACTATTGGCGGACTTTCTTGTTGGGTATGCCACAAACAAGAAACGGTTGATTTGTTGAATAAGAATTTCTTGCCTTATGATAAAAAACTTACAACTAGTGATTTAAGCATTATTGATTATGCTGACAGAGGCACTTCATATAACAGAGATTATGAGTCGTTTATGAAAGGCGGTTCTTTAGATAATTTTGACAGAGACGCCGAAAATACTACTTCAAATGCAAGCTAAGGAGATAAAATGGAAGCGATTAAAAAAGTTGAAACTGTTGTAAAAGCAATAGACAGTAAAAAAGGCTTTGATATTAAAGCAATAAAAATAGATGATTTAACAATTTTAGGTGATTATTTCATAATTGCATCGGGTTCTTCATCAACTCAGGTTCGTGCACTTGCCGATGAGGTTGATGAAAAAATGTCCGAACAAGGAATTGAGCCTAATCACATAGAGGGCAAAACAAGCGGTTGGATTTTGCTTGATTACGGTGATGTTGTTGTGCATGTTTTCACCAAAGATGAAAGAGAGTTTTACTCTTTGGAAGAAAAGTGGAAAGACGGCACAGAAATTGATATAAATGATTTTATCGTTAAATAAAAAGGGGTTTTTTAATTGAATTACGATTTTAAATCTGTTGAACAAAAATGGCAAAAAATTTGGGAAGAAAACAAAACTTTTGAGGCGAAAGAAGATTATTCTAAACCAAAATTCTACTCATTAGTTGAGTTTCCTTATCCTTCGGGAGCCGGTATGCATGTAGGTCACATTAAAGCATATTCCGGACTTGAAGTTGTTTCAAGAAAACGCAGACTTCAAGGCTATAATGTGCTTTTTCCACTTGGTTTTGATGCTTACGGCTTGCCGACTGAAAACTATGCTATTAAAACGGGTATTCACCCGAGAAAAGTTACAGATGACAACATAAAGAAATTTACTTCACAACTTAAAAGAGTAGGTTTTTCTTTTGACTGGTCAAAAACAATTGACACAACCGATGAAAACTATTATAAGTGGACACAATGGATTTTCTTGAAAATGTTTGAGAAAGGTCTTGCTTTTAGAGATAAAACTTTAATTAACTATTGTCCTTCTTGTAAAGTTGTTTTATCAAACGAAGACTCACAAGGTGGTAAATGTGATATTTGCCACAGTCCTATAGTTCAAAAATCAAAAGATGTTTGGTATTTAAGAATTACCGATTATGCCGATAAACTTTTAGAGGGTCTTGACGAGGTTGATTATTTGCCAAATGTCAGACTTCAACAGGAAAATTGGATTGGTAAATCAACAGGTGCTTTTGTTGATTTTTCGTTAAAACAGGTTGATGAAAAATTAAAAATTTACACAACCAGACCTGATACTTTATTTGGTGTAACTTTTATGGTAATTGCGCCTGAACACCCGATAATTGAAAAATATAAAGAAAAAATTGCAAATTACAATGAACTTGTTGATTATAAGAACGAGTGCGCTAAAAAAACAGAATTTGAGCGTACTCAACTTGTAAAAGAAAAAACAGGCGTAAAAATTGAAGGTATTTCCGCAATTAACCCTATTAATGATAAAGAAATTCCAATTTATATATCTGATTATGTTATGATGGGTTACGGTACAGGCGCTATTATGGCGGTACCTGCACATGATGAAAGAGATTATGATTTTGCTAAAAAATTCGGTATTGATATTGTCGAAGTTTTAAAAGGCGGCGATATTACAAAAGAGGCTTATACCGAAAGTGGCGAACATGTAAATTCAGGCTTTTTAAACGGCATTGTCGATAAAGACGAGGCAATTAATAAAGCAATCGAGTATCTCGCAGAAAAAGGTATTGGCGAAAAAGGTGTTCAGTATAAAATGAAAGACTGGGCGTTTAACCGCCAAAGATATTGGGGCGAGCCTATTCCTATTGTTTATTGCGAAAAATGCGGAATGGTGCCTGTTCCTTATGAAGAGTTACCTTTGAAATTGCCTAAAGTTGATGAATTTAAACCGGGTCAAGACGGTGAAAGCCCACTTGCAAAGGTTGAAGGTTTCGTAAAATGCAAATGCCCGAAATGCGGAGCTGATGCTAAAAGAGAAACTGATACAATGCCTCAATGGGCTGGTTCTTCGTGGTATTTCTTAAGATATATTGACCCTAAAAACGATAAAGAATTTGCCGATAAAGATAAACTTAAATATTGGATGCCTGTTGATTGGTACAACGGCGGTATGGAGCATGTTACCCGTCACTTGATTTATTCAAGATTTTGGCACAGATTTCTTTATGATTTGGGCGAAGTTCCTTGTAAAGAGCCATATGCTAAAAGAACTGCGCAAGGTTTAATTTTAGGACCGGACGGCGATAAAATGTCAAAATCAAAAGGCAATGTAGTTGACCCGAATGATGTTGTTGACGAATACGGTGCAGATGTTCTTCGTACTTATGTTTTGTTTATGGGCGACTATGAAAAAGCAGCTCCTTGGTCAAAAGATGCTGTTAAAGGTTGTAAAAGATTTATCGATAGAACATTCGCTTTGCTTGACATTTTAAATGATAATGAAGAGTATTCTGAAAAATTGGAATCATCTTTCCATAAAACAATTAAAAAAGTTTCAAGCGATATTGAAAATCTTAAATATAACACAGCAATTGCTTCGCTTATGACGCTGTTAAACGAAATTTATTCGGCAGGCGAAATAACAAGACAAGATTTAAAAACATTTATTCTTTTGCTTAATCCTTTTGCTCCTCATATTACCGAGGAAATGTGGCAGGTTGCAAACTTCGGCGGTATGCTTAACCAAGCAAAATGGCCGGAGTACGATGAGGCAAAATGTATTGACTCTACAATAGAAATTGTTGTTCAGGTTAACGGCAAATTAAAAGCAAAATTAACCGTAAACGCTGACAGTTCGCAAGATGAAATCTTGCAAATTGCTAAAAGCGATGAAAAAGTTAAATCTGCAATTGACGGTAAAAACATAGTAAAAGAAATTTACGTAAAAGGTAAATTAGTAAATATTGTTGCAAAATAAAGGTGCTTTTATGAAAAGAGGAATTAATATCGGGGACCATTTTGAAAACACATATGACCCCAATGAAGAATTTATAAATCCGGTTAAAGATTGGTATTATGATGCAATTGTAAACTTGGGTTTTGACCATGTAAGATTGCCTGTTCGCTGGTCAATTTGGACTGATGATGAAAACAACTTCAAAATCAAAGAAAATTTCTTTAACGAAGTTGAAAAAACCGTAAAAAGATTTTTAGATTGCGGTTTAGAAGTAATTTTAAATGTTCATCATTTTCGTGAAGCAATGGACAAACCGCTTGAAAACAGCGAAAAACTTTATGCAATTTGGGAGCAAGTAGGCGAGAGATTCGCTTCATATCCTGATGAGCTGATTTTCGAAGTTATGAACGAGCCTACTTGGCGTACTACTGATGATGAGTGGAACGCTGTTCAGGCGCAAGCAGTTAAAGTTATCAGAAAAACCAACCCCACAAGAAGAATTGAAGTTTGCGGAATTGATTATTCGGGTCTTGTTGCGCTCGACAGATTGGTTTTGCCTGAAACTGATAATTTGATTGCAACATTCCATTTTTATGACCCGTTTGAGTTTACTCATCAGGGTGCAGAATGGTCGCCGACTATGAAAGATGCAAGCGGTATAAGATGGCTTGGCACAGATGATGAAAAAGAATATATTAAAGCAAGAATAATTGCTCACGCTAAACATTTTAGCAGAACTCATAACAACATTGAAATGAATTTGGGCGAGTTCGGTGCTTATTCAAAATGTGCTGATGTTAATGATAGAGCAAAATGGACAAGATGTGTAAGAGAAGTTTGTGAAGAGCTCGGCTATTCATGGACTTATTGGGAGTTTAACAGAGGCTTTGGTATTTATACACCTGAAGGCAAGTTAAATAAAGAAATTGCCGATGCTTTGTTAAGCGATTAAAAAAGTGTTGACATTACTGTGTTTTAGTGATATAATTATACAGTAAAATACCCCTGCGATAGGCGGAGGGAGGGAATTAAAGTGAGTCAAGTTCGTATTAAAGAAAACGAATCTTTGGAAAACGCACTCAGACGTTTCAAAAGAGCGACTGTAAGAGACGGCGTTATTCAAGAAGTTCGCAAAAGAGAACATTACGAAAAACCATCTGTAAGAAGAAAGAAAAAATCAGAGGCTGCTCGTAAAAGAAAATTCAAATAATCAGTTTGGGCTTTACATATTGTCCGAATAATATTTGTGTTAAATTTGTTTATTAAAAACGGACATTTTATTAATGTCCGTTTTATTTTTAGGGATTTTTATGAAGATTTTTAAACCGAATTTTTATTTTAAAAATATCTTTTCTGTTACCGCTGAATTTTGCAAACATAACGGTATTAAAGCGTTACTTTTAGATGCTGACAACACTCTTTGCATTTATCATACTGATTACGCTGTTGACGGTGTATTAAGTTGGATGGAAAAAATGCAAAATGAGGGTATTAAACTTTATATTTTGTCAAATTCAAAGCCGAAAAGGCTTAAAAGATTTGCAAATAATGTTAATTTGCCTTATTTTTATATGTCGCTTAAACCCTTACCATTTAAAATTTTAAAAGCGATTAAAAAGCTTGGATTTAAGCGAAAAGATGTTGCTTTAGTAGGTGACCAGTATTTTACTGATATTTTGGGCGGTAAATTAGCCGGTATAAAGACTATTTGGCTCGATTATATTCAAATTGAAGAGTCAAAATCTTTTAAATTTAAAAGAAAAATTGAAAATAAATTAAAGAAAAAATTAAAAAGGAGTGATGTTTAATGTCTGCTATTTTCGGACCTGCTGGTAATGCAGAAAGTTTTAAAGAATTAGGTTATAAATCAAATGCCCAAGCACCCGAATATGTCTCAAAAATGGGGCTTGATTTGTATGAATACCAATGCGGTAGGGGAGTCAGAGTTTCTGAAGAAAATGCTGTACAGTACCGAAAAAATGCTGAAAAATATGGTATTATAACATCTTTACACGCTCCTTATTTTATATCTCTTTCTTCAATTGAAGAAGAAAAAAGGTTAAAATCGGTTGATTATATTTTGCAAAGTGCAAAAGTGGCTAATATGCTCGGTGCCAACAGAATTGTTGTTCATTCGGGCTCTTGTTCAAAAATATCACGACAAGAAGCGCTTGAAAAAGCAAAAGATACGCTTAAAATTGCGAGAAATGCGCTGATTGAAAACAATCTCGAGCATATACATATTTGTCCTGAAACTATGGGAAAAATCAATCAATTAGGCACTTTGGAAGAGGTTTTGAAACTTTGTCTTGTTGATGAAAGTTTCGTTCCTTGTGTTGATTTTGGCCATTTGAATTGCAGAACATTCGGTAAAATGAATTCATATGAAGATTTTGAAAACGCTTTAAATTTAATAGAAAACAAATTGGGTTTTGAGCGTTTAAAAAGTTTTCACTCACATTTTTCAAAAATCGAGTGGACTGAAAACGGTGGCGAGAAAAAGCATTTGACTTTTGCCGATGAAGTATATGGACCTAATTTTGAGCCACTTGGCGAACTTATTGCTAAAAAGAATTTATCGCCTTATTTTATATGCGAATCGGCTGGAACACAGGCTGAAGACGCTAAATTTATGAAAAAAGTGTATAATTCTTTTAAAACTGAGTAAAAAACACTTGAAAATTGCGCTAAAATAGTATAAAATATATATGTTATTTAAAATTTTGGAGGTTTAATTTATGATTACAGCAGGAGATTTTAGAAACGGTGTAACATTTGAAATGGAAGGCAAAGTTTATCAAATTCTTGAATTTCAACATGTAAAACCGGGTAAAGGTGCTGCATTTGTTAGAACAAAAATTAAAGATGTAATTGCAGGTTCGGTTGTTGAAAAAACTTTCAGCCCGACTGATAAATACCCAACTGCATTTATTGAGAGAAGAGAAATGCAATACTCTTATAATGATGGAGACCTTTATCATTTCATGGATACAGAAACTTGGGAAGATGTTGCTATAGCTCCTTCGGAATTATCTGACAACTTTAAGTTTGTTAAAGAAGAAATGATGTGTAAAGTTCTTTCTTATAAAGGCAAAGTTTTCGGTGTTGAACCGCCGACATTTGTTGAACTTGAAATCACTCATACAGAACCGGGTATAAAAGGTGATACTGCAACAAACGCTACAAAACCTGCAACTCTTGAAACAGGTGCTGAAATTAGAGTTCCTCTTTTCATTAACGAGGGTGACAAAATCAGAATTGATACTCGTACAGGCGAGTATATGGAAAGGGCATAAGTAATGACAGTTTCTGAAAAAGTTTCTTATTTAAAAGGTTTAGTTGAAGGTCTTGACCTTGATAAAGACGACAAAACAGTTAAAGTTATCAATGCTATTATTGATACATTAGACGAAGTTGCCGAATGTGTTTCGGAACTCGAACTTGATGTTGCTGATATCAGCGACCAAGTTGACGCAGTTGATGAAGATTTGGCAGAGGTTGAGGATTATCTTTTTGAATATGATGACGATGATGACGAAGACCTTTATGAAATTAAATGTCCCGAATGCGGTAATACAATCGTTGCCGATTTGGAAATGATTGATAATGATGAAATTAAATGCCCTGAATGTGGTGCATCGTTACAATTAGATATTGAAGAAATTGAAGAATAAATTAAAACCGAAAGATTTTTAATAAATCTTTCGGTTTGTCCTTTTTATAGTACAACTTATTTTATATAATTCTAATAGAAACAAAAGAGAAAGGAATTATATAAAATGAATGAACTTCAATCTAAAATATTTACATTAAAACTTTTACAACTTATTTTCAAAATCTTATTTGTTATATCTTGTGTGCTTTTCGTGTTTTTTGGTTTTGAAGCAGGCAGTAAGGGCTTGCAAAATGAACTTATATTCTCGTTTTTAACTGCTTTTAATTTTGTTACACTGCGAGTAATTGAGTATTATCTAAAAGAATACAAAATGCAAATAAAAAGTTTTAGAAAAAACAAAAGGCACGCAAAAATTATTCCTTTTGAAAAAATAGCGTAAAAACCGCCAAATAGGCGGTTTTTTATTTTATTGCAACATTATTTTCACCTAAAATGTTTTTAAGGGTTGCGACCAATTCATTTGTAACCTGACAGCTTAATTTTTCCGATTTTAACAGCTTTTTAGTGTCGTTGCAGTAAATATAAACTGCTGAATTGCCCTCGTTAGCGTTTATTAAACTGCTTGCTTTAAACAGTTTTTTGTCGTTTATAGAATCAACTTTTAAATATAAATTTTTTAAAAAAGAATAATTCTCAATAAAATCAATTCTTTCGCAGATAATTTGAGGTTGCTCTTCGTCACGAATACTTACTCTGCCAAATACAACAAGTGGTTTGTCGGGAGTAAAATAATCATAATTTTCAGAGAAAATTTTAGGAAAAATCAGCATTTCGGCACTTGATGTTATATCTGAAATGCTTGCAAATGCCATTGTATCGCCCTTGCGAGTAGTTTTCTTTTTAATTTTATCAACAAAGCAAAGAAGTTTTACGCTTTTGTTATCGTGATATTTCACGCTATCGCTTAAAACATTTCGCAGTAAATCAAAATTGTTTGATGAAATAATATCTTTATATTGCGTGAGCGGATTTTCATTTAGGTAAAAGCCGATAACTTCTTTTTCAAATTTTAAAAGAGTGTTTTTGTCAAATTCAGGATACTTATTAAAATGCACCTGTTCTTGCGCTGAGCTTTCAAAAAGGTCAATTTGCCCCTCGATATTATCAAAGCGTTTTCTTTTTAAATTAGACAGAATATTGTCGATATTTTCAAGCATTTCACGGCGATTGTAACCTAAATTGTCAAAACAGCCTGATTTTATAAGAGCTTCTATTGTTCGTGAATTCAAATCTCTGCCGTCGCATCTTTTGCAGAAATTATATAAATCTAAAAAATCACCATTTGAATTTCTTTCTTCAATCAGTCTGTCAACAATATTTTTACCAACGCCTTTAATACCAAGCAATCCAAAGCGAATATTATTGTTTTCAACCGAAAAGTTATATTTGCTTGAATTAATGTTTGGTGGCAAAATGTTAATGCCTATTCTTTTACATTCTTCAAAATACTCTTCGACTTTTGATGAACTGTTTAAAACGCTTGTTATAAGTGCCACCATATAAAAAGCAGGGTAATGGCACTTCAAATATGCTGTTCTGTAAGAAACTATCGAATAAGCGGTAGCGTGAGCCTTGTTAAAAGCGTAAGATGAAAATGCTTCAATTTCTGTAAAAAGTTCAATTGCTATTTTTTCATCAATACCGTTTTTCTTGCAACCGTTAATAAAATTAACTTTTTCTTGTTGTAAAACTTCGTGCTTTTTCTTTGCCATTGCACGCCTTATTATATCGGCTCTGCCAAGAGTGTAGCCTGCAAGCGTTCTAAAAATTTGCATAACCTGCTCTTGATAAACAATGCAACCGTAAGTTACATTTAAAATCGGCTCTAAAAGGGGAGTAGCGTATTTGATTTTTTTTGGATTATGCTTGTTCTCAATATATTTTGGTATTGATTTAACAGGGCCGGGGCGATAAAGCGATAAAAGCGCAATTAAATCTTCAATACTATTAGGTTTTAGTTTTTGCATTGTTTTGCGCATACCGACTGATTCAAATTGAAATACGCCATCAGAGTGACCAAGAGAAAGCATTTCAAATACTGCTTTATCGTTTTCATCGATTCTTTCAATATCAAAATCGGGCTTAATTTCTTTTATCATTTTAACTGTATCATCAATAACAGTTAAATTTCTCAACCCTAAAAAATCCATTTTTAAAAGCCCGATTTTTTCAAGTTCGGTCATAGTATATTGAGTTACAACTGCTTCATCATTTAGCGCCAAAGGAACATACTCATCGCAAGGTTTATCGGTAATAACTACGCCTGCTGCGTGGGTCGAAGCGTGTCGAGGCATTCCCTCAACCTGTTTTGCGGTGTCTATTAATAGTTTTATTTTTTCATCGCTGTTATAAACGCTTAAAAGTTGTTCAGATTCAGTCATAGCATTATCAAGCGTTTGGTGAATATCGCTTGGAATTAGTTTTGAAACCGAATCGACTAAAGAATAGGGAAGTGCCATTGCTCGCCCTATGTCTTTTACCGCCGCTTTTGCAGCAAGTGTACCAAATGTAACTATTTGCGCAACGCGGTCATAACCATATTTTTTGGTAACATATTCAATTACTTCAGGACGACGAATATTGCAAAAATCGATATCAAAATCGGGCATAGAAACCCTTTCAGGATTTAAAAATCTTTCAAATAAGAGGTTGAATTTTAGCGGGTCAACATCGGTTATGCCGATACAATATGCGCATAAAGAGGCGGCTCCCGAACCTCTGCCCGGACCTACGGGAATTTTTTTGCTCTTTGCATAATTAACAAAGTCGGCTACTATTAAGTAATAGTCAACAAAGCCCATTTTATTAATTACATCTAATTCATAATTAAGTCGTTCTAAATACTTTTCATCAGCGTTTGGAAGTTTAGTTTTTAAGCCTTCAAAGCATTTTTCTTTAAAATATTCAAAATGATTATCGCAATTTTCAATTTCAAATTTAGGGAGTTTTAACTCGCCAAACACAAATTCAAAATTGCATTTGTTTGCAACTTTTTGTGTGTTATCAAGATATTCTTGTGGGAAAAGTCTTAGCATTTCCTGCTCGTCTTTTACATAAAACTCATCAGTTTCAAACAATAGCGCATCTGTGCTTTCAACTGTTTTGTTTTGCCCTACAAGCATTAAATATTTCTGCGTTTTTGCATCTTTTTTCTCAACATAATGTGCATCATTAGTCGCAACTATTTCAATTTCGAGTTGTTTTGCGATTTTTTCTAAATGTAAATTTACTTTCTTTTGTTCCGGCAAATTGTGGTCTTGTACTTCGATATAATAATCATCTTTAAAAACATTTTTATACCATTTTGCAGTTTCTATCGCTTCATCGGTATTGCCGTTTCTTATTCTTCTTGCAAGTTCACCTTGTAAACAAGCAGAAAGCGCAATAAGACCATCAGAATGTTCTTTTATCAATTCTCTGTCAACTCTCGGGCGATAATAAAACCCTTCAGTAAAACTTTTTGATACAATTTTGCATAAATTCTTATAGCCTGTTTCATTTTTGCAAAGCAAAATCAAGTGACTACTGGTTGAGTCAAACTCGTGCACTTTATCAAATCGAGTTCTTGCGGCAACATAAACTTCACAACCGATAATTGGTTTAATATCGTATTTTTTCGCTGTATTATAAAAATTGACCACGCCATACATTACACCGTGGTCAGTTATAGCAACCGAGTTCATACCTTTTGCTTTAATACTTTTCATTAAATTTTCAATTCTGCAAGCGCCGTCTAAAAGCGAATATTCAGTATGCAGGTGTAAATGCGTAAAAGCCAATTTTTTCACCTCTTTACTTTAATTTTTCAGAAAAATCGCAGATTTTTTTAAGTTTGTGATAAATTCCCGAACGGCTTAAATTAAAAAGTTTACCGAATTCTGTTAAACTCATTCCAATATTTTCTTTTCGAGCCGTAGCGATTTGTTGTAAATCTTTTGGAAGTGCGGAAAATTTACCGCATTTTTCGATTTTTTCAATCGCTTTAATATGTTTTGCCGATGAGTCGGCAGATTTTTTTAAATTAGCAGTTTCAAAATTAGTTTTTCTGTTTGCGTTGTTTTTAATATCTTTAATAATTTTTGCGTTCATCATTTTTAAAGAACTTTTAACTGCGCCGATATGCGTTAAAAAGTCTTCAATATTTTCGCTGGTTTTTAAATAAACACAAACTTTTTTGTTTTTAATCGTCATTTTGGGGTTAAGTTCAAAATCATATAAAATGCTATATGCAAGGCAGGCAATATCTTCCGATTTTGATATGATTTCAAGTCGATAATCTTTTAAAGGGTCGCTTATAACACCACCCGACAAAAAAGCACCGAGCAAAAATGCATTTTTACAATTATCACACCTAAAAATGCTGTAAGCAATTTCGCTGTTAAAATTATTCATTATAAATGAAATATCTTCTTCTTTAAAATAAACCTCAAAATAACGGCTTTTTTTAAGCTTTTTGGGTGTAATATTCATACATTTTTGCGATAATCTTATATAGTTATCTGCCTGTTTTTCGGAATTAGTTGAAATGCCGATTTTGTTTTCTGAAAAATCAGTTGAAAAAAGCAAAAGTCCAAGCATTTCGCTTAATTTGCAACACTTTTTCTTTTGCCAAAGTTCCAATAATTCATTTTTAACATCTGTGTTAAAACTCATACTTTTTACCTAATGTTTGTCAATATCTCTGTGATTTACCGTTGAAATATAGCCTTTTTCAATCAAATGCTCGTGAATTGCCTGCGCAAA
This sequence comes from Oscillospiraceae bacterium, assembly GCA_902769255.1. Lineage (GTDB taxonomy): Bacteria > Bacillota > Clostridia > Oscillospirales > Acutalibacteraceae > RUG11462. Next base: position 141,982 of record CACXOM010000002.1, read on the forward strand.
AGTTACGCTTCTGTGCTTTCCACCGGTGCAACCGAATGCGATAACAAGCGAACTTTTACCCTCTTTTAAATAAAGCGGAATAAGAAAATCAATTAAATCTTTAATCTTTTCAAGCAGTTCTATAGCTGTTGTTTTGCTTAAAACATAGTCTTTTACGGGCTCATCAAGTCCTGTTTTATGTCTAAGTCCATCAACATAAAACGGGTTTGGCAAACATCTCACATCGAACATTAAATCAGCCTCGTTTGCTGGGCCGTATTTAAAGCCGTAAGACATACAAATCGCTTTCATTGTTTCAACAGGATTTTCTTCAAAAATTGAAACAATTCGCTGTTTTAACTGCGAAGTTGAAAGCCTTGAAGTATCAATAATATAATCCGCTTTTTCACGAATATTATTTAACAAATTCTTTTCGCTTTCAATTGCTTTTTCAACCGAACCGCTTTCATCGATTAAGGGGTGTTTTCTTCTTGTTTCTTTAAATCTGTTTACTAAAACTTCGGTTGTAGCATCGAGAAACAAAATTTTGTAACTAAAGTTTTTTTCGTCTAAATCGTCTAAAACAGCTGAAAAATCTTCAAAAAAGTTAATTCCGCGAGAGTCTGTAACAACAGCAACTTTGTGCAAATCGTCGTTTGTTTCGCAAAGTTCTGCAAATTTTTTAATAAGGGCAGGGGGAATGTTGTCAACGCAATAAAAGCCTATATCTTCAAAATCGGAAATGGCTCTTGATTTTCCTGCGCCTGAAACGCCTGTTACTATAATAAATTCCATTATTCAACAACCCTAACTTCTAATTCAAGTTCAATTCCTGAATTATCTAATACTTTTTGTTTAATAATTTCTACTAATTTCAAAACATCACTACAAGAGGCGTTGCCTTTATTTATAACAAAGCCTGAATGTTTTTGGCTAACTTCGGCATCGCCTACAGCAGTACCTTTAAGCCCTGCTTCATCAATTAAAGCAGCTGCATAACCGCCTGCAGGGCGTTTAAATGTGCTTCCTGCACTCGGATATTCGAGCGGTTGTTTATCTTTTCTTCTGCCGATTAAATCGGTCATTTTGGCTTTTATTTCAGTCTTATCACCTAAAACGCCGACAAAAACTACCGAACAAATAGTAAATTTATTTGTTTCATAAGCACTGTGTCGGTATGAAAAATCAATCTCTTCGCCAATAAATGAGCCGAAATTGCCGTTGTTATCAATATGTTTTACTTCAATTGCAACATCTGAAATTTCACCGCCGTAAGCGCCTGCATTCGTTATAATTGCACCGCCTACTGTGCCGGGAATGCCGTAAAGACACTCAAACCCGCTTAAAGAATTTTCAAGTGCATAGTTGCAAACAGCGCTTAAAGTAACGCCAGCATCACATTCAAAAGAAGTATCGCTCAATTTTCTAATACCGTTCATTTTTTCGGTTGTTGAGATTACAACACCGTCAAATCCGTTATCAGAAAATAAAACATTTGTGCCGTTGCCTAAAAGATAGTATTTTAGTTCAAATTCTTTACATTTGTCAATAATTTCTTTTAGTTGTTCTTCAGTTTTGGGAGATACAAACAGGGGAGTAGTACCGCCGATTTTAAAACTCGTATGATTTTTTAAAGATTCATTTTCTTTAAATGAATAATTATTATTTTTAAGAAAATCTATTAAAATTTCAAATTTATTCAAATTATATCACCAAAAATTATTTTAAGCCTAAAAATGCTGCGCCGATTATGCCTGCATCGTTGCCGAGCTGCGCAATTTTAATTGCGGTTTTTTTCTTTGCTGTTTTGCCAAATCTGTATTTATCAACATATTTTTCAATTGGAATGCGAAGATTATCTTTTTCTTTACTGATTCCGCCACCGATACAAACAAATTCGGGTTGGAATGTATTAATAATATCAACAATACCGCAAGCGATATATTCAATATATTGGTCGCAAACTTTTTTAGCGGTTTCGTCACCAGCACGCATTCCGTCAAATGCGGTTTTACCGTTAACTTTATCAAGTGAGCCGGCAATTTCCCACATTTTTGAATTCTTATCTTGCTCCATAGCGGCTTTAGTTTGGCGAATTAAAGCGGTAGCTGAAGCGTATGCTTCAAAACAACCTTTTCTTCCGCAAGTACAAGGTTCACCGTTCATAATGAGCGTTGTGTGACCAAGTTCTGCGCCAAATGAGTTCCAGCCAGAGAAAATTTTGCCGTCAATAATTATTCCGCCACCAACGCCTGTGCCAAGTGTTACAGCGATAAAGTTTTTAGAGCCTTTGCCGGCGCCTGCTATGTATTCACCGTAAGCGGCAGCGTTAGCATCATTTTCAACAAAACATTTTTTGCCTGAATATTTTTCAACTAATTTTGCAAGAGGCACATTTTCAAAGCCCAAATTACCTGCAAATTCAATTACGCCTTCTTCAGCGTTTACCGCACCCGGTGAGCCGATACCTACGCTGTTGATTTCATCTTTTGATACGCCTGCGTCTGCAATTGCTAAATCAATAGATTTTGCAATGTCTTTTGCTATTTCTTCAGCAGGGCGAGGGCAATTTGTAGGCACACCGCCTTTGCCTATAATTTCGTAATTTTCGTTAATTACTGCGGTTGCAATATTAGTTCCGCCTAAATCAACACCAATGTAATACATAATAATTCAATCCTTTCTTATTTAAAAGCGTCCCATTCATCTTGAGTGGTCTGGTCTATTTCTTCATCAGCGCTCATTCCGAGTTTGTGCAAAAGTTCTTGAGCAGCGTTATAACCCATCTTTTTCTGACGGTTATTCATTGCGGCAACCTCAATAATAATTGCCAAGTTTCTACCCGGTTTAATAGGAATTGTAGTTGAAGTAATATTAATTCCCAAAAGTTCGGTAGTTTCGTTGTCAAGCCCCATTCTGTCGTAAATTTTGCCGGGGTCCCATTGTTCAAGGTTAATAATCATATCAATTTTTTCGGTAAGCTTAACAGCACCCATACCGAAAATTCTTCTTACATTAATAATTCCTATTCCTCGAAGTTCAACAAAATGCCTTATGTTTTCGGGAGCGGTTCCAACAAGTGTTTTTGAAGAAACACGTCTGATTTCAACTGCATCATCGGCAATTAGTCGGTGACCTCTTTTTACAAGTTCAATTGCGGTTTCACTTTTACCGACACCGCTTTCGCCCAAAATTAAAATACCTTCGCCGTAAACCTCAACCAAAACACCGTGTCTTGTAATTCTCGGCGCTAATTGAAGGCTTAAATCCGCATTTAATTCCGCCATAAAAGCAGAAGTCATATAAGGAGTGCGGAATATCGGAATGTTAAAGAATTTTGCTTTTTGGATAAACAAATCTTCAACTTCAAGTCCTCTTGTAATTATAACGGCAATAGGGGAAAGACCGAAAAATTTTGTTAAAACTTCGTCTTTCTCTTTTTCGCCTAAAGTTTTCATAAAACTAATTTCCGAAAGACCGAAAATTTGAATTCTGTGAGAATCAAAATATTCAAAATAATTTGCAAGTTGCAATCCCGGTCGGTTAATTTCAGAGTCAGTTATAAAAATCTTACTGACATCGAGTTTATCATTAAGAGATTCGAGATTAAACTTGTCAATTATGCTTTGCAAAGAAACGCTTAAAGTTTCGCTCATTAAAACCCCACCTTAATATATATTTAATTATATTATACATTATAATTAAAAAATAATAAAGTGTTTTTTTAAAAATTTATTGAATTTTTGGCAAATTTAAAATATAATAAGTTTAGGAGATGATAATTATGGCATTTAAAGAGATTAATATTAAAGATTTAAAAGAAAATTTTGTTAAATTAATTGCTGACGAATGGACTTTGATTTGCGCAGGAAACAAAGAAAAATATAATATGATGACAGCAAGTTGGGGCGGTTTCGGCGAAATGTGGAATAAAGACGTTGCAACCGTTGTAATTCGTCCGCAACGATATACCAAAGAATTTATTGATAATGAGGATTATTTTACATTAACATTTTTTGGCGATAATAAAGATATTCATAAAATATGCGGTTCAAAATCGGGTAGAGAGGTTGACAAAACCAAAGAAACAGGTTTAACACCTTTATTTGCTGAAAAGGGTGTTTATTTTGAGCAGGCAAGAGTTGTTGTAATTTGTAAAAAAGTTTATTGCCAAAAACTTGAACCAGAATGTTTTGTTGATAAATCTTTTGTTGATAAATACTATCCTGATGAAGATTATCACTATGTTTATGTAGGTGAAATTGAAAAAGTTTTAATAAAAGAATAGTATTTTTATTTTTTGCATACCTTTTAATATGATTGAAAGGGTGTAGAAAATGGTTAAAAAATTAATTATTTTTGCTTTTGTTTTTGCTTTTTCTTTGAATCTACTTGTTTTAGCAGATGAAAATAACAGCAAATATCAAGATGAAAATGTAAAAAATGTTGTTACTGAATATTATTCACCTGACCTTTACGATGATATTGTAAATACTTCGGCAAATGTTAGAAATAATATTGAAATTAATGCAAAATCTGCGGTTTTAATGGAAAAATCAACAGGTAAAATTATTTTTAAAAAGAATGAGAATGAAAGGGTATCACCGGCATCAATTACTAAAATTATGACAATGCTTTTGGTAATTGAAGCGATAGAAAGCAAAAAAATATCCTTTTATGATAAAGTGACCGCATCTGAACACGCCGCATCAATGGGCGGTTCTCAAATTTGGCTTAAAGTCGGGGAGAGAATGAGTGTTCACGACTTGCTAAAATCGGTTGCAGTAGGCTCTGCAAATGACGCATCTGTAGCATTAGCCGAAAAAGTCGCAGGCAGCGAAGAGGCTTTTGTTGCAAAAATGAACCAAAAAGCCAAAGAATTAGGTATGAAAAATACAAATTTTACCAATGCTTGCGGATTAGATGACGATAATTTATACACCAGCGCAAAAGATGTTGCAATTATGTCAAAAGCGTTGATTTCGCACGAATTAATCAAGCAATATACGACAATTTGGTTAGATACTGTGAGAAATGAAACTGTGCAACTTGTAAATACCAATAAATTGGTAAGATTTTACAAAGGGGCGACAGGCTTAAAAACGGGGACTACCAATAGAGCAGGGTGTTGCTTAAGCGCAACCGCTAAAAGAGGCGGTATGGAACTGATTGCGGTTATAATGGGGGCCGAAAATTCAAAAGAAAGATTTTCGCAGGCCAAAAAATTACTTGACTTTGGTTTTGCAAATCTATTCATTTATAAGCCATCAAAATCAGTTAAAATTAAAAATAATTTAAGGTTAGCAAAGGGACAGAAAAACTCTGTTAAAATTAAATGTAATAAAATAGAGAATGAATTACTTGATTTAAACAGAAAAGGTAACATTAGAGTAAATGTTAGTTATAAGAATAATTTGCAAGCGCCGATAATAAAAGGTGAAGTTTTAGGAAATGTTGCAGTAGAAGACGGCAACAAACCTTTTAGAACATATGATATTTACGCTGATGAAACTGTTGAAAAGGCAAATTTCAAATTTAATTTGTTAAGATTGTTAAAGGGAACTATAATTTTGTAACTATTTAAAAAATATATCTAACTTCGTATAATCAATATTATACGAAGTTCGGGGTAAGGAAATTTAAGGATATTAGTAAATATAGTGAAAATAATATAAAATAGAGGAATTTTAAAGAATTATGACTTTTAGAGACTCACCGCCTATTATTAAAGATTATATTAATTACATAAGAACTGTTAAAGGTAAATCTGATAAAACTGCTGACAATTATTTTAGAGATTTACATTTGTTCTTTCGTTTTATAAAATTTCATAAAGGTTTAACTGACGGCACAAAAACTATTGAAGAAATTGATATTTCTGATATTGATGCAAAACTTCTAAAATCTATTACTTTTGATGATGTAAACGAATTTATTTTTTATTTACATTCAGACCGTAACAACAACGAAAAATCACGTGCAAGAAGGATTTCTGCCCTGCGGTCGTTTTTTAGATTTTACACTATAAATAAACCAATTATTTCCATTAATCCTGTTGAGGAACTTGAATCACCAAAAATTAGGAAAAGTTTACCAAAATATCTTACTTTAGAAGAAAGCATTAAATTGTTAAATGCTGTTGACGGTCAGTTTAAAGAGCGTAATTTTGCTATAATTACCTTGTTTTTAAACTGTGGTTTACGTTTATCGGAACTTTGTTCAATAAATATTAACGATTTAAACTTTGAAGAGCGTATTTTTAAAGTCAGAGGTAAAGGAAATAAAGAGCGAATAGTTTATTTAAATGACGCTTGCGTTAGCGCTTTACAAGACTATTTAAAGGTTAGATTCGCAATGACTTCTAAAGAAAAAGATGCTTTGTTTATAAGCCGAAACGACAAGCGAATTAATCCTCGTTCGGTTGAGTTAATGGTAAATAACACGCTTAAAAAAGCCGGGCTTTCAGGTCAAGGTTACACCGTTCATAAACTTCGGCACACCGCTGCTACGCTTATGTATCAGCATGGAAATGTTGATATTAGAGTGTTGCAGCAGGTTTTGGGGCATGAAAATTTAGGTACAACCGAAATCTATACTCATTTATCAAGTTCACAACTGAAAAAAGCGTCGGAATCAAATCCGCTTGCTAATATTAAACAAAGCCGTACTGATGAATAATCAAATACGGCTTTTTATTTATTGTTCCATCTGCTTGCCTAAAAAATCGGCTGCTACTATACAAATTTTTTCGTCTGAATCGGTAACAGTTTTCTTGTTTTCGCTTTCTAAAACGCAAACAGCACCTAAGACATCACCACTTGAAATTATTGGAATAAAAATCAGCGATTCTTTTTCAACACCCTCTAATGCAAACAATTCATCTTTGTTTTTGTTTGCATTATATTTTTCGCGGTTTTCTAACAATTCTTCTGCTTGAGGGGTAATTCTTCTCTCTAACACTTCCCTCTTTGAGATTCCCGAAGCGGCAATGCAATGGTCTCTGTCGAAAATTAGTGTTGTTAATCCTGTAGCTTTTGTTATACTTTCGGAAATTTGATTGGCAAAATCTGCTAATTCACCAATTGGCGAATATTTTTTAAAAATAACTTCGCCACTGTTATCAGTATAAATTTCGAGCGGGTCTCCTTCCCTAATTCGCATTGTTCTTCTTATTTCTTTGGGTATTACTACCCTGCCCAAATCGTCTATTCTTCTTACTATTCCTGTTGCTTTCATATATAAAAAATCTCCTTTTTGCTTTTTTCAAAATTATTATATGAAAAATCGGGGTTTATATTCAAATTTTTCTTGTTTTATAGTTCAAATAGTGTTATAATAATTGTAAATATGTTAATGAGGTGATATGAATATGTGCGGTATTGTTGGTTTTGTAGGTAAAAAACCATGCGCCCCTGTTCTTTTAGAAGGTCTTTCAAGACTTGAATATAGAGGATATGATTCGGCAGGTATTGCTGTTATTGAAAATAATAAAATAGTTGTTAAAAAATCTAAAGGTGAATTAAAAACACTTATAAATTTACTTGATAAAGGTACTAATTTTAAAAGTGAAATCGGTATAGGTCATACTCGTTGGGCTACTCACGGAAAACCATCAAACGAGAATGCTCACCCTCACAAAAGTATGAACGGCAAATTTGTGGTTGTTCATAACGGCATTATTGAAAATTACGCTTCTTTAAAAGAAAAATTGATTAATGACGGCTATGTTTTTTCCTCCGAAACCGATACTGAGGTTGTTGCTGCGCTTTTAGAAAAAAATTATAACGGCAATTTCTTTGAAACTGTATCTCGTGTTTTGAATATTATTGAGGGCTCTTATGCTTTGGGCATTATTTGTTCTGATTTTCCTTATGAGTTTTATGCTGTTAGAAAAGCAAGCCCGTTGATTGTAGGTCTTTCTGATGAGGGTAATATGGTTGCTTCTGACATTCCTGCGATTTTGCCGCTCACTAATAAAATTTATTATTTAAATGATAATGAAATCATTAAAATGACCGCTGATAATGTGGAAATTTTTGATTTAAATGGAAACGCTGTTCAAAGAGAAGTTACTGAAATAAAATGGGACGTTTCTGCTGCTGAAAAAGGCGGTTATGAGCATTTTATGATTAAAGAAATTATGGAACAGCCTAAAGCGCTTCGTGATACAATTGAGCCGAGAATTAAAGACGGTAAAATTTATTTTGAAGATATTGATTTTTCGCAAGAATTTTTGAAAAATATTGACTGTATTCATATTGTAGCTTGCGGTTCTGCTTATCATGTCGGAGTTGTAGGCAAATACATAATTGAAGAACTCGCTCGAAAACCTGTTTATGTTGAAATTGCAAGTGAATTTAGATATTCTAACCCGTTAGTTACTGATAAATCGCTTGTAATTGTTATTAGTCAGTCAGGTGAAACGGCCGACACTTTGGAAGCGTTGAAAATTGCAAAAAGCAAAGGCGCTAAAATTCTTTCAATTGTCAATGTTGTAGGCAGTTCTATTGCAAACATTTCAGATAATGTGCTTTACACTTGGGCAGGCCCTGAAATTTCTGTTGCAACTACAAAAGCTTATTCTACACAACTTTCTTTGATTTATTTGGTTGCTTTGTATATTTCCGAAAAAATCGGCACGATTGATAGTGATTTTGTTTCAAAAAAGATTAAAGAAATTGAAAAAATACCTGAATATATTGAGGAAATTTTAAAGCTTGCACCAAAAATTAAGGAAATGGCTAAAAGATATGCTTATCTTGAACATGCTTATTTTATCGGCAGAAACTTTGATTACGCTATCGCATTGGAAGCCTCGCTTAAACTTAAAGAAATTAGTTATATTCATTCAGAAGCTTACGCTGCAGGCGAACTGAAACACGGCACTATTTCTTTAATTGAAGAAGGTACTTTTGTTGTCGGTCTTGCTTGCAACAAAGACTTGTTTAAAAAGACAATGAGCAATGTTGAAGAGGTTAAAGCAAGAGGTGCCGAAGTAATGCTTATTACAAGCGAGAATATGGACGTGGCGGAATCTATGGTTGATACCGTTATTAGAATTCCGGATTGTGATAAGTTGATTACGCCTTCTTTGGAGGTTGTTCCTATGCAACTTTTGGGTTATTATATTGCGCTCGCAAGAAACTGCAATATCGATAAACCTAAAAACCTCGCTAAATCAGTTACAGTTGAATAAAAAATAAAGCAGATTCTAAATATAGAATCTGCTTTTTAAATATATAAGATTTTATTTCATTACTTTGCCACAAATGCAGTCGGCAGCGTAAAGGCCCATTGCGCCGGACTGAGAAAGTCCTCTGCATATGCCGGAACCGTCACCCAAAATGAAAATATCTTTTGAAACTTCAAATTTTTCATTAATAAACTGCGGTCTTATTGAATAGTACTTGTTTTCACAACCGTAAAGCAAAGTATCATCGTTTGCAGTGCCCGGAGCGACTTTGTCAAGTGCATAAATTGTTTCAATAATGTTGCTCATGTGACGATAAGGCATTACCATACTAATATCGCCCGCAGTTGCTTTTAATGTCGGTATTACCGTGTTTTTAGCAAGACGGCTGTCGGTTGTTCTTCTGCCTCTTATTAAGTCGCCAAAACGCTGAACAACGACATTTCCAGCACCTATCATATTCATATCTTCCGCAATATTAGTTGCGTATTTGGTAGGCTGGTCAAACGGCTCGGTAAACTTAATTGATGATAAAATTGCGAAATTACAGTTCTCGCTCTTTTTTTCGGCTTGCGCAAATGAATGGCCGTTTGCGGTGATAACACCGTCATTGTTTTCGGCAGAAACATAACCGCCTTGGTTAAAGCAGAACATTCTGCATTTGTCTTCAAAAGTCTTGGTTTTATAAAGAATTTTCGGCTCATAAATTTTAGATGAAAATTCTTTCCAAATAATATCTTTCATTTCAACTCTAACACCGATATCAACAGCATTAGCGTTGAGTTTCACGCCAAAATCATGGCAGAATTTTTCAACAAAATTAGCACCTGTTCTACCGGTTGCGATTATAATTCTTCTTGCGGCATAAACATTATTATTGCAGTTAATGTGGAATAATTCGCCGTCACGCTTTATTTTTTTGCAAGTGGTTTCGCTGAAAATGTCAACACCATTGTTTCTTATGTAGTCAATGATGTTATACATTGTTTTAAAGTTTTTGTCTGTTCCCAAATGACGAACATTCATATCAAGTAAAGTTAAATTGTTTTGAACGCATTTTAACTTTAATTCGTCATTTGAGCGGTAAAGGTCGGGGTAATCTTCGGCAAAATCTTTTAAAATGTTATCAACTTCGTTGATATATGTGTTTGCAAGATGTTCGCCAAGTTCTTCGCCCAAAGTACCACCGTAAGCGGTACCGAGGTTGAATTTACCGTCAGAGAATGCGCCTGCGCCTGCAAGACCTGATGTAATACTGCAAATACCGCAATGTAAACATGCTTGTGACTGTGATGCCGGGCATTTTCTTTTAGTTAGTTCTCTTCCCTTTTCTATTATAGCGACTTTTCTTGTTTTATCGTTGTCAATCAGTCTTTTTGCGGCCATAATTCCGCAAATACCGCCGCCGATAATGGCTTCGTCATAGATTTTCATAATTCTTTCATTCCTTAAAAAATATATAAATGCCCCCTATTTTTAGGAGGCATTTTTTATAAAATTATATAACTTAACACAATGCGCCGAGTTTTCGGTGCATAAACACATACACTTTTTACGCATCATATTAAATCACCTTGATTATAATAACACATAAAAGGTTAATTTTCAAGTGATTTTAATAATAAATATCAATTTTTGAGTTTCTTTCTTCTCTAACTTTTTTAACAATATCACCGAAAACTTTTTCGCCTTCAAATTTCTGACCGTCAATTACATAATATTTTACTTTTTTGTCGTAAACTGATTGTTTTGAAGGGTTGTGAACAGTTACACGGTTTGTTGTTAAGAAATTGAATGAAACTTCGCCGTTTTCATCAAACATAAAGTCGGCGAGTAACGGTTTTATTGATAAACCTAACTGACCGTCTTCATAAACGAATGGTTTTTCGCCGATGAAAAGCTGTGACCAAATTGAAATAACTTCGGTAGTAGAGCCTGAAAGTCGAGATACAAATCCCCTGCCGTGCAAGTTTTCATCAGGATTTGCCGATGAAACTAAAAATGAGCAGTTTTCAAGCGTTGACCTACCGTAAATTTCAGGATTTAAAAACGGTATAAACACATTTTTAAGTTCATTGTAAAATGCCTCGTAATTACCGCTTTTTAGAATACCGTACAAGAATTTATATTCCATATGCAAAAATACAGATTCATTTTCTTGCCAACCCGGTGTAAATGCGGTTACTCTACCAAATGAATAGCCCTCACCAGAAATATCTTCGCTGGTTTTATACATTTTCAGTTTTTTATCGTAAACATTTGAGTTTTTAACCTGATTTAACATTTTAAGAGCATCTTCTTTGTTTTCACACTCTCTAATGTATTTTGCAGGACCTTCAAGCCATTTTGAAGTGATTACAGGCGTAAATTTATTGACTTTTATGTTAGGATATGAGCCGTCGTTTTCGTTTATTATTTCAAAATCATCAGTAACATATTTAAAGTAAGTCGGGCAAAAACCGTTTCCGAGTTTTATTGCTTTTTCAACGCCTTTTTCGCATAAATCAATGAATTTTTCAAGTGGTTTTGTCAATTCTTTTAAGATTACACAAACAGTTTTGCCTGAAATTGAGTAACGGGTCTTTTCTCTAAAGTTTTCACGAGCGGTTGAGGCTTCGTCCCAATAAGAGAATTCTGATTTGAAGTTGTCAAGCGCACTCTTGATTTCGCTTAAAAACTGTGCTAATTCTTCAGGAATATTTACTGTTAAATCAGCAAATTCATTAACGCAAGTCAATGTGAATTTTAAAAGCTTAATAAGTTCAAATGTTTCACTCATTCCGCTACCAAACATACTCGGCAAGCCGTTGCAAGCATCGCACCAGCCCGCTCTGTCTGCTTCCATTTCAATGCCCATTTGATGCGAATCGAGCAAAGCGAATTTATTAATGCAAAGTGATAAAATTTTCTCGAAAAGATTTGTTTTATAAACTTTATCGTCAGCGGTTTTTAGCCAATTGGTATCATCAAGTTTATAACCTCTTTTGTATTTTTCTTTATCAATAACAAAAGCGTTTAACTGACGAGCCTGTTTGCCGTCAAAACAATACTTTTTGCTTCTCGGCTGAATAAATAAATCGCTGTCAAAATATTTGTAGTTAAAGTTATCAAATAATAATTCTTTTTTCTTATCCGGGAAAACTTTAAGATAGTTTTCGATTAAATCAAGCAAATAATCCCAATGGTCAGACCAATTACCGTGTTTATCGGTAGAAGCTTCAAAGTTTTGATTTGAAACGCTTAAAATTTCCTTTAAAAACTCGTCATCAGAAATGCTTAGTTCAACGCCGTTGTTGTAAATGCCGTTAATAAGCGAGCCTGCGGTAAATCTTGCTTTAACTAAATCTTCAACAACATCTTTTTTGTTGTTTACATATTTATCAATAATGCTTTTTGCAAAATTTTTGTCGCTTATTTCAAATGTTGTTCCTTTTACCTGCAAAGGATTGTAGCCGTCAAACTGAATATAAGAGAAAAACATTTCAATATTAAAGTCGTTTACATTCGGGTGGAACAAAACATCGTTTCTTCTGTTTTGCAAAACATCTCTGAAATTGCCGTCGCCCTGTGAATAATATTCCGCTGCGATAGAAAAATCATTATAATCACGCTCGGGGTCGCCGTGTTTTCTTGAAAACAAATGAACAACTTTGTTTTTGTTATCACCTTCAAATACAAAAGGATAGCCGCCACGCAAGAAGTTGTCTAAATAGCATTGTTTAAAATACATATCCATAACAGGCTGACCTGATTTTGAATAAACATCTTTTGTAAAAGTATTAGACAACTCGTCTGCCTCTTTTAACTTTTTATCAATATAATCAAAGTCTATATTCTTTGCTTTTTCGTTGATAAACTCGGCAGAGTGTGCGTAACCGCAAAGCGATGAAATTCTATGTGTTTCACCTTTTTTAAGCGTTATTTTTGCGGGTGTATAGCAACCGCAAATTTTATTTGTATAATGCTGGTTGTAAGATAAAACAAAGTCAAGACCTTTTTTTGCAAAATTATCAGGGAAAATTTGTGAGGTGTTTTCATCAAATATTGCTTTTGGGTCGTAAACAGGACAAATAAGACCGCTTTTATCAAATGTTAAATAAAAATGACCGCCCTCGTTAATTTTAACTTCAGAATCATCATCACCGCTTATTTTATTAAGAATAAGCGGAATTTTGTTTTCAAGATTTGAAATGTTGTTAAATGAACTCATTAAAAACGCCATTCTTGAAAAAGCGGAACCGGTTACTCCGTAAGGTATTACACGAGGTATTCCGTCAAGAATTTCAAATTCTGCCGTATCGCCTAAATTTTCAAATTTAACATCTCTTACCAAAGCGCCAAAATTTTCGTTTGGCAAAATGTAATATGTAACGCAAGTTTTTAAAGAATTTTCATTATCAATTTCTTCAATTTTAAAAGAATTTTGCTTAATATAAATTGTGCGCTTAACATCAGCCGTCTTACCTGCTGAAAATGGCTCAAAGAAATTACCGTTTTTTCTTATAAAAGTTCTAAAACCTTTAACTGCTGTGTTTTCATAAGCCACATTTGCAGGTGAAAACTCCATAATAGGCTTATTTTTCTCACCTACGCCGAATGATGTTAAACATTGTCCGCGATTGACGTAGTAAGACCAAATCGGCACACCCTTTTCACCAGTTAAACCCGGCAAAAATGAGCAAAACGGCGCTTTTTTGTCGAAATTTTCGATAACAAAAGTATCGTTTTCTAATCTGTAAGTATTCATAAAACCTTTTCTCCTCAAACATATTATTTACATTTTAACATAAAAATTTAAAAAAGTACATTGTTTTTTTAAAAAAATATGTTATAATATTTTTCGGTGATTGGAAATGAAAATTTTATCAATAGGAAACAGTTTTTCTCAAGATGCACAAAGATATGTTCATCAAATAGCTAAAAGCAATGGTGATGATATTTATTGTGCAAACTTATACATAGGCGGTTGCTCGTTAGAACGACATTATAATAATGTTTTAAATGATGCAGCCGAATATGATTATCAAATTAACGGTAATGACGAAGATTGTGAAAAAATCTCTATAAAAGATGCTTTACAAAGAGATGTTTGGGACATTATTACCGTTCAGCAAGTAAGTAGTTACAGCGGAATGTATGAAACATATTACCCTTATATCAAAGATGTAATTGCTTATGCTAAAAAGTTTTGCCCAGATGTAAAAATTTATTTACACCAAACTTGGAGTTACGAGAAAGGCAGTTCTCACGGCGATTTTAAAAACTACAATAACGATACCGATTTAATGTTTGAAAAAATTGTAGAAACAAATAAAAAAGTTTTTGAAAATGAGAAATTAGACTATCTTATTCCCGATGGTGAAATAATAAACGAACTTCGCAAAACAAAAGAATTTGACTACAAAAACGGCGGTTTAAGTCTTTGCAGAGATACTTTTCATATGAGTTATGACTTTGGAAGATACGCTTTAAGCCTTGCTTGGTATAAGATTTTATCCAGTAAATCGGTAAAAAATATTACTTATACCCCACCATATGATAATAAAGATGATGATTTTTATAATAAAATCGAATTAATCAAAAACACCGTTGACAATTATATTAAATAATGATTTTTATTTGCAAGCCTATATCTTTGTTAAATAATTAACAAAGATATAGGCTGTTTTTTAATGTTTTTACAAATTTATTGTTAAATACTTAACAATCTTATTGACAAATTAATATAATAATAATATAATAGTTCTTGCTTGATTAAAATTTTATATATTTGGAGGACTAAAAATGAGCAGAGTTTACAATTTTTCAGCAGGCCCTTCTATGCTCCCTGTTGAAGTATTAAAAGAAGCAGCAGATGAAATGCTTGATTACAAAGGCACAGGCATGAGCGTAATGGAAATGAGCCACCGCTCAAAAGCATTTGAAGAGATTATTGAAAGTGCTGAACAGGATTTAAGAGATTTAATGAATATTCCTGACAATTACAAAGTATTATTCTTACAAGGCGGTGCTTCACAGCAATTTACCGCAGTTCCTATGAACCTTGCTAAAAACGGTGTTGCAGATTACATTATTACAGGTCAATGGGCTAAAAAGGCTTATCAAGAAGCAAGCAGATACATTAAAGCTAATGCAATCGCTTCTTCTGAAGATAAAACATATTCTTATATTCCTGATTGCTCTGATTTACCAATTAGCGAAGATGCAGATTATGTTTACATTTGCCATAACAACACAATTTACGGCACTACTTATAAAAAATTACCAAACACCAAAGGTAAAATTTTGGTTGCTGATATGTCTTCAGACATTCTTTCACAACCGGTTAATGTTGAAGATTACGGTATGATTTATTTCGGCGTCCAGAAAAATGTTGGCCCTGCCGGCGTTGTTGTAGTAATTATTCGTGAAGATTTAATTCGTGATGATGTTATGGAAGGCACTCCTACAATGCTTAAATACAAAACTCAGGCTGACGCTAATTCGCTTTACAATACTCCGCCAGCATACGGTATTTACATTTGCGGTAAAGTATTCAAGTACCTTAAACAATTAGGTGGCCTTGAAAAAATGAAAGAAATCAACGAGAAAAAAGCAAAAATTCTTTATGATTTTCTTGACAACAGCGAAATGTTCAAAGGCACAGTTGTTAAAGAAGACCGTTCATTAATGAATGTTCCTTTTGTAACAGGTGATAAAGATTTAGATGCAAAATTCGTTAAAGAGGCTACTGAAGCCGGTTTTGTTAACCTTAAAGGTCACAGAACAGTTGGCGGTATGCGTGCTTCTATTTACAACGCTATGCCGATTGAGGGCGTTGAAAAATTAGTTGAATTTATGGCTGAATTTGAAAAAAACAATAAATAAGAGGTAGTTTTCAATGTATAATATTAAAACACTTAACAAAATTTCAGACATCGGACTTTCACAGTTCGATGAAAAATACACTTATGGCGATGATATTGAAAATCCTGATGCTGTGTTGGTTCGTTCTGCATCAATGCACGACATGGACTTCCCTGCTTCGCTTAAAGCAATTGCAAGAGCAGGTGCAGGCACAAACAACATTCCTTGCGACAAATGCGCTGAGCAAGGTATTGTTGTGTTTAACACACCGGGTGCAAATGCAAACGCTGTAAAAGAATTAGTTTTAGCAGGACTTCTTTTATCATCAAGAAAAATCGTTCCTGCAATTGAATGGGCTAAAACATTAAAAGGCGAAGGCGACCAAGTCGGCAAATTAGTTGAAAAGGGCAAATCTGCTTTTGCCGGTCCTGAAATTATGGGTAAAAAATTGGGCGTTATCGGTCTTGGTGCAATCGGTGTTTTGGTTGCAAATGCTGCTGAAAAACTCGGTATGGAAGTTTACGGATATGACCCATTCTTATCGGTTAAAGGTGCTTGGAACTTGTCAAGAAACATTAAACCGGCTAAAACTCTTGATGTGATTTTTGAAAATTGCGATTATATTACAATTCATGTTCCACTTAACGATGAAACAAAACATACTGTAAATGAAGAAACAATCGCAAAAATGAAAGACGGAGTTAGAATTTTGAATTTTGCTCGAGGCGCTCTTGTTGATTCTAAAGCAATTATTAAAGCGCTTGGCGAAGGCAAAGTTGCTTCTTATGTAGTTGACTTCCCTGATGATGATGTAATCGGTGTGGAGGGTGTTATTGCAATTCCGCACCTTGGCGCTTCTACACCTGAATCTGAAGAAAACTGTGCTTATATGGCTGCAAACGAGATTATTGAATACCTCGAAAACGGCTCAATTATAAACTCTGTTAATATGCCGAATGTTAGCCTTGGTGATGTTGAGGGTACAAGAGTTTGCATTATTCATAAAAATGTTAAAAATATGATTGCTCAAATTTCTTCTTGCTTCTCAAACGCCGATATTAATATCGAGCATTTGACTAATAAATCAAAAGGCGATTACGCTTATACAGTTGTAGATTTAGTTGATTCTGACGCTGATGACGCTGTTAAAGCAGTAGAAAACATTGACGCAGTAATCTCTGTAAGAGTAATTAAATAACAAATAGAACAAATAAAAACGCTTGAGTTTCCTCAAGCGTTTTTTTGTTATTTTTTATTATTCTTCGTTTTCATTATCTGAAAAAACTTTTTCGTTTTCTAATGCACTTCTTGCTACCATTTTGCCGTTGTGGTAAACAAATTCGGGTAAATCTTGTTCGTTTTCGCCGTTTTCGCCCTTTTTCCCTATTGATTTTGAACTTTCGTTTGGGTGCTCTTCATAATAAGGGTCAAGCACATATTTTTTAACCGACGGGAATGTAAAGAAAGCTACTGTATAAAAAACAAGTCCGAATGTAAGAGTCATATAAAGGCAAATTGCAATGCCGTAAAGAAAAGCGTTTTGACTTGCAATAACCATAAATGTAAACCAAGCAACAAATGCAAGCCAAACGGCTAAAATTATCGTTAACAAAACATTTTTTAACAAGCAAAGCATCGTGAAAATAAAAGAATTTTTAATAATTTCACGAATTGTGATTTTAAGCGTTACAATCATCATATAAAAATAATAACTTGCAAAAATAAACGCTAATCCTACAAAAATCGTAACTCCCAAGCCGACTGTTCCAAGCATGCTTGTTTTCGATAAGTTCCAATAAAAAACGCCTGCAATATAAATTGCCCAAACAAAAATATATTGAATTAGCGCAATGACAATGCTTTGTTTAAAATTGTCTTTAAACGCTTTTTTAAAATCTTCCCAGAAAAAACCCGGCTCTTCCCTAATAAAATCACGCATAACTTTGATAATTGCGCTTGTAAGCGGTCCGAGTAAAATAAAAGGCAGACAAATTAGCACATCAATAACATTGCTTTGAATTTTAAAAACATTTTGAAATAGGCTGCTAAGCCCCATAATACATATAAGTAAAACAGTAAGTGCAGTAAAGAAAATTGAATTTAAAATTACTACTTTAAAAAACTTTGCTTTTAATATTTCAAAATATTTTAAAACGGAGTTTTTCTCCATTGTTTGAATTGCCATTGATTAAAGTCCTGCCTTCGGGTGAAATTTTGTATAAGAATTTTCGTATTTCTGCTTAATAATTTGAGAATAAATTTGTGTTGAAGAAACGCCGGCATGTCCAAGCATATCTTTAATATCTTTAATTTTTGCGCCGTTTTCAAGCAAATGCGCAGCAAAAGAATGTCGCAAAGTATGCGGGGTGATAGTTTTTTCAATACCACCGCTTTCAGCGTAACCTTTAATAATTTTCCAAAATCCCTGTCGTGTCATTCTTGAGCCGTTCATATTAACAAAAAGTGCTTTTTCGCTCTTATTTGGAACTAATGCGCCTCGAACATTGCCTAAATAGTTCTCTATTGATTTCATTGCGGTTTTATAAACCGGTACAATTCTTTCAGCTTTTTTAGAATGACAAATAACAATGTCAATTTGCAAATTAATGTCATCAATATCAAGGTCAATAAGCTCTGAAACACGTAGCCCTGTTGCATAAAGTAGTTCAAGCATTGCTTTATCTCTGCAACCTCGCAAGGTTGATACATTGGGTTGCGAAAATAAAATATCAATTTCTTTTTGAGTTAAAATTTCGGGTAATTTTGTTTGCTCTTTATGTAGTTTGATTTTAGCGGTAGGATTTGACTCAATACAACCGTTTTGTATTAAAAATTCGTAAAAACAGCGAATTGATGCTAAAACTCTAACTAAAGTGGATTGTGATTTTCCACTTCTTTTAAGCGAGTCGATAAATTTTTTGATATCTTCATCACTTGCTTTTTCAACATTAACCGAATTTACTTCTGCGTAGCGCAAAAAAGCCTTATTATCACGAACATAAGACTCAATTGTACTTTTTGAAGATTTTTTCACCTGAGTTAAATACTCGGTAAATTCAGTTAAATAATCCCTCATTTTAAAAATATCCTTAAATTAAAAGTTGAAAAAGCTGTAAAAATTAATTATAACAAATGCGTTAAATAAGCACATGAACATTAAAATAACAAAATATATTATATATTTTAAAAAATAATTCTTTAAGTTTGCCGAAAAAACTAATTTCTTGTTTGCGGTTTTGAATAATTTTAAAGAGTATTCAAAAGAATCTTTAAAACTTAAAACAAGTTCAAGACTAAACAAGAATAACCCCGGCAAAAGAATTAGCAGAAAAAAGCATAAACCTTTTAAAGAATATGCGTAAAATATGTAGCCGGAAACTGCTCCTGTGCCAAAACCGAATAAAAACAAAATAAACCAGTTTAAAAAAATTCCGATAACGCACAACCCTAAAACCATATTAATCAGAATTAAAATTGAAAAGTGAAAATATGAATTTAAGAATAAGTCAATAAAATCGCAATTTTCAATGAATTTCAAATAATTTGAAAAATATGAAGCTATACCAAAACAGCTTTTGTCATCACACACACTTGCAGCGAAAGAGCCTAAAAGTAGTGACAAAGAAAAACAGATTGTAGCTATTAAAATTTTTAGGTTCGATTTTAGCAACGATTTAAAGCTTACATACTCTTTTAAACTAATTGTTTTTATCAAAAAATCACCCTCACAAAAATATAACTTTACATAACTTAATACAAATTATGCAAAGGTGAGGACAACTTATTACAAATATTTAAAAATAATTATGTAAACATTGCTAAAATATTATATCAAATTAGCCGTTTAAATTCAATTGTTTTTTTAATTTTTTTGACATTTTATAGAATGTTACAAAATTCACCTTATATTTTTATGTTAAGTGACGAAATTTTATGTAAACCTATTATGTAAACCACAATAATTAGTATGTGAAGATTTTTTAGGGCGTATTTTTTGTGAAATTTTTAACCGAGTAAACAAATAATACTCGGTTAAAAACTCAAAACTTTTTAATTAAATTTATAAATTCATTCGCTTCGTTCATTGTGTTAAAATATGAAACCGAAACTCTTACTGTTCCCCTGCCCTGTGTTTTAAATTTTTTATGCGCAAGAGGCGCACAATGAAGTCCTGTTCTTACATAAACTTGGTTTTCGTTTAAATAATTGCCGACTTCGTCTGCTGTAAAACCGTCAACATTAAACGAAAGCACAGGCAAATCAGGCTTGTTATATAGAGTGATATTTCGCATTTTTGAAAGTTCGTTATAAATATAGTTAATTATATTCATCTCTTTTTGATAAATATAGTTTTTGTTCTTTTCTACAAACTCAATTCCTGCGTTTAACCCTGCAATTGCCGGTACATTTATTGTTCCGCTTTCATATTTATCAGGTAAATATTCGGGTTGTTCTGACAGCGCTGAACTGCTCCCTGTTCCGCCTGTAACATAAGGTAAAGGTAAATTGTCTGTAATTAATATTCCAAGCCCCATTGGAGAGTATAACCCTTTGTGTGGTGCTATGCACAAATAGTCTATATTATCTGAATTCATATTAATGTCTATAACACCTGCGGTTTGAGCGGCATCTACAATAAATTTTATTCTGTTATTTTTACAAAGATTTCCTATTTCTTTTATATGAAGTTTTATTCCGAATACATTTGAGCCGTTTGTGCAAATTATTGCTTTTGTATTTTGTTTTATAAGTGATTTTATATTATTAAGCGTTTTTTCAACATTGTAATCAAATTCAAAAATATCAAACTCTATTCCCTGCCTTTTTATGTCAACGGCGGTTCTTAAAACGCTGTTATGCTCTAAGTCTGAAATTATAAAATGCTCTCCCCTATTTAAAAGCCCCCGCATACACATATTAATTGACATAGTGCAGTTTTGCGTAAAAACTACATTTTCATAAGATTTTGCGCCGAAAAAATTTGCAACTTTTACTCTGGTTTCGTAAACTGTTTCTGCTGCTTTTAATGAGAGATTATGACCGCTTCTGCCGGGGTTTGCTGAAAGTTCTTTTATGGCTTTATTCACCGCTTTATAAACAGATTCGGGTTTGTGAAATGTTGTAGCGGCATTATCAAAATATATCATAAAAACAACCCTAATTCTTAAAACCGTTTTGCTCTAAAATGCTTTTTGCTTGCTTTGCAGAGCCGTTTACTATTAAAATGCTGTAACCGCAACCTTCATCTAATGAAGCGTTAATTCCTCTTTCAATTGCGACTTTATAACCGTTTTTTTTCAAAATGTCTCTTGCTTTAAAGGCTTTGTTAATTGAGCCTATATAAATTAATTCTTTTTCCATATTTCACTTCATTTCTGTTAAATTGGCTAAAATAAAAGCCTCAATACATTTTATGCATTAAGGCTTAATTTTGTATATTATTATTTAATTAGTGCAATTGCTTTTGAGGCTATTCCCTCGCCTTTTCCGCTAAATCCTAAACCTTCTTCGGTTGTTGCTTTTATGCTTATTTTATCAATAGGAATATCGCATTTTTCGGAAATGTTTTTGCACATTTCACAAATATATTGTCGCATTTTTGGTTTTTCGGCAATAATAATTGAGTCAATATTTTCAATTTCATAGCCTTTTTCTCTGATTTTTTCTACAACTTCTTTTAAAAGCAACAATGAATTTGCATTTTTATATTTTTCGTCATTATCGGGAAATAATACGCCAATATCGCCTAAATTTGCAGCGCCTAAAAGCGCATCGGAAATTGCGTGCAAAAGCACATCAGCATCAGAATGGCCGAGCAAACCTTTTTCAAACGGAATTTTAACTCCGCCTATAATTAAATCTCTGTTTTCAACTAATTTGTGAACATCATAGCCTATTCCTATTCTCATTTTATTTCCTCCAATAAGTCGCTTAAAATCGTGTTTTGTATTAAAAATCCTTTTTCGTTTAACGAAAAAATATTGTTTTCTAAAACTGCGTAACCTAATTTGATATATTTTTCGGCTTTTTCAAAGAATTCTTCATTGACTTCGTTTTTTACTTTATTAAGGTCTATTCCCTTTTTAAGTCTTAGTCCTAACATAATATAATCATATGTATCGCCACCGTCAGATAAATAAATATATTCTTTATTGTCTAAAAAATAATTAATATCATTCGGGTAACAATACCTTTTGCCTTTTATAAAAGAATGAGCAGAAGGACCAAGTCCTAAATAATCGCCTAATTCCCAATAAATCAAATTATGCCTGCTTTGATAACCTTTTTTTGCAAAATTAGATATTTCGTAATGAAAAAACCCGTTTTCTTTTAAAAATTCGCACAAATACAGATACATCTGAGCTGTTTCATCTTCACTTGGTAAATTTAAGTTTTTGCTGTAAAAAGGCGTATTCTCTTCGATTTTTAACATATAGCAAGATAAATGTTTAACATCATTTTTTATGCAAAATTCGAGAGATTTTTGCAAAGATTTAATAGTTTGGTTTTCAATTCCTATCATTAAATCAAGAGAAATGTTTTCAAAACCCGCATTTTTTGCGCTATTTAGTGTATCTTGCACATCTTTTAACCTATGATTTCTTGTAAGCAGTTTTAATTCGCTGTCATTTGCCGACTGCATACCAATTGAAATCCTGTTAAATCCACCGCAAAAAATCTCATCAAAAAAGCCTTTTTTATAACTTTTTGGATTAACTTCAACAGTAATTTCCGCGTTTTCTTTATATTTTATGCAAGAAAGTATCTTACATAAGTTTTTAGCGCCAATTATCGAGGGTGTTCCGCCGCCAAAATAAACAGTATCAAACACAGTTTTTAGATTATTTATTTTTTTGCATAAAAATTCGACATATTTTTCAACTGTGTTTATATTATAATTTATTGAGTAAAAATCGCAATAACCACATTTTTTGGCGCAAAACGGTATATGAATGTAAAGACCTGTCAAGATTTCACCTCTTTTTTAACATTATAATTTATTTTTATCAATTTGTCTACTAAAAAATATAATCCTTGACATATTATTAAACTTGCATTAAAATATAAGTATAGATTTGAACTTAATTTATATTTATATAAAATAAATACTGCTTTTGGGCGTTAGAAAAGCAGTCATAATTTTATAAAATCAGACTTTAAATTTTGGAGTCTGTATTTGTTGTTGTAAGGAGGAATTATGGCTAATTATAAAAACAATAATAAAAACACAAGCCAAAAGAAAACAAATAACAAACTTTATACAAAGGTAAATACCGCCAAAAAGCAGGTAAATTTTAGACAAAATGCTAAAAAAGTCGTTAAAGAAACAGCAAAAAGTCCTTTAAAAATAATACCTCTCGGCGGACTTGAAGAAATAGGCAAAAACTGTACTGTTTTTGAATATGAAAATGAAATGATTGTTGTTGATTGCGGTCTTGCTTTTCCTGATGATGAAATGCTCGGAATTGACATTGTAATTCCCGATTTAACATATCTTAAAAACAATAAAGATAAAATTAAGGGTATTTTTATTACTCACGGTCATGAGGACCATATTGGCGCAGTTCCCTATTTGTTAAAAGAAATTGATGCACCTGTTTATTCAAGAGCGTTGACTTTAGGTTTAATTGAGGGAAAACTTGAAGAACACGGTATTTCTAACGCAAAATTAGTTGAAAAGAAACCTGGCGATGTTGTTAAATGCGGTAAATTCACAGTTGAGTTTATTCATGTTAATCACTCAATTCCTGATGCTGTTGCTTTTGCAATTACTACACCTGTCGGCACAGTTCTAATGACCGGCGACTTTAAATTTGACTCAACGCCTATTAACGGCGAAATGATTGATATTGCAAGAATATCGCAACTTGGTAAAGAAGGTGTTTTAGCGTTACTTTCTGACTCTACTAACGCAGAGCGTGCCGGAATTACTTTGAGCGAAAAGACTGTAGGCGCATCGTTTGAAAACTTATTCAAATCCGCAAAAAAAGACCGCATTATTGTTGCAACTTTTTCATCTAACATTCACAGAATGCAACAAATTATTGATGAGGCGGTAAAATGCGGTAGAAAAGTTGCGGTTTCGGGCAGGTCTATGACAAATGTTGTTGAGGTTGCTACAAGGCTCGGCTATTTAAGTATTCCGCAAGGCGTTTTGATTAATATAAAATCAATTAATTCTTATGCCCCGCACCAATTGGTGATTATTACAACGGGTTCGCAAGGCGAGCCTATGAGCGCATTGCACAGAATGGCGCAAAATCAGCATAAAAATGTTAATATTACACCTAATGATACAATTATTATCAGCGCAAGCCCTATTCCGGGCAATGAAAAAACCGTTTCTAATGTTGTAAACGGACTTATGAAACTTGGCGCTAATGTAATTTATGAAAAAATGTATGATGTGCATGTTTCGGGTCACGCTTGCAAAGAGGAATTAAAAATTATGCTTGCTATGGTAAACCCAAAATTCTTTATTCCTGTTCACGGCGAACAAAAACAACTTGCTCATCATAAAGATTTAGCAAAACAAGTAGGCATCAAAGAAAAAAATATATTATTAAGCGAAAATGGCAAAGTAATTGAACTTACCAAAAACTCCGTTACTCAAAAAGAATCGGTACATTCTGGCAGGGTT
This sequence comes from Oscillospiraceae bacterium, assembly GCA_902769255.1. GTDB lineage: Bacteria > Bacillota > Clostridia > Oscillospirales > Acutalibacteraceae > RUG11462. The sequence goes on from CACXOM010000002.1 coordinate 166,638, forward strand.
TTGGTTGACGGTTATGGTGTTGGCGATGTCGGCAGTATAGTACTTCGTGACAGAAAACACCTTGCAGAAGACGGTATAATTATTCCTGTAATGACTATTGACTCGGCAACGGGTGAAGTTGTTTCGGGTCCTGATATTGTTTCTCGCGGATTTGTTTATGTAAGAGAAAGCGAAGAGTTGATGAACGATATTAAAGAAACTGTTTATAACAGCATTGATAAACTTTATAATAATGATGTTTATGATTGGGTCGCTATTAAAACAAAAATTCGCGATGATTTATCGAGATTTTTATATGAGCGAACAAGGCGAAGCCCTATGATTTTACCTATTATTATGGAAATATAAATTTGAAAGGATTTTTAAAATATGAAAGCAAGATTACCTAAAGAATATCAGCCTAAATCTCAAGCGCAATTGTTAAAACAAGCGCAGGAAATGCAGGCAAATATGACTCAAATGCAGGCTGAACTCGAAGAAAAAGAATATACTGCTGAATCGGGTGGCGGAATGGTTAAAGCAACAGTTACCGGTAAATACAACATTACAAAATTAGAAATTAGTCCTGACTTAGTTGAAGACGCTAAAGATGATGTCGAAATGCTTGAAGATTTAGTTATCACCGCAGTAAATCAGGCTGTTAAAGCAGCAACTGACGAATCTGAAAGCGTTATGTCTGGACTTACGAGCGGACTTAACATTCCGGGATTGTTTTAAGGTAAATTATTATGGCTTACAATATACCTTCGGTTGACAAATTGATTGATAAATTCACTTCCCTGCCTTCAATCGGCAGAAAATCGGCGCAAAGAATTGCTTTTCATATTCTTTCTATGCCTGAAAATGATGTTAAAGAATTTGCTCAATCTATCGTAACCGCTAAAGAAAAAGCAAAATATTGCAAATGTTGTCAAACATTAACAGATACTGATATTTGCTCTATTTGTAACGACCCTGTAAGAGATAAATCGTTAATTTGCGTGGTCGAATCACCGCAAGATGTAATTGCATTTGAAAGAACCAAAGAATACAACGGTACTTATCATGTTTTGCACGGGCTTCTCTCACCTATTGACGGAATTACGCCTGATACATTAAAAATCAAAGAACTTCTTTATAGAGTTACTAATGAAGATGTTAAAGAAGTAATTATGGCAACTAATCCTACAGTTGACGGCGAAGCGACAGCGATTTATATTTCAAAACTTTTAAAACCGTTTGAAATTAAAGTTACAAGGCTTGCTTATGGTATTCCTGTAGGTGCTTCGGTTGAGTATTCCGATGAAGTTACATTAATTCGTGCGTTTGACGGCAGACAGGAATTAGATTAATAAAAAGGGAGGTTTCTGCTTATGAACGAGGGCATAAAAATAATCGCTAACAACAAAAAAGCATACCACGAATATTTTGTGCTTGAAAAGTTTGAAGCAGGAATCGAACTTGTAGGCACAGAAGTAAAGTCAATCAGAGCCGGCAGAGTTAATTTAAAAGAGAGCTGGTGTATGGTTAAAAACGGTGAGATTTTTGTAAACTATATGCATATTTCACCTTATGAGCAAGGAAATATTTTTAACAAAGACCCTTTTAGAGTGCGCAAACTCTTAATGCACAAAAAAGAAATTGACCGTCTTTTCGGCAAAATCAAACAAGACGGTCTTACTATTATTCCAATATCGGTTTATTTTAAAGGTTCTAAAGTTAAGGTTGAAATAGGACTATGCAAAGGTAAAAATCTTCATGATAAGCGCGAAACGCTCGCTAAAAAGCAAGCTAAAAGAGATATTGACCGTGCTTTAAAAGAACGGAATAGATAAAATATGGGGGCGTAAAGGTTTCGACGGGGATTTTGAACTGAATTAAGCGAGTAGCGGAGTTGCACCGCTTTAAAAGTAACACTTATAAATTAATCAACACTAATAATGTTGCTTTAGCAGCCTAAGTGCTGCTCGTTCCCTATCAGATAACCGCAGCTGATAACGGGGCGTCGACTTTGCGGTAAATGTGAGCGAAAAATAGTCTTGTATTTCGCCATAAATTAAAAGGACTACCTGATTTAGAAGATTGTTGTTTGTCGGCTTTATTAGGGAATTTAAATAATCAACTGCACTCGGAGAAAGATTCAGGAACGAATTTTCGGACAGGAGTTCGACTCTCCTCGCCTCCACCAAAATTAAAAAACGCCGTTTTAAACGGCGTTTTTTAATATGTGTAATTTTGTTTTGCGAATTCTGTCGGTGCTTTGCCGGTTAGTTTTTTAAACTCTCTTGAAAAATGAAAAACGCTGTTAAATCCGCATTTTTCAGCGGTTTCAGTTACAGAACAATTGCTGCTTAAAAGTTTCATAGCGCAGTTTATTCTTTTGTTAATAACAAATTTTATTGGGCTTATACCGAATTGTTTGAAAAACATTTTTCTAAAATACACTTCGCTGTAACCCATAATTTTTGCAAGTTCAGCGTTAGTAATATTTGGTTTTGAAATGTTATTTTCAATATATTCCACAACTTCATTTAATGGAGAGTTTTCTAAAAAATTATTTGAGAATAACAAATCAAGAATTCTATAAAGCCTTGCCATACATCGATATTGCTTTAATTCATCGCCGTAAGAATCAAATATTTCTCTAAAAGCACGAGTTACAGAATCAGCAATTTCCGAGGAAATAGGAATTTGCAATATTTCTTGAATTGAATCAGCATTATTTGCGTTAAAATTCACTATTATACAGTCGCTGTCATCTATAGATTTAACACTATAACTTGAATCTTTCGGCATTAAAATGATGTTATTTTCATCAGAATAATAAGTTTTTTCATTTTGATAAAATTCGGATTTACCATATAATTTGAATGACAGTCCAATGCTTTGACGATTTTGCATTTCAAAATATTCGTCCTTTGCTTTTTTAACTTTTACTGCACCGCATATTTCTGTTATTATCAAATTTTGTATATTTATATTACTCATATAACAAATCCTCGCAAAATAATTACTATAAATACATAGTATTATACAAATCAATATATTTCAAGAAAAAGTATCAAATATGTTAAAAATAGTATCATATATGTTATTGAAATTTTATTTTAAATAAGTGTAATAGAGTTAGAATGATATAAAGGAATGGTGAAAACTATGAAAAAAGGCGCTTCTATTCGACTCGGTGAAGTAAATGGTATTAGATTTTACACAACAGTAAACGCAAGTTTGATTGATGATTTAGTATCAACTTATGGAGCAGAGATATCAAAAGGCACGCTTAATTACACCTATTGATGTTGCAAGCGGCAATGAGTTGACTTTAAACGCTTCATATAACAAAGTCGATGTAAAATACACTGCAGATGAGTACTATTCAACAAACACTTTTGTCGGCTCAATTGCAAATATTCTAACTAAAAACAGTTTCAATGCTAATTCAGGCAACTTGGCAAGGGAGTTTATCGGAAGAGGTTATATAAAAGTGAAAATCGGTGATTACGAAAAAGAAGTTTATGCTTCTTATGAGAATGATAATGTTTCAAATAATACTCGTTCAATGGCCTATGTCGCTTATCATTATAAAAATGATGAAAACAGCGACTACTCGCAAAAATCGCAAAGCATTAAAAGCAATGTGGATTATTGGGCGAGTTTAAAAAATACTGACGCACTTTTTAATTTGAGTTCAAAGAATTATTTGAATAAAATAAAGATTGGTATAAATACCGGTCGTTCGCTTGATTGTATGATAAACAAAAGCGGTGATACTTATACTGTAGCTGATTTAGAAGCTACAGAGCATAAATATGACTTTATTCAACCGACAGATGCTCAGTTGATTTCATCCTTTAAGTCAGCAGGATTTAACGCTGTAAGAATGCCTGTAACTTGGTCTGAAGCGATTGGTGATGGTCCTGATTATAAAATAAGTGATATTCTTATGGACAGAGTTCAAGAAGTCGTTGATATGATTTTAGAACAGGACATGTATTGCATTTTAAACTCGCATAATGAGTTTAATTGGCTTTATACAATAAATACTGATTTAACAAGCATGTACGCAAAATTTACGGCAATGTGGGAACAAATTTCAGAACGATTTAAAGATTATGACGGCAGGCTTATGTTCGAGGGTTACAATGAGGTTTTGAAATTACCTGATGATTGGAGCGCAAAACAAAACAGCGACTATGCTGTGGTAAATACTCTTGCACAAAAATTCGTTAATACAGTCAGAGCAAGCGGTTCTAACAATGTGAATAGATTTATAATTGTTAATACTTATGGTGCTTATCTTGGCGAGGATGACATTATAAATTTCACAGTACCAACCGACAGCGCAAATGATAAGTTTATATTAAATGTTCACTACTACTTTCCTGAAGGTGCATTTGGTACTAAAACAGTTAATATGCCAACGGCATACTCTGATATTGATGCAAAATTCAATATAGTTAAAAATTTGTGGTTAGATAATGGTTACGCTGTTATGATGAATGAGTTTGGTATTGCAACAAACAATACGCTTGAAAATAGAGTTTCTTGCATTAATCGCATAACTCAAAAAGCGACTGAACTTGATATACCAATGTTCTGGTGGGATAACGGTCTTGGCGGATTAGGATTATTTGACCGCTCTCAGTCCCCTTATGAGCAAGTCTACCCAACAATTATTTCAACTATAATGAACAATGTTGAAAGCAGAGGGTAATTTCAAAAAACTAAAAGCGGAGTTAAAAACTCCGCTTTTTTATATTAAAATAAAAACTCTTGAAACCAAAAATGATTTCAAGAGTTTGGCAGGGGTAGCAGGATTTGAACCTACGAATGCTGGAATCAAAATCCAGTGCCTTACCGCTTGGCGATACCCCTAAATTTGAACACCTAAAAGATTATAACAGAAAGTTTATAATTTTTCAAGTGTTAATTTAATTTTTTTTAAATTTTTTTAAATTCTTTTATCAATTACACCTTTTTGCGACTGATAAAACTGTTCAAAACAGCCCTCGTCAAGCGCATTTCTGATTTTTTCCATCAAAGAATTATAAAAATAAAGATTATGCATTACGCAAAGGCGCATACCGAGCATTTCATTTGCTCTTATCAAATGACGAATATATGCTTTTGAGTGCTTTTTGCAAACAGGACAATCACATTCATCATCAATCGGGCTTTCGTCTAAAATATATTTTGCATTATTTATATTAATTATACCTTTGCTTGTAAATAATTGTCCGTGGCGTGCGTTTCTCGAAGGCATAACACAATCAAAAAGGTCAACTCCCCTTCTTACCGCCTCTAAAATATTCATAGGTGTTCCGACACCCATTAAATAACGAATTTTATCTTTCGGCGCAAAAGGCTCAACCGCCTCAATTACTGAATACATAACTTCTGCAGGCTCGCCTACTGCAAGACCGCCTATTGCATAGCCGTCAAGTTCCATTTCAGCAATAGTTTTCATATGTTCCGCTCTTAAATCTTCAAAAGTACAACCTTGATTTATACCGAAAAGCAGTTGATTTTTATTAATTGTATCATCAAGAGAGTTAAGCCTTTTCATCTCTTTTTGGCAGCGTTCAAGCCAGCGTGTTGTTCTTGCACAAGACTCTTTTGCATAAGAAAACGGAGCAGGATTTTCAACACACTCATCAAAAGCCATTGCTATTGTTGAGGCGAGATTTGATTGAATTTGCATACTCTGCTCAGGTCCCATAAAAATTTTTCTGCCGTCAATATGCGAGTGAAATTCAACGCCCTCTTCTTTTATGTTGCGCAGTTTTGCAAGCGAAAACACCTGAAAACCGCCTGAATCTGTTAAAATAGGTCCTGAAAAACCTGTGAATTTATGTAATCCACCGAGTTTTTTTACATTTTCATCACCTGGGCGCAAGTGTAAATGATATGTGTTGCAAAGTTGCACTTGACACTTTAAATCTGCAAGGTCAAAGGCAGAAACGGCGCCTTTTATTGCGCCACAAGTTGCAACATTCATAAAAGCAGGTGTTTGCACCGTTCCGTGAACTGTTTCAAACTCTCCCCTGCGTGCGTGGTTTTCGGTTTTTAAAAGTTTATAAGCCATATTTTCTCCTTAACAAATAAACATTGCATCGCCAAATGAGAAAAAGCGATATTTTTCTTCAACGGCAATTTTGTAAGCATTTAAAACATTTTCTCTGCCTGCAAGCGCAGAAATAAGCATAATAAGCGTACTTTCAGGCAAATGAAAATTGGTAATCAAAGCGTCAAGACACTTAAATTCATATCCCGGATAAATAAAAATCGAAGTATCGTCTTCATCAGCAACAATTTTACCGCATTTGCTTGCTACTGACTCAACAGTTCTGCAAGATGTTGTGCCAACACAAATAACTCTTCCACCGCTTTGCTTGGTTTCGTTAATAATTTCAGCAGTTTCTTGCGGTAAAACATAATGTTCCGAGTGCATTAAGTGGTTTTCAATATTTTCTTCTTTAACAGGTCTAAATGTGCCTAAACCTACATGCAAAGTAACATAAGCGATTTTTACGCCTTTTTGCTTGATTTTTTCAAGTAATTCTTCGGTAAAATGAAGACCTGCTGTAGGAGCGGCTGCCGAACCCTCATATTTTGCATATACCGTTTGATATCGCTTGCAATCTTTTAACTTCTCATGAATATAATGTGGTAGAGGCATTTCACCGACTTTATCAAGAACTTCATAAAAATTGCCTTTATATGAAAGTTTTATAATTCTGTTGCCGTCATCTTTAACATTTATTACTTCGGCTTTTAAAATGCCGTCTGCAAAAGTAAATTTACAGCCGACTTTGGCTTTTTTGCCGGGTCCTGCCAAACATTCCCACTCATCATTTCCTAAATTTTTAAGTAATAAAAACTCAACAACAGCGCCTGTATCTTCCCTTGTGCCGTAAATTCTCGCAGGAATTACTTTTGTGTTGTTTAAAACTAAACAATCGCCTTTGTTTAAGTAATCAATAATATTATAAAAGTGTTTATTATCAGTTTTTCCTGTTTGCTTATCTAAAATCATTAATCGTGAATTTTCACGCTTATCTGCAGGATGCTGAGCAATTAATTCCTCAGGTAAATTATAATAAAAATCCTGCTTTCTCATATTGACAATCCTTTCAAATTATAGTATAATAATACGGTGAAATTAATATTGGGTATTATGTGCTAAAATCTATTATATTGCAAAATTCCTGATATTACAAGGATTTTTTATAAATTATTTTTAGAAAGGCTGAAATTCATGAAAAAATATAAGGTTGGTATTATCGGCGCTACAGGTATGGTAGGTCAAAGATACGCTTTGTTGCTTGAAAATCACCCATGGTTTGAAATTGTAGCAGTTGCCGCTTCCCCTCGTTCAAAAGGCAAAACTTATTTTGAAGCGGTAAACGGCAGATGGGCTATGCAAAAACCTATTCCCGAAATAATGAAAGATATGGTTCTTTTTGATGCTACTGCAGATATGGAAGAAATCGCTTCTTTAGTTGATTTTGTTTTCTGCGCAGTTGATATGAAAAAAGATGAAATAAGAGAATTAGAGTTCAAATATGCTAAACTCGAATGTCCGGTTGTTTCTAACAACTCGGCTAACAGAGGTACTGAAGATGTGCCTATGCTCATACCTGAACTTAACTATGAGCATGCTGAAATTATTAAATCACAAAGAAAACGACTTGGTACAAAACGTGGTTTTGTAGCAGTTAAATCTAACTGTTCAATTCAAAACTATGTTCCTGCTCTCTTCCCTGTTAGCAAAAAATATCATGTTAAAGATGTTTTAGTATGTACATATCAGGCAATTTCAGGTGCAGGCAAGACTTTTGAACGCTGGCCTGAAATGGTTGATAATGTTATACCTTATATCGGCGGTGAAGAGGAAAAATCAGAACAAGAGCCACTTAAAATTTGGGGTAAAATTGAAGATGGCAAAATTGTTAACGCTTCAAGACCTAATTTTACCGCTCAATGTATCAGAGTACCAGTATCAGACGGTCATTTAAGTGCAGTTTTTGTTAGATTTGAAGACGGTGAAAAACCTGAAAAAGAAGAAATGATTGATATTTGGAACAATTTCTCATCAGTTCCTCAAAAATTGAAACTTCCTTCTGCTCCTGAAAAGTTTTTACACTATTACACCGAAGATGATATGCCACAGGTTAAATTAACCCGTGATACTGACAAAGGTATGGCTGTTCATATCGGCAGATTAAGAGAAGATACTCAATATGATTATAAATTTGTTTGCCTTTCTCACAACACACTTCGTGGCGCTGCCGGCGGAGCTGTGTTAATGGCAGAATTCCTTGCTGCTAAAGGTTATTTTGATTAATATTTTAATAACGAGGTTACAAAACTTATGAAGAATACTATTTTTACAGGTGCAGGCGTTGCGCTTGTAACTCCGATGAATCAAGACGGAACGGTTAATTACGAAAAATTAAAAGAAATTATTGATTTTCAAATTAATAACGGCACAGACGCTATTATTGCCTGCGGAACAACCGCTGAAAGCGCAACAATGTCGCACGAAGAACATAAGCAAGTAATGAAATTTACAATTGATTATGTTAATAAAAGAGTTCCGGTTATTGCAGGTACAGGCTCAAACGAAACATATTTTGCGGCTGACCTTTCTGCTTATGCCGAAGAATGTGGTGCAGATGCTCTTTTGATTGTAACACCTTATTACAACAAAACTTCGCAAGAGGGTTTAATTGCGCATTATAACTATATTGCTGACAGAGTTAATATTCCGATAATTCTTTACAATGTACCTTCTCGTACAGGGCTTAACATTACTCCTGAAACCTATAAAGAATTAGCTAAACATAAGAATATTGTCGCTACAAAAGAGGCTTCGGGCAATATTTCGCAGGTTGCAAGAATTAAAGAACTTTGCGGTGATAATCTTGATATTTATTCGGGTAACGATGACCAAATTGTTCCTATTCTCTCACTCGGCGGTAAAGGTGTAATTTCTGTACTTTCCAATGTTGCACCGAAAGTTGCACATGATATTTGCGAAGAGTATTTTGACGGTAATGTTGAAAAAAGTGCAAAATTGCAAATTGAATATTTAGACCTTATCAATAATTTGTTTATTGAGGTTAACCCAACCCCTGTTAAAGAGGCTTTAAATATTATGGGCTTTGATGTAGGCGAATGTAGATTACCGCTTGTTAAACCTACGCCTGAACATTGCGAAGTTATTAAAAACTCGCTTAAAAAACACGGTTTGGCAAAATAATAATTAAAGGAATGTATAATAATGGTTAAATTGCTGCTTGTTGGCGCTTGCGGACATATGGGAAAGGTTATTTACAATATTGTAGAAAACCGTGATGACTGTGAAGTGGTTTGCGGTGTTGATAAATTTGGCGAAAAATATGATAACTTTCCTATTTATAAAGATTTTTCTAAAATAGAAGAAAACCCTGATGTAATTATTGATTTTTCGCACCCTTCTGCATTAAGCGAGTTGTTAAATTACGCAAAATGCAAAAAAATTCCAGCTGTAATTGCTACAACAGGTCTTTGCGAAGAACATATTGAAATGATAAATACCGCATCAAAAGAAATTCCTGTATTTTTCACTTACAATATGTCGCTTGGCGTTAATTTGCTTGCTGAACTTGCAAAAAAAGCGACAAATGTGCTTGCAAATGATTTTGATATTGAAATTGTTGAGGCTCACCACAATCAGAAAATTGATGCTCCTTCCGGAACTGCATTAATGCTTGCTGATGCTATTAACGAAGAACTTGATAATTCTTATAATTATGAGTTTGACCGCCACTCAAAGAGCGAGAAAAGACCTAAAAAAGAAATTGGTCTTCACGCTGTAAGAGGCGGAACAATCGTTGGTGAACATGAAATCATTTTTGCAGGTAGAGATGAAATTATTAAACTTTCGCACTCTGCCCGTTCTAAAGAGATTTTTGCAGTTGGTGCAGTAAATGCGGCGATTTTCCTTAAAAATCAAGAAAAAGGAATTTTCAATATGTCTGATTTATTATCAGCAAAATAAAATATGTAATATAAAAACACCTGACTTCTTAATCAGGTGTTTTTTAGTTGTATATTATTTCATTATTGCGCCTTTATCAGCACCGCTTACCAAGCGTGAATATCTGTAAAGCCAACCTGTTTTAATATTTGGTTCAGGTGCAACATATTTTTCACGGCGTTTGGCTAATTCATCATCAGAAACATTTACATTAATTGAAGCGTTTGGAATATCAATTTCAATAATATCGCCCTCTTCAATAAGACCAATGTTACCGCCATCAGCGGCTTCTGGTGAAACATGACCGATTGATGCGCCTCTTGATGCGCCTGAAAATCTACCGTCAGTTATTAAAGCAACAGTTTTGTCAAGTTTCATACCTGCGAGTGCCGAAGTCGGATTAAGCATTTCACGCATACCAGGACCGCCTTTTGGACCCTCGTAACGAATTACTACAACATCGCCGTCATGAATTTCAGATGCATAAATCGCTTTAATAGCCTCATCTTCGCTGTTAAATACTCTTGCAGGTCCTGAATGTTTAAGCATTTCAGGTGCAACAGCACTTCTTTTAACAACACAACCGTTTTGAGCGATATTGCCCCACAAAATTTGAATACCGCCTGTTTGGCTGTAAGGATTATCAATTGTGCGAATTGAATTTGTATCTTTAATATATGCGCCTTCAATATTTTCTGCAATAGTTTTGCCTGTTGCGGTGAGTGCCGATAAATCAAGCAAATTCTTTTTAGCGAGTTCTGCTTGAACAGCCGGAATACCGCCTGCATTGTTAAGGTCTTGCATATGTGTAGGACCTGCCGGTGCTAAATGGCACAAGTTAGGTACTTTCTCACTTGTTTCGTTAAATAATTTCAAATCAAGCGGAACGCCTGCTTCATTTGCAATTGCGAGCAAATGCAAAACGCTGTTTGATGAGCAACCCAGCGCCATATCGCAAGCAAGTGCGTTTTTAATTGATTTTTCATTAATAATTTGACGAGCAGTAATGCCTTTTTCAACCAAATTCATAATCGCCATACCTGCATGTTTAGCAAGAGCAGTTCTTGCAGAATGAACAGCAGGAATAGTGCCGTTGCCCGGCAAAGCAATTCCGAGCGATTCACAAAGACAGTTCATACTGTTTGCAGTATACATACCTGCGCATGAACCGCAACCCGGACAAACGCCTTTTTCGCACTCATCAAGTTTGCGCTCATCAATCATACCGGCTTTATAAGCGCCTACTGCTTCAAACATTTTTGAAAGACTAACTTCCTGTCCGTCATAAGAACCTGCAAGCATAGGACCGCCTGAACATACAACAGCCGGAATATCAAGACGAACTGCGCCCATTACCATACCAGGAACAATTTTATCACAGTTAGGAATTAAAACAACACCGTCTAACTGATGAGCCATAACCATTGTTTCAACGCTGTCAGCAATAAGTTCACGAGATGCGAGCGAATATTTCATACCAATATGGCCCATTGCGATACCGTCGCAAACGCCAATCGCAGGAATTAATACAGGAGTACCGCCTGCCATTCTTACGCCTGCTTTTACAGCATCAGCTATTTTGTCAAGATGAAAATGACCCGGTACAATTTCGCTATGTGCTGAAATTACGCCGATAAGCGGTCTTTCCAACTCTTCTTTGGTGTAACCCATTGCGTAAAACAAAGAACGGTTTGGCGCACGCTCTGCGCCTTTTGTTACATTGTCGCTTCTTAAATTCATAAAGGTTTATCCTTTCTTTAAAACAAAGGCTGACTAAGTACAAGTCAGCCTTATAGTTTTTAATTATTTTTTAAGCCAACTCATCATTTTACGAAGTTCAGCGCCAACTTTTTCAAGTAAGTGTTCGCTTTCTTTACGGCGAGTAGCCAAGAATTTTGCTTTTCTGCCCGAAGAGAATTCTGACATAAATTCAGAAGCAAAAGTACCGTCTTGAATTTCAGATAATACTTTTTTCATTTCTTTACGAGTATCGTCTGTAATAAGTCTTTTACCTGTTCTGTAATCGCCGTATTCAGCAGTATTAGAAATTGAATATCTCATCATAGCGAAACCGCCATTATTGATAAGGTCAACGATAAGTTTCATTTCGTGAATACACTCAAAATATGCCATTTCAGGTTCATAACCTGCTTCTACCAATGTATCAAAACCTGCTTTCATAAGTTCTGTTACACCACCGCAAAGAACAGCCTGTTCACCGAAAAGGTCAGTTTCTGTTTCTTCTCTAAATGATGTTTCGAGAATACCTGCTCTGCCTGCGCCGATACCGCTTGCATATGCCAAAGCATAATCTTTAGCTCTGCCTGAAGCGTCTTGGTAAACAGCGATAAGGCTTGGTACGCCTTTGCCTTCGAGATATTGACTTCTTACTGTATGACCAGGTCCTTTAGGAGCAATCATAATAACATCAATGTCTTTTGAAGGTTTAATGAAGTTAAAGTGAATGTTAAAACCGTGTGCAAAGCAAAGAACATTACCCTCTTCCATGTAAGGAGCAACCTGCTCGTTGTAAATGTCAGCAGCGAGTTCATCAGGAACAAGCATCATAACAATGTCAGCTGCTTTTGCAGCTTCTGGAATTTCCATAACTTTAAGTCCCGCTTCTTCTGCTTTTTTCCAGCTTGAAGAATCTTTGCGAAGACCTACAATTACATTTACTCCGCTTTCATTTAAGTTTTGTGCATGTGCGTGACCTTGGCTGCCGTAGCCCATAATAGCAACGGTTTTGCCGTCAAGTAAACCTAAGTTACAATCTGAATCATAGTATTTTTTAATCATAATAAAAACTCTCCTTTTTGTTTTTAATATTTACTTAATTAATTCTACATCGCCGCGTTGCATTGCGGTAACGCCTGTTCTGCATACTTCCAATATATTGTATTTTGAAAGTATATCCAAAAATCCGTCAATTTTGTCAGGTTCGCCAGTAAGTTCAAAAACCATACTTTCAGATGACAAATCGATGATTTTTGCTTTATAAATAGTCGCTATTTCTCTTAAAGCGGGTCTGTTAGACTCATCTGCCTGAACTTTTATTAATAAAAGTTCGCGAAGTAACGACGATTTTTCCTCAAGTTCAAAAAAGCCTTTAAACTCGTGAATTTTTTCGGTTTGACGCATAATTTGATTAAATTCAGCCTCATTACCTCTTGTAGTAATTGTAATTCTCGATAAATTCTCATTGTTTGTAGCTGAAACGGTCAAACTGTCAATATTAAAGCCTCTTTGACAGAATAATGAGGAAATTCGAGCAAGTACGCCCTCGTGGTTTTCAACTAAAACACTTATATATCTTTTACTGTCCACAAAAATTCCTCCTTATTCGCTTATTGTATCGTTAACGGTTTTACCCGCAGGAATCATCGGCAAAACTCGCTCTTCCCTATCAATTCTGCAATCAATCCAAACAGGACCGTTACATTCTTTTGCTTTTTCGAGCGCTTCTTGTAACTGCTCATTAGTTTCACAAACAAAACCTGTTCCGCCGAAACCTTCAATAACCTTTTTGTAGTCGGTTACTCTTTCAGGCTCCGAAGAAGAAAATCTTCTGCCGTAGAAAACAGCCTGCCATTGCCTTACCATACCTAAAACTGCGTTGTTAACGATAATGCTGACAATAGGAATGTTGTAACTAACCGCTGTGCAAGCCTCGTTCATATTCATATGGAACGAGCCGTCGCTTGTGATATGGTAAACTCGTTTAGCTTTTGCGCCGATAGCAGCACCAATAGCAGCGCCGTAACCATAGCCCATTGTACCAAGACCACCACTTGTTAAGAAGTGGTTTGCTTTTGTATGATTAAGATATTGTGCCGCCCACATTTGATGTTGACCAACATCTGTAGCAAAATAATCATGCTCATCAGCGGAATTGTTAATTGCATCAAAAATTGATTTAGGCGTGAGTTTGTTGCCTTTTGGTTCTGGGAATTTAATTTTCCACGAATTGATTTTTTCAATCCAATCTTTATGCTCATTTTGTTTAATAAGCGGAAGCAAAAGTTCAAGCGCAACTTTTACATCACCTATAAAACTGTAATCAACTTTTACATTTTTATTGACTTCGCTCTTGTCAATATCAATATGAATAATCTTTGCTCTTGAAGCGAATGCTTTTGTGTTAAGCGCAACCCTGTCAGAAAATCTTGTTCCTACAGCGATTAAAACATCTGCTTTATCAACCGCTTTATTTGCGTGAACATTACCATGCATACCTAAAATGCCAAGATTTAATGGCTCGTCATAACGCAAAACGCCAGACGCCATAATAGTATGTGTAGCAGGAATATCAGCCTTTTTAATAAGTTCAAAAACTTCGCTTTCTGCTTTTGAAATTTTTGCGCCGCCACCAATGAATAATACAGGTTTTTTAGCACCGTTAATAACATTAGCAATTTCGGTTAAATTATATTCTTTACCGCTGTGCTCTTGTTGAATATGTTTTGGCTTTTTATATTCAGCTACCGCTGCGGTAACATCTTTAGGAATATCTACCAAAACAGGACCGGGTCTGCCTGATGAAGCGATTTTAAAAGCACTTCTTAAAGTATCAGCCAAATCTTCAACATTTCTAACTACAAAATTATGTTTTGTAATAGGCATTGTAATGCCTGCAATATAAACTTCTTGGAAACTGTCACGACCAATAAATGAATTACCTACATTACCTGTAATGCAAACCATAGGAACGCTGTCCATATAAGCAGTTGCAATACCTGTAACTAAGTTTGTAGCACCAGGGCCTGATGTTGCAATAACAACGCCTGTTTTGCCTGTTGCTCTGGCATATCCGTCAGCAGCGTGAGCCGCACCCTGCTCGTGAGCAGTCATATAATGTTTAATCTTGTCTGAATTTTTATACAAAGCATCATAAATATTTAAAACAGCGCCACCGGGATAACCGAAAACGGTATCAACGCCCTGCTCTAAAAATACTTGTACTAAAATTTCCGAACCGTTTAACTTCATAAAATCAATACCTTTCCTTATTTTTCTGCGATTACATCTACTTCTACAAGAACATTTTTAGGAAGGGTTTTGACGGCTACACAAGAGCGAGCCGGTTTATTTTTAAAATATTGACCGTAAACTTCGTTAAATGCAGCAAAATCGCTCATATCGGCCAAAAAACAGACAGTTTTTACAGCGTTATCAAGCGAAGAACCTGCTTGAGTTAATACTGCCGAAAGGTTTTTACAAACCTGATGAGTTTGTTCTTCAATAGTTTTTGCCTCAACCTCACCGCTTGCCGGATTGATTGCGATTTGACCGGAGGTAAAAACTAAATTCCCTGTTACAACCGCCTGCGAATAAGGGCCGATTGCATCAGGAGCATTTTTTGTATAAATATTCTCTGCCATTTTAATTCTCCTTATTATACCAAATGAAAACCTGCATTTTTCAATGCGTTTTCAACTTGTTTTATATGTTCAAAGTTTTTAGTTTCCATCTCAATTGTTAAAACACAGTCGTTAACATTTGAGCCTTTGCCTGCGTGCTCGTAGTTTACAGAAACCACATTTGCACCGCAAGAAGCGATAATTTCCGAAACATCACGAAGTTGTCCCGGTTTATCCATAAGTTCAATAGATAACTTACAAAGTCTTCCTGTTTTTAAAAGACCTCTGCTGATGACTCGTGAAAGAATTGTTACATCAATATTACCGCCTGAAACAATACAAACTGTATTTTTGTTTTTAACAGGTACTTTATCAAACATAACTGCCGCAACTGAAACTGCGCCTGCACCTTCGGCAGTAAGTTTTTGTTGCTCAATAAGTTTTAAAATTGCTGCCGAAATTTCATCTTCGGTAACGGTTACAATTTCATCAACATATTTTTTACAATATTCAAAGGTGTTAGCACCGGGTTCTTTAACCGCAATACCGTCAGCAATTGTAGAAACTTTTGGTAGTGTTAAAATTTTATCTTCATCTAAAGATTTCACCATTGAAGGAGCGCCTTCGGCTTGAACACCGTAAACTTTAACATCAGGACGAAGAGTTTTGATTGCATAAGCAACGCCCGAAATTAGTCCGCCACCGCCTACTGGTACTACAACCGCTTCAACATCAGGATTTTCTTGTAAAATTTCAAGACCGATTGTGCCTTGACCTGCAATAACCGCCTCATCGTCAAACGGGTGAATAAAAGCCATACCTTTTTCATCACGAAGTTCTAACGCTTTATGATAAGCGTCATCATAAACGCCTTTAACCATTTCAATTTCAGCACCAAATTTACGGGTAGCCTCAACCTTTGAAATAGGTGCGCCCTCAGGCAAGCAAATTATAGATTTAATTCCGTTTTTAGTTGCTGCCAATGCAACGCCTTGAGCGTGGTTGCCGGCAGAACAAGCGATAACGCCTTTTTTCTTCTCTTCATCGCTTAGTTGCGAAATTTTAAAAGCGGAACCTCTTACCTTAAAAGAACCTGTTACTTGCAAGTTTTCAGGTTTTATGTAGACGTCAACATCTTCTTTAATATTAGGAGCGTGAATAAGTTCAGTATTCCTAATTACATCTTTTAAAGCAAAAGCCGCCTGATAGACTGTTTCAAGTGTTATCATTATTTCACCTTCTAAATATTATAACTTCTTTATATTATCGCATATTTTGTCGCCAATTTCAATACAAGAAACGATTTTTTCTTGTAAATTTTCACTTTTTATATCAATTGTACGATAATTTTCGTTCAAAACAGCATCAACTGCCTGCTCAATAGCGTCAGCTTCTTTTGCCATATCAAAAGAATAACGAAGCATCATAGCGACTGAAAGTATTGTACCAAGTGGATTTGCAATGCCTTTTCCGGCAATATCCGGTGCAGAACCGTGAATTGGCTCATACATTCCGAGAGTTGTTTGTGAAAGGCTTGCTGAAGGCATCATGCCAATTGACCCTGTGAGCATACTTGCTTCATCAGACAAAATATCGCCAAACATATTTTCAGTTACAATTACATCAAATTGACCTGGATTTCTTATAAGTTGCATTGCACAGTTATCAACAAGCACATCAGAATATTCAACTTCGGGGTATTCTTTTGAAAGTTTGTGCATAACTTTGCGCCAAAGTTTTGAGGAATCAAGCACATTTGCTTTATCAACAGAAGCGAGTTTTTTATTCCTTTTCATAGCGGTTTCAAAACCGACTCTGCCGATTCGCTCAATTTCTTCTTCGCTGTAAATCATTAAATCTGAAGCGGTATCGCCAACGGTTTTGTGTTCACCAAAGTAAATTCCGCCTGTAAGTTCTCTTACAATCATCAAATCAATGCCGTTTTGAGTGCATTCTTCTTTTAAAGGACATGCGCTTGAGAGCTGTTTAAACATTTTTGTAGGGCGAAGATTAGCAAAAAGACCGAGTTCTGCTCTAACTTTTAAAAGTCCTTTTTCTGGACGAACTGCAGGGTCGCAAGTGTCCCATTTTGGACCGCCGACCGCGCCTAACAAAACGCTGTCGCTTTGTTTACATCTTTCAATCGCTTCGTCAGTAATCGGAACGCCGTATTTATCAATCGAACAACCGCCCATATCAAGATAGTCATATTCAAAGTTGTGGCCGAATTTTTCAGCAACAACGTCAAGAACTTTTATTGCTTCATCAACAATTTCAGGACCTATTCCGTCACCTTTTAAAACCGCAATTTTTTTATTCATATGCTTTTCTCCTGTTATTTCTTTATTGAATTTAATAAACCGTTTTTAGCGATAATTTCTTTAATAAACGGTGGAAATGGTTGTGCTTTAAACTCTTTACCGCTGGTTACATTGGTAATAACGCCGTTATCAAAATCAATTTTAACTTCATCGCCGTTTTCAATGCCTTCGGACGCTTCAGGACATTCTAAAATAGCAAGACCTATATTAATTGAGTTTCTGTAAAAAATTCTTGCAAAACTTTTTGCAATAACGCAGGCAATACCCGACTCTTTAATAGCGATTGGAGCGTGTTCACGAGAA
This sequence comes from Oscillospiraceae bacterium, assembly GCA_902769255.1. Taxonomy (GTDB): domain Bacteria; phylum Bacillota; class Clostridia; order Oscillospirales; family Acutalibacteraceae; genus RUG11462. The sequence goes on from CACXOM010000002.1 coordinate 184,625, forward strand.
GAGCCACAACCAAAATTTGCGCCACCTATCATAATATCGCCATTGTTTACTTTGTTTACAAATTCTTTATCTATATCTTCCATGCAATGAGCAGCCAATTCTTTGTGGTCTGCTGTGTTTAAATATCTTGCTGGAATAATTACATCAGTATCAACATTGTTTCCGTATTTATGAGCAAAACCGTGTGCATTCATAAAATTTTCCTCCTTATAACGCTTTCGGGTCGGTAATATAACCGTTTATCGCAGTTGCAGCAGCAACTTCGGGGCTTGCAAGATAAATTTTTGATGTCACATGACCCATTCTGCCGACAAAGTTTCGGTTTGTAGTGGCAAGTGCAACTTCATCTTCAGCTAAAATTCCCATATAACCGCCTAAACACGGTCCGCAAGTCGGAGTTGAAACCGCACAGCCTGCGTCGATAAATATATCAATAAAACCCTCTTTAATAGCTTGTTTGTAAATTGTTTGAGTAGCAGGAATAACAATACATCTAATACCTTTTGCAATGTGTTTGCCTCTTAAAATTTCAGCTGCTGCTTTAAGGTCAGAATATCTGCCGTTTGTGCAAGAGCCGATAACAACTTGGTCAACTTTAATATCTGTTAATTCAGTTGCATCTTTAGTGTTTTCTGGTAAATGTGGACATGCTACAGTTGAATTAATTTTAGATAAATCAATTTCAATTACTTCGTCATATTCTGCATCTTCATCAGCTTTAAACACTTTATAATCGTGTTGTTTTCTCTCATTTACATAAGCGAGTGTAATATCATCAACCTCAAAAATGCCGTTTTTTGCACCTGCTTCAATAGCCATATTAGCCATACAAAGTCTGTCATCGATAGAAAGGCTTTTAAGTCCTTCGCCTGTAAATTCCATCGATTTATAAAGAGCGCCGTCAACGCCGATTTTGCCGATAATGTAAAGAATAACATCTTTACCCGAAACCATCGGTTGCAATTGACCTTTAAGCACAAATTTAATTGCAGAAGGCACTTTAAACCATGCTTCGCCTGTTGCCATGCCTGCAGCCATGTCAGTACTGCCGACACCTGTTGAAAATGCACCCAAAGCACCATAAGTACAAGTATGCGAGTCAGCGCCGATAACAATATCACCCGGTACTACAAGACCTTTTTCGGGCAATAATGCGTGTTCAATACCCATATCGCCGACATCAAAATAATTTTCAATATCATATTTGCCTGCAAACATTCTGCATTGTTTTGTTTGCTCGGCGGCTTTAATATCTTTATTTGGAACAAAATGGTCCATTACCATTGCAATTTTTTTGTTGTCAAAAACGCCGTCAAATCCGACCTTGTTAAATTCGTTAATTGCAACAGGTGTTGTAATGTCGTTACCGAGAACGAGATTTAACTTTGTTCTAATTAACTGACCTGCTTCAACTTTTTCAAGATTTGCGCCGTGCGCTAAAATCTTTTGAGTCATTGTCATTCCCATTATTTTTTCTCCTTATTTAACGCTGTTTGAACGGTTTACTGCCGCAAACAATGCTTTAATCGATGAAGTAATAATATCATTATGAATACCTACGCCCCATTCGGTGTTGCCTTCGGAATCAGTAATTCCGACATAAGTAACCGCTTTAGAGGTTGAACCTTTTTCAAGAGCATGTTCAGCATAGGTAAGGTTTTCAATGTTAGTTTTAATTTCTTTGTTAAGCGCTTTGCTTACCGCGTCTAATCGACCGTTACCCTCGCCTGCAAGAATTTTTTCTTCACCGTTGATAACAGCAGTCAAAACTGCTTTGAATTTTTCATCTTCAAGACGGGCAAAGTGGGCGTCAACATATTCGATAGGCGAATTAACATTAACAAAGTTTTCTTTAAAAGCGTCGTAAATTTCGTTAGGCATTAATTCTCTATGTTGCTCATCAGAAATACCTTTAATAAAATAACTTACCTTTTCGCATAAAACTTTCGGTAAAATATAGCCGTAATTCTGTTCAAGAACATAACCGATACCGCCTTTACCTGATTGCGAATTAATTCTAATAACATCTGTTTCATATTTTCTGCCTACATCAGTTGGGTCAATTGGCAAATATGGAACAGACCATTGTTCTTCGTTATTATCTTCTTTAAAGTGCATACCTTTTGCAATAGCATCTTGATGAGAGCCGGAAAAAGCAGCAAATACAAGAGAACCTGCATATGGAGTTCTCTCGTAAACTTTCATTCTCGTTACTCTTTCATAAACCTCGCAAATTTTAGGCATATTTGAGAAATCAAGCTTCGGGTCAACGCCGTGAGTATACATATTCATAGCAAGTGTGATAATATCTACATTACCTGTTCTCTCGCCGTTGCCGAAAAGCGTACCCTCTACCCTGTCGGCACCTGCTAAAATACCAAGTTCAGTATCGGCAACGCCACAACCTCTATCGTTATGAGGGTGAAGCGAAATTTCAACAAACTCACGATATTTAATATTTTTAGACATATATTCAATTTGATTTGCATAAATATGCGGTAATGATAATTCAACCGTAACAGGAAGATTTAAAATTACAACATTATTTTCATTCGGTTTTAAAACATCAAGAACGGCGTTTGAAATTTCAAGTGCAAATTCAGGCTCAGTTCCTGTAAATGACTCAGGAGAATACTCAAATCTGAAATTACTGCCGTATTCTTTTTGCAATTTAACAATCAACTCGGCGCCTTTTACAGCAATGTCGATAATTTCCTGTTTATCTTTTTTAAACACCTGCTGGCGTTGTGCAAAAGAAGTTGAATTATAAAAGTGAACAATTGCGTTTTTGCAACCTTCAAGACTTTCAAAAGTTTTTTTAATAATATGTTCTCTCGCTTGTGTTAAAACCTGCACAGTAACGTCATCAGGAATTCTGTTTTCCTCAATAAGACGGCGTAAAAAGTTATATTCGGTATCAGAAGCAGCAGGAAAACCCACTTCAATTTCTTTAAAACCAAGTTTAACAAGCAAGTCAAAAAACTCAAGTTTTTCTTCAATGCTCATAGGAATTATTAAAGACTGGTTGCCGTCACGAAGGTCAACCGAGCACCATTTAGGAGCCTTTTCAATATATTCTTTTTTTACCCAATCATACTCCGCTTTAGGAGGATTGAAATATTGGCGTTTGTATTTTTTTGCGTTCATAATTAATATAATCCTTTCGTAAATTGGCAATTATACTTCAAAATATGAATTTTAGCAGATATAACAAAAAGCCTTCGTCTTTTATACAAAAAGACGAAGACTGAAACTTTAATCTCCGCGGTACCACTTTTCTTGGTTTAAAACCCACTTTATTCAGCACAATTAATGCCTACTTCCTATAACGGTGAAGTTCCGTCTTTCATACTCAAGATAAAAATCTCTTTCTGTCCGCCACTCAAGGGAGAGACTTGATTTACAACACGCCGTTGTCTTGCATCAACCGACAACTTTCTGTAGACGAAAACTTGTAACCTTTGCCCCTATCACAGTGTTTAATTTTCATTTTCTATAATTATATTTTAATATTTGCTGTTTGTCAACAGTTTGCGACAACAAATATTTAATAAAAAAAGTCTTTCTTTTTGTGCAAAATGACGATTTATAAAATATAAGTATCTAAAATGTATATTATATGTTATAATTATTCTATTAAGAGGAGGGTTAATAATGCCTTACAGTTTAAAAGAAATAAATAATGACTTAAATTCGCTAATTATTTTTAAGAATTTAAAGTATTCGCCTGCTTTTCAGGCGCTTATGAAACTGAACGGTGAATATAACGTAATTAAATCATACAGCGAATTCATTTCTTCAATTATCTCTAATAACTTGAACTTTACTGAATATGTTAAAGAGTTAGTTTTTACTGATGAAAACATTTACACGTCTTTAATTTGTGCAAAAAAAGATGTCTGTTTCTTAAAAGAACAGCTCGATTTGGAATTAAAAAAGCTTTATAAAATTTCAACTTTAGAAAAGAATGATTTTTCGGCAGATGTAATTAATAATTTTAAAATCTTCCCTACTTTCAGCGAAGATTTTACAAGTGAATATTATGAAAGAATAAAAGATATTTCAAAAACAGGCTTCGGTATTTTTGCGAACAATTATGTTTTTCATGTAGATAATAACGGTGAATTAAAAGCAACAGAGAGTTATAATATTAGAAAACTTAAAAACATTTACAGTTATGACAGAGAGCGCCAAAAAGTTATTGAAAACACAAAAGCTTTAGTTGAGGGTAAACCTTGTTGTAATGTTTTACTATATGGTGATGCAGGTACAGGAAAATCAAGCTCAATAAAAGCTATTTCAAGCGAGTTTTTCAGCGAAGGACTACGCTTGATTGAAATTGACACTTCTCAAGTAACTGCAATTTCGAATATTGTTTCAAAACTTGCTAACAATCCGCTTAAATTTATTATTTTTATTGATGATATTACTTTTTCAGCTGAAGACCCGAATTTCTGCGCTTTAAAAACAATTATTGACGGAAACTCAAAAGGTTTACCGAGCAATGTTTCTATTTATGCTACAAGCAACCACAGACATTTGATTAAAGAAACAATTGCTGATAGAGAGGGCGATGTTGTTAACGCTAATGATAATATTCAAGACATTATGGGACTTTGCGCTCGTTTTGGACTTTGCATAACCTTTACAAAACCCGACAGATATCGATTTGCAGAAATTGTTACCTCACTTGCTGACGAAAAAGGTTTGGAATATGATAAAGACAGCCTTTTGATTAAAGCAGAGGCATATGCAATAAGAAACGGCGGAAGAACTCCAAGGTGTGCCGACCAATTCATAGATTTAGTTTATTCCGGAATAGAAAAAATTTAATATATACAATATACAGTATAAAAACACTTGACATTTTAAAATAATGTGCTATAATATTCAAAATGGCAAAAACAAGAAAGGATACGGCAAAATGAATTTAGTCCTCAAAAACGCAAATGTTTTAACAAATCAAACGTTAAAAAAAGCGAATGTTTTTATTCGTGAGGGTTTAGTTTTTGAAATTTCCGAAAATTCTTGTTTTTCAAACTATACTGTTATTGATTGTAATAATTATTTTATTTTTCCCGGTTTCGTTGATGTTCACGTTCATCTTCGTCAGCCGGGTTTTTGTTATAAAGAAACAATTAAAAGCGGGAGTAAGGCAGCAGCGCACGGCGGTTATACAACAGTTTGCTCAATGCCTAATTTAAACCCTGTTCCCGACAGTTTGGAAAATTTAAAGGTTCAAACCGATGTAATTAAAAAAGATGCTGTTATAAATGTAATTCCATACGGCTCAATTACAAAAGGTGAAAACGGCGAGCAACTGTCTGATATGAACGACTTGTCTCCTTATGTTGTCGCCTTTTCTGATGACGGCAGAGGCGTTCAATCTGACGATATGATGAAAAGCGCTATGATAAGGGCAAAAAGCCTTAATAAAATAATTGTAGCGCATTGTGAAGATAATTCGCTTCTAAAAGGTGGATACATTCACGATGGTGAATATGCAAAAGCGCACAATCACAAAGGCATTTGTTCTGCGAGTGAATTTAAGCAAATTGCGAGAGATTTAGAACTTGTAAAGCAAACTGGTTGTAAATATCATATTTGCCATATTTCAACAAAAGAAAGTGTTGAAATAATAAGAAAAGCGAAAAAAGAAGGTCTTGATGTAACCTGCGAAACATCCCCTACTTACCTATTACTTAACGACAGTATGTTGCAAGAAGACGGCAGGTTTAAAATGAATCCGCCAATTCGATGCGAAGAGGACAGACTTGCGCTGATTGAGGGCTTAAAAGACGGCACAATTGATATGATAGCAACTGACCACGCACCGCACAGTAAAGAGGAGAAATCAAAAGGGCTTGAAAAATCAGCTATGGGCGTTGTAGCACTTGAATGTGCCTTCCCTCTTTTATATACTTACTTAGTTAAAGAAAAAATAATTACGCTTGAAAAACTAATTGAGTTAATGCACTATAACCCTAAAAAAAGGTTTAATATTTCGGGCGGTTTAAATATTGGTGAGAGAGCCGACTTATGCGTTTATGACTTAAATGCAAAAGAAACTGTAAATCCTGATAACTTTTTTTCAAAAGGCAGGAGCACTCCTTTTGAAAATTACAAAATAAATGCTAAATGTAAAATGACGATATGTAAAGGAGAAGTAAAATGGCAAGAAAATATGACAGAAAAATAATTCTTGAAAACGGCGAAGAGTATTACGGTTACGGCTTCGGCGAAAACACTCAAAGAGTTTGCGAAATTGTATTTAATACATCTATGGTAGGTTATCAGGAAATTGTTTCCGACCCGTCATATACATATCAAATGGTTGTTATGACCTATCCGCTTATCGGCAATTACGGCGTTGCTGACGATGACTTTGAAACAAAAATTCCTACAATTGGCGGTTTAATTGTAAGAGAATATAACGATAACCCTTCTAATTTCCGCTATACAAAAACACTTTCAGAAATTTTAGAGGAAAATCATATTCCGGGAATTTACGGTGTTGATACAAGAAAAATAACAAGAAGTATTAGAGATTTAGGTAGCAGAAGAGTTTTGATAACAAGCGCCGAAACTTCGCTTGAAGAGGGTCTTGAAATTATCAAAAACACTCCTGTTCCCCATGATGCAGTTGAAAAAGTAAGTTGCCAAAAAAGATGGTATTCAAGAACATCTAACCACAAATTCAATGTTGTTGCAATTGACTGCGGAATAAAGCTTAATATTATTCGCTCGCTTAATGCGCACAGTTGCAATGTTACAGTTGTTCCTTTTAACACAAGCGCTAAAGATATTCTTGCAATGAATCCTGACGGCATTTTCTTGTCTAACGGCCCCGGCGACCCTGAAGATGTTACAACGGTAATTAATCTTGTAAAAGAATTAATCGGCAAAAAACCTATTTTTGGTATTTGCCTTGGACATCAAATGATTTCGCTCGCTTACGGCGCAAAAACTTATAAATTGAAATTTGGCCATAGAGGCGGTAACCACCCTGTTAAAAACCTTGAAAACGGTAAAATTGAAATAACCAGCCAAAACCACAGTTACGCTGTTGATTATGACAGTTTGAAAAATACAAAACTCACCCCAACTCATATAAATATACTTGACAACACAGTTGAGGGTGTTGAATGCAAAGAAGATAAAGTGTTCTCGGTACAATATCACCCTGAAAGTGCGCCGGGTCCGCAAGACAGTATATATTTATTTAAGAAATTTATAAAAATTATGGAGGAGGACAAAGATAATGCCTAAAAGAAACGATATTAAAAAAGTTCTTGTAATCGGTTCGGGTCCTATTGTTATTGGACAAGCGGCTGAATTTGACTATGCAGGTACACAAGCGTGTCTTGCACTTCGTGAAGAAGGTTATGAAGTTATTCTTTGCAACTCCAACCCTGCAACAATTATGACTGATACCACTATTGCAGATAAAGTATATATGGAACCGCTCACACTCGAATATGTTGCAAAAATCATAAGATATGAACGCCCAGACGCTCTTATTCCGGGTATCGGCGGACAAACAGGTCTTAACATTGCAATGCAACTTGAGAAGAAAGGTGTTTTAAGAGAGTGTCAGGTTGAACTTCTCGGCACTTCTTCCGAGAGTATTGAAAAAGCGGAAGACAGAGAGTTGTTTAAAGAACTTTGCGAAGAAATCGGCGAACCTGTTTTGCCGTCAATTATTGCAAATTCTATGGACGAAGCAATAAACGCTGCTGAAGAAATAGGCTACCCTGTTGTACTTCGCCCTGCATTTACATTAGGCGGTACAGGCGGCGGTTTTGCTGATAATGAAGCAGAATTAAAAGAAATTGCGAAAAATGCTTTAAAACTCTCCCCTGTTCATCAGGTTTTAGTTGAAAAAAGCATTAAAGGTTATAAAGAAATTGAATATGAGGTAATTCGTGATAAAAACGATACCGCTATTACTGTTTGTAATATGGAAAATATTGACCCTGTCGGTATTCACACAGGCGACTCAATTGTTGTCGCGCCAAGCCAAACACTTACAAATAAGGAATACCATTTACTTCGTGACAGCGCATTAAAAACAATTCGTGCTTTAAAAATCGAGGGCGGTTGTAATGTTCAATTTGCGCTTGACCCTGAATCATTTAGTTATTACTTAATCGAGGTAAACCCGAGGGTTTCACGTTCTTCCGCATTAGCGTCTAAAGCGAGCGGTTACCCAATTGCTCGTGTTTCTGCAAAAATCGCTATTGGTATGACTTTAGATGAAATTCAAATTGCAAATACACCGGCATCTTTTGAGCCGACTCTTGACTATGTCGTAACAAAAATGCCGAGATTTCCTTTTGATAAATTTGCAACAGCCTCAAACAAACTTTCTACTCAAATGAAAGCCACCGGCGAGGTTATGAGCATTGGCAGAACAATCGAAGAAAGCCTTTTAAAAGCAATTCGCTCGCTTGAAATAGATGTAAACTATAATCACATTTTCTTAAAGAAATTTGATAAATATACAAGAGAAGAATTGGTTGAATATATCAAAACAGGTACAGACGACCGAATTTACGCTATTGCAGAACTTATGTGGCACGGCGAAGATTTAGGTGTTATTTGGAATGCAACAAAAATTGATATGCTTTTCCTTGACAAAATTAAAAATATTGTTGATTTTGAAAAAGAATTAAAAGAGCATAAGTTTGATGTTAATACCCTTAAAGAAGCCAAAAAAATGGGCTTTTCCGATACTTTTATCGCAAAACTTTGGGAAACAAGCGAATTAGATATTTATAATCTTCGTAAAAAAGAAAATATTATTCCAGTTTATAAAATGATTGATACTTGCGCAAGCGAGTTTGAAAGTTATATTCCTTATTTCTATTCAACTTATGAAGATGAAAACGAGTCGATAGTATCTGACAAAAAGAAAATTATCGTTTTAGGTTCAGGCCCTATTCGTATAGGTCAAGGCGTTGAATTTGACTATTCTACCGTTCACGCAATTAAAACAATCAAACAATCGGGTTATGAGGCTATTATAATCAACAACAACCCTGAAACAGTTTCAACTGATTATACCTGTTCAGATAAACTCTATTTTGAACCGCTCACACCTGAAGATGTTATGAACATAATCGACCTTGAAAAACCTTACGGCGTAATTACAACACTTGGCGGTCAAACAGCTATTAACTTGGCTCAACCTTTGGCTGACAGAGGTGTAAACATTATCGGTACAGATTGCGCCGCAATCGACAGAGCCGAAAACAGAGACGCTTTTGAAAAACTTTTGGTTGACCTTAAAATCCCGCAACCTACCGGTAAAGCGGTTACAAATATTGAAGAAGGCGTTGCGGTTGCAAAACAAATCGGCTACCCTGTTTTAGTTCGCCCGTCATTCGTTTTAGGCGGTCGCGCTATGCAAATTGTTGCTGACGAAGCAGGACTTCGCCACTACTTAAAAACAGCCGTTGAAATTGATGAAGACAAGCCTGTTTTGGTTGATAAATATATTCAAGGTAAAGAAGTCGAAATTGATGCAATTTGCGACGGTGAAGATGTTTTTGTTCCCGGTATTATGGAATTGGTTGAGCGAACCGGTATTCACAGCGGTGACTCAATCAGCGTTTACCCTGTTTTCAGCATATCTGATAAAGTTAAAGGCACAATTTTGAAATATGCTAAAAAATTAGGACTTGGTATCGGCATTGTCGGACTTTACAACATTCAGTTTATTGTTGATAAAAATGATGATGTTTATATTATTGAGGTAAACCCTCGTTCATCAAGAACAGTTCCTTTCTTATCAAAATCAACAGGTTATTCACTTGCTGATATTGCAACTAATGTTATTTTAGGCAAGTCGCTTAAAGAGCAAGGCATTTTTGATATGTATCCACAGGAAAAAGAGCGTTGGTATGTAAAAGTTCCGGTATTCTCATTCAGCAAAATCAGTGGTCTTGACGCTTACCTCTCCCCTGAAATGAAATCTACAGGCGAAGCAATTGGCTATGACGACAGACTTAACCGCGCACTTTACAAAGCGTTGCAAGCTTCCGGTATGCACTTACAAAATTACGGTACAGTTTTAGCAACTATCGCCGATAACGACAAAGAAGAAGCGTTGCCTTTAATCAGAAGATTTTACAATTTAGGCTTTAATATCGAAGCTACCAAAGGTACTGCTGATTTCTTAAAGAAAAACGGTATACGCACACATACACTTGCAAAATTAGGCGAAGGTAGCGAAGAAATATTAGACAATATGCGCCAAGGCTATGTAAACTATGTTATTAACACTCGTGATGTAAACTCTGTTCAGGGTGAGTCAGACGGTTTTGAAATTCGCCGTTGCGCAGTTGAAAACAATGTTACAATGTTCACTTCGCTTGATACAGTTAAAGTTTTAATTGATGTTTTGGAAGAAACCACATTCGGAATTTCTCCGATAAACGCTTAATTTAAGGAGATTTTAAGTGAAACAAGGAATTTTTGAAATAGTTTCAAATAAAAAAATCGCAAAAGATGTATTTGAAATGGTTTTATCTGGCGACACTTCCGATATAAAAAATCCCGGACAGTTTATTAACATAAAATTAGACGGATTTTTTCTTCGCCGACCTATTTCGGTTTGCGATTACGATGAGAAAACTGTTACTATAATTTATAAAGTTGTAGGCAGCGGCACCGATGTTATGTCTAAATTAAATTCAGGCGACAAACTTGATATTTTAACAGGACTTGGCAATGGTTTTGATATTACAAAATCAGGCGACTCCCCTGTTTTAATCGGCGGTGGCGTTGGTGTTCCGCCTATGTATAATCTTTGCAAAAAGTTAATTACTGAAGGTAAAAATGTATCGGTAATTTTAGGTTTTAATACCGAAAACGAGATTTTTTATGAAGAAGAATTTAAAAATTTAGGTGCAAAAGTTTATTTTGCAACTGCTGACGGCTCTTACGGTAAAAAAGGCTTTGTAACTGATGTTTTAAAAGATTTAGAATACTCTTATTTTTACACTTGCGGACCAATGCCTATGTTCGAAGCAATTGAAAATATCGCAAAAACAAGCGGTCAATACAGTTTTGAAGAAAGAATGGGTTGCGGTTTTGGCGCTTGTATGGGTTGTTCTTGCAAAACAAAATATAAAAATATCAGAATTTGCAAAGACGGACCTGTGCTTGAAAGAGAGGTAATTGTATGGTAGATTTAAAAGTAAATTTATGTGGTTTACCTCTTGATAACCCTATAATACCTGCAAGCGGTACATTCGGGTTCGGTTATGAGTTTAGCGAGTTGTATGATATTAACTGCCTTGGCACTTTTTCGTTTAAAGGTACTACAAAAGATGCTCGTTTTGGCAACCCCACACCGAGAATTGCTGAAACACCAAACGGTATGATAAATGCTGTAGGACTTCAAAATCCCGGCGTTGAAAAGGTTATTAGTGAAGAGTTACCAAAGCTTAAAAAATGTTTTAATAAAAAAGTTATGGCAAATGTTAGCGGTTTTTCTGTTGAAGATTACGCTTATACTTGCGAAAAATTAGATAAAGAAGAGCAAGTGGGCTGGCTTGAAGTAAATGTTAGTTGCCCTAATGTTCATGGTGGCGGAATGAGTTTTGGCACTTCGCCCGAAATGGTGGCTAAAGTAACAAAAGCTGTAAAAGCAGTTACAACAAAACCTGTTATTATTAAACTTTCGCCTAATGTAACAAATATTGCTGAAATAGCAAAAGCTTGTGAAGAGGCAGGCGCAGACGGAATTAGTCTTATTAACACGCTTTTAGGCATGAGAATAGATTTAAAGACTAAAAAGCCTGTAATTGCAAATAAAATGGGCGGTTTTTCAGGTAGCGCAATTTTACCGGTTGCTCTTCGTTGTGTATATCAGGTTTATGATGCAGTTAATATACCGATTGTCGGTATGGGTGGCGTTTCAAGTGCTGAAGATGTTATTGAAATGATGTTAGCAGGTGCGACAGCGGTACAAATCGGCGCAGCAAACCTTATTAACCCTTATGTTTGCCGAGATATAATTAATGATTTACCTGCCTTTATGCAAAAATACGGCATTAATAGTTTAAAAAATATTGTAGGAGGAGCGCATTAATGGGCAAAGATGTTATTGTTGCTTGTGATTTTTCAAGCAAAGATGAAGTAATGAATTTTCTTGATAAATTTAAAGACAAAAAACCTTTTGTTAAAATCGGAATGGAACTTTTTTATGCAGAAGGTCCTCAAATTGTTAAAGAGATTAAACAAAGGGGTCACAAAATCTTTCTTGATTTAAAATTACACGACATTCCTAATACAGTTAAAAAGTCAATGGCTGTTCTCTCTCGTTTAGATGTCGATATGTGCAATCTTCATGCCGCAGGCACAATTCCTATGATGCAAGCGGCAATTGAAGGACTCACAAGAGAAGACGGCACAAGACCTATTTTAATTGCTGTTACACAACTTACTTCTACCTCACAAGAAAGAATGGAAGAAGATTTACTTATAAACAAACCTATTGACAAGGTTGTTATGCACTATGCGCAAAACGCTAAAGAAGCAGGACTTGACGGCGTTGTATGCTCTCCGCTTGAAGCGCAAAAAGTGCATCAAACCTGTGGCAATGAGTTTTATACCGTAACTCCGGGTGTTAGATTTGCAGATGGTGAAATCGGCGACCAAGTCAGAGTTACCACTCCAGAAAAAGCAAAAGAAATTGGTTCTGATTACATTGTAGTTGGCAGACCTATAACACAAGCAAAAAATCCTGTAGAAGCTTATGAAAGATGTTTAAGAGAATTTTGTGATTAATATGAAAAAAAGTATTAAAACAATTTATTTTGGCGACAGCATTATGGCTTCAGATTCAAAGCCTTATCATTATGATAATGATAACAATCAGCCTGATAAGAATAAATTAAGTCGTGGCTACCCTACTTTGCTTAATGAAAAGTTGGGGCTTGTTAATATTGGAAATTTTGCAGTCGGCGGACAAACAATAAAACAACAACTTGAAATTATTTTAACTAATGATTTAAAAGATGCTGAACTTTGCATTATTTCAGTTGGTATTAATGATTTTAGCCTTAGTACAAAAATCGGCAGTTTGCCTAAATCAACCGACACAGAATTTGACGAAAACACTTTTTACGGTGCTTACTGTAAAGCATTACACCATATATTTACCAGTAACCCTTTTATAAAAGTTGTGCTTATGACACCGCTTCACAGAGATACGCTAAAAAGAAAACCGCCTGCAAGAATAAGCGGTATTGATACCGTTGTAAACGGCAATAGAATAATTGATTTTGTTAATGCGATTAGAAATATCGGTGAGTTTTTCTCTTGCCCTGTTGCTGATATGTATGCAAATTGCGGTTTAAACCGATATAATTTGCCAAAATTCACATTTGAGGGTGTTCACCCTACAAATAAAGGCTACGAATTTATTTCACCTACACTAATAAATACAGTAAAATCGATATTTTGAATTTAGAAAGGAAAAGTAAAAATGGAAAAATTAATTGCTAAAGATTTGTTATCAATAGGAGCGGTTTTCTTTCGCCCGAACGAGCCTTTTACATGGGCAAGCGGAATAAAAAGCCCTGTGTATTGCGATAACAGACTAACTCTTACCGCACCAAAAGTTAGAAATGATGTTGAAACTTCACTCGCAAAAGTTGTAAAAGAAAACTACCCCGATGCCGAAGTTTTAATGGGTACATCAACTGCCGGTATTGCACACGCTGCTATTACAGCGCATTTGCTTGATATGCCAATGGGTTATGTTCGTTCTGGCAACAAAGACCACGGCAGACAAAACAGAATTGAAGGAAAACTTGAAAAAGGTCAAAAAGTTGTTGTTATTGAAGATTTAATTTCAACGGGCGGTTCTGTTATTGATGTTGTAGACGCTTTAAGAGAGGCCGGTGCCGAAGTTATCGGCGTTGCAAGCATTTTTACTTACGGAATGCAAAAAGGTCTTGACAGGCTTTCAGAAGCCAATGTTAAAAATATCAGCCTTACAAATTTTGACTGCATTGCGCAAGTTGCCGCGCAAGAAGGCTATATTGAAAAAGAAGATATCGAAAAACTTATTAAATTTAGAAACAATCCTTCTGATGAAAGTTGGATTAATAAATAATTAAGGAGTAAAGTAAAATGGAAAACAGATTTGATACTCAACTTTTAATTGAGGGACGCGACCTCGACGAAGACGATATTCACGATTATATTTTAGAACATTTTAAAGGTGATTGCCTGCTCGCTGTAGGTGATGAAGATTTAATTAAAATTCATTTTCATACAGATAAGCCTTGGGAAGTGCTTGAATATTGCTCTTCTCTCGGTGATATTCACGATATTGTTGTTGAAAATATGGAACACCAAGAAAAAGGCTTGAAAGGTTAAAACAATGAAAAGCGTAATTAATATTCTTGATTTATCGGTTGAAGAACTTCAAAAATTAATTGATACCGCAAACGATATTATTGAAAACCCGCAAAAATATGCAGAAATTTGCAAGGGCAAAAAGTTAGCGACTTTGTTTTTTGAGCCGTCAACACGCACACGCCTTTCTTTTGAGGCGGCTATGTATGAACTTGGCGGAAATGTGCTTTCAATGTCAGATGCCGGCACTTCTTCGGCAGCTAAAGGCGAAAGCGTTGCCGATACCGCAAAAGTTATAAGTTGCTATGCTGACATTATCGCAATGCGCCACCCAAAAGAGGGCGCACCGCTCGTTGCGGCAATGAACGCTGATATTCCTGTTATTAACGCAGGCGACGGCGGACACAATCACCCTACACAAACTCTTGCCGATTTGCTCACAATTTATCGTGAAAAAGGCAGTTTTGACAATTTAACAGTAGGTTTTTGCGGTGACTTAAAATTCGGCAGAACAGTACACTCATTAATTGAAGCTTTGTCAAGATACAAAAATATTAAATTTGTTTTAATTTCACCTGAGGAGCTAAAACTACCAAGTTATATTAAAAAAGATATTATTCAAAAGAATAATTTTGAATATATTCAAACAACTGATTTACAAAGCGTTATGCCCGAACTTGATATTTTGTATATGACAAGAGTTCAGCGTGAAAGATTTTTTAATGAGGCAGATTATTTGCGCTTAAAAGACAGTTATATTTTAACTCCTGAAAAACTTGAAAATGCTAAAAAAGATTTATCGATTTTGCACCCGTTGCCGAGAGTAAACGAAATTTCGGTAGCAATTGATAAAGATGACCGTGCTTGCTACTTCAAACAAGTTTTATACGGAAAATATATGAGAATGGCGCTTATTTTAATGCTTTTGGAGGTGCTTTAATGAATATAGATTCAATTAAAAACGGTATTGTAATTGACCACATTACAGCAGGTAAAGCGATGGAGATTTATAAATTTTTAGGGCTTGAAAATCTTTGCTGTTCGGTCGCAATTATCAAAAACGCTCCTTCAAAAAAACTCGGCAAAAAAGATATAATTAAAATTGATTCTGATTTTGATGTTGATATTGACATTTTGGCATATATTGACCCAGATGCTACTGTAAATATCATTAAAAACAGCGAATTAGTTGAGAAAAAGAAACTAAAATTGCCTGAAAAAATCACAAATGTTATAAAATGCAAAAATCCTCGTTGTATTACAACAACCGAGCAGGAATTAACGCATATTTTTAAACTAACCGATAAACAAAACCGCATTTACAGATGTGTTTATTGTGAATCTAAAGCAAAATAAGGTGAGTTTATGACTGATTTTGACTTAAATGTACTTAATTGGATTCAGGAAAACCTTAAATGTTCTTTTTTAGATTTTTTAATGCCAAAAGTAACTTTGCTTGCAACCGGCGGTGCAATTTGGATTATTACCGCAATTATTCTGCTTTTAACCAAAAAACACCGCAAAACAGGCGTTATAATGCTTGTCGGTATGCTACTCGGCCTTATATTTGGCAACCTAATAATTAAAAATATTGTTGCAAGAACAAGACCTTATGATATTAACACAAGCATTAAACTAATTATTTCCAAACCGAGTGAATATTCTTTCCCCTCAGGCCATACACTCGTTTCGGTAATAAGCGCAACGGTTCTTACAATTGCTAATAAAAAATTTGCTTTATTTGCAATTCCTATTGCTGTGTTAATAGCGTTTTCAAGGCTTTATTTATATGTTCACTACCCTACTGATATTTTAGGGGCAACTGTTTTAGGAATTGTAATAGGAATTTTTACATATTGTTTTGCAAATAAAATTTATAAAACAAAAAAACTTCGCAAATAATTTGCGAAGTTTTTTAAATTTTACTTAATTTAGCGGTTCAAAATCAGCGGCACCGTGTTTACATAGCGGACAAATAAAGTCATCTGGCAACTCATCACCCTCATAAACATAACCGCAAATTTTGCAAACAAAACCTTTTTTCTTCTCTGTTTTCGGCTTTGGTTTAACATTTTCCTGATAATAAGTATATGTCATTGACTCAACATCAGAAATGTTTTGCGCTTGCGTTACATCGCAAATGAACATTCCGTGAGTTCCAAGGTCGATATAATCTGTAACTTTTAGCGAAATAAAAGCGTTTATATACTTCTTTAAAACAACAAGACCGTTTTCAGAGTGATTAGGTGTACAATCGGCAAATTTATCAACATCTCTACCGCTTGCAAAACCGAATTTTTCAAAAATACTAAAGGGCGTTTCAACGCTTAAACAGTTAATATTCATAATTTTAGTATTTTTAATAACATCGTGCGAATAGTTTTGTTTACTTACTGTAACGGCCACTTTTTGCGGTGTGCTTGTAACTTGAATAGGTGTATTTACAATGCAACCGTTATCTTTTTTGCCGTCATTTACAGTTAAAACATAAAGTCCGTAACTGATTTTAAATAATGCTTTGTTATCAATACTATTTGATGATTTCATCAGCCAACACCTCAATTTGTTTTATATTTTCATCGCTTAAAGCGGATTTAATAGTTACAACAGTATCGGTGAATTCAAGATTTTTGCTTTTTTCAAACATAGATTTCATATATTTGGCGGCAGCAGGTGCCCAACTTCCGTTTTCAATTAAGCCGATTTTTTTATTTTGGAAGTTGCGCTCTGTTAAACTGTCAATAAATGTTTTCATAAACGGGAAAATTTCGGCGTTATAGGTAGTTGTAGCCAAAACAATTTTACCATATCTAAAAGCGTCTTCAACAGCCTCAGCCATATCGCAACGAGCAAGGTCGTTTACAGCAACTTTTTTGCAGCCTTTTTCTTCTAATTTTTTAGCGAGAAGCTCAACAGCCTCTTTTGTGTGGCCGTAAACGGAAGTATAAGCAATCATAACGCCCTCGCTCTCAACGCCGTAAGTAGTCCAAGTGTTATATAAATCGAGATAATATTCAAGATTTTCAGATAAAACAGGACCGTGCAACGGGCAAATTGTTTTAATATCAAACGCACTTGCTTTTTTAAGCAAATTTTGCGCCATCATACCATATTTACCGACAATTCCAAAATAATATCTTCTTGCTTCACAAGCCCAGTCTTCCTCAACATCTAATGCGCCAAATTTACCGAAAGCATCAGCAGAAAACAAAACTTTATCTTTGCTGTCATAAGTAACAATAACTTCAGGCCAATGCACCATAGGAGCGGCAACAAAATTTAAAGTATGAGTACCAAGATTTAAGGTATCACCCTCGCCTACTACAATTCTTCTGTCTTCAAAAGCGGTTTTGAAGAAGTTTGACATCATTGTAAATGCTTTATCAGATGAAACTATTGTAGCGTTTGGGTACGCGTTTAAAAAGTTTTCGATATTAGCTGAATGGTCAGGCTCCATATGTTGAACAACAAGATAATCAGGCTCTCTTTCTCCTAAAGCGTTTTTAATGTTTGCAATCCATTCATCAAAAAATCTTGCTTCAACCGAATCCATAATTGCGATTTTTTCATCAATTATTGCGTAAGAGTTATAAGCCATACCGCTTGGTACAATGTATTGACCTTCGAAAAGATCTAAATCATGGTCGTTAACACCTACATATTTAATATCATTAGTTATCATTTTTAATCCACTCCTTAAGTTTTAAGAATTTATATACATATTCATTACTGAATTATGTGCTTTTGTTTCAAATTCGTCATTTATCGTTGCTAACTCATCATCATTATACTTGTTTATAAGTGCTTTTTTAATAAGCAAATCGGCAAATTCAGGGTTTTTAGGTAAAACAGGACCGTGCGAATAGGTACAAAAAGTATTTTTGTAAATTGCACCTTCGGTTTTATCTTCGCCATTGTTGCCAAAACCTTTTATAACAGTTCCAAGCGGTTTTACGCCACTTCCTAAATAGGTTTTGCCTGAATGGTTTTCAAATCCTACAATTTCAATACCGCTTTCGGTTTTAAATGCGTAATTGCCTATCATACGCTGTTTTGCGCCGACTGTATAAAAATCAAGCGCACCGATAAAATCCATTTGATTGCCGTCATGCGTTTTATAATATTTACCTAACATTTGGTAGCCACCGCAAATTGCAAGCAAAACTTTTTCGCTTTCAATTGCGTTTATAAGCGCTTTTTCTTTATCACCTTTTAAATCTTTAAGTAAAACATCTTGTTCAAAGTCTTGTCCGCCGCCGATAAAAATAATATCAGCATTATTAGAATCAAACTTATCACCCATTTTTACTTCAATAACATTTGCTTTAATATCTCTTCGCTCAATTCGCTGTTTTAAGCATAAGATATTGCCTCTGTCGCCGTAAAGGTTAAGCAAATCAGGGTAAATATGACAAATATTTAACTCTCTCATTCCCAAAACTCCTTTCCGCCGAATTTAGCCGCAATTTTGTGCCTTTGCTCCATCATAGAAGTGTATGTAGGAACAATATAAACATCTTTTTCCTCTGCTATTATATATTCAATTTCTTTGTCGTAATCCTCATTTTCAATAACAGTTATATTCGCTTCGTCATAACCGTTATATTTCAGCACAAGTGCCATATCATATGCGCGTTTTCCGCAGGTATAAACCTTTTTAAGATAAGGTGAAGAAAGCAAATTATGAAAATGAACGTCCCAAATCCAACTAACATCTCTACCGTCAGCGGCATTATCATTAAGACAAAATACAGCCGCAAAATCATTATCAATTCTTGATAAATGCGAAGTTACTTGTGTAAAGCCGGCAGGATTTTTTACAAGAATCATATTAATATTATGATTGTTATATGTAAACTTTTCCATTCTGCCAAAAGCGCAGTCAAATTCTGAAATTGATTTTACAATGTTTTTCGGCTCAAAACCTAACACATTAAGTGCAAGCGCTGCTCCAGCGGCATTATAAATATTATAAGTTCCGGGAACATTTACCCTTGTATCAAAAGTTTCGTCAAAAATGTTAAGGCTAACCTCGGAATAATCCGCTTTAATTGCAATAATTCTATCAACGCTAACATCAGGTTTTACCCTTGAATAACCGCATTTTTTGCATTTAAATCCACCTAAATGCCCGAAAGTGTGATAATCATAATCATACTTGTTTTTGCAAAAAATGCAATATTCTGCATCAGAAACATTAGTTTCACCGCTTTGCTCATCAAAAGGAACATTAACGCCGTAAGTCAAAACTTTTATATTTTCATTGTTCTCAAAATCACGAGAAAGCGAATATGTAAGCGAACAATCAGCGCAAAGGCAAAGCGTTGTACTTTTTAGATTTGAAATAGATTCTCTAATTGCGCCTAATGTGTGAGTAACCTCGCCGTAGCGGTCTAATTGGTCACGAAATACATTTGTAACCAAAACCGCTTTCGGATTTAAATATAAACTTACTTTTTTAAAGGCGTTTTCATCACATTCAATAATGGCATTTTCTTTTTTACATTTGCCGAAAACTGAACTATTCATAATAAACGAAGTTGTAATTCCGGTAATTAAATTAGCGCCTGATTTATTTAAAAAATAATCTTTTTTGCTGTCAATAAACATTTGCTCTAAAATGCGACAAGTTGTAGTTTTGCCATTTGTTCCCGTTACCAAAACAATGTTTACGCCATTAGACAGTTTTTTTAATATATCAGGCTTTATTTTAAGCGCCATTCTGCCGGGTAATGTTGTAGCGCCCCTACCTGTTATTTTCAATACAAAAAAAGTAATTTTGCATATTAAGCACGCTAAAAAAGTCACAGTATTATATTTCTCCCTTTGCTTTTTATTACTATTAATATTTTACATTAAATTTACTTTATTGTCAACAAAAAAGTCCGCTTAAAACGCGGACCTTTTAAAAAGTTATTTTGTTGTAGATGTTGTTTCTGACACAGTAGTATCTTCCTCAACAAGTGAGTCGTCATCTTGTGCCTGATTACTCGCTATAGTGTTTTCATCTGTCGTGCTTTCTTCAATTTGCTCATCTGTATTATCATCATAATCATCATCTGAATTCTTTTCGATTATATCTCCCGAAACAGCGTCAACTTTATAAGTGTAAAGTTTTCCGTCTTTTTTAAATTTAAGGTAATAATAATCGCCGTCATCATCGTTAATAAGCTCATTTGCGGCAAATTCAATATCGTCAACAACAGCACCAATATCACTTGCAACTTTATCTTTAGCTTTTTCCATACCAATCATAGCGTCTTTACTGCAAGAGGCAAATGACAACATCATAATAAAACAAAATAAATAAGATATAACTTTTCTCATTTTAAAAATCTCCTTTTTTAAGTTATACCTTATTTATTTGTAATTTTTTTAAATATATTCATTAAATTAATATTTTTCTACAATATTATCAGCGTTTTTGTAAATGCTGTTTTGAGCTACTGTTCCTCTAACGCTTGAAAGCGGGTAAATATTTGTGTTTCTGCCAACAATTGTACCGGGATTTAAAACGCTGTTGCAACCTACTTCAACATTATCACCTAAAACAGCACCCATTTTTTTAAGACCTGTTTCAATTACATCATTGCCATTTTTTACTTTAATTAAGGTTTTGTCTGATTTTACATTTGAAGTAATTGAGCCTGCGCCCATATGCGATTTATAACCCAAAACCGAATCGCCTACATAATTGTAATGAGGTACTTGAACATTATCAAAAATAATTACATTTTTAATTTCGGTTGAATTACCTACAACGCAGTTTTTGCCGATAATAGCATTACCTCTAATAAATGCGCCGGGTCTTATTTCAGTTCCCTCATCAATGATACAAGGTCCAAAAATATTTGCGGTTTTGTAAACCTTAACAGATTTATGAATATAAATATTTTCATCTGTAATATTAAAATCATCTTTATTCAAAATTTTTTGAAGTTCTAAAATAAATGTTTTTATTTCAGGTAAAACCTCAAAAGGATATTTCTTGTTTAAAAATATATCTTTTGCAATAGTTTTTGAAGTGTCTAACAAATTGTTTATCTCAATCATAATAAAACCGTCCGTTTTTAAAATTTTATGTTTATATTTTAACTCTTTTGTTGTATAATGTAAAGAGAAATTTAAAAAAGGACTCAAAAAAATGGAAATTTTATCACCTGTTGGCAATAAAAACGCATTAATTTCTGCTGTAAGAAGTGGCGCAGACGCTGTTTATTTCGGTGTCGGCGAATTTAATGCGCGCAGAAATGCCGAAAACTTTTCTGTAAATGATTTAAAGGAAATATCAAGATATTGCCACATTAGAGGTGTTAAAGCATATCTTGCATTAAACACATTAGTTTTGGACGAAGAAATTGATGATGCAATGAATATAGTAAAACACGCTTGCGAAGCGGGTATTGACGGAATAATCGTAAACGATGCGGGTCTTGCCGAATTAATTAGAAAAGCCGCTCCGAATATGCCTTTGCACGCTTCAACGCAAATGACTGTGCACAATGTTGAAGGCGTGAAATATTTAAAAGAAAAAGGTTTTAAGCGTGTTGTTCTTGCTCGTGAAAACTCGCTAAAAGACATTGAAAAAATCGCAAATTATGCAAATAAAAATAATATTGAACTTGAAATTTTCGTTCAGGGCGCGCATTGTATGTCGGTTTCGGGTCAATGCTTATTAAGCGCAGTTTTAGGCTGTCGTAGCGGTAACAGAGGTCTTTGTGCGCAACCTTGCAGGCTTCCTTTTAAAGTTAAAAACGGCAACGGCTACGATTTAAGCCTTAAAGATATGAATTTATATGAATATTTTGATATATTTAGAGATTTGGGTATCGCATCATTAAAAATCGAAGGCAGAATGAAAACTCAAGAATATGTCGCAGCTGCTACTTATTGCGCTTACCTTTATAAAAACAATTTACCAGAAAAAGAAAAAAGTTTGCTTGTTTTAAAAGATGTTTTTTCTCGCTCGGGCTTTACAGACGGTTATTTAACTCAAAAAGTGAATAAAGATATGTTTGGTATAAGGCAGGAAGAAGATATCGAAAAGTCAAAGCAAATTAAAAATTCTATTCACGAAATTTATAGAAAAGAACGGCAAAATGTCGGCATTTTTGTAAAAGCATCATTTAAAAATAATGAGAAATCTAAAATATGCGTTTCAGATGGCAAAAACTCAGTAAAAATTGAAAGATTTATTCCCGAAATCGCTCAAAATAAGGCGACAACTAAAGATGATATTAAAGAAAAACTTTCAAAAACAGGCTCAACGCCCTATTTTATTAAAGAAATTGATATTGAACTTGATAATAATTTGTTTGTAAGCGGTAAAATTTTAAGTGATTTAAAGAATAAATCGCTCGAAAACCTAACCGAATTGCGTTCAAAAATTACACCTATTCCCTATTATTTTCAAAAAGAAAATAAAAATTTTGAAAATATAGAATTAATACCCGAAAAATTTGCATTAATTCACGATTTATCGCAAATCCCTGATGAAAACTGTGCTGATATATTTTTTGTTCCGCTTTCAAGTGATTTAGAAAAAATTAAAAAATTAGTCGAAAAAGGCTATAATATCGGAATAAAAACGCCTGTTTTTTTTAATGAATTAGATGAAAGCAAACTTAAAGCGCTTAAGGAAATCGGCGTAGATTTCGCATATATGCAAAACATTAGTGCCTATAGAATTTTACGAAAAATCGGGTTTGAAATTGTAGGCGCTCCGTCTTTAAATATTTTTAACTCATATTCTTTGCAGCACTGCCCTGCTGATTATTGCGCATTATCAGTTGAACTTAGCGAAAGCCAAATAAATGCTATTAATTCTGATAAACCGAAAGGTTTAATTATTTATGGTAATTTACCTCTTATGATTTTTAGAAATTGCCCAATTCGTGTGAATAACACCTGCAAAAACTGCAATAACATTATCACAGACAGAAAAAATATCAACTTCCCCATCTTTTGTGAAGATAATGTCAGCGCAATGTATAACAGCGTTCCTTTATATGTTATTGATAAGCCGAATTTATATAAAAATAAAGATTTTGCTTTGTTTAACTTCACATTAGAAAGCAAAAATACGGTTGAAAAAATATTAACCGAAAACTACAACAAAAAATCAGCGTGCAATACTAAATTTACAAGAGGTCTTTATTTTAAAGGTGTATTATAAAATCATCTTTCTGAATGTGGTTTAACATCATAACCCGAAAAAATATAGTCTTCATTATCACCTAATTTTATTTCGACAGTTTCGTTGTCTGCGGTTTTATTTTCGTTCATTTGGTTTCACTCCTTTTAATTAATATTATATGTTAAAAATTAATTCTTATTCATTGACTTTGATAATAAATCATTGTATAATAATAGTGTATGTAAATTTTGAAAAGAGGTTATTTTTTTATGTCGCTGTTTTTACACAGAACATGGGCTGATATAAATCTTGATAATATCGAGCATAATTTTAATTTAATTAAAGATAAAGTTTCTAAAAACACAAAAATTATGGCTGTTGTTAAGGCTGACGCATACGGACACGGCGCAAAAGTTTTAGCAAAACAGTTTGATAATCTCGGTGCAGACTGGTTTGCGGTTTCTAATATTGAAGAAGCATTGCAACTTCGAGAATTCGGTATTAATAAGCCGATTTTAATTTTAGGTTACACTCCGGTATCTCTTGCTAAAACTTTGGCAAAAAATGATATTTCACAAGCAATTTTAGATAAAGAATATGCTTTAAACTTACAAAAACAAGCTAAAGCTGATAATGTAAAAGTTAAAGGTCATATAAAAATTGACACAGGCATGGGTAGAATCGGTTTTTATCACCATTCAACAAGCGATGATACCGCTATTAATGATATATTAGAAAGTCTTAAAGGCGAAAACATTATTCCGGAAGGAATTTTTACTCATTTTGCTACTTCCGATTATGATAATGACGAAAACGGCGAACATACCAAAAAACAATTTGAATTGTTTACTGATGTTATAAACAAATTAGAGCAAAACGGGGTTAAATTCTCGCTTCGCCATTGTGCAAATTCCGCTGCAACGCTTGATAAGCCACAATATCATCTTGATATGGTGCGCCCGGGTATTATTCTTTACGGACTAAACCCATCAAGCTATTTTAAAAAATATGATTTAAAACCTGCATTTACGCTAAAATCCGTAGTATCACTCACTAAACACATCACAAAAGGCGATACAGTTTCATACGGCAAAACCTTTAAAGCAGAAAACGATATGAAAATCGCTACTGTTCCTGTAGGCTATGCTGATGGATTTTCGCGCTCACTTTCAAACAAAGGCTTTGTTGTTGTAAACGGAAAGAAAGCTAATATTTTAGGCAGAGTTTGTATGGATCAACTTATGGTTGATATTACTGATATTGAAAATGTAAATGTCGGCGATGAAGTGTTGCTTTTCGGTTCAGCACCGCTAACAACTGATGAATTTGCAAAGCTTTGCGGTACAATTAATTATGAAATTGTTTGTTTAGTCGGAAAACGAGTTCCGAGAGTTTACTACAAAAACAGCAAAGAGATTGATGTTTTAAATCTTATTTATTCGCAAGAGGAAAAGTAAATGGTTCATATTAACAACAGTTGGGACGAATTGTTAAAAGATGACTTTAATTCCGAAAACTACTTAAAACTTCGTGAGTTTTTGAAAAAAGAGTATTTCACTAAAACAATTTACCCACCAATGCACGATATTTTTAACGCTTTTAAACTAACTGATTATAACGATGTTAAAGCGGTTATTTTAGGGCAAGACCCATATCACGGCAAGGGACAGGCTCACGGTCTTTGCTTTTCGGTAAAGCAAGGTATTAAACCGCCGCCATCACTCATAAATATTTACAAAGAGCAAAAAGCCGACCTCGGTATTGACCAGCCTATGAACAGCGGTGACCTTACAAAATGGACACAACAAGGCGTTTTAATGTTAAATACTGTTTTAACCGTTCGTGAGGCTTCACCTAATTCGCACAAAGGAATGGGTTGGGAGCAAATTACAGACAAGGTTATTAAACTCTTAAATGAGCGTGAAAAACCTGTTGTTTTTATACTTTGGGGTGCAAATGCAAGAGCAAAGAAAAATTTGATAACTAATCCTAATCATTTGATAATTGAATCGGCTCACCCGAGTCCTTTTTCTGCATACAGCGGATTTTTTGGCAGCAAACCGTTTTCAAGAACAAATGAGTTTTTAATAAAAACAGGTCAACAGCCTATTGATTGGCAACTTTAAAACTAAAAATCATCACAATATTATCACTTTTTGATTGTATAATCTTGAAAGAATTAAAGGAGTTAATATGTTAGAAGTTATAAAATCAATATTTTACGGAATTGTTGAAGGCATTACCGAATGGTTGCCGATAAGCAGTACAGGTCACCTTATTCTTTTTGAAAAATTTTTTAATTTTAATTTAGATAAAAATTTTATCGAATTTTTTAGAGTAATTGTTCAGTTAGGCGCAATTATGGCGGTAATTATTCTATTTTGGAATAAAATTTGGCCGTTTCACTCGAAGAAAAACCGCAAAATAATTAATTGGCAAACTCCTGAAGATGAAGGATTTGTCGGAAAAGTTCAAAATTTTTGCAACAATTATGTTTTTATAGATAAACTGATTTTGTGGTTTAAAATTCTTGTAGCATGCATGCCTGCGGCTATTTTGGGACTTTTGCTTGACGATTGGCTTGATGAAAACTTTTACAACTTCCCTACTGTTGCTTTTACGCTTTTGATTTACGGTTTAGGATTTATAGTTGTTGAAAACATGAAAAATAAAGGCGTAATCAAAACAAAAACAAAGTCGCTTTCAAAACTTTCTTTTAAAACTGCTTTTATAATCGGAATGTTTCAAGTTCTTTCAATGATACCGGGCACTTCCCGCTCAGGCGCCACAATTTTAGGCGCAATTTTAATAGGTTGCACTCGTGAAGTTGCCGCTGAGTTTTCATTCTTTTTGGCAATTCCTGTTATGTTTGGCGCATCGCTCTTAAAAGCGGTAAAACTGCTCGGTAGTATCGCTTTTGACCCTGTAACAGTTATTTGTTTGATTTTAGGAATTTTAGTTTCGTTTATAGTTTCAGTTATTGCAATAAAATTCTTAATGGGCTATATCAAAAAGCACGATTTCAAAGTGTTCGGTTATTACAGAATAATTCTTGCGGTAATTTTATTGGTTTATATGATTTTTGCATAAAAATTTAAGAGGTTAAAATGTTAGTTGTTGTTTTAGTTTTGCTTATGTTAATAATAAGCAGCGCAAAATTCGCTCCAGCGGGCGAATTTTATTCGGATTACAACTCAAAAGAAAAAACTACAATGATAAAAGGTATATTTGTATTTCTTGTTTTTTGTTCTCATTTTACAAATGCGAAATACAATATCAACCTTGAGAGCGTTTTAGATGAGCCTTATCTGATTTTTAAAAGCAATTTTGGTCAAATGGTTGTTGCAATGTTTCTGTTTTATTCAGGTTTTGGAATAATGGAATCAATAACCAAAAAAGGCTTTAATTACGTAAAATCAATTCCTTATAAAAGGTTTTTGCGTGTTCTTTTGAATTTTGATATTGCCGTGTTGCTGTTTTTAGTTGTTCAATTCTTTATCGGCAAAACTTTTACATTAAAAACTATTCTATTCTCTTTAATCGGCTATAAATCCATCGGAAATTCTAATTGGTATATATTTGTTACACTTGTTCTCTACCTTTTGGTTTTCTTGTCATTTTTATTGATAAAGATTAAAAAGAACAAAATTACTTTATTCATTAGCTTATTACTGCTCTTTGCCTTAACAGTTCTATTTGTTTATTCGCAAATTTATTTAGATAGATTGCGTTACACTTACAACACCGCAATAATATTTGTTTTCGGTTGTTTTTATTCATATTTCAAACCTTATTTTGACAAAATTGTTACCAAAAACGGATTTGTTTATTTGGCGGTCTGTCTTGCGATAACATGTATTGGCTTATTTGCTTTCAACCACAAAAGCGAAAACTTGATATATTATTCTTTTTGGGGTGTTTCGTTTGTTTTAGCAGTTGTTTTGCTTACAATGAAAATTACAATAGCAAATCCGCTTTTTAAGTGGTTTGGCAATCACGTTTTCAGTATATATATTCTGCAAAGAATTCCTATGATACTATTACACCATTTTAAATTTGGCGAAAGTCACAAATGGGAGTCTTTTATAATAGCGCTTATTTCAACTTGCGTTTTAGCTGTAATTTTTGATTTCTTTACAGGCAAATTACAAAAGTTGATTTGGAAAAAATAAAGGAGCAAAAAATGAAAGAAAAAGAATTCAAATTTTCGATTGTTATGCCGATTTATAACGTTGAAGAATATCTTGAAAACGCAATAAATTCTGTTATTAATCAAACAATCGGATTTGAAAATAATATTCAACTTATACTTGTAAATGACGGCTCGCCTGATAACAGCGATGAAATTTGCAAAAAATATAAAGAAAAATATCCCGAAAACATTGTTTATGTAATAAAAGAAAACGGCGGTATTTCAAGCGCCAGAAACGAAGGCTTTAAACACGCCAAAGGAAAATATATAAACTTTCTTGATTCTGATGATATGTGGGATAAAAATGCTTTTAAAAAGGTTTATAGTTTTTTTGAAAAGCATTATGAAAAAATTGATGTTGTCGCTTGCAGAATCAACCAGTTTGATGCTGTTG
This sequence comes from Oscillospiraceae bacterium, assembly GCA_902769255.1. Taxonomy (GTDB): domain Bacteria; phylum Bacillota; class Clostridia; order Oscillospirales; family Acutalibacteraceae; genus RUG11462. Next base: position 212,723 of record CACXOM010000002.1, read on the forward strand.
AAAGACTACATGTGCTTGATTATAAATTTAATGACGGCGACCGTGTAATTGATATTAAAGAGCCAAAAAACGCAAACAAAATTCTTTTACATGTAACCTCTTCTTTCTTCAAAAAAGAAGCTATAAAAAACGCTTCGTTTGATGCAAAAGTAAAATATGGTGAAGACAGTCTTTTGGTTAATTCAATCATTTTAAATAAATGTTGTTACGGCATTTTAAAATCTGCTGATTATTATTACAGAAAAAGAATAGACGGCTCTTCTGCAATACAAACTCAAAAGAAAGATGAAGAATACTATACTGTCTCTCCTAAAGCGCATTACTACGGCTTAATTGAAAAATCTAAAGAATATTATTCAGAAATTTTACCTTATATTCAAAATGTTATCGCCTATGATATTGGTTGGAGGTTTACTTCGGGTTATCCTAAAAACATTAAAAAGAATACCGCTTTAATAGCTGAATATGAAAAATTATTAAAAGAACTGCTTAACTTAATTGATGAAAAAATAATTTTAAACAGCCGTGTTCACAAAAATTTAAGAATCAAAGCCGAAATGCTTTCTCTTAGAAACGGCAATAATTTTTATGAACAAACTCACTACAACAAAGAAGAAAACGCAATTTTCTACAATAATATCAGAATAATGCGTTTAGAAAAAACTAAAGAATTATTTAAAATAGCACTTGTAAAAATCAAAAAAGATACGCTTTTTGTTGAGGGCAATGTGTCAAAATGGCTATTTGACTGTTGCCCCGATGTAGAAAAAAGAGTTGCCTTTTTTATCGGAAAGAAAGAATTTGAATTAAAACTAAGTAGTTTTAAACACACTATTGATAAAACACTTTATTCTAAAAAAGAGCGATATTATAAGTTTTCTGTGAAAATTCCGCTTAAAAAACGTTTAAGCAAAAAACCGGTTTTGCGAATTAAAGCTTTTATGATTTTTGGAAACGAAAAAGGAAGATTTAAGCTTTCTTACGGAAAATTTGTGCCGAACCGCTTGACATTTGAACCTTGCTATAAATTCTTTGATAATTATTTATTGTTCTGCGGAAAGAAAATGCTTAAAATCACAAAATTAAAGCACACAAAATTTAAGCATGTTAGTTGTGAATTTTCCTGTTTAAACTGGTTATTTAAAAATAATTTAAGCAAAATCGCTTTTATGCGAATAAAGTACTATTTATTCAAAAAATTTAGATACAGACGCAAAAAAATCTGGCTTATTTCCGACAGAATGGACAAAGCTAAGGATAACGCAGAAGCTTTGTTTAAGTTTTTAAGAAAAGACCCTTGTGTAAAAAAAGACATATTACCTGTTTTTGCAATCAGCAAAAAAAGTCCAGATGTTAAACGACTTAAAAAAATCGGCAAAGTTATTTATTTTGAAGATAAAAAGTATATTAACTATTTTCTTTCTTCAAAATACGTTATTTCATCGTCAGGCGGCGAATTTACCATAAATCCGTTTAAACCTGAACACAGAAAATATTTTACTGATTTGATGACATATAAGTATGTTTTCTTACAACACGGTATTATTTTTAATGATTTATCAAAATGGCTTCAAAAGTTTAATAAGAATATCGATTTGTTTATAACCAGCACAAAAAGTGAATATGAATCTGTATTAAACGGCGACTATTACTATACTGAAAAACAGGTAAAACTTACAGGTTTAGCTCGTTATGATTTGTTGGAAAATAATAAAGAAAAGCAGATTATTGTTATTCCAACTTGGCGAAGAAGCATTAAAAAATCTTATGATAAAAAAACAAGAAGCGTTTATTATAATAAATTTAAGGAAACAGAATATTTTCAATTTTTTAATTCCTTAATCAATAACAAAAGATTACTCGATTGTATGAAAGAATACGGATATAGCGGTTTATTCTGCCTACACCCTATTCATGCTAAACAGTATGTTGATTATGAAGAAAATGAAACCTTTAAAGTTGCAAAAGGTTTTGTAAATTATCAAGATGTTCTTTCAAAGGGTTCGCTTTTGGTTACTGATTATTCATCGGTTGCTTTAGACTTCGCCTATTTGAAAAAACCTATAATTTATTCTCAATTTGATTCAGACAGATTTTTTGAAGGCGCTATTTATGCGCAAGGCTGTTTTGATTTAAAAAATGACGGTTTCGGGCCTGTTGTATATGATTTAGAGTCAACTGTTGATGAAATAATTAAATCAATTAAAAACAATTGCAAAACCGAAGAAAAATACCTTGCTCGCATAACTGATTTTTATGCATTCCACGACAAAAACAACTGTAAACGCATTTATCAGGAAATAATTAAAATTTAATCTCAAACTCAGATTGGTAATTTTTTATCAATCTGAGTTATTTTTTGCATTTTACACTTGAAAAATGTTTAAAAATCTATTATAATATTTATGGCTTATTATGCTCAAATTGATATATTGAAAGGAATGTTACACAATGATTTACTCAAAAGAAGTTGAAAACATGTGTACAGTAGCAAAAGGTCCAAATCACGGTCCTGCTCCGTTACCTGAAGAAGGTAAATGGGTACAAGCTACTGAAATTAAAGACATCAGCGGTTTTACTCACGGTGTAGGCTGGTGCGCTCCACAACAAGGTGCCTGTAAGTTAAGCCTTAACGTTAAAGAAGGCGTTATTGAAGAGGCTTTGGTTGAAACAATCGGTTGTTCGGGTATGACTCACTCGGCTGCTATGGCTGCTGAAATTCTCCCAGGCAAAACAATTCTTGAAGCACTTAATACTGACCTTGTTTGCGATGCTATTAACACAGCAATGCGTGAATTATTCTTGCAAATTGTTTACGGTCGTACACAATCTGCTTTTTCAGAAGGCGGTCTTACAATCGGTGCAGGTCTTGAAGACCTCGGTAAAGGTTCTCGCTCACAAGTTGGTACAATGTACGGTACAAAAGCAAAAGGCGTTAGATATCTTGAAATGGCTGAAGGTTATGTTACAAGAATCGCTCTTGATAAAGATGACCAAGTTATTGGATATGAATTTGTTTCACTCGGCAAAATGACTGACTTTATTAAAGCCGGTGACGAGCCTAACGAAGCTTACAAAAAATCAATGGGTACTTACGGCAGATTTAATGATGCTGCTAAATATATCGACCCAAGAAAAGAATAAGGAGGTATATTATAATGGCATTATTTGAAAACTACGAAAGACGTGTTGATAAAATCAATTCGGTTCTTAAAGAATATGGCATTTCTTCAATCGAAGAATGTAAAGAAATCACCCTCGCTGCCGGCGTTGATTGTGATAAAATCGTTAGAGAAACTCAACCTATCTGTTTTGAAAATGCAGTTTGGGCTTATACAGTAGGTGCTGCTATTGCTCTTAAAAAAGGCGCAACTAAAGCGGCTGACGCTGCTGCTGCAATCGGTATCGGTTTACAATCTTTCTGTATTCCGGGTTCTGTTGCTGAAAACAGAAAAGTAGGTCTTGGCCACGGCAACCTCGCTTCAATGCTTTTAACTGAAGATACAGAATGTTTCTGTTTCTTGGCAGGTCACGAGTCATTTGCAGCTGCTGAAGGCGCAATTAAAATCGCTCTTAACGCTAACAAAGTAAGAGTTAAACCTTTAAAAGTTATTCTTAACGGTCTTGGCAAAGACGCTGCTTTCATTATTTCAAGAATTAACGGTTTCACATATTGCAAAACTGAATTTGACCCATTCTCTGAAGAAGTTAAAGTTGTTTCTGAGACTGCTTATTCAGACGGCCCAAGAGCTGACGTTAGATGCTATGGTGCTGACAATGTTCCTGAAGGCGTTGCAATTATGAAACTTGAAAATGTTGGCGTTTCTATTACAGGTAACTCAACTAACCCAACTCGTTTCCAACACCCTGTTGCAGGTACTTACAAAAAATGGTGTGTTGAAAACGGCGTTAAATATTTCTCTGTTGCTTCAGGTGGCGGCACAGGTCGTACACTTCACCCTGACAATATGGCAGCAGGTCCATCTTCTTACGGTATGACTGATACAATGGGCAGAATGCACTCTGACGCTCAGTTTGCAGGCTCTTCATCAGTTCCTGCTCACGTTGAAATGATGGGACTTATCGGTATGGGTAACAACCCAATGGTTGGTGCTACTGTTGCAGTTGCAGTTGCTATTGAGGAAGCAAGCAAATAAGCTTTTCTTTATAAAAAATTACACCTCTTAAGTGAATTCTTAAGAGGTGTATTTATTTTTATATAAAACGAAAGCCTTGAAGAAATTAATCTTCAAGGCTCCTATCATGTAATTATATAACCATTTTAGTTCTTTCTTAGGCTGAAAAACATTTCGGCATCCGCTTTCAATCGGTAAAGTTGGAGGTGTTACCGAAAGGAGCAGTATTTTTCAGCTCCATTACATGAATACAACCGTATTATAATATATATGGCGTTACAAAAAGGTTACAAATATCAATAAATTTAAATTTTTATTGTTTTTTTTTCAATTTTATGTTAGTATATAATTAGATTATTATAAATATGGAGTATTATTTATGAGTACCTTGCAATATATTCACTTTTCGATTGAGCTTTGGGGTGCACTATTTTGCTTTATTGCAATTGTTGTTATCTTTATAAACAAACATTTTGACAAAAAAGCCTCTTATTTGCTAATAGCGCTAATGCTTAACTCTCAGTTGCTTATGATAGGCGATGCTTTAGCTTGGTATTACAGAGGTGACCCCTCAATAACCGGCTATTATGTAGTAAGAATTGCGAATTTTGCGGCATTCTTTTTCGGACTGTTTACAATGCCTTTAATTGCGGAATATATTACCTACATAATTAAAAGGCGTTCGGGCGTAATTCGAGTTTATTGGAGTCATTTTGAATGGTTGCTCTTTTTAATAGGAACTATTTTCCTTGTTATAAATATTTTTTATAGATTTATTTATACATTTGATGAAACTAACACTTATCAGCGTTTAACATTCGGTGTTTTGCCGGGCGTAATCGCAGCAATAGGAATATTTACAACGCTGGGTGTTGTAATTGAATATATAAAATATTTAAGAACATATGAAAAAATCGCCTCTATTGTTTATCTTGTCTTCCCTCTTATTGCGGTAATATTGCAATCATTACTTTATGGCGTTTCTTTTACTTATATTTCAATTGTTATTTCAACATTTATTCTGTTTATTTCTTTTGAAATTGACAACGCACGCTATAGTATTGAAAAAGAGCGACAACACGTTGAAGACAGCATAAGGCTTTTTAATAAACAAATTCACCCTCATTTTCTTTTCAACAGCCTTTTGGTAATTAAATATTTATGCCGAAAAGCACCTGATGAAGCTGCCAAAGCTGTTGATGAATTTGCGGGCTATATGCGTAACAGTACTGATTTGATGAATACAAACGATTGTGTTCCTGTAGAACAGGAATTACAGCTTGTAAAGCATTACACTTACATGCAAAAAAAACGCTTTGGCGACAATATTAAGTATGAGTTTGATATTCAAGATACCGATTTTAAATTACCGCCTTTTACCATTCAAACAATGGTTGAAAACGCAATTGAACACGGTATTAAAGCAAAACAAACCAAAGACGGTCTTGTGAGTGTTAAAATATATTTTAATGACGGTGTGCATTATATTGTGATTTCTGATAATGGCGTAGGTTTTGACACAAGCGCATTAAGCGATGAAAACGACAGAGTTCACGTAGGTATTAATAATTCGGCGCAAAGGCTAAAATTAATGTGTGACGGCGAATTAGACATTAAAAGTGAAATTGATGTTGGTACCACGGTTACAATAAAAATTTTTGAAAATTAAAGAGGAGTAAAAAATGAAAATTTTAGTTGTTGATGACGAAGCATATTTAAGAGAGGAACTTATTGATTCGCTCGAAAGGGTTGTTCCTTCAAATGAATATTTTGAAGCTGAAGGCTATGACGATGCGGTTGAACTGCTTAAAGCACATAAATTTGACATTGCCTTTCTTGATATACGCTTAAACGGCAAAAGTGGCTTGTCAATCGCCGAAAAGGCCAAATACATAAATCCCGATACTAATATCATTATGGTTACCGCTCACAGCGAATATGCGCTTGACGCATTCAAACTTTTTGTAAGTGGTTATATTTTAAAACCGGTTAATGATTATGAGTTGCGTGAGGTTTTTAAAAACCTTCGAAACCCTGTTGTTTCTAACGATAATCAAAAACTTGAGGTTAGATGTTTCGGCAATTTTGAAGTGTTTAAAGACGGCAAACCTTTTAAATTTAAAAGGTCAAAAGAAAAAGAGGTTTTAGCCTATTTAATCGGCTTAAAAGGCGCCTCTGCCAGCAAAAATGAAATTTGCGCAAATGTTTTTGAAGATTCTGTTTCGCCTGAAAAGGCAAACAACAATTTCAAACAGGTTTATGCCTCGCTTAAAAAAGATATGTCTAAAAACGGTTTTGAAGACGTTTTAGTTCACGACAGCAACAACGCTTATGCTATAGATACCGCAAAAATTAGTTGTGATTATTACGACTATATAACAGGTAAAGCAACACCGGAAAACACTTATCGCGGTGAGTTTATGAATCAATACAGCTGGGCTGAACAGTATATTTACGCTTTAGAAAACTATTAATCTAAACATTAAAAAAGCTTTGAAGAATTTTCTTCAAAGCTTTTTTTGTTTTATTCTGTTTTAACCTTTTTAGCTTTTGCCCAACCGCTGTAAGTAGTTCCATAAAAACATTAGTTTTACAAAAAACTATAACATACAAAACTATATTTTGTCAAGGCTTGCCTATTGACAAAAACTTTATTTTGGTGTAAAATATAGTTATCGAACATTTGTTCTAAAAGGTGATTTTATGGAAAGGATTATTTTTCATATTGACTGCAACAAGTTTTACGCTTCGGTTGAGTGTTTGCACCGCCCCGAAATTCGCAATCTTCCTGTAGCGGTCGGCGGCAGCGAAAAAAGCCGACACGGCATTATTTTAACCAAAAACGAAATCGCTTCAAAATATGATTTAAAAGTCGGTGAACCGCTTTGGTCGGCAAGAAAAAAATGTCCTAATTTAGTTATTATTCCGCCGAATTTTCCGCTTTATATGCGGTTTTCTAAAGAGGTGCGCCGAATTTTAACCGATTATACCGATATTATTGAGCCTTTTGGCATTGATGAGTCTTGGATTGATGTTTCGGCAGTTGCTCATCTTTACGGCGGAGCGGAAAAATTGGCTTATATAATAAAAGAGCGAATAAAGGCGGAACTCGGCATTACGGTGAGCGTTGGCGTGAGTTTTAACAAAGTTTTTGCAAAACTCGGCAGCGATTACAAAAAACCTGACGCAGTAACGGTTATTACAAAAGAAAATTTTAAAAAAATTGTTTGGCCGTTGCCTGCTAATGATTTGCTTTATATCGGCCCTGCGACTTATCGCACATTGCAAAAGCATTATCGCTACACAATCGGCGATGTTGCAAATTCTGATTTGAAATCTTTGCAAAAATGGCTCGGCAAAGTCGGAATTATGCTTCATTCTTACGCAAACGGTTACGATTTAACCCCTGTTTACAAAGGCGAGTTGTTGCCTAATATAAAATCTATAAGCAACTCAACCACAACGCCGAGAGATTTAAAAAGTTTTGAAGAAGTTAAAGCGGTTTTGTTTGTGTTAACCGAGAGCGTTTGCCGAAGGCTTAGAGAGCAATGTTTTAAATGTTCGGTTGTGAAAATTTATTTAAGAGATAAAGATTTAGCAACCGCCTCAACCCAGAAAAAACTAAAATACCCGACTGATATTACACGAGAGATTTTTCAAACCGCCTGTTCCCTCTTTGCGCAAAATTATAATTTTAACAAACCACTTAGAAGCGTTGGCATTGCGGTTACTGATTTTTCATCTTGCGACTGCCCTGTGCAATATGATTTTTTGATAGATACTAAAAAGAAAATGCAACTTGAAAAAATTGATAAAACAGTCGATATTTTAAAGAAAAGATACGGCAATTTTACAATTCAATCGGCAAGTTTGTTAAAAACTGCCGATATAACGAATTTTAATCCGCATGACGACCACATAATACACCCTGTAGGTGTGCTTAAAAACAAAATTTAAGGAGATTTTTTAAGTGTGTAAAAAAGTTTATGTTGAAGTAAACGCAAAATTTGAAAAAGACGGCAACATTATACCGCAATCGATTATTTGGGAAGATGAAACCGTTTATAAAATCGATAAAATAACAGATATTTGCGTTGCCGCCTCGCTAAAAGCAGGTGGCAGCGGTATTCGCTATACCTGTTTAATAAAAGGCGTTCAAACTTATTTGTTTTTAGAAAAAGACCGCTGGTTTGTTGAAGCAAAAAAATAACTGTATCAATTAGATACAGTTATTTTTTTAGTTTTAAATATTTATTTTTTGTTGCCAAGCCACCACGAATATGGCGTTGGGCTTTGTTTATTTCAAGAACTTTTTTAACTTTTATATATAAATCTTCGTCTAAAAATTTTAATTTCGTACTCACATCTTTATGAACAGTTGATTTGCTAATTCCGTATTTTTTAGCGCAAACCCTCACAGTTGCGCCTGTATCAACAATATATTTGCCGAGTACAACGGCTCGTTCCTCAACGAAGCCTAACAAAAAAATCAACTCCCTTTCATTTATCAATAAATGATATTCAAAAAGGGAGTTTTTTATGATTATTTAATATGGTTTTTTAAAATGTCAATCGCTTCAATATAACCGTTAAATCCTTTACCGACAACAGTTTTTATGCAATAATCTCTTATAAAAGATATTTGTCTGAATTTTTCACGCTCGTTTACTTTTGAAATATGCACCTCAACCGCCGGCGTGCCGACCGCTTTTAAAGCGTCTAAAATCGCAACGCTTGTATGCGTATAAGCCGCAGGGTTAATCACAATTCCGTCAAATCGATTGTAAGACTGCTGAATTTTATCAACAATATCGCCCTCGTGATTAGATTGAAAAATTTCAACTGTAATATCTTTTTTACTGCAATAATCTAAAATAAGGTTGCACAAATCTTTATAAGTTTGTTTGCCGTAAATTTCAGGCTCTCTTATACCTAAAAAATTAAGGTTAGGTCCGTTAATTACAAGAATTTTCATAGTTTAAATTCCTTTTCTGCTTTTTTGATTATTTTATCGTCAATTTTTTTATCAAAAAACTTTTCGACACTTTGTTTTGCTTGTGCAATCAGCATTGAAAGCCCGTTTGAAAACTTAATTCCTAAACTCTGCGCCTGTTTTAAAAGTACAGTTTTATTAGGATTATAAATTAAATCCAAAACGCCTTCACAGTTTTTAAAATCAGCCAAATCAATTATGCTGTCATTCACATTAGGATACATTCCGACAGGCGTTGAATTAACAATAATTTGCGCATCAAAATGTTTATAAAGGTTATTATAATTATTTTCACCATTTCGTGAAATAACAACAACTTCTTTTGCGCCAAGATTTTTAAGCACCGCTTGACAAGTAACACTTGCGCCGCCGCTACCTAAAACAATCGCTTTTTTGTTTTCAACTTCAATTTCGGCTTTTTTAATCATATAAGAAAAGCCGAAATAATCGGTATTATAGCCTAAAAGCCTACCGTTTTTATTTACAATTGTATTAACCGAGCCGAGTTGTTTTGCAACATCTGATAATTCATCACAATACTTTATAACATCTTTTTTATAAGGAATTGTAACATTAATACCTTTAAACTCTTTATTTTTGAAGAAATTTTCAAGTTCTTGCGGCTCTTTTTCAAACAATTCGTATTTATAGTCGCCAAAAAACGAATGAATTTGCGGTGAATAACTGTGAGAAAGCTTTCTGCCTAAAAGACCGAACTGCATTTAAACCACCTCGTAATAACTGCCTAAATACTTAAATTCATCACAAATTTCATCAAGTTCTCTTATTAAATTAACAAACTCTTGCGAATAAATTGAAGTTTCAATATCAAAATAGAACATAAACTCGAAATTTCTGTCGGCTATAGGACGGCTTTCAAGTTTTATAAGGTTAATTTCAAGCGCATAAAGTCTTGACAAAACTTTGTAAAGCGCACCCGGTTGGTGTTTTAAAACAAGCATTAAACTTGTTTTGTCAGCACCTGGGTAAATTTGCATATTTTTTGAAATGCAAATAAATCTTGTATAGTTATTATCTTTGTTTTGTACCGATTTTTGAAGAGTCGCTAAATTATAAATCTCGGCGCACTCCGAAGATGAAAGCGCCGCAATATCGTTTCTGTCGCTTTCAGCGACCATTTTTGCAGCAACGGCAGTATTTTCAACCGTTGTTATTTTAACGCCTTCGAGTGTGTCTAAAAACTCGGAACATTGACTTATAGCCTGCTCGTGCGAAACGATTTCTTTAATATCAGACAGCTTTACGCCTCTTTTGCAAAGCAAATTGTGATTAACCTGAATTCTCACGCTTCTTACAATATGAAAGTTTTTATTTATCATTAAATCATAAACTTTTTTAACCGAGCCTGCCGTGCTGTTTTCAATAGGCAAAATACCATATTCGCAAAAACCTTGCTCGATTGCGTCAAAAACTTTTTCCCATTTATCAAAGAATACAATGTTTGAATGTTTAAAAATCTTTTCACAGGCAATTTGTGAAAAAGCGCCCTCAATTCCCTGACAAGCGACAGTTGCCTGAGTCGGAAATAACGGCTTAGTTGTGCTTATTGCGTTTTCAATATCACAAATAAGTTCAGATTTTTTCTCGGTAATTTTTTCTTGATAAGAACGGCTTAATTCAAACAAAAGCGAATAAAGCACTCGCAAATGCGACTTAAACTCATCATCTGCTTTGTTGGTAATATCATTTAATTTCTTTTTTTCTCTGCTCGAATCCAAAACAGGCAAATTATTTACTTTTTTATATTCGCCTATTTTTGAAGCCACAACCATTCTTTTTTGAAAAAGGTCGATTAATTGATTATCAATAACATCAATCTCGCTTCTTAACTCATCTAAATTCATAAAAAATCCTCCCTAAATTAAATCAAGAATTGCAATGGCGGCAGCCGCCTCAACACAAGGTACTGCACGAAGAACAATACAAGGGTCGTGTCTGCCTTTTATAACTAATTTTGTATCTTTCTTTTCTTTAAAGCTAACCGAATTTTGCTCTTTTGCTATTGACGGCGTAGGTTTAAACGCAACTTTAAACACAATCGGCATTCCGTTTGAAATTCCGCCTAAAATACCGCCGCAATTGTTAGTTTTAGTAACAATTTCATCATTATCATAATAATATTCATCGTTATTTTCGCTACCAAATAAAAGCGTTGAAGAAAAGCCGTTGCCAAATTCAATACCTTTTACCGCAGGAATTCCGAAAATAATCGAAGAAATTTTATTTTCAATTCCGTCAAAATTTGGATTGCCAAGCCCTGCTTTAACGCCTGTTATAACGCATTCAACCGTACCACCGACAGAGTCGCTCTCGCTTTTTGCGTTAATAATAGTTTTCATCATTAAATCGCCTTTTAAATCATTAAAAACAGGAAAAGGCTTGTTAATTACCTTATTCAATAAATCTTTATCAGGATTTACTTTATCAAGGTCGTCATCTTTAATATTTTTAATGCTTGAAACATGAGAAAATACCTCAATTCCCTGCTGTCTTAAAATCTGTTTAGCAATACCGCCTGCAACACAAAGCGGAGCGGTAAGTCTGCCCGAAAAATGACCGCCACCGGCAACATCTTGAAAACCGCCATATTTAACCTGTGCGGTATAATCAGCGTGAGAAGGGCGCGGAATATCCATAATATTTTTATAATCATTTGATTTTTGATTTGTGTTATAAATCAAAGCGGTAAGCGGTGCGCCACAGGTTGTGTTATTAACAAGTCCCGAAACAAATTCAGGCTTATCAGCCTCTTTTCGTTTAGTTGAAAACTCATTATTTCCGGGAGCACGACGATTTAAAAACTCCTGCAATTCATCTATATCAATTTCAATTCCTGCAGGAAGTCCGTCAATAGTAACGCCAATCGCTTTAGAATGAGATTGTCCGAAAACAGATACTTTAATTTTATTTCCGAAAATACTGCTCATAAAATTTATACCTCCTCAAAATTCAAACCCAATTTTTTAAAATCTTCAAAAAATTCGGGATAAGATTTATTGACTGCTCCTGCATCTTTAATTATAACTTCGTTTTTACATAAAATCGATGCAACCGCCGCCGACATTGCAATTCTGTGGTCGTTGTAAGAATTAACTTTTCCGCCAGTTAATTCACTATTTTTAACAACAATTCCGTCAGTGGTTTCTTTTGCATTTCCGCCAAGGTTATTTATCATTTCAATAGTCGTTTTAATTCTGTCACTTTCTTTTATTCTAAGGCGAGAAGCGTTTGTAATTACTGTTTCGCCATCGCAACAACAAGCAAAAACACACAAAATCGGCACTAAATCAGGAATGTTTGAAGCATCAATAACAATTCCTTTAAGATTTGATTTTTTAACAAAAATTTCATTGTCTGAAACTTTAACATCTGCCCCGAATTTTTCAAGTAAGTCGATTATTTTCTTATCTCCCTGAACAGAGTTTAAGTTTAAGCCTCTAACTTTTAAACCTTTTTCTAAAAGTCCGCCGGCGCACAACCAAAAAGCAGCATTTGACCAATCGCCCTCAACATTTGCATTTGCAGGTTTATAACAATTGTTTTTTAGTTCATATGTATTATCATTTTCTATATAAGTTACACCGAATTTTTCAAGCACATTTAAAGTTAAATCAACATAAGATTTAGATTCAAATTTGCCTTTTACAACAATTTTTAGCTTACTTTTTAAAATCGTTGCTGCAAACAAAAGACCTGAAATAAACTGTGAAGACACCGAACCGTCAATTTCATAAGTATTAGGCTTTAATTTGCCCGAAATATAAAGAATATTATCTTTTTTTAGCAATTTACAGCCGTTTTCTTCTAAAATTTCTTTAAGCGGTGATAACGGGCGATTAGGCAGTCTGCCGTGCATAGTAATTTGTGCTTGAAATCCGAAAGCACAAATAATCGGAATTAAAAAGCGAAGTGTAGAACCGCTTTCACCACAATCAAGTTTTTTAAGGTCGTTTTCAAACTTAATAGGTGTAACTTTAAAAACCTTATTTTCATAAATAATATTTGCACCGAGCGAGTTTAAACAGCTTACTGTGGCAGTTATATCATCAGAAATTGTATTGCAAACAATTTGCGAAGTTTTATCAGCCAATGCGGCGCAAATTAACGCTCTGTGCGCATAAGATTTTGAAGAAATCGCCTCAATTTCGCCGGCAATTTTAGCTGAATTAATTTTGATATTCATATACCTTCCTCAATAAAAGATAACATTTCGTCAGTTTTAATTTTAAGCAACCTTGAATCGCCAACAGAATAAGGAATAACAAGTTTAATAAAATCCCCTGTTCTTTTTTTATCGTTCAAAGTTGTTTTATAAAGTTCATTTGCCGAAAACTTTGCTAACACAGGCAAATCAAACTCTTTAACTATTTTAATAATATCATCTTTTGTTTTTTCATCACAAAGCCCTTTTTTAAAAGATGCTTTTGCAATCATACAAAGACCTATTGCAACCGCTTCACCGTGCGAAATTTTAAAATCGCTTTTAAGTTCAACAGCATGACCTATAGTATGACCGAGATTAAGCAGTTGACGCTCGCCTTTATCAAACTCGTCATGCTCAACTATATCTCGTTTCATTTTGACACATTCACTAATAACATATTCCCTGTCAAAACTTTTCTTATTTTCAAGCAAATGCGAAAAAAGTTCTTTATTGCCAATTACCGCATATTTAATAACTTCAGCGCACCCTTGCGAAAAAATTTCATCGCTCAAACTGTCAAGCGTTGAATAATCACAAATAACAAGTCGAGGTTGATAAAATGCACCGACTAAATTTTTACCGCTTTCAATATCAATTGCGGTTTTACCGCCTACAGACGAGTCAACGCAAGATAAAAGCGTTGTCGGAATTTGAATAAAAGCAATTCCCCTTAAATAAGAAGCGGAAACAAAACCTGCTAAATCGCCGACTACACCGCCACCGAGCGCAATAATCATATCACTTCGGGTAATTTGATTTTCAGCCAAAAACTCGCAAATTTTCAAGAAATTTTGACCGTTTTTTGATTGTTCGCCGTTTTCAATCACATATTTAATAAACTTTAGCCCGCTTTTTTCAAGCGAATTTTCAACAGTTTTTGAATATAAACTGTCTACAATATCATCAGTAATTATTGCAACGGTTTTAGGAGTTGCGATATTTAAAATCATCTCACCAGTTTTTGATAAAATATCATTAGAAATAATAATATCATATTTTTTTGATGCGTTTACGGTAATAGTTTTCATCGTCCGTCTACCTTTTCTTTTGCTTCTTTTCCCTCTTGAAGCAGTTTTATCATATATTCTTCATCGCCATTTTCAAGCGCTTTTTTATATTCTTTTAAATTGTTAATATAAATGTCTAACTCTTTTATAAGGCAATCTTTATTTTCAAAAAACAAATCGTTCCACATAACAGGGTTAAGCCAAGCAACTCTGGTTAAATCTTTATAACTACCTGCAGAAAAGCCCTTGTGAGAACTTGCAGTAGGACTTTTAATAAATGCGTTTGAAACAATATGAGGCATTTGCGAAGTAAATGCAATCATTTCATCGTGCTTTTCGGCGGTTGTTACTGAAAAACTGCCGAATTTGCAAGGCGAAAGCATTTTTTCAACTATGTCAAGCAGTTCAATATTATCAAAAATCGGTGGAACAAGCACCATAGGCGCATTTTCAAACATATTCGCTTTGCTATATTTATAACCCGAATTGTGAGTACCAGCCATAGGGTGAGCGCCTACAAATGTGTAACCGTATTTTTTTGCGTTTTCAAAACCGCATTTGCAAACCGATTTTTTAATACCGCAAGCATCAATAACAATAGCGTTTTTATTAAAAAACTTTGAAAATTTATTTATAAAATCAATAGTTGAATTAGGATAAAGCGAAATAATAATTAAATCGCATTCACTCATATTGCTTTCATCGAGTTTAAAATCAACATCGCCGTTCATCATAGCAAAATCAACAATTTCTTGACTTCTGTTATAAACATAAACTTTATGATTTTCTTTTTTAAACGCTTTTGCAAAAGAACCGCCTATAAGTCCTAAACCTACAATTCCAACATTCATTTTAGTCTACAACCTCTTTAATTTTAAATGCTTTTTTAGCAACAGAATCAAACTGTTCAGGTGTGAGCGACTGAGCACCGTCACAAAGTGCGTGAGGTGGGTCGTTATGCACTTCAACCATAATTCCGTCAGCACCGCAAGCGGTAGCAGCAAGCGCCATAGGCTCAACCATCCAGCTAATACCTGTTGCGTGCGAAGGGTCAACAATTACAGGTAAGTGTGTAAGTTTTTTGAGCATAGGAACAGCCGATAAATCGAGCGTATTTCTTGTTGCGGTTTCGTAAGTTCTTATACCTCTTTCGCAAAGAACAACATTTTCATTGCCCTCAGACATAATGTATTCTGCGCTCATTAAAAACTCTTTAATTGTGTTTGCAAGACCTCTTTTTAAAAGAATTGGTTTTTTAGTTTTACCAAGTTCTTTTAAAAGGTCGAAATTCTGCATATTACGTGCGCCAACCTGAATAAAATCAACATCTTCAAACAAATCAAGTGTGTTAATGTTCATAATTTCGGTAACTATAGGAAGTCCTGTAACCTTTCTCGCTTCAAACAAAAGTTTTAAGCCCTCACCTTTAAGTCCCTGAAAATCATATGGCGAAGTTCTCGGCTTAAACGCACCGCCACGAAGCATGGTAGCACCCGAATCTTTAACCTGTTTAGCAATGCCGATAATTTGCTCTTCAGATTCAACAGAACAAGGTCCTGCAATGAAATTTAAAGAACCGTCACCAATTTTAACTCCGCTAACATCAATTACAGAGTTTTCTGGGTGAAATTTTCTGTTTACTTGTTTATAAGGTTCTGAAACACGCTTTACCGACTCAACAATTTCAAGACTTTGAATTAAATCAATATCAATTTTTGCGGTGTCGCCTATAAGTCCTAAAACAGTATAACTGTCACCTTTTGAAATGTGAACGCTAATGTTTTGTTTACTCAACCAATCAATCAAATGGTCCATTTGCGGTTTAGTCGTTCCGTTTTTAAGTACAGCAATCATTTTTTTACAATCTCCTTTTAAATAAAAACGGCTACACAGTTGTGATTCTGTGTAGCCATAAAATTTTGAGTTAAATGTTAAAACTTCAAATTTACTTGCAACACAAATCACTACTACTCTTTTTAAAAAAGTAATAGCCGTAAAAGTAAAAATATGAAGTTGTAGAAGTTATTTGCTTTGACATAAAATTAACTCCTTAACTAACATTTTCTAAAATTATACCATTATTTCAAAGTTTTGTCAAGAAAAACATTGATTTTTATTGACAAATAATTGAAGTTGTAATATAATGTTAATATCTTTGAGGCGGAGTGAAATTCTCCACCGGAGGTAATGAGGTTTTACCTACAAGCCCTCTACCCTGTTTTCAGGCTGATTGCGGTTAGATTCCGCAGCCGACGGTTAAAGTCCGGAAGGAAAAAGAAAAAATAAGTCAAATTTTTTGTGCCTCAATGCGTTTTTATGCGTTGGGGTCTTATTTTTTTGTTTCAAAGAAAAATATTATATTTTTTGGGAGATGTTTCTTATGAACAAAAATCAGCACCTTCGTGCAATTTGCGCAACAGCAATTCTTTCGGCATTAGCGTTTGTTTTAATGCTTGTTGAATTTCCTTTAAGCTTTATTATACCAAGTTTTATAAAGCTTGATTTTTCTGAACTTCCGGCTTTAATAGCATCATTTGCTTACGGTCCAATTTACGGTGTTTTTGTTTGCTTAATTAAAAACTTAATACACTTAACAATAGGCTCCACAAATGGTGTAGGAGAATTGGCAAACTTCTTTTTAGGTGCGACTTTCGTTTTCACAGCAGGTTGTTTCTACAAAGCGAAGAAAACAAAGAAAAATGCAATAATCGGCGCAGTTATCGGTTCTGTAATTATGGCAATTATCGGAATTTTCTCAAACTATTATATTGTTTACCCTATTTACACAACATTTATGCCGATGGAAGCGATTATTGGAATGTACCAAGCTATTTTGCCGAGCGTTAAAAATTTGTGGCAAGCTTTACTTATTTTTAACACACCTTTTAATATTTTCAAAGGTTTGGCTGATACGCTTATTTGCGCCCTTATCTACAAAAAGATTTCACCAATATTAAAAGGCACAAAAAGCAAAATTTAACTATTGACAAATTTTAAACAATGTTATATAATACTAAAAGATAAATTCCTTATCAAGAGTAGCGGAGGGAACGGCCCTGTGATGCTACGGCAACCTGACTTTTTAGTTAAGGTGCCAAGTCCTGCAGTTAAACTGCGAGATGAGGTAAGAATTAGCCTTATTCCGCAGGTAGCAAAAACTACTTGCGGTTTTTAGTTGTGAATTTATCGGAATTTTTGAATAGAAAGGACAAGAAAATGAAAAAATTATTCACTTCCGAATCAGTTACAGAGGGACATCCCGACAAAGTTTGCGATAGCATTTCTGATGCCGTTTTAGATGCTATTTTTGAACAAGACACAAATTCACGAGTTGCTTGCGAAACATTCGCTACAACAGGAATTATTAATGTTATGGGCGAAATTACAACTACTGCTCAAATTGATATACCGTCAGTTGTTAGAAATACGCTTATTAAAATTGGCTATGACAGCGAAAAAGCAGGTTTTAACGGCAATACTTGCGCTGTTTGCGTTTCGCTTGATAAGCAGTCGCCTGATATTGCATTAGGCGTTGATAATTCTTTTGAATTAAAAGGCGGCGAAAAAGACGAACTTAACCAATTCGGTGCAGGCGACCAAGGTATTATGTTCGGTTACGCTTGCAACGATACCGAAGATTATATGCCAATCGCTATTTACTACGCTCACAAATTGTCATTGAAACTTACCGAAGTCAGAAAAAGCGGAGTTTTAGATTACTTGTGCCCAGACGGTAAAACACAGGTTACTGTTGAGTATGATGAAAGCGATAAACCAAAAAGAATTGATGCAATTGTTGTTTCAACTCAACACACTGCAGATGTTGACATCGAAACATTGAGAAAAGATATTAAAGCAAAGGTTATTGATGCAGTTATTCCTACTGATTTGATTGATGATGAAACAAAATACTTCATCAACCCGACAGGCAGATTTGTTATCGGTGGTCCTCAGGGCGATACAGGCCTTACAGGCAGAAAAATTATTGTTGATACTTATGGCGGTTACGCTCGTCACGGGGGCGGTGCATTTTCCGGTAAAGACCCGACAAAAGTTGACCGTTCTGCTGCTTATATGGCAAGATATGTTGCTAAAAACATTGTTGCCGCTGGTCTTGCCGATAAATGCGAAATTCAGTTTGCTTATGCAATCGGCGTTGCAAAACCTGTTTCTGTTTCGGTTGATACATTCGACACAGGAAAATATGAAGATACAAAAATTGCTGAAGCAGTTACAAAAGTTTTTGATTTACGCCCTGCCGCTATTATTCGTGATTTGAATTTGAGAAGACCTATATACTCAAAAACTTCTAACTACGGTCACTTCGGCAGACAAGATGATGATTTTACTTGGGAAAAAACCGATAAAACACAAGAACTTATAAACGCAATTAAATAACAAAAAACGCTTGAAGAAAATCTTCAAGCGTTTTTTAATTTGTACTATTTAATTATAATTTTTTGAGTTTGTATTCTAAAATAGCCCAACTATCTTTTTTAAGTTCAATTGCTATCTCTTTCTAATTCTTATGATTCAAAATGCATATCAATATAATAATAGAAATCATAATCATATTCTGATTCAGGGTAAACTACTGTGTACCACATTTTTCTAGTTCCACCATAATATATGTCGGTTAAATTATCTGTTTTTGCAAAAGTCTTTGTTCCTATTTTTTCAACGCTTTTAGGAATATGTATACTTCTAATTGTTTTGCAACCATAAAAAACATACTTACCAATAGTTTTAACTTTTTTGCCAATCTTAATGCTTTTTAAGTTTGAGCAATTATAAAATGCATAATCACCAATTGTTTTAACTTTTTTACTAAGCTTTATACTTTTTAGTTTTAAACAATTATAAAATGCATAATCACTAATAACTTTTACACTATTTGGCATTGAATAAGATGTACTTTTATTGCTTGCTGGATAACAAATCATTTTCGTTTTTGATTTATTAAACAATACACCTTTACTTGATGAATATTTTTTATTTTTCCTCGAAACATTTATACTTGTTAATGATGTGCACCTAGAAAATGCACAATCACCAATTGTTTTAACTTTTTTACTAAGCTTTAAACTTTTTAGTTTTGAACAATTATAAAATGCATAACTGCCAATGCTTTTTACGCTGTTTGGGATTGTTATGCTCTTTAATGATGAACAATTATAGAATGCACAATCACCAATTGTTTTAACTTTTTTACTAAGCTTTAAACTTTTTAGTTTTGAACAATTTTCAAATGCTTGCTTACCAATACTTGTTACACTGTCTGGCATTGTTAAAGTTGTTAATGATGTGCAATTATAAAATGCATAACTATCAATAGTTTTAACTTTTTTACCTATTTTTACACTTTTTAAATCATCGCACCCCCAAAATGCACTGCTACCAATACTTGTTACGCTGTTTGGTATTGTTATGCTTTTTAATGATGTGCAATCTTCAAATACACCACTACCAATACTTGCTACACTGTCTGGGATTATGACTTTCTCAAAACCTCTACAAACAACCATTTCAGATGTAATTGTTTTTGAGCCATCTGCTATTATTAATTTATCAATATGGCAACAATAAAATGCATACTTACCAATACTTATACTTATTACACTGTCGGGTATTGTCATGCTTTTTATGGAGCAGTAACTGAAAGCAAAATCACCAATACTTTTCACACTTTTAGGTATTGTCATGCTTTTTAATGATGTGCAATTATAAAATGCATAACCACCAATAGTTTTAATTTTTTTACCAAGCTTTAAACTTTTTAGTTTTGAACAATTTTCAAATGCTTGCATACCAATACTTGTTACACTATCCCCGATTGTTATACTTGTTAATGATGTGCAACCATAAAATGCATAATCACCAATAGTTTTTACTTTTTTGCCAAGCTTTACGCTTGTTAATGATGTGCAATTATAAAATTCAGAATTACCAATACTTGTTACGCTGTTTGGTATTGTTATGCTTTTTAATGATGTGCAATTATAAAATGCACTGCTACCAATACTTGTTACGCTGTTTGGTATTGTTATGCTTTTTAATGATGTGCAATTTTTAAATCTATCATAACCAATAATTGTTACGCTGTCTGGTATTGTAACTTTTTCCAAAGTCGATTTACACACAACCATTGTAGATGTTATTGTTTTAGAACCGTCTGCGATAATCAATTCTTTAATGTTACAACCAGAAAATGCCCAATTACCAATACTTGTTACGCTATCTGGTATTGTTATGCTTTTTAATGATGAGCATCTCCAAAATACACTTTTACCAATACTTATTAAACCTTTTGGTATTGATACGCTTGTTAATGATGTGCAACCAGAAAATGCCCCATCACCAATGACTATTACACTATCAGGTATTGAATAAGTTTTTGCAGTTTTAGCTGCTGGATAACAAATTAGTTGTGTTTTTTCTTTATTAAACAACACACCATTATCAGAAATATATTCGCTATTATCCTCTGATACATTTATGCTCTCTAATGATGTGCAATCTTCAAATGCATACTTACCAATACTTGTTACGCTATCAGGTATTGTTACGCTTGTTAATGATGTGCAATTATAAAATGCATCATGACCAATACTTCTTAAACCTTTTGGTATTGATACGCTTGTTAATGATGTGCAACCATAAAATGCATATTCACCAATACTTGTTACACCGTTTTTAATTTCAACTGATTTAATGCTTGAATCGTTGTAAAATGGCGAGTCATCATAAGAAGGATAATAATTTTCCATTTTGCCAGAACCGCTTATTGTAAGTTTGCCAGTTTCGTCATCAAAAGTATAGGTGACAGTATTACCGCACCAACCAGAAGATAATGCACTGACATTCACTACCGCCATAGGTAAAATGGTAAACACCATTACTAAACTTAAAATTGTTGCTAATACTTTTTTCATTTTTAATATCCTCCATTAATTTAGTTAGTTTAGAGCTTCATATGCTTTATTTAAACGGCTTGGTTCGCCCTTAAAATAATACCATAATAAATTGTCAAATTCTTTATACGAAATCTTATACCCGTGCTTAACTTTTGCCGAAGCCAAAATTTCATCAATTACTTGCCTATAATTGATATAATCTTCCTTACCTTTGCGGTTTATAAATTCACTCGTTATCTTGCCGTTTCTGTTATGCCAATACTTTTTGTCTATATACATTTTTGCATAATACGGTAAAACTTTGCTTACAACATTGTCATAAATACAATAATTATCCTTATTCAACGCAAATTTAGAAGTATAAGCACAAAACTTAGTCGCAAAAGAAAAATTATATTTACTGCATAAATAATTATTATTCTCTTTGTGATACTCATTTACCGCATTGGCAATTTTGTGTATTATTTCCACATCACCATTTTTTAATGATTTTTCAAGTTCTCCGCTTTCAATCAACTTTTGAATTTTCATGGCGGTAATTTCTCTACCATTACTCGCTCCTTTATACTTTTGTCCTTCTGAAGATAAGTGAGTTGAATTCTGTTTATCAATAAGTTTTACAACTTTTTTAATATCTTCAGATTTTGTCGGAATGCCCTCTTTTAAAATCTTTTCATAGTTTTCATCTCTATTATCAGATTTTCGATAATTAGAATCATTACTAATTAATAAATCGATAATAGCAAAATTCTTTTGACACAATGTAGGCAAACCATTTTCATCAACTTCAAATGACATAACCTCTCTAAAATTCAAAACGTCCTTCATCATACATTTCTCCTTAAAATAAAATAATAAAAAAAGCGTACAGCCGAGACTGTACGCAAAAAACGCTAGCCCAACTGTCGCCAAACATTTCACATATATGAACTAAATCAGTATGTAAAAATGAGCATGCATTTTTATCAAAAGATAAAAAACACACTGATTTAAGTTCAAAATTAAGTTGTGAAATATTTGGCACTTTCATTTTATCATTTATATACATTAATGTCAAGTAATAAATGCTAATAAAAAACGCTTGAAGAAATTCTTCAAGCGTTTTTCTTATATATCGTTTCTGACTAAATCCTCAAAAGTCTCTCGTTTAATTATAACTCTTGATTTTTTGTCTTTCACCATAACCATAGCAGGTCTTGGAATTCTGTTATAATTAGAAGCCATTGAATAGTTATAAGCACCTGTTGAAAGTACCGCTACAATATCGCCCTTTTCAGGTTTTGGCATTACAACATTCTCTTGAATTAAATCACCGCTTTCACAGCATTTACCCGCAACAGTTGCTTTATAATCAGCAGGCTCATTAAGTTTATTAGCAATCAACACTTCATAGTCGGATTCGTACAAAGCATATCTTGGGTTATCGCCCATACCGCCGTCAATTGCAACATAATTTCTAATATGTTTAATTTCTTTAATGCTACCGCATTTATAAAGGGTAATACCGGCAGCGCCGACAACCGAACGACCCGGCTCAATCAAAATCATTGGCACTTTTAAAGCGTTTTCTTTGCAATAATCATTAATAATTGTTGCAACTTCTTTCATATAAGTGTCATAGCCGATATGTTCATCAGTCTCAAGATATTTAATAGCAAAACCGCCACCGAGATTTAACTGGTCAAGTTCAATTGAAAATTCATCTTTAATCCTTTTATAGAATTTCATCATTACTCTTGCGGCTTCCATAAACGGCTGGTCGTCAAAAATTTGCGAGCCGATATGACAATGAAGTCCTACAAGTTGAAGATTTTCTTTATCAAGTGTTGCTTTTACAGCGCTGTAAGCCTCGCCGTTTTCAAGCGCAAAGCCAAATTTGCTATCGATTTGACCTGTTCTGATAAAGTCGTGAGTGTGAGCGTCAATACCCGGTTTAATTCTGAACATAACCTTAACTTTTTTGCCTTTTTGCTTAGCAATTTCCTCAATTGCATCTAACTCATAGTAGTTATCAACAATAATAACGCCAATATTGTTATCAATAGCATAAATTAACTCATCTTCTGTTTTGTTATTTCCGTGGAAATATATCTTATTTGCAGGAAAACCTGCGGTTAAAGCAGTATAAATCTCACCTGCCGAAACACAGTCAAGGCCAATTCCCTCATCATTTGCAATTCTGCAAAGTTCAAGGCAGTTAAGCGCCTTGCTGGCATATAAAACCATACCTTTTTCATAGTTTTCATCAAGTGATTTTTTGAAATTTCTTATATTATTTCTAACAGTATCTTCATCTAAAACATAAAGCGGTGTGCCGTATTCTTTAACAAGATTATCAACCCTTACACCGCCTATAGTCAACATACCGTTGTCGTTGCCTAAACAATCGCTTGTGTACATTTTAATCAACCTCAACTTTCGATGTAATATATTCCTTTAATTCCTCAATTCCATCGCCGTTAAGTGATGACACGGGAAAAATTACAGGAAAATTATCTAAAAATGATAATTTCTCTTTCAGTTCTTTCATTCTTTTTTCTGTTTGTGATTTATTAAGTTTATCGGCTTTAGTGAGCGCTAAAACAAATTCAAATCCCATTTGTTCAAGATAATCAATCATATCAAGGTCAAGTTCGCTCGGTGTATGGCGCATATCAATAAGTTGAACAACAAGCGCAATATTTCTGTTTGTTGTGAAATATGCGTCCATCAAATCAGCCCATCTGCGTTTTTCGCCTGCCGATACTTTGGCATAGCCGTAGCCCGGCAAGTCAACCAAATAACAGTCTTCAATATTATAAAAATTTATTGTTGCTGTTTTACCGGGTTGCGAACTTACTTTTGCTAATTTTTTTCGATTTAAAATCTTGTTTATTAGAGAACTTTTTCCGACATTTGACCTGCCTGAAAAAGCAATCTCTTTTTTTACACTCGAATTTAACTGTTTCGGCGTGCCGTAAGCCGCCTCAAAAAATGCTTTTTCAAAATGCATAAAATTTATCCTTTTACTCTGTAATTAAAGGCAACGGCTCCAAGAAAATTATATCATCTCTTTCGCTCGCTTTGCCCTCAGCCAATACTGCAGCCGAAGCAACAACATTTGCGCCTGCTTTTTCAGCAAGTTTTTGAATTGCTTTTAAAGATTCACCTGTTGAAATAACATCGTCAACAATCAAAACTCTCTTGCCATTAAGGGCTTTGACATCATATTCGCCGATGTAAAGTTTTTGAGTTTTATATGTTGTGATTGATTTAACTTCAACCGAAAAACTTTCGCCCATATAAAGTTTTGGTCCCTTTCTTGCTACAATATAAGTTTTACCACTCTGTCTTGACATTTCATGAGCCAACGGAATTGATTTTGCCTCAGGTGTTAAAATTACATCAAATTCCGGTACTTTTTTCAAAAGTTCTTTAGCCGAAGCCTCTGTAATTTCAGGGTCGCCGAACATAATAAATGCGGCGATTGAAACATTTTCGCTAACAGGAAAAACAGGTAATTCCCTTTCAAGTCCTGCAATAGTCATTTTATAAGTATTCATAATTTTTCTCTCCTTAACACATTTTTTCGCTTAACTGTTTGCCCGATAACAAATGAAAATGTAAATGATGAACCGACTGACAGCCGTATTCACCCGAATTTGTAACAATTCTAAAACCATTTTCAAGGTTATTTTCTTTTGCAATTTTTGCTGCTGCAACAAACACTTTTGAAACAATTTCGCTGTTATTTTCATCAATATCAGCGGCAGATTTTATATGCTTTTTCGGAATTATAAGCACGTGAAATGGCGCTTGCGGATTAATATCTTCAAAAGCATAAACATCTTCATCTTCATAAACCTTTTTTGAAGGAATTTCGCCGTTAATTATTTTACAAAATAAGCAATCCATAAAAACTACTCCTTTATCATTTTTTCAATAATATTGTCAACAATCATTAAAGCTTCATCAACTTTGGTAATATCTTTACCGCCTGCCATTGCGCTGTCAGGACGGCCGCCGCCTTTACCGCCTGCAACAGTTGCAACTTCTCTTACAAGGTTGCCTGCGTGAGCGCCTTTTTTAACCGCATCTTTACCGCAACAAGCGCAGAATGTTACTGTTTTCTTTTCTTCATTAATTCCTGCAACAACTGCAACAATATCGGCAGATAAATCTTTAAACTTATCGCACATTTTTCTCAAAGAGTCAGTATCAGCAGTAGTTGTAGCAACTGTAATTACCTTAACACCTTTAATGTCTTTAGCGTTAGACAACATATTTTTAGCGTTATCAGCCGCAATTTTTTGTTTCATTTCATCAAGTTTTCGCTCGGCTGTTTTAAGGTCGTTTACCGCTTGAGTAACCTTTTCGGCATATTCGTTAGGATTACCTGCTTTAACAGCCTCGCCGATTTTCGAAAGAATAAACTCGTTAGCGTAAATGTAGTCTAACACGCCCTCGCCTGTAACAGCCTCTATTCTACGAACACCCGAAGCGATTGAACTTTCTGATAAAATATGGAAAAGTCCGATTTCAGATGTGTTGCTAACGTGAGTACCACCGCAAAATTCAACCGAATTACCTGCGGTTACTACTCTTACCGTATCGCCGTATTTTTCACCGAAAAGTGCCATTGCACCACGTTTTTTAGCCTCTTCAATAGGCAAAACTTCGGTTTTAACCTCAATTGCACTTAAAATAGCTTCATTTACTTTTCTTTCAACCTGTTTAAGCTCTTTGTTGCTTAATGCCGAAAAATGAGTAAAGTCAAAACGAAGTCTTGAAGAAGAAACTTCTTGACCGGCCTGCTCAACATGAGTACCAAGCACCTCTCTTAAAGCGTTTTGCAAAAGGTGAGCCGCTGTGTGATTTCGCATTGTAGAATGTCTTTCAACTTTGTCAACAACAGCGCTAACAGTTTCATCAATTGAGAATTTACCGCTTTTAACCTCGCCAAAGTGCATATAAACACCGTCAGGATTTTTCTTTGTAGTTTCAACTTCAAAAATATTTTCATCAAAAGAAATTAAGCCTTTATCACCCTCTTGACCGCCTGAAACTGCATAAAAAGGTGTTTTATCAAGAACAATAATACCTTTATTTCCCTCTGAAATTTCTGAAACCTGCTCGTTTTCAAACACAATCGATTTGATTTTTGCGGTTTCTTCGAGTTTTTCATAGCCTACAAATTCTGTTGAATCAACATTATCGAATTTTATATCTTTACTTGCCCAAGATTCGCCGTCAGAAGCTTTTCTTGCATTTCTTGCACGCTCTTTTTGCTCAACCATGAGTTTTTTAAACTCATCTTCATCTACCGAAAGACCGCTTTCTTCAAGCACATCTTTGGTAAGGTCAAGCGGAAAACCGAATGTATCGTAAAGTTTAAAAGCGTTTTCGCCCGAAAGTTGTTTACCCCCAATATTATCAATTAAATCTGAAAGCAATTGCAAACCTTGGTCAATTGTTTTGTTAAAAGATTCTTCCTCATTATTAATAAGTTTTTTAATAAAATCTCTTTTTTCAAGCACTTCGGGGTATGCATTTTTATTTTCTTCAATAACTGTATCGCATACTTCCGACAAAAATGCTTTTTTTATTCCAAGCAATCTGCCGTGTCTTGCCGCTCTTCTAAGCAATCGGCGAAGAACATAGCCCCTGCCCTCGTTTGAAGGCATAACGCCGTCAGCAATCATAAATGTTGTTGAACGAATATGGTCGGTAATAACACGGAGTGAAACATCAGTTTTTTCATCGTCACCATAGTGAATACCTGCGATTTCGCTAACTTTTTTCATAATATTTTGAACAGTATCAACTTCAAAAATATTATTTACATCTTGCATAATACAAGCGAGTCGTTCAAGTCCCATACCTGTATCAATATTTGGGTGGTCAAGTGGAGTATAATTGCCGTTACCATCATTTTCAAACTGTGTAAATACATTGTTCCAAAATTCAACATATCTGTCACATTCGCAGCCAACTTTACAATCGGGTTTACCGCAACCGTATTTTTCGCCTCTGTCAAAATAGAGTTCTGAACAAGGGCCGCAAGGACCCGAGCCGTGCTCCCAGAAATTATCTTCTTTACCGAATCTTACAATTCTGTCGGGTGATACGCCGACTTCTTTTGTCCAAATATCAAAAGCTTCGTCATCATCTTGATAAATTGAAACCCAAATTCTGTCAACAGGTAATTCTAACACCTTTGTGCAAAATTCCCAAGCCCAAGAGGTAGCCTCGTGTTTAAAATAGTCGCCAAATGAAAAGTTACCGAGCATTTCAAAATAAGTTCCGTGACGAGCGGTTTTGCCTACCTGCTCAATATCAGGCGTACGAATACATTTTTGGCAGGTTGTAACACGCTTTCTCGGAGGTGTAACCTCACCTGTAAAATACTTTTTCATAGGAGCCATACCCGAGTTAATCAAAAGCAAACTCTTATCATCTTTCGGTATAAGCGGAAAGCTTTTAAGCCTTAAATGGCCTTTGCTTTCGAAAAAGCTCAAATATTTTTCTCTTAATTCATTTAATCCTGTCCATTGCATTTTTAAAAATCTCCTTTAACAAAAATAAAAGCACTAAAAAAGACAACTCGGGGCGAAAAAATTCCGTGGTACCACCCGAATTGCACTAATTTGTGCCTCTTTAAAACCTTGTAACGCAGGTAAAACGCTAAAATTCATCATTAAAGTGCAAATAAAACTGGCTTTTCGTTTAACATTTAAGTGTTTTCACCTACCACACTCTCTCTAAAAAATGCTTGAAAACGAATTAGGTTTCATATCGCATCAATATTTAATACAATAGCAATTATAAAGAATTTTTTGTGTTTTGTCAATGCTTTTAAAAGAATTTTTTATAAAAAACTGATTTTTTCTTGAAAAATTATCGGTTTTGTATTATTATTGTATTGTTAGACTATTCAAGAGGTGTAAATATGTTATATTCTGAAATGACAAAAGAACAACTTTTAAGTGAAAAGGAACAACTTTTAAAAAAGTACGAAGACTACAAATCACTAAACTTAAAACTCGATATGTCACGAGGCAAGCCAAGTAAAGAGCAACTTGATATTTCTAATGAGTTGTTTGGTTTGGTAAATGCCGATAACGCTTTTACCGAAGACGGTACCGAGTGCAGAAACTACGGCGGTTTGGTTGGTATTCCTGAAATGAAAAAAATATTTGCTGACCTTTTCGGCTGTCCTGTTGAAGATGTAATTATCGGCGAAAACTCATCGTTACATATGATGTTTGATGTTATCGCTCAGGCAGTATCTCGCGGACTTGACGGTGAAAAACCTTGGCTTATGCAAGGAAAAGTTAAATTCTTATGCCCATGTCCGGGTTATGACAGACATTTTGCAATAACCGAATATTTCGGAATTGAGAATATACCCGTTCCTATGACCGAAAACGGTCCTGATATGGATATGGTTGAAGAATTGGTTAAAGACCCGCTTGTTAAGGGTATTTGGTGCGTTCCTAAATATTCAAATCCAGACGGTTATTCTTATTCTGATGAAACAATAATAAGATTAGCTTCGCTAAAACCTGCCGCAAATGACTTTAGAATTATGTATGATAATGCTTATGCAGTTCATCATTTATATGAAGACAGACAAGACGATATTTTGTGCCTTTATCAAGAATGTATTAAAAGAGGCACCGAAAAAATGATTCTTTATTTTATGTCGACATCAAAAATCACTCACCCTGGTTCAGGTGTAAGCGCTCTTTGCGCATCTGACCACAACATTGAGTTGATGAAACACAGAATGCAGTATCAAACAATCGGTCCTGATAAAGTAAATCAACTTCGTCATGCAAGATTTTTAAAAGACAGCGAAAACATTAAAGAAATAATGAAAAAACACGCTGCAATTATGAGACCTAAATTCCAAGCGGTTATTGATGAGTTTGAAAATGAGTTAAAACCTTACGGTGTAGGCAGAATTACCTATCCAAACGGTGGTTATTTCATTAGTTTTTATGCTCCTGAAGGTTGTGCAAAAAGAACTGTTGAACTTTGCAAACAAGTAGGATTGGTTACCACTCCGGCAGGTTCGGCTTACCCTTACGGTAATGACCCGAAAGACTCACACATAAGAATAGCGCCAAGCTTTCCGCCGTTAGATGAATTAAAACAAGCAGTAAAAATCTTTTCTGTTTCGGCAAAAATTGCTGCAATTGAAAAACTTTTACAAAAATAACTGTTTTTCTAATTGACTTTTAGGTTATTATAATATATAATATAGTTTGTTGTATTAACAAAAAGTACATTAAATTTTGGAGGATTCCTTGAAATGAAACGAACAAGCAAATCGGTATTTTTCATTATTGCTATTTTAATACTTGCATTTACCTACCTTTCATTTGCAGGTTTTGCAACTTATTATGGCGATAATAAAAATGTCGTAGTAAAAGGTGTTGAAGACATACGCTGGGGTATTGATATTCGTGGCGGTGTTGAAGCAGTTTTCAAAGCTGATGTAAAAAATCCAACTTCTTCAGATATGAAAAAGGCGGAACAAATCATTAAACTTCGTTTAACAAACCAAAACATTACCGACTACGAAGTAAACATTGATAATAACAGTGACAGAATCATTGTTAGATTCCCTTGGCAAAATGATGATGAAGATTTTGACCCGACTCAAGCTGTTAAAGAGCTTGGTGCAATGGCGGTGCTTACCTTTAATGAAGGTGGCGAAAGCTCAAAAGGTGCTCAAATTCTTGAAGGCTCAAAAGATATTAAATCTGCATCGTCTATTGTTGAAGAAGGCGAATATAAAGTACAGTTGAAACTTACAGGTCACGGCAAAACTGAATTTGCTAAAGCAACCGAAAGATTAAAAGGCTCGCAAATTTCAATTTGGCTTGATGATGATTGTATTTCAGCTCCTACAGTAAACGATACCATTACAAACGGTGTTGCATTAATTACAGGTAATTTTGATGCTGATTCGGCTGAAGACCTTGCAAACACAATTAATGCAGGTTCTCTTCCTTTCGCACTTTCGGCTGATGATTCAAGATTAAGCGTTGTAGAGCCGACACTCGGACAATCTGCTTTAAGCGTTATGCTTTTAGCCGGTATCATTGCATATTGCATAATTATTGTTATTATGATTGTGCTTTACAGAGTTCCGGGCTTTGTTGCTGCTCTTTCTATTACATGTCAAATCGCTGGAATATTTGCTTTTATTTCAGGCTTTTTACCGGTATTCGAAAGTTTCACACTTACAATTCCGGGTATCGCAGGTATCATTCTTTCGATTGGTATGGGTGTTGACGCTAACGTTATTAATGCTGAACGTGTTAAAGATGAATTTACACAAGGCAAAACAATTGACGGCGCAATCCACACAGGATTTAAAAGAGGTTTCGGTGCTATTATTGACGGTAACGTAACTGTGGTAATTGTATCAGTTGTTTTGATGGGTGCTTTCGGACCTACCGATACAGTTTGGTCTTGGTTAATGACATTATTCGGAATTAACTTGTTTGGCTCATCAATCACAGGTTCAATTTATTCATTTGGTTATACACTTTTAATAGGTGCAATTTTCAACCTTGTAATAGGCGTTGCCCTTTCAAAATTAATGGTTAAGAGTCTTTCTTCCTTTAAATGTTTAAGAAAGCCTTGGTTATTTGGAGGTAAAAAAGATGCAAAAAACGTATGATGTTATCGGTAAATTCAAATATTTAATTTGGGTGCCAGTTGCAGTAATTGTTGTCGGAATATTCTTTAATATTTTCTCAGGTGCCAATCTTTCAATCGACTTTACCGGTGGTTCTACCCTTTCTTATTCTTATGAAGGAAAACTTAACTTTAACGAGTTAGTTAAAGAAACCGAAAAAGCTATTAAAGATGCAGGTAGCCAAACTACATTGGTTTACTCTTATACAGGCACACTTGAATCTACTAATGTTAAAACAACTTTAGACGGCGTTAAGGTTGACGGAATAACTTTCACAACTGAAAACGGAACAGACAGCGGTAACGCTTATGTTTATGTTTACGCCATCGGTAATAAACTTTTGAAAAAAGATGATATTAGCAAAGTTACTAAAGCTTTACAAAGCGGTTTTGCTGATAATAAAATAGTTTTTAAATCAAAAACAGAAAAACCTTATACAGAAACAAAAGTCGAAGCAATAAGCAGCCAAGACTTAGCTACTGGAGATAAAACTGTAAAAACAAACGTTATTGGTAATATTTCTCTTACAACAGCTCAACTTGATAAAATTAAAACAGCAGTTGAAACAAAATTTGCTAATAACAAAATTGAATCTACTGGTTCAACAACAGTTAGTGCAAGCTTCGGTTCACTCTTCTTTGGCAAATCGCTTTATGCTGTAATGCTTGCAAGCATTTTTGTAATTATTTATGTAGGTATTAGATTTAAGAATGTCGGCGGTGTAAAAGCGGCTATTTCAGCATTAATCGCATTAATTCACGATATTACATTTATTTACTTCATTGATGTAATCTTCGGCATTACTATTGATACTAACTTTATTGCGGTATTCCTTACCATTCTCGGTTACTCGCTTAACGATACAATCGTAATTTACGACAGAATTCGTGAAAACAAAGAGCTTTACGGCAATAAAAAATCAATTAGAGAACTTACAAACCTTTCAATTTCTCAATCAATGAAGAGAACAGCAGTTACATCATTAACAACATTTGTTGCTATTATGACAGTTGTAGTTGTTGCTTCTATTAAAGGACTTGATTCTATTTTGACATTTGCAATTCCAATGTCAATCGGTACAATTTGCGGTACTTTCTCTTCCCTCTTCGTTGCTGGACCGATTTATGTGTTCTGGTGTGAAAGAAAAGAAAAGAAAGGCGATAAAGATAATCATTACACCAACAAAATCAATCCTAAAAAGGCAAGAAAAAAAGCTTATTAAAATAATTCACCGCTTGAATTTTCAAGCGGTGTTTTTTTACTTGAAGAAGTAAAGAAAATGTGGTAAAATAATCATATATGTTTTTCGGAGGAATTTGATGAAAGTTTTAGCAATCGACGGCAACTCAATAATAAATCGTGCATATTACGGTATTAGAATTCTCTCTACAAAAGAGGGCATTTTTACCAATGCAATTTACGGTTTTACAAATATTCTTTTAAAATTAATTGATGAGAACAACCCTGATTTAATTTTGGTTGCTTTTGATTTAAAAGCACCTACTTTCAGACACAAAATTTATGCTGATTATAAAGCAGGCAGAAAGCCTATGCCTGATGAACTTAGCGTTCAAATACCGATTATGAAAGATTTACTTCGCGCTTTCGGTTGCGGAGTACTTGAACTTGAAGGCTATGAGGCTGACGATATTTTAGGCACAATCGCAAAAAGAGCGAATGAAAAAGGTGATTCTTGCGTTATTGCTACAGGCGACAGAGATTCTTTGCAGTTGGTTTCTGAAAATGTAAGTGTTCATTTAGCGGCTACTAAAGCAGGAAAACCAGAAGTTAGAATTTACGACATAGCAAAGGTAAAAGAAGAATATGGCGTAACGCCTGAACAAATGATTGAAATTAAAGCTTTGCAAGGTGATACCTCCGATAATATTCCCGGTGTTCAAGGTGTAGGTCCAAAGACTGCTTCAACGCTAATTCAGCAGTTTGGTAATATTGAAAATTTATATGAGAATTTAGAAAATGCCGATTTAAGAGAAAATCTAAAAAACAAACTTTCAAACGACAAAGATAACGCATTTTTAAGCAAAACATTAGGAACTATTAATTGTGATGTTCCAATTGAATTGCCTAAAAATCCGCAAAGAGATGAAACTCAGCTTCGTAAGTTATTAATCAAACTCGAAATGTTTAAGATTTTAGAAAAATTAAATCTACAATCTAATAACGATTTTGAACTTGAGACCAAGAAAGAAACAAAAGAAATTTCTTTTGAAAAAATTGATGAAATACCTGAAAACAGCATTGTTTTAGTTGAAAATAACACAGTTTTTGCAAAAAAAGGAGATAAATTTTATATTTGTGAAAATACTGATTTATCAAATTCAAAAGGAATTATTACTCATAATTGCAAGCAATTGTTTCATCAAATAGGCGGATTTTGCGATATTGCGTTTGATACTATGCTTGCTGCATACTTAATAAATCCCGATAAAAACAATTACTCGCTTGAAAGATTTGAACTCGAATTTACGACAGATGATTTTAGCGGTGATAACTCGGTAATGGCAAAAAAACTTTGCTTAATCGAAAAATTATATAACAAATTCAGCACCGAAATCAAAGAAAACGAGCAGGAAAAACTGCTTTTTGATGTTGAAATTCCGCTCTCATATACCCTATTCTTAATGGAAAAAGAGGGTTTTGCAGTTGATGCAAAAGGAATTGAAGAATTTGGCGAAAAATTAGCGCAAAGAGAAGATTTTTTAAAAAGTTTAATTTATCAGATTATCGGTTATGAATTTAATCTTAATTCACCAAAACAGTTAGGTGAAGCACTTTTTGAAAAATTAGGTCTTCCCCACTCTAAAAAAACAAAAACCGGTTATTCAACAAACGCCGAAGTGCTTGAAAAATTAAAATATGAGTCCGAAGCAGTTGAATATTTACTTGAATATCGTTCTGTTTCTAAACTTCGTTCAACCTATTGCGAAGGACTTTTGAAATGTATTAATAAAAACGATAATCGCATACATTCTACGTTAAATCAGGTTGAAACACGAACCGGTAGAATAAGCTCCTCTGAGCCGAATTTACAAAACATTCCTGTAAGAACCGAACTTGGCAGGGAGATGAGAAAGTTTTTCAAAGCAAAAGACGGTTATTTGCTTGTTGATGCCGACTATTCGCAAATTGAACTGCGAGTTTTAGCCTCAATTGCCGATGATAAAAGAATGATTGAAGCGTTTAACAACGGCGCTGATATTCACACAATAACCGCCTCGCAAGTGTTTAATGTGCCAATAGAATTTATGACACCTGAAATCCGCTCTCGAGCAAAAGCGGTTAATTTTGGCATAGTTTACGGAATTGGCGCATTCTCGCTTTCAAAAGATATTCATGTAAGTGTAGCAGAGGCGAAAAAGTATATCGAAAACTACCTTTCAACATATAGCGGGGTTAATAAATATTTAAACGAATGTGTCGAAAAAGCGAAAGCAAACGGCTATGTTTCAACCCTTTTCGGCAGAAGAAGATATTTACCTGAACTTACCGCTTCTAACCATAATATTAGGGCTTTTGGCGAGCGAGTTGCAAAAAATATGCCTATTCAAGGCACTGCCGCCGATATTATCAAAATTGCTATGAACAAGGTAAATTCAAGATTAATAAAAGAAAATCTTGACGCAAAACTTATTATGCAGGTGCATGATGAACTTATTATTGAAGCAAAAGAAGAAATTGCACCGCAAGTAGCCGAATTATTAAAAGAAGAAATGGAAAATGCAGTAAAAGTGCAAGTTCCAATGATAGTTGATGTAAAATATGCAAAAACTTGGTATGAAACGAAGTGATTTTATATGAAAGTATTATTTGTTTGCACAGGCAACACCTGCCGAAGCCCCATGGCACAAGGTATTGCAAAAAATCTTTTCCCTCAAAATGAATTTTTGAGCGCAGGAATTTTTGCTAAAGATAATTCACCCGCAAGCGAAAATGCTGTTATTGCAATGAAAAACATGGGGATTGATATTTCAGAACATAAAGCAAGGCAAATTACAAAACAGCTAATAAATGAGGTTGATTTTATTGTTCCTATGACCGATAATCACCTTTATACCTTATTGCAAGCAGGTGTTGATAAAAACAAAATTAAATTGTTTTCAACCCCTGTCCCCGACCCTTTCGGTCAATCACTTAAAGCTTACGAGCAAACAGCAAAAATTCTTAAAGAAAATATTCAAAAATTATTTGGTGAAAAAAGTGATAATTAATTTAAACAATGAGCATATAAACGATATTTTTTTGATTGAAAAAGATTGTTTTTTTGAGCCGAAATCGAAAAAAATGATTGAAAACGAAATTAATAACAAAATTTACACGTTTTTAGGCTATAAAATTAATCAAAAAATTGTCGCTTATTTAAACTATTCTGTTGTTTTAGATGAAGTAAACATCGGCAATATCGGTGTTTTAAAAGAATACAGAAATAAAAAAATCGCATCTAAACTTTTAGAAAAATTAATTTGCGACAACGCTTTTTGTGATATTTTTTTAGAAGTTAGAGAATCTAATCTTCCTGCAATAAACCTTTATAAAAAGTTTAAATTCAAGCAAATTGCCACAAGAAAGAATTATTATAAAAATCCAAGCGAAAACGCTGTTATTTTTAAAAAGGAAAAGAATATATGAAAATACTTGCTATTGAATCTTCCTGCGACGACACAGCCGTTGCAATTGTAGAAAACAGAAAAGTTTTATCTTCTCTAATCGCTTCACAAATAGATGAACATATCGTTTATGGCGGTGTTGTACCGGAAATTGCTTCAAGAATGCACATTGAGGCGATTTCCAATCTATACAAAGAGGCATTAAAACAGGCAAATCTTACAATTGATGATATTGATGCAATTGCGGTAACTTACGCACCGGGACTTGTCGGCTCATTACTTGTAGGTGTAAGTTTTGCAAAGGGTTTGAGTTTTGCAACAGGTAAACCTCTTATACCTGTTCATCATTTACGCTCGCATATTGCAGCGAATTATTTAACTCACCCTGATTTAAAACCGCCGTTTATGGCGCTTGTAATTTCAGGCGGACATACTCATTTAATTAATGTGAAGGATTATTGCGACTTTGAAATAATCGGCAGAACAAGAGATGATGCCGCAGGCGAATGTTTTGACAAAAGTGCAAGAGCCTTGGGGCTTTCATACCCTGGCGGTGTTCATCTTGATAAATTGGCACAAAACGGCGATAATTCGGCTTATATTTTGCCAAAACCAAAAGTAGATAACAATCCACTTGATTTTAGCTTCTCGGGCTTAAAAACTGCAGTTTTAAACACAATTAACAATTCAAAACAAAAAGGTATTGAAATTGATGTGCCGAATATGTGCGCATCGCTTAGAAAAACCGTAACAGACATATTGCTTGAAAAAATAAAAAAAGCGGTTGAGTTATACCCTACTGAAAGATTTGTTTTAGCAGGCGGCGTTTCAGCAAATTCTGAAATAAGACAAAGAATTGAAGATTTTTGCAAAAATAATAATATTTCCTTTTATGCGCCTGAATTAAAGTACTGCGGTGATAATGCTGCAATGGTAGCGGCGCAGGCTTTTTACGAATACGAAAATAAAAATATCGCCAAAAGCGACTTAAACGCTTATGCTACAATGGACATTGAAACATTAAAATAACCAAAAATGAATATTAAATTTTGTTATTTTTGAACAAAGGGTTAAATTTTATAAATTTAACCCTTTTTGCTTGTAAAAGAAAAAAGATTGTAGTATAATTAACACAATGATTATCATGGGGACAAATGGTAATTATATTATGATTAATTTTTGCATTTAATGCAATTAGGAGGATAAAATTATGGTTACAAACAAATCCGTTCTTTCATGGATTGAAGAGATGAAAACTCTCGTAAATCCTGACAATGTTGTTTTCATTGACGGTAGCGACTCACAACTTGAAGAACTTCGCGCACAAGCAGTTAAATCAGGCGAAATGATTAAACTCAACGAAGATTTACTTCCAGGTTGCTATCTTCACAGAACTGCTGTAAACGATGTTGCCCGTGTTGAAGGCAGAACATTCATCTGCTCTAAAAAAGAAGAAGATGCAGGTCCTACAAATAACTGGATGGAACCTACAAAAGCTTATGATATGCTCTTTAACATAGCAAAAGGCTCATATGCAGGCAGAACTATGTATATTATCCCTTATTCAATGGGTCCTGTAGGTTCTGAATTCTCAAAAATCGGTTTTGAATTAACAGACTCAATCTATGTTGTACTTAATATGGCAATTATGACAAGAGTAGGTCAAGCAGTTGTTGACGCTTTAGGCGACAGCGAAGACTGGATTAAAGGTTTACATTGCAAATGCAACATTGAAGAAGAAAACAGATATATCTGCCACTTCCCTGAAGATAACTACATTATCTCAGTAAACTCAGGCTACGGCGGAAATGTACTTTTAGGTAAAAAATGTTTCGCGCTTCGTATTGCTTCATTCTTGGGCAAAAACGAAGGTTGGATGGCTGAACATATGCTTATTCTCGGTCTTGAAAATCCACAAGGCGAAATTAAATACATTGCTGCAGCATTCCCTTCTGCTTGCGGTAAAACAAACCTCGCAATGCTTATTCCTCCGGAGAAATATAGAAAACTCGGCTACAAAGTTTGGTGCGTAGGCGATGATATTGCTTGGATGAGAATAGGTGCAGACGGTCGTCTTTGGGCAGTAAACCCAGAAAACGGTTTCTTCGGTGTTGCACCGGGAACTAACGAAAACTCTAATCCTAACGCTTTAGCAGCAACAAGAAAGAACACAATCTTTACAAACGTTGCTTTAAATCTTGACAACAACACAGTTTGGTGGGAAGGTCTTGACAACAATCCTCCGAAAAACGCTCTTAACTGGAAAGGCGAAAAATGGGATTACACCAAATATGACAAAGCCGACAAAGTTAATACAAGCGGTGCTCACCCCAACTCAAGATTTACTGCTCCTGCAGTTAACTGCCCTTGTATTTCTTCTGAATTCAATTCAGGCAAAGGTGTGCCGATTTCTGCTATCGTATTCGGCGGTCGTCGTGCTAAAGCAGCTCCGCTCGTATATCAATCAAGAGATTGGCAAAACGGTGTATTCGTAGGCTCAATTATGGCTTCAGAAACAACTGCTGCTGCAACAGGTGCAGTAGGCGTTGTAAGAAACGACCCAATGGCTATGAAACCTTTCTGCGGTTATCATATGGCTGATTACTTTGCTCATTGGCTTGAAATGGGTAAAAAACTCGGCGATAAAGCACCTAAAATCTTTAATGTTAACTGGTTCAGAACTGACGATGAAGGCAACTTCATTTGGCCTGGATTTGGTGATAACATGCGTGTTATTAACTGGATTCTTGCTCGTTGCGAGGGTAAAGTTGACGCTGTTGAAACACCAATCGGTTTTGTTCCTAATGCTGATGACCTTGACCTTGAAGGTGTTGATGTTACAAAAGAAACTTTAAAAGAGCTTCTTGATGTTGACAAAGATGTTTGGACTGCTGAAACTGAGAATATTGCTAAATTCTATGAACAGTTCGGCGAAAAACTCCCTCAAGAAATCAAAGATGAATTTGAAGGTCTTAAAAATCGCTTAAAATAATAACAATTTTAATAATGCCTGATTTTTTCAGGCATTATTTTTTTGCTTTTTTCATATAGTTTATAAAAAACTGAAAAGGCGATTTTATGACTGATAACAAACCAATCTCACACAATATTATTCTTGAAAATCGAAGTAAAATAAGTATGTCAGGAATTGAAAAAGTTGAAAGTTTTGATGACAATGAAATAGTTTTAATATCGAATCTTGGCGAACTTACAGTAAAAGGCAGCGGTTTACACATAACAAAAATGGACTTACAAACCGGCGAAGTGAATATTGACGGTAATATAATAGGACTTGTTTACAACGAAACGCAAAAATCAAGCTCTATTATAAAAAGGATTTTTAAATGAGGATTGATTCAAACGCTGATTTTATAACCTTTTTAATATCCATTATAGTTGGAATCGCTCTATCAATTCTTTACGATATTTTTAAATCTTTTAGAAAAGCGTTTAAATGCTCGGCTTTAAATATTGTTTTTCAAGATATATTATTCTCATTTATTTCGGCTATAGTCACCTATACCCTGCTTTTTGTAAGAGTTTACGGCGAAATAAGATTGTTTGTGCTAATAGCTGTATTTTTCGGTGCGATTTTTGAGAGAAAAACCGTTTCAAAACACATTGTAAAATTCTTTTATAAAGTTTTAAGAATAATTAAAAGGATTTTATTTGTTTTAAACTCTTTATTTCGCAATTTATCTAATAGATTTTACTCTTTTACAGGCAAAATCAAAGAGAAATTTGTAAAAATATCTTGCAAGATAACAAAAAAGAGTGTATAATATAGTAAAATATTAAAAAGGGAAAATAATTATGGCTAAAATTAGAAATTCAAGCGGATTTCCAAAAAGAATAATTTTTAAGTTTTCTATACTTGCTTTAGCATTATATTTAGTTTTTTCAATGATATCATTGCAAAGTGAATTGGTCGAACAAAGAAAAGTTTTAAAAGCAAGACAAAAACAAATATCAGAACTTCGTGTTTCAAATGAAGAACTTAAATCGTTGCTTAAAAACGGTTCACAAAAAGAACTTGTTGAAAGAGCAGCTCGTGATAAACTTGATTTTGTTTATATAAATGAAGAAATTTACGAAGATATTAAAGGTAATTAAAGTCGGTATTAAGCCGACTTTTATTTTGAGGGTGAAAAAATGAGAGAAATTAGTTGTAAAGATATTTCAACTGCAATTGAAAAACTTTGTATTGAAGCAAATAAAGAGTTGCCAAAAAGCGTATGCAATTTAATAAATGATGCTTATAAAGCTGAAGAAAAAGAAATTGCAAAATCCATTATGAAAGATATAAAAGATAATATAAGCGCTGCAAAACAACTTGATATTCCAATTTGTCAAGATACAGGTATGGCAGTTGTTTTTCTTGAAATAGGGCAAGAAGTTCATATTACTGACGATTCATTGGAAAAAGCGGTAAACAAAGGCGTTGCAAACGGTTATACTAATGGTTTACTTAGAAAATCAATTGTAAAAGACCCGCTTAAAAGAGTTAACACCGAAGATAACACACCTGCAATAATTCACACAAAAATCGTTGAGGGCGATAAACTTAAAATTACAGTTGCGCCAAAAGGTTTCGGCTCTGAAAATATGAGTAAAATGAAAATGTTAACCCCAGCCGCAAATCGTGAAACAGTAATTAACAGCGTTGTTGAAATGATTGAAAGTGCCGGCGCAAACCCCTGCCCTCCTATGATTATCGGCGTAGGTATCGGCGGTGATTTTGAATATTGCGCATACCTTGCTAAAAAAGCGCTTTGTCGTGAAGAAGAATATAATTCTAATGAATATTATAAGGCAATGGAAATCGAATTGCTTGAAAAAATAAACAAATTAAACATCGGTCCGCAAGGTTTTGGTGGAAAAACCACAGCGTTAAAAGTTAATATTGAGCAGTTCCCTACTCACATTGCTGGTTTACCGCTTGCGGTTAATGTCGGTTGCCATGTAACAAGGCACAAATCTTTAACTTTATAATTTTTTATACAAATTGCATAAAAACACTTTACATTTTAAAATATTAATGATATAATATAGACAGTATCAAAGATACTAACGCATTATTCACAAAGGAGTGTTTTTATGAAAACAAATTATAACTTAAGAAAAGTTACCTTAAAAGACTCTTCAAAAGAGCATATTGAAAAGAAAATTGCCAAGTTAGACAAATTCTTTTCTGATGATGCAGAGGTTACGCTCAAATTTATTTTAGAAAACGAAAGCATAACAGCTGAAATCACAATTAAAGATAAATCTATGGTTTATCGTGCCGAAGATAATCAGGTTGACTTGGTTGACGCTTTTGATAAAGCGTTTGACAATATAGTAAGAAGAATTAGAAAACAAAAAACAAAATTAAAAAGTCGTCTCCGCTCTACCTCTTTTGACGAGTTTTTTGCATCTGACGAAGGTTTTGCTGAAGAAGAATTTGAAGTTATTCGTTCGAAAAAATTCTATTTACAGGCAATTTCTGTTGACGAAGCAATTTTGCAAATGAACTTGTTAGGACATCAGTTCTTTATTTTCGAGAATATTGATGACGGCGCAATAAGCGTTGTTTATAAAAGAAAAGACGGAAAATACGGTTTAATAGTAACCGAATAATAAAAAACAACAAAGACGGCAGAAAAAACTGCCGTCTTATTTTATGAGGAAAAAATGAAATCATTTATTATCAATCAAAACGATTCAGGGCAAAGGCTTGATAAGTTTATTACAAAAACTGCACCAAAGTTGCCGAAAAGTTTACTTTACAAATATATTCGCTTAAAGCGAATAAAAATTAATCGAAAACGTGCCGAGATTTCAACTAAACTTAATGTCGGTGATGTTGTTGACATGTATATAAATGATGAATTTT
This sequence comes from Oscillospiraceae bacterium, assembly GCA_902769255.1. Taxonomy (GTDB): domain Bacteria; phylum Bacillota; class Clostridia; order Oscillospirales; family Acutalibacteraceae; genus RUG11462. The sequence continues at coordinate 254,192 of CACXOM010000002.1, forward strand.
TTGAAGAAAAACCTAAAACTTATGATTTTATGTTGGCTTCAAAAAAATTGAATATTATTTATGAAGATGAAAATATAATTTTAATCGACAAGCCCGAAGGCTTAATCGTTCACCCTGATAAAAATGAATATAATGACACTTTAATCACTCGTATTCAGCGTTATTTATTTGAAAAGGGTGAATACAATCCTGACGATGAAAACACTTTCACGCCCTCTTTAGCAAACAGAATTGACAGAAACACTGGCGGAATTGTAATTGCGGCAAAAAACGCCGAAACGCTACGAATTCTTAACGAAAAAATCAAGCGCAGAGAAATTGATAAGTTTTATTTGTGTTTGGTACACGGCATTTTAGACAAAAAAGAAGACACACTTGTTGCTTATCACATAAAAGACAAAGAAAAAAACACAGTTAAAATTTCAAATAAACCATTTGAAAATTCTAAAACTATTAAAACAAAGTATAAAGTTTTAAAAGAAAAAAACAACATTTCTTTACTTGAAATTGAACTTCTTACCGGCAGAACACATCAAATTAGAGCGCATTTTTCTCATATTGGTCACGCTCTTGTAGGTGACGGAAAGTACGGCAAAAATAAGTTTGACAGAAAAAAAGGGTTTGTTCATCAAGCACTTTATTCCTATAAACTTCGGTTTAATTTTAAAACCGATTCAGGTATTTTAGAGTATTTGAATCAAAAAGAGTTTCATGTTGAAAACGTTTGGTTTGCTACTCTAAAAGATATTTAGAATTATTGCTTTCAATATTCACCAAAATTGTTTCTTCACCAATAACGCTAACGCAATGCCATGGTATAACTGTATTCTCTTTTCTGCCAAACAGCCCGAAAAACCGCAATTTTCCCCTTATTATAAGCGAATTAATTTTTCCGCTGTTTTCATCTATTTCAACATCAAATATTTCGCCGAGAATTGAGGCGTTATTCACACTAATTACATCTTTATCAAATAAGCTGTTAAGGTTTAACATAATAAATTATATGCAATTTTACAAACAAAAATACCGATAGGCCTAACCTATCGGTATTTTTTATAAATTTAAAACCGAATAAGAGTTTAATTCAAAATCATTAAACATCTTTGTATATTTAGCTTTATATTTTGCCATTTTTTCATAAGGATTTCTCTCACACCCGTGAATATCAGAACCAATAAAATGTGCATTGCCGTTTTTGTATAATGATATTACATTTCTGCGAGAAGAAAAATATAAAAATGCTTCAATATTAATTTGAAAAAGAATATCTTTTTTAAATAACTTTTGAGTATAATAACTTGAATATCTATTAATATGAGCAATTATAGGGTTAATGCCTAAAGCAATCAATTCGTCAATCGCTTCATAATGCCACGAAGACCAATTCAAATTCATAGGCATTTCGAGTAGCAAGAAATTTGTATCACCTATACACAATTTTTTTAAATCGTTTTTAAATAAATCAGTTTGCAAATTAACTTCAGCAGCTTTTATAATTTCAATATCATTATTATAAGATGATAAAGCGTTTGTAAGATTTCTAAACCCCTCTTCCCTGCGGTCTAAAAACTCACTTAAACTTTCTTTGTTATCATAATAATGAGGTGTTGCAACAATTTTCTTTATACCGGCTCTTTTTGCCATTTTGATTTGTTTTAGCGAAGTTTCAATGCTGTCGCTGCCGTGGTCAACTTTTGGCAAAATATGAGCATGAAAATCTACCATAATTACTCGTTCTCGTTTTCTTCCTTATCTAAATTTTTAGCAACTCTATTATAATAAGTACCTGCTTGTTCAACGGTTTGCTTAATGCTTTCAATCTCTTCGCTACGTGTATGCTCACAGTTGACAATATTAATAACGCCCATAGTTTTTGAAGCAACAATAGCAGCATCAGTAACCAAGCCAAGCGGTGGTGCATCAATAAAAATATAATCAAACAAAGGAGTGCAATCATTTAAAAGCTTCTCCATATTTTTGGAAATTAACAATTCGGTAGGGTTCGGCGGAATTGTGCCTGCCGGCAACACATAAAGATTAGAAACTTCAGTCTTATAAATGCTCGGGGTAATATCATCAATACTGCCCAAATAGTCAGAAAGACCCGGTTTAGACTGAATTTTCATATATCTGTGAATAGCCGGTTTTCTAAGGTCGGCATCAATTACAAGAATTTTAGCGCCTGTTTGAGCAAATGTAATAGCCAAATTTAAACAAGTAGTAGTTTTACCGTCACGAGGTGCAAAACTTGTAAAAACAATAGAATTTTTTGTTTCATTTGAATCAAGCATAAACATTAAATTTGTTCTTGTTGCTTTGAAAGCTTCAATAACATTGAAAGGTGTTTTATCATTTATTATTGAATTTTTCATAAATCTGGAATTTTTCATTATTATTTTACAACTCCTCTATATTTGGAATGATACCGATAATAGGAATATCAGGGAATGTTTCAGCGAAATCTTGCTCGGAATCAATCTTTGTATCAAGAATATCAATAACAACAACAGCTATTGAAGAAATAACAAGACCGGCGAGCAAACCTAAAATAATAAATGTTTTATTGTTAGGATAAGACTGCGAAGACGGTAAACTCGGTTCATCAACAGTTTCAACGCCCGATTTTTCAATAATCTTCTCAATTTGAACTTTTGAATTTTTTACAAAAGAAGCATTGATTCTTTGAGCATCAGTCGGGTCTTCACATTCAATATCTATTTGAACAATTACAGTATTCGTAACAACTGAAGAAGAAATCATATTTGTAAGTTCGCTCTCTGAATATTTTCTGTCAATATCGAGATAAACCATATGAGTAACAGAACGGCTTTTAATAATCGCAACAACGTTGTTTACAAGAGATTCAGCAGCTGAAATATCAGAAGAAGAAATCTTATTCTCATAACCGCTAACCTGTGAGTTGTTAATATATAAAGTACTTGTCGAAGTGTAAAGCGGAGTTAAGCTGAAAAAGCTGTAACAAAAAGCCAAACCTGCACAAACAATGGCAGATAAAATCAAAATCCACAATTTTCTTATTAACAAATGGACAAGTTCAAAAATGTTTATTTCCAAAATAAATCCTCCTACATAAATAATACAAAATAATTATACAATAATACGCTTAAAAAGTCAACATTTTAAGTTAAACGTTAAACAAAAAGTGTACTACATCTCCGTCTTTCATAACATATTCTTTACCCTCGCTGCGAAGCAGTCCCTTTTCTCTTACAGCGTTCATTGTTCCGTATTTAACCAAGTCTTCAAAAGAAACAACCTCTGCTCTTATAAAGCCTTTTTCAAAGTCGGTGTGAATAACGCCGGCAGCTTGCGGCGCTTTGGTACCGTTTTTAATTGTCCAAGCACGTACTTCTGGCTTGCCTGCTGTTAAATATGAAATCAAACCAAGCAACGAGTAACATTCTTTTATCAATCTGTCAAGTCCCGAAGAGGTTAAATTAAGCTCTGATAAAAACATTTCCTTTTCGTCGCTCTCCATACCCGAAAGCTGTGCTTCTAATTCGGCACAAATCGGTAAAACGCCAGCCTTTTCATCTTTAGCAATCGCTTTTACCTCATTATAACGCTCATTGCTGTCAATGCCGGAAATAAAATCATCTTCGCTCATATTGCAAGCGTAAATAACAGGTTTTGAAGAAAGAAGAGCTATTGTTTTTAATATTTCCTGTTCATCTTCGTCCATTTCAATTGAACGAGCGGGTTTTCCATCTTCTAAATGAGCAATAAGTCTTGTTAAAAAGTCAACTTCTTTTTGTAAAGACTTGTCCCCTTTTAACATTTTTAACGCTTTTTCTTTTCTTCTTTCAACCATTTCAATATCAGAAAAAATCAATTCAAGGTTAATAGTTTCAATATCTCTTTTAGGGTCGATTGAGCCGTCAACGTGAACAATATCGCTGTTTTCAAAGCATCTTACCACATGAACAACCGCATCGGTTTCTCTTATATGCGATAAGAATTTATTTCCGAGGCCCTCGCCTTTTGAAGCGCCTCTAACAAGACCTGCAATATCAACAAATTCTATAACCGCCGGTGTTACTTTATCAGGCTCAAACATCTGCGTCAACTTATCAAGTCGCTCATCGGGAACGCAAACCATTCCAACGTTCGGCTCAATTGTGCAAAACGGATAGTTTGCAGCAGATGCGCCTGCATTAGTAATTGCGTTAAATAGTGTTGATTTTCCGACATTCGGAAGTCCTACAATACCAAGTTTCATAAATATTTTTCCTTCTCTTTATCTTAATTTTTTAAAAAATTCCTTTAAAATTTTACTACATTCTTCCTCCATTACGCCACTAACCACTTTGGGTCTGTGGCAAAAATCAAGGTCAAACATAGATATAACCGAACTAACAGCGCCCATTTGATTATCTTTAGCACCGTAAATTACTTTATTAATTCGTGCATTAATGATTGCGCCTGCACACATAGGGCAAGGCTCAAGTGTTACATATAAATCACAATTATCAAGTCGCCAACTGTTTAAATTTTTACATGCATCGTTTATCGCTTCAATTTCAGCGTGAGAAATTACGCTTTTCTTGTTCTCACGCATATTTCTGCCGACACCGACAGTTTTACCGTCTAAAACGACAACAGCACCGACAGGCACTTCCATTTCATCAAAAGACTTTTTAGCAAGGCGCAAAGCCTCTTTCATATAAAAATCATAATCCATTTTTTCACGCCCTGTTTAAAAGTGCAACATAACACATTCCAGCTATAAAAATTACAATTGCCGGATTGAATAGCATTCTAAAAAACTTTGAAGTTTTCGACAAATAAGATACTTGTAGATTTAGCATTTTAAAAGCATTCGTTTTTTTCAAAAAAACAAAGCTGAATATGCCTATAATTAAAACTGAATACATAATTATTGCAGCAGTTAATACATAAGTTTTGCTAAGTTCATTAAGCAAAAGTGCTAAAGAGTTGTTTAAAAAATGAGCAATTATTCCTACCCAAATTGATTCTGTTACAACAAAAGCAATTCCAAGTGCAACACCCACAATAAAAGCAAACGGAATTTGAACAAAATTTTGATGAAAAAACGCAAAAAGCAATGCAGAAATCAAAATAGCTGGCATGTCGCCATATTTTCGCAAACTGCCTAAAATCATTCCTCTAAAAGCAAATTCTTCAATAAGTGCAGGAATTAAGGCAGAATTTATAATAACAAAAAGCCACTCAAAAGCGCTAAAATAATTAGAACTGCCAATTTCAGGCTGAACAGGAGTAAATTGAAAAACATTTTCTAAAATTTCATCAAAAACACCTGTTGCATAATTTGCAATCATTGCCATTCCCAAAACAAAGAAAATTGTTAAAAACCAAAATTTATTCGGCTTGTTAAATCTTGCAGTAACATAAATCGGCTCTTTTGTTGCACACTTTATTAACAACAAAGGAAAAACAAATGAAATACTCATTATAAAAGAATTTATAAAATAACCGTAATAATTATCATTATAAATCGATAAAATTTTGTCTTTGTCAAATCCTAACGCATAGAATATTGACGATAATGAAATACTCAAAAGCAGCATAACAATATATGACAAAATCAAAGCAACGCCGACAAACAGACTTCTTTTAAAAATATCTTGTTTTTCTCGTTTTAAAACCAAATTCATATTAATTTTCCTTAAAAAGCTCTAATTTTTTATATAAATCAACTCGTTCAACACTCGACTTTGTAAGTTTTATAGGGTTAATTTTCGGGCGTTTGCCACAAATTACTCTAAAAACATACCTAATTCCAATGTAAAACGGCGCAATTACCAAAAGAAAACTATGCTTTTCGCAAGGTTTCCAAGCAATTTTGCAAAAATTTGATAGACTCTTAAAAGCAGAGCCTTCTTGAGCGGTGTTCATAGTAAAAGCAGAACTGCCATATCTTGATTTTAAAGAATTCTTACCAAAATTACCGCTTGTTACAACATCTTTTAAAAGCAAATCGCAAAACTCGTCATCAATATCAGAAAAATACCCGTAATCAGCTAAATCAAAGTATTTATTAGAAATTTTTGAAAGTACTTTTGCAGTTTTTAACAAACCCGCTTTTGAAAAAGTATCTAAAACTTTATCAAGATTATTCTTATAATCATCGCTTGAAAAGTACGCGGAAAAGTCACATAAATGGCGAAGTCCTATACCGCCACGCTGAATGTGGTTTACAAAATGAAGCACAAGCAGTAAAGCGTGTGTAACTTCGTCAGGCCCATAAAAACAATACCCGTCAAAATTATATTTTTTTACGTTATTTATAGCATTTTTTAAAAAATCTTTAATAAAATTACCTGCATTGTTTTCAGGTAAATCCCAAAAATCGTGGTGCATTTCAAGAGTTACGCCGTCTAACTCATAACACCAATGCTTTTCGTCATCGGTTGATATAAGTTTAATTCCGTTTTCAATCAAAGCATTATTAGCCGTTTCAAAATCAGAAAAATCAACATAAAAATCAATATCGCCTGTTTCACGAAATTCTGCCTTTTTATAATAATAAGCGGAACAAAAGCCTTTAAAAACAAAATAATTTATATTATTCTTTTCAAGTAAAGCGGTAAGTTTTTTTTGAACGCTTAAAACATTTTCTCTAATAGTTAGTTTTCTGCTTGCCAAATAAAGCCATTTCATATAAACTTCTTCGTCTATTAATGACTTAAATTCAGGAATTTTATCAAAAACAAACATATTAACAGCGTTTCTATCAGCAATTTTCAAAAGATTATAAAAATCAACACCGGAAAAATCAACCTTTTTTTCATCACCGTTTAAACTGTTTTTAAGCAATTGAAAAATAATTTTTTCTTCTTTGCAAAACTCAACCATTTTTTCACCGCCTATTTTAATATAATAACACATTTATTGCTATTTTACAACTAAAAATTGATATAAGTACAATCTTTATTTACATATATTTTTTCAAGGAGTGATATTTATGTTTTTTGAATTTTTAAAATCAATTTTCGGTTCGATTTTTATGATTTTACATATAAATCAATCAAATGAATTTCCAAAAGCTTTATCAAAAGAAAAAGAAGCAAAATATTTAGAAAAATATGAAAAAAACGGTGATATTGATGCTAAAAACAAACTAATAGAGCACAATTTACGATTAGTTGCGCACATAATAAAAAAATATTATTCAGTCGGCTATGACCAAGACGATTTAATTTCAATAGGCACAATAGGGCTTATAAAAGCTATTAACTCTTACACCAGCGACAAAGGTACAAGGCTTGCAACTTATGCCTCGAGGTGCATTGAAAACGAAATTCTTATGTATTTTCGCTCAACTAAGAAAACCAATGCCGATGTTTATATGTCTGACCCTGTTGATATTGACAAAGACGGCAACACGCTTTCTTTAATCGATATTATTTCTGATTCTAAAAACATTGACGATGAAATTGAATTAAGAATAAAAACACAAAAACTTTATAAAACAATTAATGACTTTTTAACAAAAAGAGAAAAAGAAATAATTTTTATGCGTTACGGTTTAATGGGCTACGAAGAACTGACCCAAAGAGAAATAGCAAAAAAACTTAAAATTTCCCGCTCATATGTTTCAAGAATTGAGAAAAAAGCACTAACAACCCTTTACAAAAATATGAAATAAAATACTATTGATATTTTTATAAAGTAATGGTAAAATAATGTATAAATAAACATTAAGGAGTTAATAATGAGTAGCATAATTTTAATTTTAACACTTATTTCCTGCGTTTTGGCGCTAATTTCAATATTTTTCAAAAAAGATTTTAAAGCTTTGCAAAAAACAAACGCTATTATCTATATTCTTATTACAACAACGTTTATTTGTTTTTTGTCGACAATAATAAACTATTTAAAAATAACTTTTCTCGCTGATTATTCATATATAGATATTTTAAATAATTTATTTTTATTATCAACATTTATCGGCGCAGTATTAATTATAATCGGCGTGTTTTTTACAAACGAAAACTATCAAAAATATGCTTATAGACTATATGATATAGGTATTGTTGTTTTTACAATTATTATGGCTATCAACATTTTATATTCAAATTCGCAATTTGCATTTATGGCAGTTCCGCTTATAATGACGTCATTATTAAACATTTCAATGATGGTAAATGCAAGCGAACAGTTAAAGAATAACGCCTCAAAAGGCATATATTTTAGCATAAACGCTGTTATTGGTGCATTTTGGATTATTTGTATGGTTTTATTTATAAACAAAATCACAACTGTATCTGCAAGTATTGCTATTATTATTGTTACAACGCTTATTTTATCATTTAGCGGATTGATTTTCGGACTAATAAATTCTAAAAAAGAGAGCAAATAAAATGAAAAGAATTGCAATTATAGGTGGCGGCGTTTCGGGACTTTTTTGCGCAATAACACTTTTACAAAGCGAAAATGCACCACAGGTCACTATTTTTGAAAAAATGAATAGGGTCGGCAAAAAAATTCTTGTAACAGGCAACGGAAGATGCAATATTACCAACGAAAACGCCGATAAAATAGAAAGATTTTACGGTGAAAACCCTACATTTCCAAAATATGTTTTAGAGAGTTTTACACCTAATAATCTAATTGATTATTTAGCTGAAAATGGCTTGATTTTGCGAAAAGAAAATGATAAATACTACCCTTTTTCAGAGCAAGCAGGAACAGTTTTAGATTTTTTACGATTAAAATGCGAAATTTTAGGCGCAAATATTTTGGTTGATAAAAAAATCGAAAAAATAATACAAAGAAACGGCAGATTTATTGTAAATAATCAAGAATTTGATTGTGTAGTAATCGCATGTGGCGGCAAATCAAGCCCACATTTAGGTTCAGATGGCAGCGGTTATGAACTTTTTAAAAGTTTTAATCACACAATTACACCGCTGTTGCCTGCTATTACGCAAATAAAAACAGAAAATCAGTTTACTAAACAGTTAAAAGGCATTAAAGCAGACGCTAACCTTTCTATTTTTGTGAACAATAAACTAATTCGCAGAGATTTCGGGCAAATTTTATTTGCCGATTACGGCATTTCGGGTCCTCCTGCTTTTCAGCTTTCAGCAATTGCTGCAAAAAACTATAACAACAACTGCTATGTAAGTTTAGATTTTATGCCCAAATTTTCGGTTGAACAAGTAAAAAAGCAAATACAAAAAATAATCGCTAACCCTTTTACTTACCCGTTAAAAGCGGAAAATCTTTTAACGCTTTTGCTTAATAAAAGATTAGGTCAGGTAATAGTAAAATCTTGCGAAATAAACATTAATCAAGATGTTTATGAGTTAAGTGAAGCAAAAATTGCCCAAATTGCAGAAAAAATCAAAGATTTTAAATTAAAAGTTACAGGCGTAAACGGATTTAACAACGCTCAAATAACCTTTGGCGGTGCAAAAACAGATGAATTTGATTCTAAAACTTTACAATCAAAAATTGTAAAAAATCTCTACGCTTGCGGTGAAATTCTTGATGTAAACGGCGACTGTGGCGGATTTAATTTGCAATGGGCTTTTTCCTCTGCAGTTGCAGTTGCAAGAGCGATAAACGGTGAAAATAATGATTAAAATTAGCAATATTAAACTGCCAATTAATTACAACGATAGCGATATAGTAAAAAGCATTTGTAAAAAAGCGAAAATTAACGCTGATGTCATTCGCTCTTTCACGCTTTTAAAACGCTCGTTAGATGCAAGGCACAAAAACGATATTAAATACATATTATCAGTAAAAGTCGAATTAAATACTGACGAAAAAGCGGTATTTAATCACGCAAAATCAAACGAAATTTCGGAATATTTTGAAGAAAAATATAATTTTTTTAAAGCTGAAAACAAAGACAAAAAAGTAGTTGTTGTCGGTAGCGGTCCTGCTGGTCTTTTTTGCGCTTATACGCTTATTAAATGCGGTATTAAACCTTTGATTATTGAGCGAGGCGAAAAAATTGAAGAAAGAGTAAAATCGGTAAACAATTTCTTTGAAAACGGCGTTTTGAATACTAAGTCAAATATTCAATTCGGCGAAGGTGGAGCTGGCACTTTTTCTGACGGAAAACTTAATACCGGAATTAAAGACAAGCGAATTAAACTTGTTTTAGAAACATTTGTTTCTTTTGGTGCACCGAAAGAGATTTTATATGAGCAAAAACCGCACATTGGCACTGATATTTTGCGAAAAGTTATTATAAATTTTAGAAATTATATTGAAAAAAACGGCGGAAAATTCTTGTTTAACACGCAATTTACTGACTTTTGCGCTGATAAAGGCAAAATTAAATCAATAACTGTTTTAAGAGGAAATACAAGCGAAAAAATCGAATGTGATTATCTTATTTTAGCAATCGGCCACAGCGCAAGAGATACTTTTTATTCGCTTTATGATAACAAATTAAATTTACAGCAAAAACCTTTTGCAGTCGGCGTTAGAATTGAGCATAAACAAGAATTAATTAATAAAATTCAATTCGGTAACGAATATAAAAATCCTCATCTTCCCGTTGCCGACTACAAAACCGCAGTTCACCTGCCGAATGGGCGTTCAGTTTATACTTTTTGTATGTGCCCCGGCGGTTATGTAGTTGCTGCTGCAAGCGAGCAAAACCGTGTTGTAGTAAACGGAATGAGCAATTACAAGCGTGATAATGAAAACGCTAACAGCGCATTGTTGGTAAATGTTTTACCACAGGATTTTAATTCTGATTTTGCGCTTGCAGGTGTTGAATTTCAGCGAAAAATTGAGGAAAAAGCGTTTAATATTTCAAAAAACTACTCTGCCCCCTGCCAAACAGTCGGAAGTTTTGTTTTCGGGAATAATACTATTTCAAACATTACCCCGACTTACAAACCGAGCGTTACGCATTGTGATTTAGGCAAAATTTTTCCTGAATTTATAACAAACTCGCTTAAACAAGGCATTTTGCTTATTGATAAAAAATTAAAAGGATTTGCTGATGAAAATGCAATTTTGACTGCGCCTGAAACTCGCAGTTCCTCACCTGTCAGAATTGTAAGAAATGCTGAATTCATGAGCGATGATATTTTCGGCATTTTCCCTTGCGGTGAAGGTGCAGGCTATGCCGGCGGAATAACATCTGCCGCTGTTGACGGTATTAAAGTTGCTGAAGCAGTAATAAAAGCATAAAAAAAGAACTTCTCAAAAGAGAAGTTCTTTTTTGGTGCCGGAAGCGGGGGTCGAACCCGCACGGTATCGCTACCACTGGATTTTGAGTCCAGCACGTCTGCCAATTCCATCATTCCGGCTTGAATTTAGGCGCTTTTACAAGCGCCTAATTATTATACTATATTTGTTAAATAAAATCAAGAGTTTTTTTAAACTTTATTCTTTTATTTCCCATTTTTTATTACAAACTTTTAGAGCTTGTTTTCTGTGTGTAACAATTATACAGGTTTTTGTTTTTAATTGCATAAGATTTTCAAGCACTTTCGCCTCTGTTACAGCATCTAACGCACTTGTAGCCTCGTCTAAAAGTACAATTGGCGCATCGCTTAAAAGTGCTCTTGCAATCGCAATTCGCTGAACTTGACCTTCCGAAAGACCCAAGCCTTTTTCGCCAATTAAAGTATCAATGCCGTCAGGCAATTTATCAATAAATTCATTAGCACAAGAAAGTCGCAAAACCTCTTTCACCTGCTCATCGGTAACGTCATCATTCACGAAAGTAACATTATCTTTAATTGAGCCTGAAAAAATCAAATTACCTTGCGGTACAAACGAAAACAGTTTTCGAGTAGCACAAGAGCATTTATAGGTTTTGTCATCACAAATAATATCAATTGAACCGCCTTGCGGTGTATAAACGCCAAGCATTATTTTAAACAAGGTGCTTTTACCTATACCAGAATGTCCAACAATTGCAGCAAAATCGCCTTTGTTTATCTCAAAATTGACATTTTCAAACACATGATTGTCTTTTTTATAAGAAAATGTAAGATTGTTAATTTTGATTGATTTCATACGGTCATAGACAGATTTTATATCAAAATCAGGCATTTCGTTTACTTCATCATCAATATCTTCAATTTCCATAATTCGCTCGGCAGAGGCCATTGCATTATAATATTGCGGAATAATGCCAGAAATCGAAGAAAAAGGTTGCTGAACTTGTCCTATAAGTTGCATTATAGAAGTAAATGTACCGTAGGTAAATGATTTAACTTTAATTAACAGCTTTGTACTGCACCAAAGAAAAGCAAAAATATAACCTAATGCCATTCCGCTATGATAACCTGCACCGGTAAACACATTAAATTTAGCTTTTTTCAATTTTGCTTTAAATAATTTTCGTTGCAATTTATCAGATTTTTCAGCCATATTTCCCTCATTAGAGAATACTTTTACAGCCAAAAGGTTTGATAAAGACTCTTGCCAGAAAGAACGAACCTTATCATCTTCAGCCTGAACATTTTTATGAAGCCTTTTCATATGTTTGCGTAAAAGTTTGGTGCCGAAGAATACAATCAGTCCGCCGACACCGAAAACAAGTGCAAACCAAGGCTCATAAGTAACTACAACCAAAAATGCAAAAGTTAATTTAATAATAAGCGCAAAGAAATTTGGAAAAACGCTTGTTACGCAACTTACTATTAGAGAAACATCAGAAGTAAGCCTGTTAAGCAAAGTTCCGCTGTGATAGGCGCTTATTTCATCATATTGCTTGCGAGTTATTTTTTCAAAAAAGTTTGCTTTAATATTCATTTCAATAGTTGCTTTGCAACGCTCTGTAACATAATTTGAAACCGCATTAAAAACTATATTAAAAGCAAAGTTTGCAATAAAAAGCAAAGCAAAAATAAGAAACATTTTTTTGTTACCGTCAATCGCATTATCAATAATATATTTAGAGATTATTGCGCCGACAGTACTGCAACAAGCAAGCAATGAATTTAAAATAACAATAAAAATAATAACAGGAAGTTGTTTTTTTATTGATTTTAAAATCCATTTTAAAGGCGTTCCGGTTTTTTTAACGCTTTTCACCTTTTATTTTCCTCCAAAGTTTTTTAGGGTCAGTAAATAATGTTTTTATTCTGCGACAAAAAGTTTTAAAATTTCTGCGCAAAAACAACTCTAAATAATACAATTTTCTGTTACCTTTATCGCCCTCATAATAAACATTATCTAAATAAACGCCTTTGACTTTTGCAATAACCATATCAACAGTTATGCCTGTTTCAATTACATTTTGGTTATCACCGCACAAAAATAAATCATTACCGTTTATTTTAATAATTCTATGTAAAACATATTTGCCGTTTTTTCGGCGATACAAAACAATATCCCTTTTTGATAAAAGACCCGGTTTAACCAAAACAACCGAGTCTTTTCCTTGTCTTATAAGTGGTAACATACTTGTACCGCGAGGATAAAGTCTAAACTCGCCGTCATTAGAAATGACATCTTCGATTAATAATACCATTTCATTCATTGGAAGACTAATCAAGTAAATTTTCCTCCTTGAGTTTAGATACAAATTTATCAACTGCGTTTGAAGCGGTTTCTTCATCTAAATCATCATAATATTCGAGCATTTTATGTACAACTTCTTCTTTAGTCGTATCCTGTTGCATACAGTCAAACAAAAACTTTGCAGAAGCATTCAAGGTCAATGAGCCGTTATAAATCTTGCTCAATTTCCCTGTTGCGAGTGCAAGATATGAACCTGCAACCTCTCTTATGATAAAACCGCTTTTAATTCTCATTATTTATACCATCTTTCATTATATTATAACTCAATTCAGCTGCTGAAATATCCATATTACACTTCAAATTCCAAACATCAACCTGTTTTAATGTAACATCTAATAATTCAAGCAATTTTGCAACTGTTTCTGGCCTGTCCGGAATAATCAATTGATTAATAATCTTTTGAACAGCAAGTTGCATTTTGAATGGTTCGATTATGTTTTTATCGCCTCTTTCAATAAAGCAAATTGCTTTAAGTGGCGCATAATCGTTAATGTTATACCCCTCTTTACCGCACCAAGGAGTGCCGTAAATATAAGGTTTTCCTTCAATAATTCTTATAATCGGCTTGTCACCGTTAATAACTGAAACTTTTTCGCCTAAAAGCTTTTTCCAAAGCTTGATATGTGTTGTTTTTCCGGTGCCACTGCTTGCAGTAAATGCATAAGCAAAACCGTCAATTTTAACAACCGCAGAATGAAGCAAGAAAGCATTATAATCAGGAATTATTTTACATATTTTACGATAAATACAAGTACTTTCAATATAACCGTTAGAAAAGTTTCCGTTAGCTACCTTTTTCTCATCATCAATTTCTTTTTTTGAAACAGCGACAGAAAAAGACGCATCAAAACTATTATCTACAATATAATCTTTGCAAACACGTTTAACAAAATCATATTGATTGTCAATCGAAATAACTAACTCAGCAATTTTAATTTTAAACATACAAATTAAAATGGATCTTCAACAGCCGGATCGTTAGTATCGCCACCGATTATTTTATAGGTAAAAGTTGTTTTCTTTTCTTTTTTGTCTTTTTTATCTTTAGCTTTTTCTTTGCTGTCTTTATTATCTTTTTTGTCGTTTTTTGAATTTTTATCAGCCTTGTTATCAGCTTTTTCTACTTGAGTCTGTTTGTTACCATCTTTATCGGTAACTTGTTCGCCTTTTTTATTTGTAACGTAAACTACAACTGTTTGCGCATCATCTTCAACAGTTGTTGTTTGAGCGTTAGTAACTTTTTTAACAGTATCTTTATTATCATCGCCGCCGCAAGCAGAAAAACTTAACAAAATTCCGCAAAGAATTGCAACAGAAACCAAATAAACTAAAACATTTTTCATTATAGCAAAAATCCTTTCAAATTATTAATAGTTTGGAGAATACATTCCCATATCGGTTGCATTATGACCGATTAACAATAAATCTTGCAAATCAACCACACTATCACCGTTGTAATCAAGTTTAGTCGTATCAAATACACTAATTCGAGTAGTATCATAACCTGCTAAATATTTTTCAAGCAAATGATAATCGGCAGAAGTAAGTTTGTTATCACAATTAATATCGCCTACAACCGAAGTACTTGCAGCAGAAACACTGGAAATACTTGCAATTAAAACAGATATAATCATAAACACGCTAACAAATAAAATTTTAAATCTATTCATCACTATTAACTCCTTAATTATTCTATATATAATTTTAACATAGAATTAAATTAATTGCAAGTAAAAATACAAAATACCCGTCAAAAAACTGTCGGGTATTGCAAATTTTTTGCTTGTTTTATGAATTTTTTTCGATATATTCCACAATATCGCCGACTGTTTTCAAAGAATCAGCCAATTCTTCTGGAAACTCCATTGAAAACTCATCTTCAAATGCCATAATTAAATCAACAAAATCTAAACTGTCGGCATTAAGGTCATTTACCAAATCTGTATCTAACGATATATCTTCTTCATTAATATCAAACTGACCAGCTAAAATACCTGCAACTTTTTCAAAAACCATATAAATTTCCTCCGAAAATAGATTTACGGTTTACAAATCAATAAAAATCTGTTATATTTATTAATAATGTAACCTTACAAATAAATAATATGAGAAAAGTATTAATTTGTCAATATATTTTTTGAAATTTTTTAAAATAATTTTAGGAGTAAGTTATGAATATATTTTTATGCGGATTTATGGGAAGCGGTAAATCAACTGTTGGCAAGGCTTTATCTGCCGAATTAAACTATGATTTTGTTGATTTAGACGATAAAATAGAAACTGAAAACAAAATGAGCATTAACGAAATTTTTAAAAACTTTTCTGAAGAATATTTTAGAAATTTAGAAACAAAAACGCTCAAAAATGTTTGCAAAAGTGATAAACAAGTAATTTCGCTCGGTGGCGGAACTGCTATAAAGCAAGAAAATGTTGATATTATTAAATCAAGCGGAATATTAATTTATTTAGAAGTCAACGAAAATACAGTTTTTAATAGATTAAAAGATGATAATACACGTCCGCTTTTAAATGTTGACGATAAATTAAGCGTTATTAAAGAAATGATGAGTAAAAGAACCCCTGTTTACCAAAAAAATGCCGATTTTATTGTAAACGGCAACCAAAATGCAGAAAAAATTACAGATTTTATTAAAAAAATAGTAAAAAAATAAAAAAACTAATTTACATTACAAAAAAAGTATGTTATACTACAAATAACAAGCAAAAGGAGAGAAGATAAATGGACGACAAGACAATACCGTTTTCACTCGGTGACGAGAAAGATGTGCAGATTAGAATGGTACTTAATCAGGTTTATGAAGCGTTGAAAGAAAAAGGCTATAACCCGATAAATCAGCTTGTCGGTTATATTCTTTCCGAAGACCCGACTTATATTACCACTCACAAAGGGGCTCGTTCGCTTATTTGCAAAATTGACCGTGATGATATTTTGCATAGTTTGTTTAAGTATTATTTAACTGACAAATAGTGAAAAATTAAAACGCTCAAATCGTTAAGATTTGAGCGTTTTTTGTTGTTCTTTTATAAATTTTTGAATATCTTCATTGTTTCCCGCAACCATTAAATGTTCGCTTTCTGTGAAAACGTGGTCGGCAGAAAATACCGGATTTAAAGCGTTTTCTGTCTTTATTCCGAGAATATTCAATTGATACTTTGCTCTAACATCAATTTCTCTGATAGTTTTCCCTATCCAGTTAAAAGGCACTTGAATTTCAGTAGCAAAATACTCTTCAGTTAACTCAATATAATCATAAACAGTGTCCGCATTATATTTTACTGCAACTTTTTCAGCCATATCTTTTTCGGGGTAAACGATTATATCAGCACCGATTTTTTTCAGAAATTTAGCGTGCGACTGCTCTCTTGCCATTGAAATAAGCTTTTTTGCACCGAGTTCGCTTGCCATTGCGGTAATTTCCATAGAAGATTTAAAATCTTCGCCTATGCAAACAAAAACATAATCAAAATCTTTAATGCCAATATCTTCCAAAACCTGTGCTTTTGAGCAATCGCCAATAACGCAGTTGCTTACCATATCAGAAACATCTCTGATTGCCTCTTCATCTTTATCTATTATCATAACTTCGTTTCCGAGTTCACAGAGTTTTATGCTCAAATATTTACCGAATTTACCTGCGCCAATAATCAAATAACTTTTCATTACTTCTCACCTATCCTATACTAATTTTCGATTCCGGTCGTCTTAACATATAAACTTTGCTCTTTGCAAATGATATTGCAAAAGAAAGACCGCCTACACGACCGCAATACATCAAAATCATAAGAAGAAATTTTTCCACGCCATTTAAACTTCTTGTTATTCCTGCAGTAATTCCCACAGTATCAACCGCCGAAAATGTTTCAATTAAAACATCACCCAAATCAAAATTGTGACAAATTGAAATTACTACAGTAACAACCATAGCAAGAGAAAAATTCACAAAAAAAACCGCAAGTGCTTTTCTTGTTGCATCTGGCTCAAGCCTTCTTTTAAATATATTAAGGTCAGGCGTGCCTTTAAAAGTTGCAATAAAACTTAAAATAATAACAAAAAATGTCGTTGTTTTAATACCGCCTGCAGTAGAGCCGGGGCTACCGCCTATAAACATTAAAATAACGCTTATAAGTTTCGAGCCTGTATCTAATTTGCCAATATCACAGGTGTTAAACCCTGCTGTTCTGGTTGTAACCGATTGAAAAAACGACTGTAAAAGTTTTGATAAACTTCCCTCGTTTTCAAGAAGTCTTCCTGGCAAAGTTTCTATTACAAAAAACGAGATAGTACCTGCAATTAGCAAAAACAAAGTTACACAAAGAACAATTTTAGAATGAAGCGAATATTTTTTAAAATTAAACTTATGTTTAACTAAATCGCTCCACACCAAAAAGCCGATACCGCCTATAATTATCAATGCGGAAATAGTTAAATTCACCGTTATATCGCTTTTATAATGCGTAAGCGAACTATATTTGCCAAAATCTGCGCCAAATAAGTCAAAACCTGCGTTACAAAACGCCGAAATCGAGTGAAATACACCGTAATAAATGCCTTTTAAAACACCAAAATCAAATGAAAAGCGAACAGCAAGTACCACAGCACCAATCAATTCAATTAATATTGTGCCTTTTATTATTCTTTTTGTAAGTCCTATAATTCCGCCGGGGTGGTCAATATTTACCGACTCTTGCAAAACGCCTTTTTGTTTAAGCGAAATCTTTTTGCCAAAAGCAATGGAAAACAGCGTTGCTATCGTCATAAACCCAATACCGCCGATTTGAATTAGCAAAAGAATTACCAATTGACCAAAACTGCTCCAATAACTTCCTGTGTCATGCACAACCAAACCCGTAACGCAAGTAGCGGAAGTTGAAGTAAACATACTGTCAAAAAACGAAGTCCATTGCCCTGTTTTTGAACAAATCGGCAAACACAAAACGATTGTACCAAGCATTATTATAGTAAAAAATCCTATTGCCAATACCTGAACAGGTTTTAATTTAATATTTTTCATTTTTCACCATTCTAAAATAAGGTCGGACACATAAAGCCGACCTTATTAGTTTTTTATTAATACATACCGCCCATTGAGCCGCCTGCCATACTTGCAGCGGCAGCAGCCTCTGCTGCGGCATCTTCTTTATTTTCAGTAACCAAACTTTCGGTAGTTAAAATCATAGCGGCTACCGAAGAAGCGTTTTGAAGCGCCGAACGGGTAACTTTTGTCGGGTCAACAATTCCGTTTTCAATCATATCGCCGTAAGTTTCGTTATAAGCGTCAAAACCGTAATTAACCTTATCAGAATCAAGAATTTTTGCGATAATAACGCTACCGTCAAGTCCTGCGTTATAAGCGATTTGACGAACAGGCTCTTCAAGCGCTTTAAGTACTATTTTAGCACCTGTTTTTTCATCGCCTTCGAGCGAATCAACAACCCTTTCTACAGACGGAATTGCGTTGAGCAACGCAGTACCGCCACCGGCCACAATACCCTCTTCAACAGCGGCTTTTGTTGCCGATAAAGCGTCTTCAATTCTCAATTTTTTCTCTTTCATTTCAATTTCGGTTGCGGCACCGACTTTAATAACAGCAACACCGCCCGAAAGTTTTGCAAGTCTTTCTTGCAATTTTTCTCTGTCAAAATCAGATGTTGTTTTCTCGATTTGAACTTTAATTTGTTCACATCTTGATTTAATAGCATCTTGGTCGCCAATTCCGTCAACGATTGTGGTATTTTCTTTTGTAATCTTAACAGTTTTTGCGCTACCGCACATTTCTAATGTTGCGTCTTTAAGTTCCATTCCGAGTTCGTCAGAAATAACTGTTCCGCCTGTTAGAATAGCAATATCTTGCAACATTTCTTTTCTTCTGTCGCCAAAGCCCGGTGCTTTAACAGCAGCACAAGTAAATGTACCTCTTAATTTGTTAAGAACAATTGTCGAAATAGCATCGTTTTCAACATCATCAGCAATAATCAAGAATTTTTTACCTGCTTGAACAATTTGCTCGAGCAACGGCAAAATCTCTTGAATATTAGAAATCTTTTTATCAGTAATGATAATAGCTGGATTGTCAAGTTCACATTCCATTTTATCGGTATCAGTAACCATATAAGGCGAAAGATAACCGCGGTCAAACATCATACCCTCAACCACTTCGCAAGTAGTATCGGCAGTTTTTGACTCTTCAATAGTAATAACGCCCTCACGAGTTACTTTATCCATAGCGTCAGCGATAAGTTCACCTACATAATCATCAGCAGATGAAACCGAAGCAACTCTTTTAATATCATCAGAACCTTTTACAGCCTGCGAATTGCCGATTATTGCTTCAACAGCAGCGTCAACTGCTTTTTTCATGCCTTTTTTAACAACCATAGGATTTGCGCCTGCGGTTACATTTTTCATACCCTCTCTGACTAACGCTTGAGCGAGCAAAGTAGCGGTTGTAGTTCCGTCGCCTGCAACATCATTTGTTTTAACAGCAACTTCCTTAACAAGACCTGCGCCCATGTTTTCAAAATTGTCGGAAAGTTCAATTTCTTTTGCGATTGTAACGCCGTCATTTGTGATTAAAGGTGCTCCGTATTTTTTATCAAGTACAACATTTCTGCCCTTAGGGCCTAATGTTACTTTAACTGTGTTAGCAAGTTTATCAACACCTGCCTGCAATTTTTTGCGTGCTTCTTCACCATAAATTAAATCTTTTGCCATAACTTAAAAAACTCCTTTATTCAACTATTGCCAATATATCAGATTGACGAACTATAATATAATCAGTATCGTCAACTTTTACTTCTGTGCCTGCATATTTGTTTAAAAGTACTCTGTCGCCTACTTCGATATACATATCTACTTCAACGCCGTCAACGACGCCGCCGGGACCTACTTCAACAACATCTGCAATTTGTGGTTTTTCTTTTGCGGAATTTGTTAAAATAATACCGCCTTTGGTGGTTTCTTCCGCCTCTTCCATTTTAACAACAACTCTGTCTAACAATGGTTTTATTGTCATAATATTTACCTCCGTAAAATTAAGTTAATTTTTTACATAAATACATTTTAATACTTTTTTTATAAAAAATCAAGAGCAAAAACGCAAAAAGGTCAAAAAAAGTCAAAGAATAGATTTAACCTCTAAAATACATATATAATTGACACTTGATATTGCCGTTATAAAGTTTTCTGCGTTTATCGGCTGTTCTGCCGAAAATGCTTTCAAAACTTTCATCGGGTGTAATAATATAATATTTCTTTCCTTTTTCTTTTATGAATTTTTCGCCCATAATTTTATAAAGTGCTTGTGCCTGCTTAATGTCAAGTAAACGCTCGCCGTAAGGCGGATTTGTTATAATCAGGCAACGCTCATTCGGCAAAGAAAAATCTTTAATATCGCATTTTTGCAATTTTATTTGCTTTTCAACACCTGCTTTTTTAGCATTTTGAGCGGCAACCGACAGCGCTTTTTCATCAATATCGCTACCAAACGCACAAAAATCTTGCTGACGGTTAATTAAATCAATTGCCCGTTCACGCTCTAATCGAAAAACTTTTTGGTCAATAAAATCAAAACTTTCCGAAATAAAGCCTCGCTTAAGCCCCGGCGCAATGTTATTTGCAATCATTGCCGATTCAATCAAAATCGTTCCCGAACCGCAAAATGTATCATAAAGTTTGGTGTCAGGGTAAATTCTTGCGAGCAAAGCAAACGAAGCGGCAAGCGTTTCTTTAATTGGTGCATCATTCGCAACCGCTCTGTACCCTCTTTTGTGTAGCCCCTCGCCCGAAGTATCAATCATAATTGTAACTTCATCTTTTAAAATCGAAAATTGAATTTGATATTTTTTGCCCGTTTCTTCAAACCAACTTAGAGAGTATTTAGATTTAAGTCTTTCAACAATTGCTTTTTTTATGATTTTTTGGCAATCAGGTATTGAATGTAATGCAGAGTTTAATGACCAACCTTTTACAGGAAAAGCGTCATTTTTACATATAAAATTTTCAAAAGGTAAGTTTTTTACATTTTCAAACAATTCCGTAAAATTTTTTGCTTTAAATCTGCCGACTGAAATTAAAACTCTTTCGGCAGTTCTTAAATTTATATTCGCTCTGGCTAAAATGCTTTCATCGCCCGAAAACAAAACCCTGCCGTTTTCGGCAACAACATTTTTTGCCTGAATATTTTTAAGTTCATTGGCTAAAATACTTTCAACACCAAATAAACAAGGCGCAACAAAATTCATTACCATTCTTCCTTTTTATAAACTATTACTTCCTTTTTATAAACTATTATATATAATACATTAAAACTAAAATAAAATCAATTCTATTTTTCAAATTTTTATTGACTATAATAAATTTTCATAGTAAAATATAGTTAGAGAATATTTAAGGAGAAACTTTATGAACGAAGAATACACACCTGATTTAGTTGAACTTACTGACGACGAGGGCAACACTTATAATTTTGAGGTTATTGACTCTATTGAAGATGAGGGCAACCATTATGTAGCCCTTACCCCTTGCGATAAAAACGGCAACCCTACTGATGATGACTCGCTTATTATTATGAAAGAGGTTTTAGAGGGCGAAGAAATTTTTTATGAAGAAATTGAAGATGATAATGAATATGAAACAATTTCTGACGCTTTTATAAACCGACTTGAAGATTATTTTGAAATAAAAGACTAAACTTTTTTCCTGCCCTGTTCGTGTACATTTAGGTTACTATAACCCTACACTTTTATTTAGGGAGTTTTGACTCGGGTGGCGGGACCTGCAGGCCTCCCCGTTTTTACGGGACGTTGGAAGCGCAAAAACCACTCGGCGGACACCCACCTGTTATTTTTACAGGTTATATCTATATACTTGAATGATTACGGCAGGGCGGGTACTATAATTTTATTAATATATCTTTAATTTAAGTTTTATACTCTGTTCAAGATTTATTAATAACTTTTTGTTATTATATACTTGCAAGATAAATATTCCCCCTAAAAATATTAAATACTTGCGTTGTTTCACCGCTTTTGCGGTGAAACAACAATAAAACAGATTACTTCTTAATTGTACTTTTTCATATTTCCCCTTTAAAAAGGAAAAACACCCGCAAGGGTGTTTTTCCTTTTTAAATATAAATCCACCCGCTAAAAGCGAGTGGAAATTTTTATAATTTATTTTATTGTTGCCAAGAGATATCGGTAAATATTCTCCAGCTGCCGTTTTCTTTAACACAAATAACATTACCTGTTTCAGCACCTTTTGAGGTAGTTGCTTTGGTAGTTGTAGTTGTGTTTTTAGCGGTTGTGGTAGTTGTGGTTGTAGTGGTTTTACCTTTTGATTCAGCTTTTTTAGCATCTTTTTTAGCAGTTGTGGTAACTGTTTCTTTTGTTGTGGTTTGCTCAACCGGCACAATAGAATAACTCATTTCAAAAGTTACTTTTGCAAACATTGTAGCATTTTTAGAATATTTTGTAACGCCCTCAACGCCTGTTGTTTTATAACTGTTCATATAGTTTTTATATTCATCTGAACCGCTTTTATAATATTCAACTTCTTTTGCATTAACGCCTGCAATTTTAAATTTATAAGAAGCGTTGCCCTGCAACCAGAATTTTGCAATTTTTTCAAAGTTAGCGTCTTTAGTAATATCTAAAGAAGTGTCAACTTTTATCGGATAGCCTTGTGATTCATATTGTTTTAACTGATTAACAATAGAATTTCTGTAGTAAATCGAACATTCATTGGTATATTCTTTTGTGTCAAAAGTTACAAAACTTGTTTTTAAGAAATTGTTTACAACATCATTTGGGTTGCCGTTTACAGTTTTATCAAAGAAAGACATAAATGTGCCGTTTATACAACTAACAACAATAAGACAAGCCAATGCGCCGGCAATGAAAGAAACTAAAGATACAAGCCAAGTGCCTGAACTTTTCTTTTCTTTTTTTGTGTCGACTTCATCGATTTGGTTAAAATCAACAGTCATATCTTCATCAGTAGCGTTGATTTCGTCTTCAACTTCTGTTTCCACATTTTCGGCTTTATCAAAATCAACCGAAATATCTTCTAAAACCTCTGTTTTTTCAACAGTTTCTTCTGCGCTTTTTACATCAAAACCGCATTTTTCGCAAGTAGTATTTTCTTGCATATCATATCCGCATTTTGGACAAAACATAAATAATATCTCCTAACTAAATATAGTAATTATATTTTAACAAAGAATAGTTAATAAGTCAATACCTAATCTAATTCTTTAACGCCTGTGTATAACTCATAATATCTGCCTTTTTGTTTAAGCAAATCTTCGTGGTCGCCACGCTCGATTATTTCGCCGTGTTCAAGCACCATAATAGCGTTTGAATTTCTAACGGTGGAAAGCCTGTGAGCAATAACAAAAGTGGTACGGTTTTTCATCAAACGGTCCATACCGTGCTCAATATGTCGTTCTGTTCGGGTATCAACCGAACTTGTCGCCTCGTCAAGCACCAAAATAGGCGCTTTTGAAACAGCGGCTCGAGCAATATTAAGCAACTGCCTTTGACCTTGCGATAAATTTGCACCATCGCCCGAAAGTTTTGTTTGATAGCCGTTTTCAAGTCGCATTATAAATGAGTGCGCCGAAGCGAGTTTAGCAGCCTCAATTACCTCTTCATCAGTAGCGTCAAGCCTGCCGTAGCGTATGTTTTCCATAACCGTGCCTGTAAACAAATGCGTATCTTGCAAAACCATTGCAATGTTTTTGCGCAAAAAATCTCTTTTATAATTCTTAATATCAACGCCGTCAATTTTAATGCTTCCTTGGTTAATGTCATAAAAACGGTTTAGCAGATTTGTTATGGTAGTTTTGCCAGCACCTGTTGAGCCGACAAAGGCGATTTTTTGACCGGGGTGAGCATATAACGAAATGTTTTTCAAAATCGTTTTATCCTCGTTATAGCCGAATGTTACATTTTCAAAAGTAACATCGCCTTTAATTTCAGTAGCGTTTATCGCATCAAAAGCATCAGGCGATTCAGGGTCTAAATCGATAATATTAAAAACCCTTTCTGCGCCTGCAAGCGCTGAAAAAACGGTAGACATTTGTTGTGAAATTTCGTTAATAGGTCGTGAAAACTGCCTTGAATATTGCGCAAAAACGGTAAGTCCGCCCGGTGTAAAACCTGTTGTGCACATTAACACGCCACCAATTCCGACAGTAGCCGCATAACTGATTTGGCTGGTATTTCCCATAATAGGACCAAAAATACCTCCGTAAAACTGCGCTTTAAACTGCTTATCTCTTAAATCGTCGTTAAGCATATCAAATTCTTCAACGCAATCTTGCTCGTGGTTAAACACTTTAACGACTTTTTGACCTGTTACAGTTTCCTCAATATAGCCGTTTACTGCACCAAGCGAGGACTGCTGACCTTTATAGTATTTACCCGATTTTTTAGCCATAATTGCGCCTAATTTAATAAAAATCGGAATAAAAACTACTGTTATCATCGTTAAAATCCAACTTGTAGTTATCATAAACACAAAAGTACCTACAAGAGTTATAAAGCCCGAAAGCATTGATACTAATGACTGGTCGAACATAACACCGATATTGTCAACATCGTTTGTAAAACGGCTCATAATTTCACCTGTCGGGTGATTATCATGAAATCTTACAGATAACGACTGAACTTTTACAAACAAATCGTTTCTAATTTTTTCAATTGCGCCTTGCGATACTGAAAGCATTAAGCGTGATTGCAAATATGTTGAAGCAACCGTTACCAAATAAACCGAAATTAAAATAATTAATGCCGCTACAATATAAGCAATAGTTTCGCAGAATTTTTCGTTTAAAAACATATTTTTAAACGTATTTGATAATGATGATATAATATTATCTGAAAGATTTTCAAAAAAACTTAATTTCATATTGCTTTTAAAATTGACCGCTACAGCCAATTTATTAATAATCGGCGCCAACATAAACGAGCCTATTAATTGCGAAACTGTACTAATAAGCATACAAATCGCAACAAACAAAAGCCTTAATTTTTGGTTGCTTACATAACTTAAAATACGCTTAATTGTCGCTTTTGTATTTTTAGGTTTTCCTGTTGCACGAGCGCCTCGGGGTCCCCTTCCTCTTGGTCTTGCAGGACCGCCTTTTATGTTAGAAGTCGCCGAATTATATCTTTTTTGTAACTCTTTTAAATCTCTTGCCATAATTCATCACGCCTCCTTTTTTCCGTTTTGCGAATAATAAATTTCCTGATATTCGGTATTATTCTTCAAAAGTTCATCGTGCGAACCGACACCTGTAATTGTGCCTTCGTTCATAACAATAATTGTATCAGCCTCTTGAATTGAACTAATTCTCTGTGCAATTATTATTTTTGTTGAATCGGCAAGGTCGGTTTTAAAGCTTTTTCTAATATTCGCCTCTGTTGCGGTGTCTACCGCCGAAGTCGAATCGTCTAAAATCAATATTTTAGGCTTTTTGAGCAACGCTCTCGCAATGCAAAGGCGTTGTTTTTGACCGCCTGATACATTTGCACCGCCTTGGTCGATTGTGTAATCATACTTTTCTTGGAAAGTATCGATAAACTTGTTTGCCTGCGCGCTTTCGGCTGATTTTTTTATTTGCTCGTCAGTTGCATTTTCATCGCCCCAACGCAAATTATCGGCAATTGTTCCCGAAAACAAAATGTTCTTTTGAAGAACCATTCCAACGCCCTCACGAAGATTATATAAACTGTAATCTTTAACATTAACGCCGTCAACAAAAACCTCGCCCTCGTCAACATCATAAAGTCGTGGAATCATCGAAACAAGCGTTGATTTACCGCAACCGGTTGAACCAATTATTCCGACGGTTGAGCCTGCTTTAATTTTTAAATTAACATTATTTAAAACTTTCTCTTTACTGTTTTTGTAATAGCGGAACGATACATTTTTAAACTCAACTTCGCCTTTTGTAACTTCTTTTTCTTTTTGCAAAGAAAATTCATCGCTTAAATCAAGTTTTTCATCTAAAACCTGCGAAATTCTGCGAGCACTCGCAAGCGCACGAGAAGATGTCATAAGTACGAAAGTTAGCATAACAAGCGACATTAAAATTTGGTTTACATAGGAAATAAATGCCGATAAATCGCCAGTTGCCATTGAACCGCCAAGCACAATTTTTGAGCCGAACCAAATAACAGCGGCGATGGTAAAATTCATAAACAAATTCATAACAGGGTGCATAAAAATCATAACTTTATATGCAGAAATACCCGCTTTTTTCAAGTCAGCGTTTGCTGTTGTGAATTTATTTATTTCATAATCCTCTCTTACAAAACTTTTTACAACCCTGACATTAGTAACGCTTTCCTGAACAGTTGAGTTTAAGCCGTCAACCTTTTCTTGTACCCTTGTAAATCGTGGAAAGCCCACTCTGATAATGCTGATAATTGTTAAAATCATAAGCGGAATTGTTACCGCCAAAACAGTTGCTAACGAGGGTTGCAGTTTAATTGCCATTATTAGTGCGCCTATTATCATTCCCGGCGCTCTAAGACACATTCTAAGCAACATATTAACAAAGTTTTGAATTTGAGTAACATCGTTTGTAAGCCTTGTTACAAGCGAACCTGTCGAAAACTTATCAATATTAGCAAAAGAAAACTGTTGAACTTTTTTGTAAACGTCAAATCTAATATCGGTAGCAAAATTTACCGAGGCTTTTGCACCGAAATATGCACCGCCTACACCGCCTAACATCATTAAAACTGCGGTTAATACCATAAGTCCCGCATAAATTAAACTCTTTTCGGGAGTAAGCGACTTGTCGTTGGCAACGTTAATAATTGCCGCTAAAAACATTGGCATTAAAACTTCGCCTATTACCTCAACAATCATACAAATAGGACCTAAAATGAAAGAGAGTTTATAAGGCTTTGCATATTTAAACCATCTTTTCAAATTAATCACACTCCCCTTCACATAAAGATTTTTTAATTTTTTCAAGTAAAGTCATAAATTGCTCTATTTCTTCATCAGAAAAGTTTTCAAAAGTCTTTTTATCAATTCTTTTGAAAACTTCACTTGATTTTTTTATAATTTCTTCACCTTTTTCGGTAATTTTTAACTCATTAAAACGATTATCATCTTTTGAACAATTTCTCACAATATAACCGTTGTTTTCAAGTTTTTTAATAGTTACCGCAACTGCTGCAGGACTAATTTCAAACTTTTCGGCAATTTCCCTTTGACAAGGGTTTCCGCCGTGCCTTGAAATATACAAAAGCATACCGTGTTGCGAACGGTGAATACCCATTGATTTTACTTCTTTTTCAATATATTTTCTTCTTAAACGGTCTGTTTTCATAAGCAAATGAATACAATCTCTTGCTTTTTGCTCCGTAATCATAAAAACACCTCTTTTTCAAAAACTTAACTAATTAACAATTAACGAGTTAATTATATCACTATTTTTAAATTTGTCAAGTATTTTTTATTAAAAAGCAATTAAAAACGCCCGACAATTTGTCAGGCGCATTTTTTTAAAATTAACTGTTATAAGTTTTAAATTGATATATTGTTCTTTGCTCGTAAATTTCACCCGGACGCAATAAAGTGCTTGGGAAGTTTGGGTGATTAATTGAATCAGGATAATGTTGTGCTTCTAAGCATATTCCGCCGTTTTTAGGAAAATCGATACCATTTTTACCATATAATACAGTATCTCTATGAATAAAGTTTGCTGAATAAAGTTGTATTGCAGGTTCAGTAGTAAAAGTGTCCATAGAAATTCCTGTTTTGTCGCTTTTTACAGTACCTACTTTTCTTAATTCGCCGTTCTTTCCGTCAACAATCATATTGTGGTCATAGCCGGAACAGAGTCTTAATTGCGGATAATCGTCTTTAATACGCTCACCGATAGTATGTTCCTCTCTAAAATCAAGAGGTGTATTTTCAGTAGATATTATTTTTCCTGTCTGTGCAATTGTTTCATCAATTTCAGTATAACTACCGCAATTAAGCTGTAATTTATGTTCAAGAACTCTTGAACCGTCTTGGCCGTTAAGGTTAAAATAACTGTGATTAGTAAGATTTACAACGGTTGGCGCATCAGTTTCAGCCTTGTACAATATTTCAAGTGCATTGTCATCACGCAAACGATATCTCACTTCAACTTTAAGATTTCCAGGAAAACCTTCTTCCATATCGGTGCTATAGTATTGCAAAACCAAGTCATCGCCATCAATTTGCGCGTCAAAAATCTTCTTGCTAAATACACCGTGATTATGGTTTTCACCATTATTAATTTCAAGATTATACTCTTTTCCATCAATAACAAAGTGACCTTTTTTAATTCTGTTTGCACATCTGCCTACAATTGCTCCGAGAAAACTTGCTCCTTTCTCATAAGATTCTAAATCGTCATAACCAAGAACAACATCAGTCGGCATCCCCTTATTGTCCGGAACTGTAATACTCTGGACTGTACCACCAAAATCGAGTACATTAACACTCATGTTGTTTGCATTACTAATTTTAAATGCAGTTACCTTTTCGCCGTTTTTTGTTCGGCCGAATTCTTTAGTTTGAATAGTGACCATAATTCTCCTCCTACACAATTCAATTTAATATATAGTTAAATAACTAAAGGCATCTTTAAAAATTCATTTTAAAATCGGCAAAAAGACAATTGTAAAATGAACGCGACAAACCGCCCCAAGAAAAATGGGGCGTCAGCACAATAAAGCAGTTCTCGCCTATTTAGGCAAAAAAACAATTCTCATATGCTTTTTGTGAATCAAATGATTAAAAGCCGAACAACTCCAACAATTCTTAAAAAATATATACTCTAAAAATCTTTCAGACAGGTGTTATAAAGCGAGCCATTACTCATTTATTTCTTTTTTAAAAAATAATTCTGTTGTGCAATATATAATAAATGCTATTGCATTTTAATTAATCATCATTCTCCAATGTCAGCAGGAGTCTTAGCAATAAGTTTACCATCTTCATCATAAAGCATTAAAACGGCAGTGTTATCATCATTCCATTTCCATTCAACCGAAGCAACACTTGATGGTTTTGCCTCTTCTTCAGATGAAGAATTAGTGTCTTCCACAGATGAAGAATTATAATCTTCATTTAATGATGAATCAGAATCTTCATCTATTAACGAATCGTTTACCTCTTCTTCTGCATCAGTAACATCTTGAACAGCATCATCAACAGATGAATTATTGCTATTGTCAATTTCAGACGCAACTGCAGTCGGTTGTGAAGACGCTTTAACTTTAATTTGCTCAGAATTCATATACTGATATGTTGAAACAATAATCGTAGAACCTGCAACAATACAAACAACTTGTTTAATTAAACGGCGCAATTTATTAGCTGAGTTTGTTTTACGAAGCATAGCTCCAAACTGCAATGCACTGCCTGTAGCACTAAACTCTTGTTGTTTGTCATCGTCCGATGTCATATCTTTATATTCAGGATAATGATTATACTCTTTGACATTGCGACAAGCATACTCTTCGGCACTTTTATACCTAACTTTTTTATACTCCCTGTTATATTCGTCATAGGAGTATCGCTGTCCGCCTGAAAGAACATTACGTGTTGGCCACGCTCCATATTCTTTTGCTTTCATGGCGTTGCCTCCACTCTTTAATCATCAAATCCGGGCGCACCAAGTTGTATATTATTATCATCAAACATAGTTTTAACTTCGTGATAAAGGGCACGCTCGACATCGTATTTATCTTCCTCTTTACAACCTGCAATAAACAAAAGCATCTGAACACCTTTTTTAGTGATTTCACAAAGGCCGAGATATAAAGGTTCAGCCTGCATTTTGTCACATTTGCTCTTGATTTCAGCTGTATTGAAACTATTTTTAATAACTTCTTCAACATGCTCAAGCGACTCCTGTGGCGCAATTGGAAATGTAAGCGCTGCACATGACATACGGTCGGTTAAGTTAACCAACGAGCCGATTGAAGAGTTGCGAACGGTCAAAATATCGCCGCCAATATCTGCAAATTTTGTTGAACGAATACCAATTGAAACTACTGTGCCACGGAATCCGTCAATGTTAACAATGTCACCAACATCAAAAAGATGCTCTGCAATAATGAAAATACCTGCAACAATGTCCTCAACCAGCGAGGTAACACCAAGACCGATTATAAGGCTTAAAATACCAAGACCTGCAAGAAGTTCGGTGGTGTTAACGCCAAGTGCGCTAAGAATAAGAAAAATAAGCACTAAATACGACACATATTTTACTGTATTGCCAAGAAGCTCTATAATTGCAATACCCAAGCGCTTTGTAATCTTTTTGTTTTTCACCATTCTGCCAATAAAGAAACGCAGAACAAAGCTTATAGTTAGTGTCATAATACAAAGGCTTAGAATTCTAATCCATTGATTTGGATTGCTTGCACCTGAAAACGGGTCAAGACTTTTAAGAAACCAGCCTTCTTTTTCGATAAAGAATCTGCCAAAGATAAGCAATCCAAAATATGCAATTGAAATAGTAGCTGCAACTATACGAAAAATTATAGTGCCAACAGACAGTTTTTCCTTTACCCTCTTTTTCGTTTTGGTTTTGTTTAAGGCGTTCTATATCCTCTTTACTTATTTTTAGCTTGAACATGATTTTCAGCCATTTTTATTCCTCTTTAAGTTTATCAATTTAAGATACCGTAATCGGTACCGTTAATTCATTTTCAACTCCGTCTTCCCAAGTAATAGTCATTTCATAATGACCTTTTGAGATATCATCAAAACTGATTTCTTCCAAAGATACGTCGTCAAGATTATATACACTCTCGCCGTTTTTGTTTTTAACATCAACCGAAACATTTCCAGTAAAATCTCCAAGTGAAACAGAAGAAGTTACTTTGTAATGAGGTGTGTAGCCTATAGCAAAAGTAGCAAATCTATTAGAATAAATATAAATACATTTGTTTTCCTTATCAATTCTAAATGTACCATTCTCTTTGCTTGTGATTTCACTAAATTTTTCAATATCTGCACCTTCGCAGTAATAAACAGCAAGGTCTCTTCTGCTTATCTTTTCGTAAGGAACTACAATTTCCAAAACATTTTCAGATGAATTAAGCACAGTTGTATTTGAGTCAACCTTTTTTTCAAGTTGAGTATCAAAGAACATAAACGAACTGTTTGTAACAAGTTCATTAAATGGACTTGAATTTTTTGCAGTTTCCTGCGTTTTTGCTTCAACTGTCATTAAAACAGAAAGGCTTTTTTCTGCTTCAAGGTTATCAGATTTTCTAATAGCCAATGCTTCTTTATCAAGACCGCCTACAACAGCCGAGAAGTCGTTATCATTTGAATTGACTGTAAGCAATGACTCTGTTTTGCCGTCAGGCATTATAATATCAAATATTTTATTATCTTCATAAACCTCAATTATTTCAGTTTTTTTGGTCGACTGATAAGTAGCAACAATATTATAAACGCCTGTTGGAACAGTAAACTCATACTTACCGTCGCTTTGGGTAATTTCATAATCAATTTTTTCGTTACCCTTCATTAATGTAATATTTGCCTTGCTAATCGGGGTGCTTTCGTCACTTTGATATAAAACACCTTTAAAGGTTACCCATTTTTCATCAGCCAAAACTACTTTAACATAAGAAGGAGAAATGTCTGTATGGTTCTTATCAGCCACTACTCTATACCAAACATAATAACTGCCGATATTTTTTGCAATAGGGATTTCGGTATCAAAACTAATTTCGTTTGGCACATTATCAGGATTGTCTCCTAAAGCATATTGAAGCGTTCCGCCATCTACTGTTCCTTGAGAGACTAAAGGTTGTCCAGAGTCATTATATATCGGTCTTGTTGATTCGGGCTTATTTGTTACCACAGCGCTTATTTTGCTGATTTGAACTTTTGCCGAACCTGTTACAATTACATAATTCTTTTTAGTAACACTATAGTAAACCGTATATTCGCCAGCATCTGTATAAGTAGGATTGTCTTCGAGTGTATAACTTCCCTCTTGTGTGCCAAATTTGATTTCAGCACCTTCCGGAATACCAACACTAACACTATGCTCAATAGAGTCGTAACTTACAGAGCAATCCTCAACACTAACGCCTTCCATTTGTGCCTTTGAAATTTTAAATTCTGCATTAGCAGTTTGTCCATCAATTATAATACTTGCTGTGTAATCACCTGCATCGGTATTACCCGAATAAGATATTTCCGGAATTTGCAAGCCGTTTTCTTTTGCCCAGCCTTCACTATATGTTAACTCGGCTGTAACCGGCTGTCCGTCATACACTTTATCATCAGCGCTTATTTTAACTGTTTGGTCGGTTAATTCGCAAACACCATCACCTGTGCATTTTGCGGTGATAGTATCTTCGCTTGCTAAATAACTCCATGTATGTGTGAGGAGGACCAATATATGCTTCGTTAGTTGAAATACGAACTTCATATGCATTATTATCGCTTATAAAATAGTCAGCAGGGTTCTTACCAGACATATATGTATTCCAGCCACTTTTGAATATTGCGGTTTCATTCCTCTGCCTTATACCAATATTCGTGCCATCTGTCAACGCACCCTCAACTATAACTATGCTATCTTGGTCGTTAGTTCGGAACAGATAAAGATTGTTTTGTTCATTTTCGTATTTATTGTCATAAATAATAGGATTTCCGCTTACCTTAACATTAGCATTACCCGCGAGGAATACTGCATATTGACCTCTGTTCTTGATTTCGTTTTCGGTGAATGTGCCACCTTCAAGAATCAGAGTACCGCTACCTTCCGCGTAAATACCCGAACCGCCGAAACCTTCAGTAGCTGAATTATTTTTAATAACCGTTCCATCTTTTATGGTAATTGTACCATTTTTTAGATATAGACCGCCACCATAGTGACCTGTGTTTCCACTAATTTCGCATTTATTAAGAACTATGGAACTGTTTCCTTCAACGTGAATTCCACCGCCATGGAAACCGCTACCGCCAGTTACCTTACCAGGTCCGAAGACCGAAAGATTTGCCCCGTCACCAACTGTGATTGCCAAACCTGAATTATCAGCACCGGTAGCACCTGTTCTTTTGATTTGGAATCCGTTAAGACAAATATTTGTTGTACCTGAAGGTACATTCCAAGTACTTGAGATAGTTACATCTGTTTCAAGACGATAGTTGCCCGATTCTGTTGGCAGACTATCTGTTGCAGTCCACTTCTTAAAAGCCATATCGTCGTGAATGTGGTCATCTGCTCCAATAACACCCGAAAGTCCAAAAACATTGAAAACGCAAGAAGAATTATTGCTTGTATCCCAAGTAAACTGAACAGCCTTAACCTTCTTGTTTGTATCAATTCCGCTTACTACAGTTTCGTACATACCCGAATAACTGCCTCTGTCAAGTGAACCGCGGGGGGCTACA
This sequence comes from Oscillospiraceae bacterium, assembly GCA_902769255.1. Classification (GTDB taxonomy): domain Bacteria; phylum Bacillota; class Clostridia; order Oscillospirales; family Acutalibacteraceae; genus RUG11462. The sequence continues at coordinate 288,153 of CACXOM010000002.1, forward strand.
CCGATTCGCATTCTGTACAACGAACCGTAAACTTCGCTGGAATGGTGCGAATACCAGTCACAAGCAGTAACAGTATTTTGCGCCGATTCTGTGTTGTCAGTATAAATTACTTTTACCTTTGCTTTGCTTGCTCCGCCACCACCTGTAACAAGAATAGCAATTTTTGAGAAAATATTAGGAGTTTCAAGTGTCAAAGTTCCATTTTGGTTCCTCGATGTAATTTGAAGAGCATTGGTTTCTGTTGATTTTCTAAAGGTAAACTTCTTTCCCGTGTTGGTAGTAATTGTACTGCCTGATGGAAAAGCGCCTTGCGACTGAACAGACGATGAAAAATACGAGTGGTCTCCACCATCAACACAGCCAACACTCAACACAGCCAACACTCAACACAGCCAACACTCAACACAGCCAACACTCAACACAGCCAACACTTGATAATTCCTGTATGTTAGTGCTGTCAGCAACAATATCAGCATTAAATCCGGATACCACAAGCGGAAAATACTGGTCTGCTGCAGCAGTAACTAAATATGTAGGTATAATGTTTAAAAGCAACGCAAACGACATTAAAATCGCCAAAATAATTCTAAACTTTGTTTTTTCATTATGTACTCTCTCCTTATATTTTTTTCTAAAATATCGGAAATTTTATACAATTCTACTATATTTATCTTAATACTATCACATTATGTCCAATAATTGTCCAATGGTTTGTTATTATTTTATTAGTCCTAAAAAAGAATTATTCTGATGAGAATAAAGCGTTCCCTCCGTTATGCTCGCCCAAGAATATGCTCGCATATATTCACCTCGATATTCTTTTACCGCATCGGCATCTCCTAAAAAGAATTTGTAAACATCACACTCAAATTTTTCAGGAATAATGCGAAGCGTTGCGCGTTTCATTTCAAAAATGTCAGCAATTCCGTATTCTTCAAGCGTTTTACGCAATGAGCGAATATAAACATCAAGTTGCTTCTGCAGTTTTCTGTCATATATTCTGTCTTCCCATAAGACAGCTGCAATTTCTGCTCTCGTTGCGCTATCGCCTTGTATATCAACTAAATAAGCCAAAATCTCTTTGCATTTTGCCATATGAAACTTAACCTGTTTTTCGTTTACATAAACTTCAAAAGAGCCGAAAGTTTTAATCTTAACCTTTTTTTCTTTATTAACCGGTTTTCTTGATAAAACATAGTTTATTTCGTTTTCAAGCGCCTCTTTTGAAACAGGTTTTAGCAAATACCCTAAAGCGCGAACAGAAAACGCTTCAAAAGCAAATTTTTCACTTTCTGCTAAAAAGATAATGTCGGTATTTGGCGATATATCTTTAACTTTTTTTGCCAAATCCAACCCGTTAATTTCAGCCATTTCAATATCAATCAAAGCGATATCAACACTATTTTCATTTAACCATTCAAGCATTTCTTTTGAACTTGTAAAGCCTTTTACATCAGTAATGTTTGGAATATCAAGGCACATAGAAATAGTATTTTCCATCAATATTTTTTCATCATCAACGCAAACTACATTCATTTTTGTTCTCTCCGTTTAGAAAAGTTAATGGCATTTTTAATAAACAAAAATTTAAATTTAATTAGAATAATCCTGAAATAACGCCGTTTTCATCAACATCGATTTTTTCTGCCGAAGGTACTTTCGGCAAGCCCGGCATAGTCATAATATCGCCTGTAAGACAGACTACAAATTTTGCACCGGCCGAAACTTTAACCTTTTTAACAGTTATTCTAAAACCTGTCGGTCTGCCGAGTAATTTTTGATTATCTGATAAAGAATACTGTGTTTTTGCTAAACAAACCGGGTATGAAGAAAATCCTAATTCTTCTAATTTTGCAAGTTCTTTTTTGGCACTTGCGGTAAAATCAACCCCGTCTGCACCATAAATTCTTGTTGCAACAGCGTTAATTTTTTCTTGTAATGAAAACCCATCATAATAAGAATATGTAAAATCATTGTCTTTTTCGCAAAGGTTTAAAACCTCGTTTGCAAGAGCAATTCCGCCCTCACCGCCTTTGCCCCAAACTTCGCAAAGTGAAACATTAATGCCATATTCTTTACATTTATCTTCAACTTTTTTAAGTTCCGCTTCTGTATCGGTCGGAAATCTGTTAATTGCAACAACGCAAGGCAATTTGTAAACATTTGAAATGTTTTCAATGTGCTTGTAAAGGTTAGGAAGTCCCTTTTCAAGCGCTTGCAAATTCTCTTCGCCAAGATTTTCCTTTGCAACACCACCGTGCGATTTTAAAGCACGAACAGTAGCAACAATTACTACCGCCGAAGGTTTAAGCGAAGCCGCACGACATTTTATATCAAGGAATTTTTCAGCACCGAGGTCAGCGCCGAAACCTGCCTCTGTTACAACATAATCACCAAATTTAAGCGCCATTTTTGTTGCCATAACCGAGTTACAACCGTGTGCAATGTTAGCAAAAGGACCGCCGTGAACAAACGCCGGAGTATGTTCAAGAGTTTGAACAAGATTAGGTTTTAATGCATCTTTCAAAAGCGCTGTCATTGCGCCTTGAGCGTTTAAATCACCTGCGGTAACAGGCTCACCCTTGCGATTATAACCTACAATTATAGATTTTATTCTTTCTTTTAAATCAACAATATCTGTTGCAAGACAAAGAATAGCCATAATCTCCGAAGCAACGGTAATATCAAAGCCATCTTCACGGGGTACGCCCTGCATTTTACCGCCGATACCGTCAATAACATTGCGAAGTTGACGGTCGTTCATATCAACGCAACGCTTCCAAGTGATGTTTTTCACATCAATATCAAGTTCGTTGCCCTGTTGAATGTGGTTATCGAGCATAGCCGCCAAAAGATTGTTTGCCGCACCGATTGCGTGCATATCGCCTGTGAAGTGCAAATTAATATCTTCCATAGGTACAACTTGAGCGTAGCCACCGCCTGCGGCACCGCCTTTAATGCCAAAAACAGGACCTAAAGAAGGCTCTCTTAAAGCAATTACAACATTTTTATTTAATTTGTTTAAAGCGTCGCCCAAACCAACGGTTACGGTTGTTTTACCCTCACCTGCAGGAGTCGGGTTAATAGCAGTAACCAAAATAAGTTTGCCGTTTGGCTCATCTTTTTTTGCTTTTAAAATATTGTAATCAACTTTTGCTTTATATTTGCCGTAATATTCGATATCATCTTCTTTAAGACCTAACTTTAAAGCGATATCTTTAATCGGCAACATTTTATTTTCTTGTGCAATTTCAATATCGGATTTATACCCCATAACTACTCTCCTTATCTTGCTTTTGATTCAATTTCTTCTTGCGCTGATTTAATAAACTCTTCAACGCTTACTGCGCCTTTGTCGCCCTCTTTTCTCGAACGAACAGAAACAGTATTACTTTCTACCTCTTTTTCGCCGACAATAAGCATATAAGGTATTTTTTGCATTTGTGCTTCTCTGATTTTATAGCCAATTTTCTCTGCTCTGTCATCGAGTTCAACTCGAATACCAGCGTCAAACAATTTGTTTTTAACCTCATAAGCCTTATCAAGATATTTATCAGAAATAGGCAAAATACGCACTTGTTCAGGTGCTAACCACATTGGAAAAGCACCGGCATATTTTTCAATAAGCAAAGCGAGTGTTCTTTCGTAACAGCCGATTGAAGTTCTGTGAATAATATACGGATTTTTAAGTTTTCCGTCTTTATCAACATATTCCATACCGAATTTTTCAGCGAGCATTTGGTCAATTTGAATTGTAATAAGCGTGTCTTCCTTGCCGAAAACATTTTTGATTTGAATGTCAAGTTTCGGACCATAGAAAGCGGCCTCGCCTACACCGATTGCATAAGGAATTTCAAGGTGGTCAAGAATTTTTTTCATCATACCTTGTGCTTCATTCCATTGCTCGTCTGTGCCGATATATTTTTCTCTGTTTTCAGGGTCCCATTGCGAAAATCTGTAAGAAACATCTTCGTAAAGGCCTAATGTTTTCAACATATAAATTGCAAGTTCAAGGCAAGATTTAAACTCGCCTTCAAGTTGCTCGGGAGTGCACATTAAATGACCTTCAGAAATTGTGAATTGACGAACTCGAATAAGTCCGTGCATTTCGCCCGAAGCCTCATTTCTGAAAAGAGTTGAAGTTTCGTTTAAACGCATAGGCAAATCTCTATAAGAGCGTTTGCGATTTAAATACGCTTGGTATTGGAAAGGACAAGTCATTGGGCGAAGCGCAAAAACTTCATCTTCGCTTTCAGGGTCGCCCAAAACGAACATACCGTCACGATAGTGGTCCCAATGTCCCGAAACTTTATACAAATCAGATTTAGCCATAAAAGGTGTTTTAGTTAATTGCCAACCTCTTTTAGCCTCTTCATCTTCAACAAATCTTTGTAAAGTCTGCAAAATTTTAGCACCTTTTGGAAGCATAATAGGCAAACCTTGACCGATAATATCGGAAGTAGTGAAAATTTCAAGCTCTCTGCCTAATTTGTTGTGGTCACGCTTTTTAGCCTCTTCAAGTGCAGTTAAATGCTCTTCAAGCATTGAGGCTTTCGGGAAAGAAACGCCGTAAATTCTGCAAAGCATTTTGTTTTTCTCGTTACCGCGCCAATAAGCGCCTGTTACTGACAAAAGTTTAATCGCTTTAATATTTGCAACGCTCATAAGGTGCGGACCTGCACAAAGGTCGTAAAATTCGCCTTGTTCATAAAAACTTAACTGCTCGCCTTTGCCTGCGTGTTCACGAATTAACTCTTCTTTATAAATTTCACCGTCAGCGCTTACTTTTGCAATAGCCTCTTCGGGTGATAAATAATATCTTTTAATTTCAGGATTTTCTTTAACGATTTTTTTCATTTCAGCCTGAATTTTTTCAAGGTCTTCATCAGTAAAAGGAGTTTCAACGTCCATATCATAATAAAAACCGTTGTCAACAGCAGGACCGATTGCAAGTTTAGTATCAGGATACAATCTCAAAATCGCCTGTGCCATTAAGTGAGAGGTTGTGTGCCAAAACGCTTTTTTGCCCATTTCATCGTCAAAAGTTAAAATATTAACTTTGCAATCATTATTAAGTTCGGTTCGCAAATCTTTTAACTCCCCGTCAACTGTGCAAGCACAAGCGGCTTTGTAAAGCCCCATACTTATTGATTTTGCGATTTCGGCGACAGTAATACCGTTTTCATATTCGTTTACAACTCCGCCTTTTAAAGTTACTTTAATCATTTTAAAAATCCTTTCTCTATTTTTTAATTTTATAAGAAACTATAAAAACTTTATGCTTTATTAAAAATTCTTTCGGATAATTCTCAAGAATTTTTGTATGTTCATTTTCAAATACTTTTATTGTATTTTCATTCATTGAACCTTTAACACCACGACAAGTTAGCATTCTGCCATGCCAGGTTTCCCTTGTAAAAGGAATTGCAACATCAAATGTTCTAAATAACGGGTTATCAAAATAATGCTTTTTCAAATCTTCAATAGCAGCCTTGCCACTATTCCAATCAGGATTTAGTTTTTTAATTAGTGAAGTTGACGCAGTTGCTATTTCGTCATCTTCTGCCCAATCCATATAGATTTTAACAAAAACACCATTGTTTTTAATCATTCTTTTAATTTCAGGCACTATCAATTCAGGCTTAAAATACCAAAAGCATTGACAAGCGGTAATTGAATCAAAATAATTACTATTCAGCCCGGTATTTTCGGCAGAACAGACTTTATATTCAATATTATCAAAATTTTTTGATAATTCTCTCGCCTGAGAAATTTGATTTTCTGAAATATCGGTAGCAATTATATTTGCTCCGCTTTTTGCTAATGCACGAGGTAAAACACCTGTTCCCGTTCCGAGATCAAGCCAATTTGAATTTTTAACACCAACACCATACGAAAGCAGTTTTTCAAACAACTCATTAGGGTAAATATCACGATATTTTGCATAGTATTTTGAAGTTTTTCCAAAATCAAATGCTTGATTATTATCGACATATATATTTCTCATAAAAACTCACAATAAAATAAAAAACCTGACAGCCCGTAAAAACACGGGGTGTCAAGTTAAAATTCAACACGGTTCCACCCGATTTTGCTTGATATAACAAGCCTTATCTTTCTTTTAACGCAAGAGTTACGGCACACCTTAATTCAGCGGCAGTTCAAGAAGCGGTACTTTTGCTTTAATCACTAAATCTCTTTCAGCCTTAGAAGATTCTCTCTAAAATGATATTTTAAGCAAAAGCTTTTCTATCATCACTTTTAAATTATTTTATCAAATTTTTTATAATTTGTCAACTTTTATTTTGCAAATCCGTTCGGGTGATTTTTATGCCAATTCCATGCGGTAGCAATAATCTCTTCCAAATCGTCGTGTTGCGGTTTCCAACCCAAAACACTTTTTGCTTTTTCGCTTGATGCAATAAGTTTTGCAGGGTCACCGCTTCTGCGAGGAGAAACAACAGCAGGAATCGGGTGGCCTGTTACTTTTCTTGCGGTTTCAATAACCTCTTTAACAGTAAAGCCAACGCCGTTACCGAGATTGAAAACATTACTTTCATTGCCGGCTGCTAAATATTTCATCGCTAAAATATGTGCTTGTGCCAAATCAGTTACATGTATGTAATCACGAACACAGGTTCCGTCTTTAGTGTCATAATCGTCACCGAAAATACTAATTGCTTCACGCTGGCCGTTCGGCACTTGCAAAATAAGCGGAATAAGATGAGTTTCAGGATTATGAGCCTCACCTATATGACCGTTTACATGAGCACCGCAAGCGTTAAAATAGCGAAGTGCAACATATTTTAAGCCGTGAGCAACACCGGTCCATTTCATCATTTTTTCCATAGAAAGTTTTGTTTCACCGTAAGCATTTGTAGGCTCGGTTTTATCAGTTTCCAAAATTGGAATACTCTCTGGCTCGCCATAAGTGGCGGCGGTCGACGAGAACACTATTTTATCAACACCGTGAGCAACCATGCTTTGAAGCAAAACTTTTGTGCCGTTTAAATTATTGTCATAATATTTAAGAGGGTTAGTCATACTCTCGCCTACAAGTGAATTTGCGGCAAAATGAATAACACCGTCAATTTTTTCATTTTCAAAAACGCTGTCAACAAACTCTCTGTCACGAATATCGCCCTTATAAAACTTTGCTTTTTCGTGAACAGCCTCAATATGACCTGTTTCAAGATTATCAACAATAACAACCTGCTCGCCTGCGTCAATAAGTTCGCTAACAGTATGAGAGCCGATATAACCTGCTCCGCCTAAAACTAAAATTTTCATAACAATCTCCTTAATACTTAATATATTTATTTTATTACTAATTTTTTGTTTTGTCAATAGTATAAAATCTGATTTTTTTGAAAAAATATTAACAAAAATAAAAAGGTGATATTATGCAAAAATATTTTAAAACAATTTTATGTTTTTTACTCTTATTCATTATTCCGATAAGCATTACTAATTCGGCTTATTCTCTTTCAAAATCTGGCTCTAAAGGCGCTCAAGTGAGAGAAATTCAAACAAGACTTAAAAAATGGAAATACTATGACGGTAAAATTGACGGCATTTACGGCGAAAAAACTAAAAAAGCGGTTATAAAATTTCAAAAAAACAATAATCTTTACGCAGACGGTATTTGCGGTAAAAAAACGCTTGCAAAAATGGGCATTTACGGGCTTAGTAACGACAGTTCAAGCAGTAACGCCGACCAAAATTTAATAGCAAAATTCATCTCAGCAGAAGCTCGAGGTGAAAGTTACAAAGGGCAAGTTGCAGTTGGTGCGGTAATATTAAACCGAGTAAAACACGCTTCTTTTCCCGATACAGTTTCAGGTGTAGTATACCAAAACGGCGCATTTGACTGTGTTTATAACGGGCAAATTAATCAACCGACATCAGAAAGCGCAAAAAAAGCAGCAAAAGAAGCAATAAACGGCTGGGACCCCACCGGAGGAGCAATTTATTATTATAACCCTAAAACCGCAAAATCAGATTGGATAAAATCAAGACCTGTTGTAGCAGTAATTGGAAATCATGTTTTCTGCAAATAAAAAACCCGCTTTAAGCGGGTTTTTTGTTCTTTTTTGTAGCTGCTTGTGTACCTTTTGTTTTTTCAGGCGGTGCAATTGTAGTATTTTGCCTTGTTTTTTCAGCCGCCTGCGTCGTCACCTTAGCAGTAGCCGAATTATCTTGAGCGTTAGTTGTATTGTTTCCGTTGTTTTCATTTTCATTCGTTTTTTCTTCTGAATTTTCAGAAGCTTTAGTGGTTGTTGTAGATTTAGTAGTTGTTGCTTTAGTTGTATTACGATTATCTCTTGAATTTGTATCATAATAACCAGATAACACACCTGTTTCATAACCGCCATGAATATTACAAAACGGAGTATACGATTTTTTAAAGTAACCGTAAGCATATGAATAACAACGTGTTCTTGCGCACAAACCGCTTGACAAGCAGTATTTTCTAAGCTGACAATCACTCGAAACTTTAAAGTTTTCAGCTTTTAAGTTTTCGTGAATAGAGCTCATAGCCGCTCTCCAAATTACCATTGCAGGGTTAGGACTCAAGTGGCTCATAACTTTATTATCGTCCATACCGTACCAGCAAGCAGCCATATATTTTGATGTACCGCCAACAAACCAACGGTCTTTGTTGTTTGAGGTTGTACCTGTTTTACACATTATCTGCCAATTGCCAAATGTAGCACCTTCACCGGTACCGTGAGTTGCAACAGATTGCAACATTTTGCACATAATACCTGCTGTGCCGGCAGAAATCGCTCTGTGTTTATTGTCTGTTTCATCTAAAACAACCTGACCGCCTTGGTCAAGCACTTTTGTAAATGTTTTCGGCTCATAATATATACCGCCGTTACCGAACGTTGAATAAGCAGCCGCCAACTCAACAGTAGTAATACCGTAAACTGAACCGCCAAGTGCTAACGAAGATTCCGTTAAATCAGAATGTCCGCTTCCGTCATTTTTGGTAAATGTTGAAATGCCCATTTTTTCGGTAACAAATTTATAAGTGGTATTTAAAGACATTTTTTGAACCAATTTTACAGGAATTGTGTTAAGCGACTGTTGAACAGCATAAGAAATTGATGTGTTGCTGAAAGAATAGCTGTTGCTAAAGTTTTTAGGCCAGTTTTCAGTTAAATGAACGCCATTTTCAAGTGTTCTTACAGGGCTGTCTTCAACAGTAGAACCCCAAGTAATTATATTATATTCAAATGCAGGCGCATAAGCCGAAATAGGCTTAATAGCAGAACCCGTAGGTCTTGGCGTTTGTGTTGCACGGTTTAATACACGATTTCCCTTTTTCTCGCCTCTGCCGCCGACAATTGCTTTAATGTTACCGCTGTAATCCATAATTGTCATTGCAGATTGAGGGCGTTTTCCGTTTTGCAAAGAAAAATAGTAATCGGTGTTATAAACCTTTTCCAGTTTTTTCTGCATATCAAGGTCAACAGTTGTGTAGATTTTGTAACCGCCTTTATAAAGCTGTTCTGTTGCGTATTCTTTTGTATAACCTTTTTCTTTAACTAATTTTTTAACTACATCTTCGATAACTGCATCTACAAAATATGAATTATATTCTTCTTCAACGGTATTTGTTGTCGAAAGAGTGGTAGAAGGATTCTTTCTGAGTTTAAGTTCGGCATTTTTAGCCTTTTCACATTCTTGTTTTGTGATATAACCGTTATTATACATCTCGTCAATAACCCAATTGCGACGTGTTTTATTTGTTTCAGGGTTTTTATAAGGCTCGTTTTCCGAAGGGTTATTTGTAATAGCTGCAAGACAAGCAGATTGAGTTATATTAAGTTGTGATGCATTTTTATCAAAATAATAGTTAGAAGCAACCTCAACGCCGTCAACACCGTTGCCGAGGTGAATTGTGTTCAAATAACATTCAAGAATTGTATCTTTATCATAGTTTTCTTCAACATATAAAGCGTCTTTAATTTCCTGAATTTTTCTTGAACTTGTTTTTTGGTCGTTACCTGTGATATTTTTTATCAACTGTTGTGTTATTGTTGAACCGCCCTGTTCCGAACTATAAAAATGGAAAACCAAGTTTAAAGCGGCTGAAGAAGTTCTTTTCCAGTCAACACCGGAATGTTCTCTAAATCTCTTATCTTCGCAAGAAATAAAAGCGTTTTTCAAACATTTTGGAATATCTTTATTATCAACCCACAAACGATTTTGGTCGCCGTGAAGTCTTTTTAATTCAACATCATTTCCTTTGCTGTCTTTCGCATAGAGAATAGATGTGTATTGCAATTTTAAATTATAGAGGTTATTGCTTGGGTCTTGAATTTCATCACTCGGGCTCATAATGCAAATAAAATAGAATACAGCAGAACCCACAACAAGACAACCTGTAATAATTAAAACAAGGAATATTGATAAAAGCGCCGACAAAAACGGGTGTCTTTTTTTCTTTTTGGCGTTTTTATTATTTCTATTTCTGTTAACAGACTGCTTTTTTATATTTTTACTTCTGTTATCAGCCGATTGCGCTTCATCTTTATCAACAATTAAATAATCGTCATTTAAAGGAATTTCAAATCCATTATTTACCTCTACATTTCTGCGAGTGCCGTTTCTTTTTGACACTGCTCGATTCTTCCTGTTTGGACTTGAATTTCGCGCACTTCTCTTATCAAAATAATTGTTTTCGTTATTATTTCTTGACATAGTTTTTCCTCACTATAATTTGAAATTTATTTTTTTATTCTGATAAATGAACCTTTTTTAAGCGGTTCCGAATAAAATTTCACAACATCAGCAGCAAATTTAGCTGATTCTAACTCATTCATATCTTTATCAAAAAGTTTATCAACAGTAATCTCAAAACTACCTCGTTTTGGCTCTAAAACATCATAAGTACCGGGGTAAAATTTATTTCTTTGCATTACTGTTGCAAGCCCATCTTGATAATCATCAACAACAGCAATTAATTCATAATCACGAATGTAGCCTGCATTATCATAAACTTGCCCTTGCGTTTCGTTTGGTTTACCAAAATAAAAACCGCAAGAATAATCTCTGTGAGATATTTTATAAACTTCTTTTAAAATACTTTCGGGCAATTTAAAATCATCGCTAAAGCCGGATTTTTCAAAAGCCTCAACCGCTTTTGCATAAGCGTTTGTAACAGCGGCTGTGTAATATTCGGTTTTGGCTCTGCCCTCAATTTTAAAACTTGTTATTCCTGCATTATAAAGTTGTGGAATATGCTCAATCAAACACATATCTTTTGCATTTAAAATATATGTTCCCTGCTCATCTTCATAAATCGGCATATATTCGCCGGGGCGTTTTTCTTCAACCAATCTGTAATTCCAGCGGCAAGGTTGTGCGCAATCACCATGGTTTGAATCTCTACCCGTCATATAATTTGAAAGCAAACATCTGCCCGACACCGACATGCAAATAGCACCGTGAACAAACGCCTCAATCTCTAAATCATCAGGTGTTTTTTCTCTAATCTCGGCAATTTCTTTCAAGGTAAGTTCTCTTGCAACTACAATTCTTTTTGCGCCTAATTTATAATAAAAATTTGCGGTTTCATAGTTTACTATTCCCGTTTGAACCGAAATATGCACTTCAGCATCTGGAGCAAATTCTTTTACCTTTTCAATAGCCGATAAATCAGTTACTATAAACGCATCAGGATTATATTTTGCCACTTCTATAATAAACTCGTCAATAACAGCGATTTCATTATTTCTCGGCAAAGTGTTTAGCGTTATATATGCTCGGCAATCGTTTTTATGAGCATATTCTATTCCCTCTTTTAACTCATCAAAAGTAAAATTACCGGGTGCAGAGCGCATACCAAATTCTTTGCCAGCAAAATATACTGCATTTGCGCCGAAATCAACCGCCGCTTTTAATCTTGTCAAATCGCCTGCAGGAGATAAAACCTCAATCGGCGGTATTTTTTTTACATATTTAGTATTAATTCCAAAGTCCCTCCGATTGTAATTTTTCAATCAAAGCGTTATGCTCCGAAAGCGAATTTGTATAATAGAACTTCATATTTCTGTCAGTTACGAAATAATCTGCTTTAAGCGATGTATTAGGATTTAAAGCCGCTTGAATCGCACTTGTTGACGGACTGCAAATAGGTCCAGGAGGTAAACCAATATTACTATTGGTGTTATATCTTGAATCAGGGTAATTTGCCGTAGGCGAAGAGCCGAGTCTTGCAGGCTGGTCAGTCCAACGAAGTCTGTTGTAAAATACTTGCGCAACATTTTTCATTTCCTTTGGATAACCGCTTGCCTCTGCCTCAACTATTGATGCCATTGTGAGAATTTCGTGAACGGAATAGCCGTTTTTATCAGCGGTGTTTTTAACATCGTCAGTTAATTCTTCGTCCATTCTTTGAAGCATTTTATTTACCGCTTTATAAGCGTTATCATCGCCCTTATTCTTATCAGGATTTACATAAAAACTATAAGTTGCAGGGAAAAGATAACCCTCTAAACGATAATAGCATTTACCTTCGGGAATTTCTTTTACAAAATCATAATCATAATCTTTATATTTTACAGCCATAATGAATTCTTTTTCAGAACAAATATTATTCTTCTTCATAAGCTTGGCAATTTTTTTAACAGAATATCCTTCTGGAATTGTAACCTTAACGGAATTTGCAGGGTCGGCATTTTGTGATAATGTATCAATCAAAGAACTATAACTTTGATTGCTTTTTACTTCGTGAACGCCAAATTTAAAATCATTTCCGCCTTTGATTTTTACATATAATCTAAATAACAAAGTTGAATTAATGATTTTATTATCTTTAAGTACTTGCGCAATATCTTCCGCAGTAGAACCTTGCTCTAAAACTACTTCTGCAGTTACAGGTTTACTTAAAGCAATTCCTTCTACCTCAACTGCAGTTAAAATAATGCAAGCCGCAAAGAAAAATGAAACAAGTAAAATAATAAGTATTCTTAATCCTACAGGCATTCTTTTCTTTTGCTTTTTAATTTTTTTATTATATTCTTTTGGAAACACTTCTTCTTGCTCTTCTTGGGCGATTTCATCATTGTTTTCTGAAGAATTACTGTATAAGTCTTCAAAAACATCTTCTTTGCCACTTAACATTTCTTCAATATTTTTATCAAAAATTTTGGTAGCAGTGTCAATATCGTTATTATTCACTTCTTTTATTGTTTCTTTGTGTTCAATCATAACTTACTCCTGTTTTTTAGTCGGTTACCAACAAATCCGCTTTAACATCAAAACTGTTTATCGGCAATTTTTCAACCATATTTTCTTTATAACAAACAACGCATTTTGCGCCGTTGTATCCCTTTAAAAATCTGTCATAAAATCCGCCGCCGTAACCTAATCGGTTTAAATCGCTATCTACCAACAACGCCGGTACAATACAAAGCGAATTTTCGAAATTTTCACATAATTTTGCGTTATTATTCGGCTCTAAAATTCCAAATTTACCCGTTTTTAAATCATTTAACGAAGAAATATAATAAAACTTCATTATATTTTTTTCAAAACATTTTGGAACGGCAATTTTTTTACCGATTTTTAACGAATAATCTATTAGTCTTTTTGTATCGATTTCATTTTCAGTCGATACATAACAAAGCAAAACTTCAGCGTTTTCATACTCTTTTAATGCGGTAATTTTTTTAAAAATAGTTTCATCTTTTTTTGATTTTTCCGCATTATTTAGTGTTTTTCTAAATTTTTTTGCTTTTATTCTAAATTTATTTTTTAATTCTTGCATTGAATTGAATTTTTAATATGTTGTGCTTTATCTTTTCCTACAATTTTTTCGGCAATTGCATAAGCAAAATCAATCGTTACGCCAGCACCTTTAGCGGTAATAATATTGCCGTCAACCTCAACAAAGTTTCCTGTAAATTCTGCTTTGCCCAATTGTTCCTCAAAACCCGGAAAACAAGTTGCTTTTTTGCCGTCAAGCAAACCTTTTTCACCTAAAATGGAGGGAGCTGCACAAATAGCAGCTATTATTTTACCGTTTTTAGCAGCAAAATTTAACATATCATCAACTAAATCAGATTTTTTTAAATTGAGCGTTCCGGGCATTCCGCCGGGCAAAATTACCGCTTGTACATCATCGCTTTTTTCAAGCATTAAATCAATAGTATCAGCCAAAACAGTAATATTATGCGCACCTGTAATATCTTGCGAGCCTACACCTGCGGTTACTACATCAATGTCGCAACGACGAAGAAAATCAACCGTTGCAAGTGCCTCAACCTCTTCAAAACCTTGCGCTAAATACAAATATACCAATTTATAACACCTCGTTTACGTGTTTTTCAATTATTTTTGCAATTGTTTCTATTTTCAAAGGCTCTTCGCCCTCATAGCATTTAACAACTTTCCAACCTAATTTTTCAGCCGAATAAAAAGCCGCTTTTCTGCATTTTTGAAGATAAACAGTATCTTTTTCGTGAATATCTTTCTTGTTTTCATCGCCGTTATAGCGTGAACTCATAAGTTTTTGCGAAATTTTGGGGTCCATATCAAGAAAAACAACTAAATCCGGCTTTGGTATTTTTAACTGATTAAACTCAAAATTATAAAGCCAATCAATATAAGAATCCCACTCTTTTTCATCTAACTTTGAACATTGATGAACGCAGTTTGATGTTGTATACCTGTCAGCCAAAATCACAAAATCATTGTCATATTCTGCTTTCCAATGACGCTTGAAATTAGCATATCTATCAACTGCATAAAACGAAGATGCAGCAAAAGCGTTCACATCATCAGGTTTATCGCCAAAATCACCGTTTAAATACATTCTTACAAGCGTACTTGAAGGGTCAGCGTAATCAGGCAGTTTAATTTGTTTATAGTTAATGCTTTTTTCAGCAAAATATTTTTTAATTAATTCTATTTGAGTAGACTTTCCGCTGCCGTCAAGTCCCTCAATAACAATAAGTTTACCCATATTATTCCTTTACATATTCAAAAACTTTTCTTTCATTTCAACCATTTTACCGCAACTCATTTTGCCTTCGGGACATTTACCGAAAACGCACGGCGGACCGGCTTTTTTAAACAAATTAGGCGCAACTTGTTTAACAAGTTTTAACATTTCTGTTGATAGTTCTCTAATTTCCCATTGCGCACGGTTGCAACAACGGTGTTTAAAAAAGTTTTGCAAACTTCTTGCGTTAAAAGTTGCAATCATTTTTGTATCGCAAGCGTTTGGCAAAACAAAACGAGCGTCTTCAATAGCCTTTTTCTGCGCTTTTCTTTTAGCGGTTTTTTCGTCATCACCATTTGCTGTAAACTCGCCAAAATATTTTTCGCTTAAAATTTCAGAAATTTTTAAATAATCTTCATGTGATTTTGCCATATTATTTAAAAAGATTTCTTTTGCCTGCGGTACTTTTTCAATTTCAGGAGGCAAAACATATTCAAATTCTTTTTCAGAAACATAACGCTGGCTTTGTACCGAATAAGAGGCAATTCTATGTCTTGTAATCTGCGCTAACAACGCTCTTGAAACACCCTCAATAGCAAATGTAAACGAAGCGTGTTCAATAGGACTTTCATGACCTATTTCAGAAAGCATTTCTACAAAATTTGCAACCTTTTCATCATCAAGCCCTTCCATAACCGTATCAACATCAGCGGCGGCATAACACATTTTAGCGGCTGCGGCAACTGTTTTTTCGGGATTGGGCGTATATGCAATCAAAGAAACTTTCACTCTTTTTTCTCTCCTAAACATAATTACTTATTTTATATTATAGCAGATTGAATTTGTTTTTTCAATATCTTTTTAATAATTATAATGTATCTTTTTGCTTGCTTTTTTTAATAGTTTATAGTATAATTTTTATATTAGGAGTTGAGGTAATGTTAAGAAATCTTTTTACCGCCGTTCAAAATGGCGATGTATATTCTCTTATTGCAATTATAATTACTTCGGTAATTCTTATATTTTTGTGTTTGCCCTCTCACGAATTTGCTCACGCTTGGGCTGCTACTAAATTAGGCGACAACACGGCAAAATATCAGGGCAGGCTTACTTTAAACCCCTTAAAACATCTTGATTTAATCGGCACCGCTATGATGCTTTTAATCGGCGTGGGTTACGCAAAACCTGTTCCGGTTAATATGTTTAATTTAAAAAATCGCAAAAAAGATATGGCGCTAATTGCCCTTGCAGGTCCTATGATGAATTTGGCGTTTGGAATTGTTTTTGCGTTTTTTAACATTTTGTTTGTAAAATTTGTTTGTATTCCCGCTATGCTTCGGGGTTATATCAACATTTCATTGCTTAATTTATATTCTGTGATTCAGTTTGCACTTTCAACAACAGCTCAAATCAGCATTTCGCTTGCAATTTTTAACCTTATTCCTATACCGCCGTTTGACGGCTCAAGAATTTTAGGTTTCTTTTTGCCTGACAGAGTTTATTACAAAATAATGCAATATGAACAAATAATCTTTATTGTTGTTATGGTATTGCTTTTGGGCGGGTTTTTAAGCGGTCCGCTTGCTAATATGATGGACAATGTTTTAAACGGCATTTATTGGCTGTTATGCCTGCCTTTCGGGGGTATTTCTTCTTTTGGAGGAATGTTATAAAATGGAATTTAAACTTACTTCAAATGATTTTGAGGGTCCTCTTGACCTTTTACTTCATTTAATTGCGAAAAATAAGTTAGATATTAAAGATATTGAAATTTCGGTTTTGGTTGACCAATATATCGAGCAAATTAACCAATTCAAAGAATATGATATTGATATTGCCAGCGAGTTTATGGAAATGGCAGCAAGACTTATTTATTTAAAAACCGTTTCCCTGTTGCCGAAAAATGAAGAGGCAGAAGAGTTAAAAGCCGAACTCACAGGCGAACTTATTGAATATCAAATTTGTAGAGAAATGGCGAAAAAGCTCGCTGAAAACACAGAAGGTTTTAAAACACTTATTCGCGAGCCTGTGAAGGTTGATATTGATAAATCTTATAAAAGAACTCACGAAAAAGAAATTTTAATGAAGTATTATTTTGAGGCGGTCGGCAGAGGTCTTAGAAAACTGCCTCCTCCGGTTGAAGCTTTTAACGGAATTGTTCATAAAAAAATTGTTTCGGTTTCAAGCAAAATTGTTGTTGTTTTGCGCAGTTTAAAGCGAAAAAGCAAGGTTACTTTTAAATCTCTTTTTGAAAAATCCGAAACACGCTCTGATGTTGTTGCAACATTTTTAGCAGTGCTTGAACTGCTTAAAGACAAGCGAATTAAAGCCGATGATAAAGACGGCGAAACTATTATTACTATTGATAAGGCAGGTTAAAAATGAGTGAATTAAACAATGTTAATATTTTAGAGGCATTGCTTTTTGCCTGTGGCGAGCCTGTTGAAATCGAGCGAATTGCCGAAGTTATGGAACTTGATGAAAGCGTGGTTATTGCGCTTAGTGAAACGCTTGGTGAAAAATATGACGAAAACAAGTCTGGAATGAAACTTTTAAGACTTGATAATAAATTGCAACTTTGCACCCGACCTGATTATTTTGATTATGCAAGAAAACTGCTTGAATTAAAGCGTAACTCTCCCCTTTCTCAAGCGGCTTTTGAAGTTTTGGCGGTGGTTGCTTACAACCAGCCTGTTACTAAAAGCTTTATTGAACAAGTCAGAGGCGTTGACTGCTCAGGCGTAATTTATTCGCTTTGCGAAAAAGGGCTTATTGAAGATAAGGGCAGGTTAGAATTGCCCGGCAGGCCACTGGTTTATGGCACTACCGACTCGTTTTTGCGTTGTTTTTCAATGCGCTCGTTAAGCGAATTGCCCGAACTGCCTAAGGAAGAAGAACAAAAAGAAGAAACTCAAACAGAGGTATAATTCAAGTGATTTTTCTGTATATTCTGCTTGGAATTTTCGCTTTAATTGCTTTAATTTTATTTTCGTGTATAAGAGTAAAAATCTTGTTTGACGGCGATTTACAATTTAAAATTTATTTAGGTATAATAAAAATACCCGAATCTTTATTTAATAAAGACAAAGAAAAAGAAAAAAAGCCTAAAAAAGACAAGAAAAAAGAAGTAAAAAAAGCAAAAATAGCCGATAAAAAGAAAGAAAACAAACTTTTTAAAGACATTAAAAATAAAGGTTTTTATAATTCTTTTGTAATATTTACCGATTTTTTAAAACCTGTTTTAAAAACTTTGAAAAGCTTTGCTTCAAAAATTCATATTAATCCGTTAATAATAAAAATTAAAATGACGGGTGATGACGCTGCAAAACTTGCGGTTGATTACGGCAAATTCTGCGCAGTTTACTACCCTGCTTTAGAATTGCTTTCTTATAACACAAAATGTAAAAATATAGATTCCGATGTTTTTGTAAATTATATTGATGAAAATACGGAATTTTATATAAAAACACAAATTAAAATTAGGCTTATTCATTGCGTAACACACGCTTTGAAAATTATTAAAGAATTTTTTAAACTTAAATCTAAATTAAACTAAGAGAGGAAGTTTTTAATTATGAGTCAAAACATAAAAGAAATTTTAGGCGAAACAATGGAAAAAGTTAAATCTATGGCTTCAGCCGATACTATTATCGGCGACCCTATTGTTATGTCTGCCGATGTAACCTGTGTGCCGATTTCAAAAGTTTCTTACGGATTTGCTTCAGGCGGTTCGGATTTTGGCGGCAAAAAAGTTGAGGGAAAATCAGCCTCTGCAGTAAAATTCGGCGGTGGCGGCGGTGCCGGTATGTCGATTACTCCTGTTGCTTTTTTGGTTTTGCAAAACGGCAAAGTTAGCATTATGAACATTAATCAAGAAACTTCTTCGGCCGAAAAGGCGATTGAAATGATACCTGATGTTTTTGAAAAAATCAAAAAAATGGTTAAAAAAGATAAATCGGAAGAAGTTACAGAATAAAAAGTATTTTTCAGTTCACCTGTCGCATATAATTTTGACAGGTGAATTGCTTTGAAAAAAAGTATTTTTATTATTTTTATTTGTTTAACTTTAATTTTTCCGCTAAATAATTATAAAGTTTTTGCTTATTCTGCAAGCGCTTATTGCCTTTTTGACCCTGTTTTAAAAAAGGTTTTGGCTTCTTCTAATATGAACAAGCGCATGGCAATGGCAAGCACTACCAAAATTATGACCGCATTTATTGCGTGTGAAATTTGCGATTTAGAAACGCAAGTTGAAATAACTTCTGAAATGATAGCGGTTGAAGGCTCCTCAATAGGACTTCAAGTAGGCGACAAAATCAGTTTAAAGTGCCTGCTTTACGGGCTTATGCTCGAATCTGGTAACGACGCCGCTTTGAGCATTGCTGTTGCAATTTCGGACAGCGCAAAAGATTTTTCTTATTTAATGAACCAAAAGGCGAAAAAACTTGGCTTAAAAAACACAAATTTTGTAACACCTAACGGACTTGATGATAAAAATCACTACTCTTGCGCTTATGATATGGCAAAATTAAGCGCTTACGCTATGCAAAATGATATTTTCAAAGCAATTGTCGCAACTAAAACCTATATTGCAATTTATAACAACGGTGAAACAAAGCGCACTTATTATAATCATAACAGATTATTAACTATGCTTGAAGGCGCAGACGGCATTAAAACAGGCTTTACTAAAAAAGCAGGAAGATGTTTAGTATCAAGTTGCATAAAAAACGGTGTCAGGTTAATAGCGGTTACGCTAAAAGCCGGTGACGACTGGAACGACCACAAAGCGCTCTATAATTACGGATTTAAGCAATATCAAGAGGTAAAACTTCCTGTTTACAACAAGTTTTTAACGCTTTTGGGCGGCAAAATACCGCAAGTTCAAATTAAAAGCGAAACTAAAACAATTTATTTTTATAAAGGACTTTCAAGTTATATTAAGAAAAAAGTTTATTTGCCGAATTTTATTTATGCGCCGACAAATAAGAATAAAAAAATAGGCTATGTCGAATATTATTACAACAAATCTTTAATCGCTATTTGCGATATTTATGCAACAAAAAACATTAAAACTAAAAAAATCGAAAAGAAAAAATGCAGTTTTTTAAATATATTTTTACAAATGTTTAAATACATTTGAGATGAGGATTTTTAATGAATAATGAAAATATAAGAATACAAAAATTTATGTCGGAATGTGGTGTTTGCTCTCGCAGAAAGGCCGAAGAATTGGTTTTGCAAGGAAAAGTTAAAATAAACGGCAACCTCGCTAATATCGGCGACAAAATCAACCCTTACAGCGATAAAGTCACCGTAAACGGCAAATTAATTAAAAGGCAAAAAGAAAAGCGTTATATTATGCTTCACAAACCACGAGGCTTTATTACCACAATGTCTGACGATTTTGACAGAAAATGTATTACAATGCTAACTGACGATATTGACGAGCGTGTTTACCCTGTCGGCAGGCTTGATAAAAACTCGGAAGGCTTACTTTTGCTTACGAATGACGGCGAATTTGCCAATATGAT
The DNA here is from genome assembly GCA_902769255.1 of Oscillospiraceae bacterium. Lineage (GTDB taxonomy): Bacteria > Bacillota > Clostridia > Oscillospirales > Acutalibacteraceae > RUG11462. The sequence continues at coordinate 308,646 of CACXOM010000002.1, forward strand.
TACTCACCCGAAAACTCATATTCCTAAAACTTACAGGGTAACTGTGCGACCGCCTTTTAATGATGAGGCTTTAAACGCTTTTATGAACGGTGTTAAATTAGATGACGGTTATATAACCAAACCTGCTGATGTCAGCGTTGTAACGCAAGAAGAAAACAGAATTGTATTACTTATAACGATTTATGAGGGCAAAAACAGGCAGATAAGAAGAATGTGCGAAGCGCTATCAATCGAACTTATAAGGCTTAAAAGAATAGCAATAGGCGATGTTCGACTCGGAATGTTGCCACAAGGCAAATGGCGTGATTTATCAGAAACAGAAATACGCTCGCTTTATTCTTTTGCAAAAAGACAAGCCACAAACAATCAAAATAAAGGAAGAAAACAAAATGATTCAAATAACAAAAGCAGACGAAAGTTTTAAAAAAGAACACAAAATCGAAAACGAGGCTTATATTTGCGTTGATAATGACGATATTTTGGGAATACTTAAATATAGAAAAGAAAATGATACTCTTTTATTAGAAAATATTGAATATTCGGAAAAAATGCTCGCAGACGGACTTATAAGACAAACTATGAGCAATGCTCTTGATGAGGGTTGCAAAATCTGCAAATTCTCAAATGATGTAAAAAAAGTTATGTATTCTTTAAGAATTATTAAAGATGAGGGCTGTGAAAGCCTTGATATACTGGACTTTTTTCTCAAAATAAACCACTTATAAAAAAGTTTAAAAAATTATAAAAAAAGTCTTGACATTTATTGTCGGTTTTGATATAATAGACAACGTTGTACGAGTTATTAGCTCAGTTGGCAGAGCACCTGACTTTTAATCAGGGTGTCCGGGGTTCAAATCCCCGATAGCTCACCAAAAACCTCTAAAACTACTCGTTTTAGAGGTTTTTATTTTTCAAAAAAATTCAGAGTAGATTTGCGCGCGTTAAGTGTCTTTTGAACGGGGAGTTGTCAAAAGAACGAAAAGTTTTCTTGCGGTGTGCAAATCGCATCCCGCTGGTAAATAAGAAGATTAACCTCCTTATTTCGTATAACGGGAAAAGGAGGTTTTTATTTATGGATTATTCAAACACAAGAAAACACACAATAACAGCGACAAGAACAGTAACAACAATCGCTATTTTAACAGCACTTTCAATTGTTTGCTCTTTATTCTTAACGTTTAGAGCAGGTACGTTTTTGAAATTTTCGCCTGCGTTTATAGTAATAGCGCTTGCCGCAAGGGCTTACGGCATTTATGGCGGTGTGCTTGTTGCATTTTTTACCGATTTTATTCAATACCTTATGTTCCCTGCAAACGGTTTTAGTTTCGGTATTTGCCTTTCAAATGTACTTACAGGATTGATTTTCGGCTTATTTTTATACAAAAAAGTTGATTTAAAAAGAATTGTTGGCGCAACTTTGATTTCACAAATAGTTTGCTCATTATTTATCACAACAATAACAATGGTTTATATTGAAAGATGGTTTCCGCTTTTTCCGCTTGCTTACTGGCGTTTAGGACAAGTAGTAATTATGAGTGTTGCAAGCATTATAGTATTATATTTTTTACTTGTTAAAATAAATTTTTCAAATAAAATTAAACTAATTAAGTAACAACGAAATTTATCAGAAAATAACAGTAAAAATATTATTGACAAAACTATTAATTTGTGATAGAATTAGTTATATTTGTGAAATACATTGATGAAGACAGGCAGTTAATACAAAATGAGTTTTCAGCGAGTCGGTGACGGTGCAAGACCGATAAATTCTAATTTTCTGCAAATCACTTCGGAGTAGCGTTGTTGAAATTTTAGTAAACGGCGACGGCTTTTCACCGTTAAATGAAACTTTTATCAAATGCAAAATTTGCATTTCGTAATAGGTGGTTTATAAACAAAGAAGTTTTCCTTTGTCCTATTAGGGCGAAGGTTTTTTTATTTTTTCAAAAGGAGAAAAAGTTTATGTACGAGAAAGTATCTACAAACTTAAATTTTACCGAGCGTGAGAAAAAGGTCGGTCAGTTTTGGAGAAACGAGCAAATTTTTGAAAAATCTATCGAAGAAAGAAAAGGTGCAAAACCTTATGTTTTCTATGACGGTCCGCCGACTGCAAACGGCAAACCGCATATTGGCCATGTTTTAACCCGTGTTATTAAAGATATGATACCAAGATACCGCACTATGAAAGGTTATATGGTACCTCGAAAAGCAGGTTGGGACACTCACGGACTTCCTGTTGAACTTGAAGTTGAAAAGCTTTTAGGACTTGACGGCAAAGAGCAAATTGAAGAATACGGTCTTGACCCTTTTATTACTAAATGTAAAGAATCTGTTTGGAAATACAAAGGTATGTGGGAAGATTTTTCAAATACCGTTGGTTTCTGGGCTGATATGGATAACCCTTATGTTACTTATCACAACGACTTTATCGAGTCGGAATGGTGGGCTCTTAAAAAGATTTTTGAGAAAAATCTTTTATATAAAGGCTTTAAAATTGTGCCTTACTGCCCTCGCTGCGGTACTCCTCTTTCATCTCACGAGGTTGCACAAGGCTACAAGGCTGTTAAAGAGCGTTCCGCAATTGTTCGCTTTAAAGTTAAAGGCGAAGACTCTTATTTCCTCGCTTGGACAACAACACCTTGGACTTTGCCTTCAAATGTCGCTCTTTGTGTAAATCCTAACGAAACATATTGCAAAGTAAACGCTAATGACGGTTACACTTATTATATGGCTGAGGCTTTGCTTGACAAGGTGCTTGGCAAATTAGCAAGTGATGACAAACCTGCTTATGAAGTTTTAGAAAAATACAAAGGCGTTGACCTTGAAAACAAAGAATATGAGCCTTTGTTTAAATGCGCAGGCGATGTTGCTGAAAAACAGAATAAAAAAGCGCATTTTGTAACTGCTGATAATTATGTAACAATGACAGACGGTACAGGTATTGTTCATATTGCGCCTGCTTTTGGTGAAGATGATGCAAGAATCGGCAGAAACTACGATTTACCTTTTGTTCAGTTTGTTGATGAAAAAGGTAATATGACAGCCGAAACTGATTATGCAGGCATTTTTGTAAAAGATGCAGATAAACCAATTTTAATTGACCTTGAAAAGAACGGTTTACTCTATGATGCACCAAAATTTGAGCATGATTACCCGTTCTGCTGGCGTTGCGATACACCGCTTATCTATTATGCAAGAGAGTCTTGGTTTATTAAAATGACAGCGGTTAAAGACAATCTTATTATAAATAACAACACAATTAATTGGATTCCTGAATCTATCGGCAAAGGAAGATTTGGCGACTGGCTCGAAAATGTGCAGGATTGGGGCGTTTCTCGTAACAGATATTGGGGTACTCCTCTTAATATTTGGCAATGCGAATGCGGTCATTTACACGCAATAGGCTCAATTGAAGAGTTGAAAGCAATGTCAGACAACTGTCCTGATGATATTGAACTTCACCGCCCTTATATTGATGATGTAACAATTAAATGCGAAAAATGCGGCAAGCAAATGAAGCGTGTTCCCGAAGTTATCGACTGTTGGTTTGACTCGGGCTCAATGCCTTTTGCGCAACATCATTATCCTTTTGAAAATAAAGATTTATTTGAACAGCAGTTCCCTGCCGACTTCATTTCGGAAGCGGTTGACCAAACTCGAGGTTGGTTCTACTCACTTCTTGCTATTTCAACGCTTATTTTTGACAAAGCACCTTATAAAAATGTAATTGTTTTAGGTCATGTTCAAGATGAAAACGGTCAAAAAATGTCAAAATCTAAAGGCAATGCTGTTGACCCGTTTGAAGCGCTTGAAACTTACGGCGCAGACGCTATTCGCTGGTATTTCTACATTAACTCTGCTCCTTGGTTGCCTAACCGTTTCCACGGCAAAGCAGTTGTTGAAGGACAGCGTAAATTCTTAGGCACACTTTGGAACACTTACGCTTTCTTTGTGCTTTATGCAAATATTGATAAATTTGACGCAACTAAATACAGCCTTGATTATGAGAATTTAAGCGTAATGGACAAATGGTTGTTATCTCGCTTAAACAGCGTTGTAAAAGATGTTGATAATAATTTAGAAAATTACAGAATTCCGGAATCTGCTCGTGCTTTACAAGATTTTGTTGATGAAATGTCAAACTGGTATGTTCGCCGTTGCAGAGAAAGATTTTGGCAACAAGGTATGTCGCAAGACAAAATTAACGCTTATATGACGCTTTATACTGCGTTGGTAACAATTGCTAAAACTTCTGCCCCGCTTATTCCTTTTATGGCAGAAGATATTTACAGAAATCTCGTTTGCTCGATTGATAAAAACGCCCCTAAATCAGTTCATCTTTGCTCATTCCCTGAAGCAAATGAAAATATGATTGACAAGCGCTTAGAAGCCGATATGCAAGAAGCGCTTAACATTGTTGTGCTTGGTCGTGCAGCAAGAAACGGCTCTAATATGAAAAACCGTCAACCTCTTGCAAAAATGTTTGTTAAGGCCGGAAGCGATTTATCGCAATATTTTGTTGAAATAATCGAAGATGAACTCAATGTTAAAGAAGTTGATTTTTCGGGCGATATTTCTTCGTTTATGTCTTATTCGTTTAAACCTCAATTAAAGACATTAGGCCCGAAATTCGGTAAGCAATTAGGCGAAATCAGAAACTATCTTGCTGAAATTGACGGAAACGCGGCAAAAGAGGAACTCGACAGCACCGGAAAACTTGTTTTAAAACTTTCAAGCGGTGACATTGAAGTCGGCGAAGAAGATTTGCTTATCGACATTAAGCAAAAAGAGAGCTATTTCACAATGAGTGATAACGGAATAACAGTTGCCCTTGATATTAACTTAACCGATGAACTTGTTGAAGAAGGTTTTGTAAGAGAAATTATTTCAAAGATTCAAACAATGCGTAAAGATGCAGGTTTTGAAGTTATGGATAACATTAATATCGGCGTTGCAGAAAACCAAAAAATCGCTGATTTGATGAATAAAAACGCTGAAGAGATTAAAGGCGATGTTTTAGCTCAAAACATTTTTGATTCCTTAAGCGGTTTTGAAAAAGAATGGAATATCAACGGCGAAAAAGTTAAATTATCGGTTGAAAAAATCTAATAATGCTACGATTAAAAACGCTTCTGCTACTTTGTGGAAGCGTTTTTTATATTTTGTTAAAATATAACATATTTTGTTCCGTTTGGCAATGTTTTATTGTCCCTTTGGCAATTGTTTTTTACTTCTTATTATATTATAATGAAGAAAAAGAATAAAGGAGATACTCATGAAAAAATCACTTGCAATTTTGTTATCAGTATCAATTTTAATTGCTGCTATTTTAACAATGACATTTTCAGCTTCGGCTGCCGATTCTTACAATCCTGCCGACTATGACTATGCCTACAAGATTACCGATTATATGTCGGGCAATATCAATGCGGGTACGGGTACAGCAAGCACGACAACCGATGCAATGATAATTACCGTTCAAGGCGGACAGTTGACAAAATTTGACAGTTACACCTCAAACGGCTATACCGGTTACGCACAATGGAATCAAAACTCAAACAATATAAAGTTAACATTCGGATTAAATGACATAGCAAGCGGTAAATATAAATTAACCTTATTCACTTGCGACAACAATTCTGCAAGAGGTAAATTTGATATTTCTGCAAATGATACTGCTATTGGAACAATGAACTGCTTAAACAACACCGGTAAAGTGTTTGTAAAACATGCATTTACCACGGAATTTACTACTGACGGAACTTCGCCGGCAAAAATTGAGATTGTTCCTTCTGCCAATGATACAAGCAAACAATTATTTCTTTACAGCATTGCACTTGAAAAAGTTGACGGTGAAGAAGACCCTTCTGAGCCTTCTACCCTACCTACCGAACCGTCAAGTGAACCTACTGAACCGACAGACCCTACCGAACCATCAAGCGAGCCGACAGAATCGAGTTCAACACCTGTTAACACATCAGGCGAATATGTAAACCGTCCTACAGACTATTTTTCTACAAATGTAAACGCTAACACAGGTACTGTAACAAAAACAAGTTCTGACAGCGCATATTCATTTACCGCCGAATACGGTTTAGCAAATTATCAATCTAACTATATAAATGGCAAAGCGTGTTTGCAATGGCAACCGCAAAACACAGGTATTCTTACATTCAAATTTTTCAATGTTGAGCCTGCGGTTTATAAAATAACAATTAATTCAGGTGACCATTTAGCAGCAAACCGCTCTTATTTTGACATTACGGTTAATGATATTTATAACTCAACATTAGGCTTTGACGCTGCAGGAAAAACTTATGTATCTCACGAATTAGATAACACGCTTACATTAGAAAACAAAGATACAGTTACTGTTAAACTAACAAACAACCTCGAAATGAACAGCCAAAACGGCAGAAGCAACAAACAAGTTATTTTGGAAAGCATTGTTCTTACCAAAATTGATGATGTTAACCGCGACCCGTTTTATGTTGAAACAACAATGAAAAAAGGCGCTTCAATTCGATTAAACCAAAAAAACGGTATTCGTTTCCACACACAAGTTGATACAGATGCAATTGCCGCTCTTATTGCAGAAGGCGCAACTGTGCAATGCGGTACTTTAATTGCACCTGAAGACTTAATTGAGGGTCAAGAACTCACATTTGATTTAGCAAGCAATAAATTTGTTGATGTTAAATACAACTTAAATGTAGGTTACTACGAAAATAATAACACAATTGTAGGCTCTATTGTAAACTTAAAATCCTCTAACACTTACAACACCGCAAACGGAAACCTTGACAGACCGTTTGTAGGAAGAGGCTATGTTAAAGTTACAAAAGGCGAAAAAACTTTTATAAACTACGCAAAATATTTTGATTATAATATTACCAATAACTCTCGCTCATTAGCATATATTGCACTTGTTCTTCAAGGCGATGAAGTTAGTTATTCAAATTTATCTGCTGAATTCAAGGCATTTGTTGACAGTTTAGCAGAAAAACACGGTAAAATTACCGAAGAATACTTTAGTTATGTAACTAAAAACTACAACGGCAACGATATGGCGGATAAAGGTGTAATTATGTTGCCGAAGTCATATTCCGAAGAAGGCAAACCCGTAAGACTTGTAATCGACTGCCACGGTTACAGCGCTACAATTAACCCTTCAGAAAAATTCTATAACAAATATGCATGGCTTAGAACGCTTGTTCACGACGGTTACGCTGTTTTAGCCGCTGTTGAAAACTCTTATCATATGGGTACGCCATTTGCTGTTGACAGCTATGTAAACGCTTATAATTATGTAAAAGAGCATTACAACGTTTATGATGAAGTTTATGTAAACGGCAACTCAATGGGCGGTATTACATCAATTAACCTTGTTTGTTCAGGCAAAATTCCTGTAATTGCTCACTCGTTACAATACCCTGTAACATCAATTGTTCACCAATTATATTACAACGAATGGGCTGAAAACACCAGAAAGAGCCTTGCTCGTTTCTATGGATTTGAATTCCCGAATTCTTATACTATAGATTCGTTCCCGTTCACCGCAGATGTTAGAACATTCGGTAGCGATGATGAACTTTCATTATTACAAGATAATTTCTTTGATAAAATTGCAAACGGCTATTCAATTTACAAATACTCTAATATTTTAAATGCAAATAAAGACGGTTTTGCAAGCGGATTTGAAGATTTTATCACCTGTAACACTCAAGCAAGAGTAAACGAGTTATATTCAAATATGACAATCGACTACCCTGTTCCCGTGCTTATTCAGCAATGTTTAGACGATGGCTCTGTAAGATGCAATATGACTAAACTCTTTGAAAACTCAATTAAAAACGGAAACAACAACGGCATAACAGCAATTTACTACAACGGTTCTAAACACGGTGGCGATATTGGTAATGATGTTAATTATCTCGCTAAAGATAACACGGCTTTATCCGTTCGTCAAAGTAGTGTTGAAATTTCAAACTTTATTACAAACATTGAAAACACAATAGTTGATAAAAAATAAAAACAAAATAAATAAGGGTGCTAATTTAAGCACCCTTATTTTTATTACAAATTTCACTCATTGAGCACCCCTCGCAACCGCAAGAGCAAGATGTTTTACCGCTTTTTCGGTCTTTAATTAATTTTATTAAAACCAACACGACTAAAACAATAACAATCGCTAAAACAACAACTGTTCCAATATTGTTTTGTAAAAACGAAAACATTTTATCACCTACAAAATAATTGAAAATGCCTTTTCTATTATGTTAATTTCGGCCGTTTTCTCTTTCCCGCCAAATTCACCGTCTAATGTCCAAGAGATTTCATCATCACTTTCAAATGTAATCTTTGATGTCTTAAAAGTAATGAAATATTCAGAAATATAGTTTTGAGTAACAAGGTCGGAAAGCACAATTTGATAACCGAGCGCATTTTTGGGATTTTTAATCAAAACAACCTCAAACTCGCCGTCATTAATAGAGCACCTCATATCTTTTGCTGTTTTAAAACCGCCTATTTGATCAGAATTGCTGACCATTCCGTAAATAAAATCATCTTCTATTACTTTATCGTCATATTTTACTCTAACCCTGTGCGGTTTAATTGAGGTTAATTCTTTTATGCCCGATACGACATAAGCTAAATGACCGAATTTATTTTTCAAATCCTGCGAAGTATCATAAGATACTGATGTAAACGCACCGAAAGCCGCAACATAAACAAAATTTTTGCTATTAAAATTACCTAAATCACAAAAAACAGGTTTGCCGTTTGAAATTTTTTCACTCGCTTTTTTCAAATTTGTAGGAATTTTTAAAGTGCTTGCAAAATCATTGGTACTGCCACCCGGCAAAAAAAGCAAAGGTGGTCTAAAATCATCGCCAACGCACATTAAAGCGTTTACGGTTTCGTTTAACATGCCGTCACCGCCACAAACCGAAATCAAATCATATTTTGTAATATGACTTTTTATGTATTCATAACCATCAAGTTTACTCTGCGTTGGGTGAACAGAAACCAAATAACCGGCTTTGGTATAGTTGTTTAAAATATCGTTCAGAGAATTTTTTACTTGCGCTTTACCGCTAATGGGATTATATACAAAAAGTAATTTTTTCTCCATAAATTTACCTCAAAATACTATTTTTATTTATTTTAATTCAAAAATTAAATTTAGTCAATAGTTTTGTATATTTTTTGCAAAAAATACTTGACTTAAAAGTTTATTTATGATAAAATATTTTCTGTTGAAAATATATGCAGGTGTAGTTCAATGGTAGAATGTCAGCCTTCCAAGCTGAACACGTGGGTTCGATTCCCATCACCTGCTCCAAATTAATTACCCTTGAAATCTAAATGATTTTAAGGGAATTATTATAATAATGCATTTCTGGGTGTGGCTCAGTTTGGTAGAGCGCTTGACTGGGGGTCAAGAGGTCGTGGGTTCAAGTCCCGTCACTCAGACCAAAAGAGGCGGTTTTTTAACCGCCTTTTTTATTTTATCCATTTTAATAATTCTTTCATATTTTAAGGTTGATTGAAATGCAGGTCCGTCACATACATATTGACGGACAATGAAATTTGAGATATAATATATTAACGGAAGTGATATTAATGAAAACAAAACTTGATAAGCGTAATGTGCTACTTATATAAACAAAAGAGTTGCTTTTTTGAAGTGAACCCAAAAGTTTAGACAAAAATTAAATATTAACTTGCATTTGAATGAGTTCTGTATTGAACAGGGCTCATTCCTT
>CACXOM010000003.1 GCA_902769255.1 Oscillospiraceae bacterium
TTTGTATAGTTGCACAAACACAAAAGTGAAAATACGCCACATATTAGTGAGAATGACTGTAAAATTTTGTCGAATTGTCATAACTTGTCAAATTTTGACGAGAGGGAATTTTAGGATTTATTAATTAGAAAACATAAAAATTTGTTTAATGTTTTTTCAAATGATATAACGAGGTAAAGCCATTTACTTGACAAATACAATAGCAAAACTTATAATAATTATGGGTGGGTTGTTGTTAATAAAGTGTTGACACAAAACGAGTGGTCGCAATATAACAACAAACTAAACGAAGAGTTAAAAAACAAATCAAACAAAAACTTAAAAGGCGAAACTATTATAAGTGTAGGCGAACATTCATCTGATATTACCGCATTGGTATATGTAAAAGGAACGGCAGGCAACCCTGTTATTACAAAGGTAGTTAGGGTGAATGAGGGCATAAAAGAACAGTATAATATTTCAGTAATTTTAGAGGAGTTGAACGATTATGACCGACAAGGATATAGAAAAGCGAACGAATATGTCGAGGGCATATATGGACAAAAAATATTCAATGTCTACACGAGCGATAATTTCAAAAATTTTCAAGAATTGCAAAGAGAACAAAAAAGAGGAGTTAGCAGAAAAGATAACGCAAATAATCAATCAAAGCAAGACAGAACAAGAGGCATTGAAGAAAATTCAAGAGTTAGCGAAGCAGGGTTAAATAACTCTGCTTTTTCTATTGATATAAAAAACAAAAAGCCAACCTATTTAGGTTGGCTTTTTTGGCAGCGGAATAGGGAACGTGTGCTTTGCACACTAATCGCTCGTCGACCAAAATCTGCGATTTTGGTACCCTCCTCACGCTCTTCGCTAAAAACAGTTCACCGAACTGTTTTCTTAACGCTTAAGACCCTCACAGGTTTCGAATCCCTGATATAAAAAACAAAAAGCCAACCTATTTAGGTTGGCTTTTTTGGCAGCGGAATAGGGATTCGAACCCCAACAAACAGAGTCAGAGTCTGTCGTGCTACCGTTACACTATTCCGCTATATGTGCAACAATACTATTATAACCGATTATTTCAATTTGTCAAGGTTTTTTTAGTCGATTTTAAAATCATCAGCCGAAAATTTTTCAAGCTCTTTCGGCAATTTCGGCACTCGGCGAAGCGGGTCATATTTAAACCTTCTGCAAGAATATTCGGGCTTAACAATGCCTTTTCTTTTGCAAAAAATATTCACACCGTCAACCGCTGGTGTGCCTTTTAAGCAATAAGCGCAATTCGGCGTAATATCTTTATTAAACAGTTTTTTACCCATTTTTTCCGCTCCTTTTTAGCTTTTTACAAAACAATTTTATCACAAATTTTTATAAAAATCTACATTAATTTTGATTTTGCCGAATGTTTTTGCAAAAATGAGAGAAAAACTATCGCCAAAAACCAAAGCAATAAAGAAAAATAATAGTTTTGCGATGTGGTTTTTAAACTGACATTAAGGGTGTTTGAAACAGTTGTCGAAACATTAAAAATTTTGCAGGCTAAAAAGCAGAAAATAAACGAAAAACAAGCACACAAAAACCTTGTTGCGATGATTTTTAAAATCGGCGGGCGATTGTTTTTTAACAGCGCCGAAATTTGAAAAATCACCGAAAGTCCGCCAAAACCTATAACTGCGCAAACAAAAGGCAGGGCGACTTTTGCGCAAAAAAGCTCAAAAACGCCGTTTGTAACCTCTAAAAATCCAACAATTGCTAAAAATGCCGTTTTATTGGCGCAAACAAGCGTTAAAACATTAACTATCGCCGAAAAAATAATTGTAAAAGCGCAAATTGAAATTACAGAAGAAGTTGCGTTTGAAACGGCAAAAACAGTACTGTCAGACAATGCGTTTAATCGTGAATTATATTTCGTTTTTTCATTATCGTTTTCAAAAAACCTTGTTACAATCAAGGCGGTTACAATGCAGGCAAAAAGATTTGAAAAAAACAAAATTTTCCCGATTTTGATTGAATTAAAAATGTTTACGCCGACTGCAAGCAACACAAAAGCGGGCCCTGCCGAACAGCAAATAAGCGCAATTTTGTTGCGCTCGTTTACGCTGATTTTTCCGCTTTCGTAAATAGAATTTGCGAGTGTCGCGCCGACAGGGTAACCCGAAATCATACTAAGTAGAAAAATTGGAATAAAATAACCGCAAAGGTGAAAATGCTTTTTTGAAAAATTCTCAAGCCGCTTTGCAAAAACCTCTAAAACACCGCAAAACGACAAAAACGAAGTTAAGCAAAGAATAGGAAAAAGCGACGGAATTATAACCGCTCCGCAAAGATATAATCCGCTTGAAACGCCTTTTAAAACGCAGTTGTAGCAAGAAAAAATTGTTATTAAACAGATTAAAAATATTAGGAAAATTGACGCTATTTTTACTCTTTTTTTCAAAATTAAAACTCCTTTTTGCATTAAAACAAGCCAAATTTGCATAAATTTTATTAAAATTAAAGAGGGTGAGAATTTGGCTAATGTTAAAAACAAACTGAACAAAATTAACAAATATTTTGAACTGCCCGAAGGCCTTGCCACAGGCGGAATTTGTATTGAACTTATGTCGAACAAACAGGCGATTTTAGACGGCAAATGCAGCGTTTTGCAGTACAGCGATACGCAAATTAAAATCAACACAGGTAACTCAACTGTTGAATTTTTTGGCAAAAATTTATGTCTTGACACGCTTAATAAAGAGGGGGCGCAAATCGGCGGAACAATTCAAAAAATCGAATTTTTATAAAGGTGGTACAATATATGTTTATGCTGAAAAGTTTCAGATACATAACCGGTTATGTGAAATTTTCGGGAAAAGGCACATTTCCTGAAAGATTTTTAAATCTTTGCGCTAATAACAATATTTTGGTTTGGTCGCCAAAGGTAAAATACGGCGAAATAAGCGGTTTTATGCACATTAACGACTACAAAAACATAAGAAAAATTGCAAAAAAATCTTGTATGCGACTAAAAATTGAAAAGCGCAGGGGAGCGCCTTTTTTGATAAATCGCTATAAAAAGCGTTACGGAATACCAATAGGCTTTGCGCTGTTTTTCTTTGTTTTAGTATATTTATCGGGCTTTTGCCTTAACATTACAGTTACGGGAGATGTTGTAAAAACCGAAAAAGTTGAAAATGCGCTTGCCGATTCGGGCATATATTTGGGCAGGCGAATAAGTGATATTGATTCAGATGTTGCAAGACAGCGTTTTTTGATAAAAAATAAAGATTTTTCTTATGCTGCGATTAATATAAAAGGCTCACACATTGCGGTTGAACTTGTAAAAACCGATAAAAAGAAAATGAAAAACACTTCAAAATTTCCTTGCAATGTTACAGCGAAAACCGCAGGCGAAATTTTGAAAATTAAAGCATATGAGGGTAAAATTTCGGTAAAGATAGGCGAGGCGGTAGCGCCGGGTGATTTGCTGGTTTCGGGAGTGATTGAACTTACCGATAAAACGACAAAATTTGTTCACGCCGAAGCCGAGGTTATAGCGCTGACAAGGCATAAGTTAGAGGTTTTTGCGCCGTTTAAATCTAAACAAAGGTTAAAAGAGGGCAAAAAAATTTCTCGTTCGGTTTTAAAAATCGCAAACATTAATATTCCGCTTTTTTTAGGCGAAGTTAAAAAGCCTTATGAAACTAAAAAAAGCGTAAAAAAATACAAAATCGGCTCTTGCGAGATGCCTTTGAAGATTATTAAAGTTGATTTTACAAAGGTAAAATATAAAAAAGTTTTGCTAAATAAAAACAGCGCAAAAATTCTCGCTAAACAAAAAATGAACGAATTAAAGAAGAAAAAACTGAAAAATAGCGTAAAATCATCGCAAAAAGGCAAGTTTAGGGTTACAAAAAAGGGCGTTTTTTACTCAAAAGTATATTTTTGCGAAGAAAATATCGCAAAATCAAAAAAAATCTTAAAATGATGATGACAAATTAAAAAAAATATGTTATACTATAACTGTAATTATAATATTAATTGAGGTAAAAAATTGACTGAAAAAACATTAACTTTAACGCAATTGGAACTTGTAAGCCAACTTTTCGGCAGTTACGATGAAAATATAAGAATTATTGAAAAAGAATACAATGTCGGTGTGTCTTACCGTGACTCGAAATTGAAAATTTCGGGTGAGCAAAAAGATACCGCCAACGCCGAAAAAGCGATAAAATCTATGCTTGTTTTGCTTTCAAAAGGCGAAACGCTAAACGAACAAAATATTGCTTATGTAATTTCGCTTGTAAATGACGGCGAGGATTCGTTTGTAGAAGAACTTACCGATTCCGATTTAATTGCAGTTACCGTTAGCGGTAAACCTGTTAAGCCGAAAACGCTCGGTCAGAAGAAATATGTCAAAGCAATTGAGGAAAACACAATTGTAATTGGTGTAGGACCTGCTGGAACAGGTAAAACCTATCTTGCAGTTGCCGAAGCGGTAAAAGCGTTTAAAGCGAAAGAGATTACAAGAATAATTTTAACTCGCCCCGCTGTTGAAGCAGGCGAAAAGTTAGGCTTTTTGCCGGGTGATTTACAACAAAAAGTTGACCCTTATTTGCGACCGCTTTATGATGCGCTGTTTGATATGTTCGGCGCTGAAACATTTACAAAACTTCACGAAAAAGGCGCAATTGAGGTAGCCCCCCTCGCATACATGCGCGGAAGAACTCTTGACGATTCGTTTATTATTCTTGATGAGGCTCAAAACACAACAAAAGAGCAAATGAAAATGTTTTTAACAAGACTCGGTTTTAACTCAAAAATGATTGTAACAGGCGATAACACTCAGGTTGACTTGCCTGACGGCAAAACTTCGGGCTTGTCTGACGCAATCAGAGTTTTAAAGAATCTTGATGATATAAAAGTTATCAAACTCAGCGAAAAAGATGTTGTAAGGCACAAACTGGTTCAATCAATCGTAAAGGCATACGAAAAATCCGAAAATGAAAAATTAAAGAGAAATTATAAAAAATAAGAAAGGAAGATTTTAAAAATGGATAAAGTAAAAGTGGTAATCATTAACGACCAGAAAGCAGTAAAAATCCCTACGGGTATCAGAATTTTATTGCGCAGATGTTGCAATGCCGTTATTAAACTTGAGCAACTTAACGGTGAATACGAGGTAAACATTACTTTTGTTGATAATGAAAAAATCAAAGAGTTGAATAAAAAATATAGAAATATCGATAAGGTAACTGATGTTTTGTCTTTCCCAATGGGCAATAACGGCGAATACCCGACTAATCCCGAAACAGGTTATAAAATTCTCGGTGATGTTGTTATTTCAGTTGAAAGAGCAGTTTTTCAGGCTGAAGAATATGACCACACCCTTCGCAGGGAGTTAGGTTTCCTTACCGCTCATTCTGTTTTGCACCTGCTCGGTTATGACCATGTAAACGGCGGAATTGAGGCTTCAAAAATGAGAGAGCGTGAAGAAGAGGTTATGACTTTAATCGGACAACCTCGTGATTTAAAATAATTATGAGCAATAATGTAAAAACAACTTCGGCGTTTATTGCAATTGTAGGCAAGCCGAATGTCGGCAAATCTACAATTTTGAATAAAATTATCGGTCAAAAAGTGGCAATTGTTTCTGATAAACCGCAAACAACCAGAACCAAAATTTCGGGCATTGTAACCCAAAATGAAATGCAGTTGGTATTTATTGATACACCAGGCTTACATAAACCTAAAAATAGATTAGGCGAATATATGGTAAAAGCGGTAGGTGACGGCATGGAAGATGTTGACTGCTGTCTTTTGGTTGTTGAAGCTGACAAAAAAATTACCCCTGCCGAAATCGATTTAATTGAAAAGTTTAAACAAAGAAAATTAAAAGCGGTTTTGGCAATTAATAAAATTGATTTACTCGAAGATAAAGAGGAACTTTTTGAAATTATCAAAAGTTATACCGAACTTTTTGATTTTTCGGCGGTTGTTCCAATAAGCGCAAAATTTAACGAGGGAACGAATGATTTGTTTTCTGAACTTAAAAAATTTGCCGTTCCTTCGGTACATTATTTTGACGATAATTCTTTTACCGACCAACCCGAAAGAGTTATTGCCGCCGAAATGATAAGAGAAAAACTTTTGCGCTCGCTCGAAAAGGAAATACCTCACGGTATTGCGGTTGATATTGAGCGTTTTGCTGAACGCCAAAACGCCGATATTCTTGATATTGATGCAGTTATTTTTTGCGAAAAGCAAAGCCACAAAGGCATTGTAATTGGCAAAGGCGGCGCTATGCTTAAAAAAATAGGCAGTAGTGCAAGGCATGACCTTGAAAACTTTTTTGAAATAAAAGTTAATTTAAAACTTTGGGTAAAAGTTAAAGATAATTGGCGAACTCAAAACACGGTTATTCACAGTTTGGGTTTGGATTAATTTACTACTTATTTTTTTGATAATCGCTTCGTAAAATAATAACGGAGTGATTAAAATGCAAGATTATTGGAATTTGTTTTCAAAAAGCGGAAAAGTTGAAGATTATTTAAAATTCAAAGGCGTTTTAGGAGAGGAGCGAAAAAACTCAAATGAGCCTGAACAATACTACGGGGTTGATAATAAAGGAACAGAAAGTCGGCGAGAATGACCGACTTGTTACAATCCTGACTGCTGATTTAGGGCTTATTCGTGCTTTTGTTCCGGGCGCTTTGAAATTAAAGTCAAAAAACATTGCCGCAACTTCTTTGCTTTCTTTTTCCGATTTGGAAATTTACCAGTCGAGAGATACATATAAAGTGAATTCTGCCCGTTCAAAAGAGATTTTTTTCGGGCTTAGAAATGATATTGCTTCGCTTTCGCTTGCAGGCTATTTTTGCGAATTATTGCTTAATTTAGCGCCTGTTTTCGAGCCTGCTGAAGAATATCTTAAATTAACATTAAACTGCCTTTATCTTTTGTGTGAGAACAAGAAATCAAAAGAGTTTATAAAGGCGGTTTTTGAACTTAAAATCGCAAAATTTTCGGGTTATTGTCCTGATTTAATTGCTTGCGCTAAATGCAAAGAAGAGAATTTAGAAAATGTCGGTTTTGATGTTTTAAACGGCGTTGTTTTTTGCGAAAAGTGTAAAAATGACAGCCATATTTCTCTTACAAACAGCGTTTTTGCCGCAATGCGACATATAATTTATTCTGACAATAAAAAGGCGTTTTCGTTTAAAATAAACGAGCAAAGCGAGCATTTGTTGGCAGAAATAAGCGAAAAATTTATTATTTCGCAAACCGAAAAAAACTATAAAACACTTGATTTTTACAAACAAATGAGGAATTAAATTTAGCAATGAACAAACATTTTAAGTCATTGGAATTTGATAAAATTCTTTTGCTTTTAAAAGATTCGGCGGTAAGCGAGGGCGCAAAGCAAAAAGCACTTGAAACCGAGCCTGAAACTTCGCTTGAAAAAGCAAAAAAACTATCAGAGCGAACTGATGACGCTTTTAAACTGATTTCGGGTTATTCTTCACCGCCTTTTTCAGGCGCAAAAGATGTCGGCGAATCGTTAGAGCGTGCACATTCGGGCGGAATGTTAAACAACCGTGAACTTTTGCAAATTGCGGGCGTTTTAAAAAATGTTACCGAAATTAAAGATTGGCGTTCACATTCCGAAAGCATTAAAACTTCGCTTGACGGTTTTTTTGAAAATCTTTATGAAAACAAAAGACTTTCTGACAAAATTTTCACCTGCATTGTAAATGATGAGGAGATAAGCGATAATGCTTCTCCCGAACTTTTTTCAATAAGGCGAAAAATTATTAGCATTAGCAACGGAATAAGAGAAAAATTAGAAAAAATCACCCGTTCGCAAACCACTCAAAAATATTTGCAAGACGCTATTGTAACACAGCGAAACGGCAGATTTGTAGTACCGGTTAAAACCGAATTCAAATCAGAAATAGCAGGTCTTGTTCACGACACTTCTTCAACAGGTTCAACTGTTTTTGTAGAGCCAATGGCGGTTGTTGAAGCGAATAATGAAATTAAAATCTTACGCTCAAAAGAGCAAGATGAAATTGAAAGAATTTTGTTTGAACTTTCGGCACAGGTTGCCGAAATTAAAGACAGCATTTTAAACTCGCTTTCAATTTTAATAGAACTTGATTATATTTTTGCAAAAGCAAAATTAGCAATAAAAATGGACGCTATAACGCCGAAATTAAACGATAATTGCTTTATTGATTTTATAAATGCACGCCACCCTTTGCTTGACAAGCAAAAGGTTGTGCCTATAAGCGTAACACTCGGAAAAGACTATAAAATGCTGGTTATTACAGGTCCTAACACCGGCGGTAAAACCGTTACAATTAAAACAATTGGGCTACTGACACTTATGGCTTCAAGCGGTATGATGATACCTTGCTCAGCTGGCTCAAGCGCAGCGGTTTTTAGCAATGTTTTTTCTGATATTGGCGATGAACAGAGCATTGAACAATCGCTTTCAACTTTTTCTTCGCACATTAAAAATATTGTTGACATTTTGGAAAAGGTTGATAATAATTCGCTTGTTTTACTTGATGAGTTGTGCTCGGGTACCGACCCTGTCGAAGGTGCGGCGCTTGCAACTTCAATTTTAGAAACATTCCGACGTTTTGGCGCAACGCTCGGAGCTACAACTCACTATGCCGAACTTAAAACTTATGCGCTTGATACTAAGGGCGTTGAAAACGCAAGTTGCGAGTTTGATGTAAAAACTTTAGCGCCTGCTTACAGGCTTTTGGTAGGCGTTCCGGGTCGTTCAAACGCTTTCGCTATTTCAAAAAAACTCGGAATGGACGAAACTGTTATTTCTCGTGCGTCAACCTTAATTTCGGCAGATGACAACCGATTAGAGCGTGTTATTGCCGAACTTGAAAAAAGGCAAAAAACGCTTGACGATAAGTTAAAAACGGCTGAAGAAAATTTAAAAAATGCCGAAGAACAGGTAAAAACTCTCACTCAAAAAAGCGAGAATATGCGCAAAGAATATAACGAAAAAATCGAAAACGCAAAAGCGCAGGCAAGAGTTATTACTGATAATGCGAGAATTGAGGCAAACAGGCTTTTAGATGAGTTAAAACAACTTAAAAAGCAGAAAAAAACTGATGTTGACGCTGAAAGACTCGCTAAAAAAAGTTTTGAAAAGTTAGATAAAATTTCATCTTCGGGTGAAAGATTTAAAGATGACTATAAATTGCCCCGACCGCTTAAAATAGGCGATACTGTGTTGTTGCCTGATACAAATACAAAAGCGGTTGTGCTTAATTTGCCTGATAACAAGGGTAAAATTCAGGTGCAGGCTGGCATTATGAAAATGAAAATTGATTTAAACGGCGTAAGACTCGTTGAAGAAAAACAGGTTAATATTCCAAAGTCTGTTATAAGAAGAACAGGCGTTGACAGCAGTACAACCCGTAGCGCTATGTTGGAAATTGATGTCAGGGGTATGAATGTTGATGAAGCGAGCCTTGAAATTGACCGTTTTATCGATAATGCGCTGTTAAGTTCGGTTGTTTCTTTTACAATTATTCACGGCAAGGGAACAGGGGCACTTAGAAAAGGAATTCACACCTATTTACGCAAACACCCGAGTGTAAGAACATTTCGTGTCGGCACATTCGGCGAGGGTGAAAACGGCGTTACAATTGTTGAACTAAAATAAGAAAGGAAAATTGTTTTGAAGAAAATTTGGCAAAACATTGCCGACTACATAAGAGAAACCGATAAATTATTGTTGCTTTTGTGTATTATTGCTTCTCTTTACGGCTCAATGCTTATTTTTTCGCCGACAGGTTTAAAAACAGTCGGCGTTCAAATAGTTTCAATGTTAATAGGCGTAAGCGTTGCTATTTTAATTTCGCTTTTCGACTATTCAAAACTAACAAGGTTTTACCCTGTTTATATTGTTGCAACTTTGGCGTTGCTTTTTATTACTTATGAAATAGGTTATGCGCCCGAAGGTTCTGACAACAGGGCTTGGATTAGGTTGCCTCTTGATATGTCTTTGCAAGTCAGCGAACTTATTAAAATCTTTATGATTTTAACCTTTGCAAAACATGTTTCTTCAATTAAACCCGAAAATATAAATAAATTTCACAATGTTTTATTGCTCGTTCTTCACGGAATGGCGGCACCGGCACTTGTAATGGCGTTTCAGCGTGACCTTGGTACAGTTTCGGTTATGGTTGTAATTTTCCTTGCAATGCTTTATATGTCGGGCGTAAAACTTCGCTATTTTGTTATGGGCTTTGCAGGACTTGTTGCGGTGTCACCGCTTGTTTGGTTTTACGGACTTTCCGATTTCCAAAGAAAGCGTTTCGCAATTATTTTTGATTTGGAATCCGACCCGCTTGACCTTGGCTATCAGCAGTTGCAATCTATTAAAGCAATAGGCTCGGGCGGAATTTTCGGACAAGGCTATTTAAACGGCGCAAAAACGCAGGCAAACGCTGTGCCAAAAGCGCATAACGACTTTATTTTAACTGTTGCTGGCGAGGAATTAGGGCTTATAGGCTGTTTGCTGGTTTTTGCAATTATTATTGCGATTTTAGCGAGAATTCTTTATGTTAGCACGGTCTCAAAAGATATTACAGGCAAAATTATTTGTGCAGGCGCATTCGGAATGTTAGCGGCGCAGTTGCTTATTAATACGGGAATGGTTTTGTCGCTTTTACCCGTTATCGGTGTAACTTTGCCGTTTTTCTCGGCAGGCGGTTCTTCGCTTATGTGCTTGTTTATAAGTATCGGGCTTGTGGTTTCGGTTTACAAAAACCGCCATATGCGAACTATGTATTTGAGGGATAATATTTAATGGCAAAATTTATTTCAAAAAGCGAAAACGATACAAAACTTATTGCCGAAAAACTTGCAAAAAAAGTTAAACCAAACGATTTTTTAGCATTCTTCGGCGGTATGGGAATGGGCAAAACAACATTTACAAGATATTTTGCAGCCGCTTTGGGCTATAAAGGCGAAACCTCTTCGCCGACATTCGCAATTGTTAATGAATACAGGGGCGGTAAATTGCCGATTTTTCATTTCGATATGTACCGAATTGAAACATTTGACGACCTTTATTCTACCAACTTTTTTGAATATTGCGAAATGGGTGGCGTTGTTATTTGCGAATGGTCGGAAATAATTGAAAATGTTTTGCCCGAAAATTATATTAAAATTGAAATTTCAAAAGGTGAAGATGAAAACACAAGAATTTTTGAAATTGAAGGAATTGATTTATGACAATTTTAGGAATTGACTCGGCAAGTGTGAGTTGCTCAGTCGGCGTTTTAAAGGGTGATAGGGAATACGAGCAATTTGTAAATAACGGGCTTACACATTCGCAAACCCTTTTGCCACTTATTGACGAAGTTACAAAAAACGCAGAAATTTGCGCAAGCGATATTGATTTAATCGCAATTACAAAAGGTCCAGGCTCATTTACAGGGCTTAGAATAGGAATGGCGACTGCAAAAGGTATTGCAGCACCGTTTGATATTCCTTGCGTTTGCATCTCAACTTTAGAGGTGATAGCGGCAACCGCCTCAAATGGCTTTGAGGGCATTTTATGCGCAGTTATGGACGCAAGGTGCAAACAAGTTTATAATGCGATTTTTGAGTGCAAAAACGGCGAACTTATAAGACTTTGCGAAGACAGAGCATTATCAATAGCCGATTTAGAAGAGGATTTAAAAAAATACGATAAACCGATAACGCTTTGCGGTGACGGCTTTAAAGTTTGTGATAGCATTTTCAGCGATTTTGAATACAAAATTGCCGATGAACAGTTTAGATTTCCGCACGGTAAAGATATTTGCCGTTTAGGTGAAAAATATAAAGATAAGTCTTTGCCAGCCGAAAAAATAACCCCGACTTATCTGCGACTTCCGCAGGCAAGCAGGGAACTTATTAAAAAGAGAGGTAGTTTAAAATGATAGCAATAGGTTGCGACCACGGCGGTTATGAATTAGCACAAAAAATTTGTAAACATTTAGAGGAAAAAGGGCTTGAATACAAGTATTTCGGCACTTTCAATGGTGAAAAAGTCGATTACCCCGATTTAGCGTTGCCTGTTGCAAAAGCGGTAGCAAACGGCGAGGCTGAAAAAGGCTTTTTAATTTGCGGAACAGGCATTGGAATGTCGATTGCGGCAAACAAAGTCAAAGGTGTTCGTGCTGCAGTTTGTACCGATCATTTTTCAACCAAATTCACCCGACTTCATAACGACACAAATATTCTATGTTTAGGCGGCAGAGTGTTAGGCGATTTGTTCGCATTGGAACTTGTTGATATTTTTCTTGAAACCGAATATGAGGGCGGTCGCCACCAACCAAGACTTGATAAAATTAAACAAATCGAAGATAACGAATAAAACAAACCCGTATGTTTTAAAACATACGGGTTTTTATAATCTCTAAATTTTGCTTAATCAGCTTTTTTTGCGGTAGTTTTTGCAATAATAATTGTTAAAACGGGTAAAATAATACCGAGAATTGATATTACAAGACCGAAAGTAACGATAGGTGTTGTTGAATATAATGTGCTTAATTTGTATCCTGTAAACCAAAATGTTGCAATAGCATTAAGACAAGCAACAATAACGCTTACAGGTATAGAAATTTTAAACATCATAATTATTGATGAAACAAAAACTATTATGAAAGGGATTAAAAACGTAATTACTACAGAATTTGCAATGTTTCCCGAGGTATATCTAAAAAGGTCAATAAAAGTGTAGTTTGCCTCAACAGGTATAAATAATACAGCTATTATAGAGAATAAAACTATAACTGTAAACCATTTTAGTATAATGCTAACTGGTGAATATTTCATTTTTTATCTCCTTTTAAAGTACATCTGTTAATTTTTTTTGAATTCTTGCAAGAGTGTCAATATATTCCTTTAAATCATCAGAATCTTTAATATCGTCTTTAACATTTTCGGCTTTATCTGATAACTTAGTTGCTTTTGAAGCCATATCTGTATAATCAGATAAAACGCCCATATCGGTAGGATCGTTTTTATACTTTTTGTAAATAACAACATATTCATCTACAAACTCTTCATATTCTTTTAAAAAGTCTTTCCATTTTGTATCTTTTGCAGATTTTTCTTTTTTTGTTGTTGTTTCTTCTTCCTCGTCTTCTTCGTCTTCGTCTTCGTCAATATTGACATCATCATTGTCATCATCATAACTTGAATAAGTCGTTTCTTCTTCATCTAATAAAGAATAAGCAGTAATGTAACTTTATTATACAAAGTACATTACTGCTTTTGTTATGCTGTCAGCATAATTTTTAAATTTTTATAAAAGTGTAATCTCGCCCATAAGACAAATTCCAATACAAATTAAAACTGAATTAATAAAAACAATAAATATTTTTCTTGATTTTCTTGAATATTTTTTTATTATAGGCAATTTTTCGGCAATTGAAAATGCATCATATGCAAGCATTAACGGAATAGGGTAAAAAACGATACAAGCACCGATAGTAAGCAATAGAATTAAAGTTCTTTTTTGCACAGCCCAATTTATAAAAGTGAATATAGTTACTGCAGAAAGCACAAACCAAATAATACTTACAAACGGATTAGGCATTTTAATTCTTTCTACGTTGTTTTTTTCAATTTTTTTGTTGTTTAAAGCATTAATTACTTCATCAACCGAATTAAATCGGTTTTTAGCATCAATTTCAATACATTTGTCTATTATTTCTTTCATTTTACCATTTGCTTTTTGGTCTCTCGGCATTTTTCCTGTAAGCAAAAAATTCATTAATACGCCTAATGAATAAATATCTGTACGGCTGTCGCTTTGGTTAAAGCCAAACTGTTCAGGAGCCGCATAACCCGGTGTTCCCATAATCACAGTATCAGAATTAGTGTTTGGTTTAAATGTTCTTGAAATTTCAAAATCAATAATTTTTATTGCGCCATCATCAGAAATAACAATATTATTCGGCGTAATATCTCGGTGAATTATTCCGTTTGAATGAAGAGTTTTAAGACCGCAACAAATTTGTAAAGCTATACTTTTAACTTCTTTTTCATCTAAAAAATGTTTTTCTTTTAAATAATCATTTAAAGTTTTACCGTTTACATATTCACGAATAACCGATATAGTTAATTCGTTTTCAAAAACATATTTAATTTTTGCAAGGTTAGGGCAGTTTAAACCTTTTAGTTTATTATAAAAATCTTTTTGCTCTTTATCTATATCTTTATTAATGTAAAAACAGTTTTCAGGCTCAAAATAACAAAGAGAAGTGCTATCGTTATATTTTGTTATAACTTTTAAGTTGCTGAAAAAATAATTTTTTAATTCATTCATAAAAAATCCTCTTGAAATTTATTTCAATATAGTTTATATTATAATGGAAAAAATAATTTGTCAAGGTGGTTTTATGAAGAAATCAACAAAAGAATTGCTTGAATTATTAAAAAACACAAAAGATTATAAAGATTTTTCAAAAGAAAACTATAACGATTTAATTAAAGCTGATTTACCAAGCGAATTAAACAAAATACTTATTGAGAATAATTTAAAAAAATCGTTGGTTATCGAAAAATCAAATTTAGATAAAACATATGCATATCAAATTTTTTCAGGAGTAAAAAAGCCTTCAAGAGATAAATTATTACAACTTTGCTTTGGAATGGATTTGAGTTTAGATGAGGTTCAAAAGCTTTTAAAAACCACATCTTACGCTTTGCTTTATGCTAAAGACAAGCGAGATAGCGTAATAATTTTTGCGCTTTCAAAAAATCTGTCGGTTATCGAAACAAACGAATTGTTATATGAGTTAAACTATGAATTATTTGAATAAAAGGGAGTAAAAAGGGTTTACTCTCTTTTTTATTTGCGAAAAAATGCTGTTTTTTTGGAAAATATATTGATTTTTTCGCTTGAATTTGGTAAAATTAATCTATTAAATATATTTTTTAAGGGAAATAAAGATAATGAAAGCATTGGAAGAAAAAATTATAAGAGACGGTCATGTTGCAAAAGGCGATATTTTAAAAGTCGATTCATTCTTAAATCATCAAATTGATGTTAAATTTATGAATGAAATCGGTAAAGAATTTAAAAGATTATATGCTGATAAACAAATTGATAAAATTCTTACCATTGAGGCTTCGGGTATTGGAATTGCCTGTATCACAGCGCAATATTTTGATGTGCCTGTTGTTTTTGCTAAAAAAACAAAGACTAAAAATATCTACGGCGATGTTTATACTTCCAAAGTTGAGTCTTTTACTCACGGAACAACTTATGATATTATTCTTTCAAAAGAGTTTTTGAAAAAGGGCGAAAAAGTGCTTATTATTGATGATTTTTTGGCAAAAGGCAATGCACTTATCGGTCTTATTGATTTAGTTAAAAATGCTAATGCTGAAATTGTCGGTGCAGGCATTGTTATTGAAAAAGCGTTTCAAGACGGCGGCAAAAGAGTTCGAGAGGATTATGGAGTAAATGTTGAATCACTGGCGAGAATAAAATCGATGAGCTATGAAAAGGGAATAGAATTTACAAATTAATTTTTAAATGAAAGGTGTTTTGAAAATGAGCAAAATTGAAATGAAAACTCCACTCGTTGAGATGGACGGAGACGAAATGACCAGAATTATCTGGAAAATGATTAAGGATATTCTTATTAATCCTTATGTAAATCTTAAATCAGAATATTATGATTTAGGACTTGTTCACAGAAACGAAACTGACGATAAAGTTACTTTTGAATCTGCTGAGGCTACTAAAAAATACGGCGTTGCAGTAAAATGCGCTACAATTACACCAAACGCCGCAAGAATGCCGGAATACAATTTAAAAGAGATGTGGAAATCGCCTAACGGCACAATCCGTGCAATTTTAGACGGAACGGTTTTCAGAACTCCTATTTTGGTAAAAGGCATTACACCTTTTATTCCTACTTGGACTAAACCTATTACAATCGCTCGTCACGCTTATGGCGATGTTTATAAAAATACCGAAATGCAAGTGCAAAAGGGTGCAAAATGCGAACTTGTTTGCACCGATGAAAACGGCATTGAAACAAGACAGTTAATTCATCAGTTTGATGATACTTCGGGCATTATTCAAGGTTTGCACAATACCGATAAATCGATTGCGTCTTTTGCAAGAAGTTGTTTCAACTTTGCATTCGATATGAAAAAAGACCTTTGGTTTGCTACTAAAGACACTATTTCTAAAAAATATGACCACAGATTTAAAGATATTTTCGCAGAAATTTTTGAAAAAGAATATAAAGAAAAATTTGAAAAAGCGGGAATTGAATATTTCTATACACTTATTGATGATGCAGTTGCTCGTGTAATTCGTTCTGAGGGTGGTTACATTTGGGCTTGCAAAAACTATGACGGCGATGTTATGAGCGATATGGTAGCAACCGCTTACGGCTCACTCGCTATGATGACATCTGTTTTAGTATCGCCCGAGGGTGTTTATGAATATGAGGCGGCTCACGGCACCGTTCAACGCCATTATTACAAACACTTAAAAGGCGAAGAAACTTCAACAAACTCTGTTGCAACACTTTTTGCTTGGACCGGCGCACTTAGAAAAAGAGGCGAACTTGATAATACACCTGATTTGTGCAAGTTTGCTGATAACCTCGAAAAAGCAACCATTCAAACAATTGAAGAGGGTGTTATGACAGGCGACCTTTACTTGCTTTCAACTCTTGAAAACAAGAAAAAAGTAAATACCGAAGAATTTTTGCTCGCAGTAAACGAGAGATTACAAAAATTAATGTAAATTAATTTCCGAAAAAACTATAAATTTTAAGAAGGTGTAAAAAATGGAAATTATAATAAATAAATCTACAAATTTAAAACAAAAACCTGATGACAGCACTTTGGGATTCGGTCAAATTTTCACCGACCATATGTTTATTATGGACTATTCGGTTGAAAAAGGCTGGCACGACGCGAGAATTGAGCCTTTTGGCAATTTATCGCTTCACCCTGCATCTACTGTATTCCACTACGGCGCAGAGGTTTTCGAGGGTTTAAAAGCATATCGCAAAGCAGACGGTAGCGTTCAACTTTTCAGACCTGATGAAAACGCTAAAAGAATTAACAGTTCAGCCGAAAGAATTTGCTTGCCAGAAATTCCTGAAGAAATGTTTTTAGAAGGACTTAAAGCGCTTATTTCGCTCGAAAAAGATTGGGTTCCTCATTCAGACGGCACTTCGCTTTATATTCGTCCTTTCTTGTTTGGTAATGATGAAACTTTGGGCGTTCACGGTGTGCATCACGCAAAATTTATGATTATTGCATCGCCTGTAGGCAGTTATTATAAAGAGGGAATTAACCCTGTTAAAATTATGATTGAAGATGAAGATGTAAGAGCGGTTCGCGGTGGTACAGGTTACACAAAATGCGGCGGTAATTATGCGGCGTCTACACGAGCAGGCGAAAAAGCCGAGAAGATGGGCTATTCGCAGGTTTTGTGGCTTGACGGCGTTGAGAGAAAATATATCGAAGAAGTCGGTGCTATGAATGTTATGTTCAAAATCGGCGATGAGATTGTAACGCCTAAATTAACAGGCTCAATTTTGCCGGGCATCACAAGAAAATCTTGCATTGAAGTGCTTAAAGACGAGGGCTACAAAGTTAGCGAACGCTTGTTAAGTGTTGATGAATTAGGCTCGGCGCTTGAAAATGGCGACTTAAAAGAGGCTTGGGGTTGCGGAACTGCCGCAGTTGTTTCACCAATTGGCGAACTTTGCTACAAAGGCAAGAAGTTCATAATTAACGATGGCGAAATCGGCGCAGTTACCCAAAAACTTTATGATACTTTAACAGGTATTCAATGGGGCAAAATTGAAGATAAATACGGCTGGACCGTACCGATTGATTAATTGATGAATATTAATTAAAAATAAGACTAATTGATAAAAAACACTCGCAAAAGCGAGTGTTTTTTATATGAAGAGAATAAAGCACAAAATAAAAATAAACATTGTAGAGCAGGGGCGTAGCAATTGCCGTTTGTATAATTATGGTTTTTATCAAACTTCAGCAGGTCGTATAGGAAGCCGACCCCTACATAGTTTGATGAAAATTTAAGTTACAATGTAGGGGGATGGCATCCTTGACATCCCGATGAGAAAAACCAAATTTTTTATCAAAATTTCAATTAAAGATACAAACCAAAAAAGCCTTCTCCTTGAGGAGAAGGTGGGTTGCAAAGCAACTCGGATGAGGTGTAAAGTTTGCACAAATTTAAAACGGCGGGAGCAAAGCCCCCGCCCTACAATGTGATTATATGTTTAATCAAAATTAAAAACAGGAACGCATTTTGCGTTCCTGCTTTTGTGTTTTTGTCAGTTTTATTTAGAATTTGTCATCTTCATAAGGGTCGTTTGCGCCCTCGTTTGAATAAGTTGACTGTGTAGGAACCTCAGGGTCTTGGCTCTCTGCGATAATATCGAGAGTAGCGTATTTCTCAAATTCTAATTCAATATCTCTAAATTTCATTGTAAAATATCTCCTCTCAAAAAATTTATGCGTTTGCCCAAGCAGTTACTTGTGCAGTTTGAGCATCATTTAATCTTGACATAAAGTCTGCATCTTGAAGTGTAGCAGCAGCAAGTGTTTTTAATGAACGACCTGCGTTTGGTTGAGTTGCATAATAAGTAGTTGAAGTGCTATCTTTAGTAAGAGTTACATAACCACGGGCTACACTTTACAGCAATATGTTGAAAATTTGCGCCTTGACCTTGCGCTTACCATTATGAGAAGGGGAACGATTGATTTTGCCGAAGTCGCCCTTTATGCGGATATAACAGTTATTCGGCGTTTTATAAAGTGTTTTTAAAAAGGTTTAATGTAACGCCGAAAAAATATTTTGAACAAAATTATCAAAAGAAAGACAACAGTCTGCCTTATACCAATTAAAAAAGTCTGTATTCATTTGAATACAGACTTTTGTTTTATTTTCCGAGTTCCACAGTTTTTTTGTAAGCCTTTGTTACCGCTTTCATAACCGCACCGCGAAATGCGCTTTTTTCAAGTGATTTTACGCCCTCAATTGTTGAACCGCCGGGCGAGCAAACCTCATCTTTTAAAAGACCGGGGTGTTTGCCTGTTTGCTGAACCATCATAGCCGAGCCTTTAACGGTTTGCGATGCGAATTTCAGCGCCTTATCTCTCGGCAAACCGCAATCAACTGCGCCGTCAGCGAGCGCCTCAATCATCATATAAACAAAAGCAGGACCGCAACCGCTTAAAGCACAACCTGCGTCAATAAGTTTTTCGGGCAACTCGTCCCAAACGCCAGCGTTTTGCATTGCTTCTAAAAACTCGTTTTTCTCGTTTTCGCTAACATCTTCACTTAATGTGAAAAGCATCATACCTTCGCCTAAAAAAGCGGGGGTATTCGGCATAATACGAATAACTTTATATTCGCCTTTTGCCATAGTTTGTACTTTTGAAATGCTTACACCTGCGGCAATTGAAACCAAAACAAAATCATCGTTTCTATCTCTCAAAATATCTGAAATACCGTCAAGCATATCAGCCATAAACTGCGGTTTTACCGCCAAAATAATGTATTTTGCGCTTTTTGCAATTTGCTCGTTGCTTTCAACTTTACCGCCTATCTCTTCAGCAAGTGTTTGTGCTTTTTTTACATCAACATCAGCCAAAGCAATATCGCTTGTTTTTTTGGAAAGAGCAACCGCTAATGCGCCACCCATATTTCCTGCGCCAATAAATCCGAATTTAGCCATAATTTTCTCCTTATCTTACTTGTCCGTTTCCGTTTATAATGTATTTATAACTTGTCATTTCTCTAAGTCCCATAGGACCTCTTGCGTGCATTTTTTGAGTAGAAATACCCATTTCGCAACCCAAGCCGAACTCGCCACCGTCAGTAAAGCGGGTAGAGGCGTTCACATAAACCGAAGAACTGTCAATACTGTTAGCAAATTTTTCGGCGTTTTGAGCGTTTGCGGTTACAATCGCTTCCGAATGGTTGGTAGAATGAGCGTTGATATGCTCAATCGCTTCATCAACATTTTCAACGACTTTTACCGCTAAAATGTAATCCAAAAATTCGGTGTCAAAATCGTTTTCGCCTGCTGGGGTGCCGTCAATTATGCTTTGAGCAATTTTGTCAAGTCGAAGTTCAACAGGGTTAGTTTTTCTTTCATCAACCAATCTTTGTTTAAGTTTTGGCAAAAACTTTTCAGCAATTTTTTTGTTTACCACCAAAACCTCTTCAGCATTGCAAACAGAGGGGCGAGAAGTTTTTGCATTTTCAACAATATTAAGTGCCATATCTAAATCGGCAGAGTCATCAACATAAATGTGGCAAATGCCTGTACCTGTTTGAATACAAGGCACTTTTGCTTGGTTTACACAAGCGTTAATAAGTCCTGCACCACCACGAGGAATTAGCATATCAACAAGACCGACTGCTGTCATAAGTTCATTTGCACTTTCTCTTGAAGTATCTTCAACAAGGTTAATAAAGTTTTCGGGTAAATTGTTGCTTTTAAGCGCCTGTTTTAAAGCAGAAACTACCGCTTTGTTGGTGTTAATAGCCTCTTTACCGCCACGAAGTACACAAATGTTAGAACTTTTAAAGCAAAGTGCCACCGCATCTGAAGTAACATTAGGTCTGCTTTCATAAATAATTGCGATAACGCCCATAGGAACACGCACTTTTTTAATTTTCAAACCGCCTGCGGTTTCGTGTGTTTCTAAAACCTCGCCCACAGGGTCATCTAAATAGGCAACCGCTTTAATGCCGTCAGCCATACCGATAATTCTGTCTTTGTCAAGCGACAAGCGGTCAATCATAACGGGTGAAATTTTATCTTTCGCAAAATCAATATCTTTTTTGTTTTCTTCAATAATTGTTTCGGCATTTTCAATAAGAGAATTTGCCATATCAAAAAGAACTTTGTTTTTTTGCTGTGTGTTTAATAAATTTATTTTAGAACACGCTTTTTTTGCGTTTGTTAACAATTCGCCAGTTGTCATTTTACTGCTCCTTTTTAGCCAAGAAAATACTGCCTATTTGTTTGCCGTCTGCAAGGTCATATAAAAGTTTCGGCTTTCTGCCGTTAGCAATTATCATATCGCAACCTGCGGCGGTTGCAATTTTAGCAGCTGCAATTTTCTTTTGCATACCGCCAGTACCAAGCGCTGTGCCTTTTGTACCTGCAATTGCTTCAATTTCAGGTGTAATTTCTTCAATAACTTTAATTTGTTTTGCGTTTTTATCTTTTCTCGGGTCAGCGGTATAAAGTCCCTCAATATCTGATAAAATAACTAATAAATCAGCGTCAAGACTTGTTGCCGCAATTGCCGCCAAAGTATCGTTATCACCTATAACAATTTCATCGGTGCCGATTGTGTCGTTTTCGTTGATAATAGGAATTACCGATAATTCGAGCAATCTGTTCACCGTGTTTTTAAAATTGCCGTATCTTTCTTCGTTATTCAAATCATCGCCTGTTATCAAAAGTTGCGCAACAGTATGCGAGTATTCACCGAAAAGTTTATCATAAACATACATAAGTTCGCATTGACCTATTGCGGCGGCAGCCTGCTTTGTAGGAATATCGTCAGGCTTTTTGTTTAAATTAAGTTTGCCGACTCCCATTCCGATTGCGCCCGAAGACACCATAATTATCTCGTTGCCGGCGTTTTTGAGGTCGCTGATAATTCGGCAAATTTCAGTAACATTGCGAATATTCAATCTTCCTGTTGAGTGCGCAAGGGTAGAAGTGCCGAGTTTTATAACAATTCTCTTATTTTTCAGTTTCATTTTAAAAAAGTCCTTTTTAAAGTATTATCTAATATAATAACATATATTTTAGCATTTTTCAACAATGAAAAAGCCGAATTTGTTAAAAATTCGGCTTAAAACTTATTTTGATAACGCTTTAATAATATCTTCTCTAACAGGTTTTCTGTTTTCATCGGTAATTTTGGCAAAGCCTCTGTAAGACCAAGCGGCGTGTCCTATACCGTTTTCATTGAAAATATCAATAATATCGTTTAACCAACGAACAGTACTGTCAAGGTCGGCATTTTCAATTACACCGAACTCACCGCAATAAACATCGCAATTATGCTCATTTTTAAAATCAACTGCCGATTGAACAAAAGTTCTTAATTCCTCTTTACCGACTTTATCAAAATGCTCAAGCATCCAAGGGTCGTTATTAAGAAAGAATTTTGCGTGCTCTTTAACATTTAGCGGATAAACTACCGAACAAGGATAAGCCGCCATTCCGGCGTTGAAAGGCGCTCTTTGATGAGTGAAAAGAAACGGTGCATAACAATGAAAGTTATAAACTATATTAGGTGCATCAATAAATTTCAAATATTTCAATTCATCAGGATTGTTCCAATGGTTTGAACCTACAATAATTCGTCTGTTTGGTGAAATTTCTTCAATTGCTTTTACTGCTTTAGGCCAAAGTTCGTTCCAAGGGTCGCTGGTTTCTTGAACTAACTCATTCAAAAGTTCAAAATATAAGTTGTCGCCCTCATTTTTATATCGCTTAGCAAACATTTGCCAAATTGAAATAAAGAGCTTTTGTTGGTTTTCGTCAAAAAACAAACTGTTTTTCTCTTTATCATAAGTGTCGTTGAAAGAATAACCGGGCGTTCTGTGCAAATCGAGAACAACATTTAATCCGTATTTTTTAGCGGTTTTTATTGCAAAATCAGCATATTTTAAACCTTTTTCGATAAATTCGCCCGTTTTTTCATCGTAAAAAACAGGGTAATCAATCGGCAGACGAATGTGGTCAAAACCCCAATCGGCAACTTGCTTAAAGTCGCTTTCAATAATATATGTGCTGAAATATTCATCAGAAAAATCTGCATATTGTGAAATCCAATGTCCGAAATTAAGACCTCTCATATATCCTTTTAACATATAAGTTTACCTCTTTTTTGTATTTTTTTCTTTATATTATCACAAAAAAATTTAAAAGTCAATTAATTATAGCGCAAATATTCAAATATTTTGAAAAAAATATTGACAAAACTACTATATATAGTATAAAATTAATATGTATATGTATATCAAAAAGGAGAAATTTTTAAAGTTATGGCTAAAAAGGCTTCTTACGGAAACGAAAGTATTTCATCTTTAAAAGGTGCCGACAGAGTAAGGCTTCGCCCTGCGGTTATTTTCGGTTCTGATGGTATTGAGGGTTGCGAACACTCTACCTTTGAAATAATTACAAACTCCATTGATGAGGCGAGAGAGGGCTACGGCAAAAAAATAATTATTACAAGATTTCTTGACAACTCAATTGAGGTGCAGGACTTCGGCAGAGGTTGCCCTGTTGATTATAACCCTAATGAAGATAGATATAACTGGGAATTGCTTTATTGCGAACTTTATGCAGGCAGTAAATATGCAAACAACGAAAACGGAACTTACCAGTTTTCTTTGGGTACAAACGGACTTGGTCTTTGCTCAACTCAATATGCTTCCAAATATATGGACGTTGAAATTAAGCGTGACGGTTATAAATATACCCTTCATTTTGAAAAAGGTGAAAATATCGGCGGTCTTGTTAAAGAGCCTTATGCCGGTAAAGATACAGGAACAAAAACTCATTGGTTGCCTGACGACGAAGTTTTTACCGATATAAAAATTCCTTATGAATATTTTGAAGACATTTTAACCCGTCAGGCAGTTGTAAATGACGGACTTGTTTTTGTGCTCAAAAATCAAGTTTCCGCTTCAAAATTTGAAACCAAAGAATTTACCTATAAAAACGGTATTTTAGATTATATCAACGAAACCGTTGGCGAAGATTTAGGCTTTATTGACACGCTTTTGTGGCAAGGCGAGCGCAAGGGTAAAGACAGAGCAGACAAGCCCGAATATCTTGTAAAAATGAATGTTGCGCTCAATTTTTCAAACAAAGTGCAAAAAAAGGAATATTACCACAATTCAAGTTATCTTGAATACGGCGGCGCGCCTGACAAAGCGGTGCGTTCTGCATTTGTTTCACAGTTTGACGCATTTTTCAAACAGAATAATAAATATAACAAAAATGAATCTAAAGTATCTTTTTCCGATATTGAAGAGTCTTTAGTGCTTGTTATTTCCTCTTTTTCAAACCAAACTTCTTATGAAAACCAAACTAAAAAAGCGATAACAAACAAGTTTATTCAAGAGGCTTTAACAGAATTTTTAAAGCACAACCTTGAAGTATTCTTTATCGAAAACAAAGAAAAAGCCGAAAAAATCGGCGACCAAATTTTAATTAACAAGCGCTCGAGAGAAAAAAGCGAAAAAGAACGACTTAACATTAAAAAAACATTGCAAGTCAGCAACGACATGGCTTCTCGTGTGCAAAAATTTGTTGATTGCCGTTCTAAAAACGCAAGCGAGCGAGAACTTTATATTGTTGAGGGTGACTCGGCGCTCGGTTCGGTAAAACTTGCGCGCGACCCCGAATTTCAAGGCGTTATGCCGGTTAGAGGTAAAATTTTAAACTGCTTAAAACCCGAATATTCAAAAATTTTCAAAAGCGAAATTATTGTTGATTTAATGAAAGTGCTCGGTTGCGGTGTTGAAGTTAATTCAAAAACCAACAAAGATTTGTCAACATTTGATATTGAAAAATTGCGTTGGAACAAAGTTGTAATTTGTACCGATGCCGATGTTGACGGATTTCATATTAGAACGCTTATTTTAGCGATGATTTACCGCCTTACACCTACTCTTATAAACGAGGGTTATGTTTATATTGCGGAAACTCCGCTTTATGAAATCACTACTAAAGATAAAACTTATTATGTTTATGACGATAAAGAAAAAGGCGAAGTGCTTAACAAAATCGGCGATAAAAAATATACAATTCAGCGTTCAAAAGGACTTGGTGAAAACCAGCCTGATATGATGAATTTAACTACAATGAACCCTGCCACAAGGCGACTTATTAAGGTTATGCCCGAAGATGTTGAAAAAACAATGCAAATGTTTGATGTATTGTTGGGCGATAACATTTTAGGCAGAAAAGAGCATATTGCAAAAGAGGGTCATAAATTCCTCGAATTTGCAGATATTAGTTAAGATTTTTTAATAAAAACTATAATAAAAGGTGATTTTTTTGGCAAAATCAAAGAAGAATAAAGACAGAAGAATAACTCTGAATCCTGATAAGGCAAACGCTTATATAGCAGGGTCGGGAACAGTTGTAAACCAGCCTATTACCGCAACCCTTGAATCAAACTTTATGCCTTATGCTATGAGTGTAATTGTATCTCGTGCAATTCCGGAAATTGACGGCTTCAAACCCTCTCACAGAAAGCTTTTGTATACAATGTATACAATGGGTTTGCTCAACGGTCAAACTATAAAATCGGCTAACATTGCGGGTCAAACTATGCAACTTAACCCTCATGGTGACGCCGCTATTTACGATACAATGGTGCGTTTATCAGAAGGTTATGAGGCGCTTTTGCACCCTTATGTTAAATCAAAAGGTAACTTCGGTAAGGCTTATTCGAGAGATATGGTTTGCGCTGCTTCTCGTTACACCGAAGCAAAATTAGCGCCAATTGCAACCGAACTTTTTAAAGATATTGACAAAGATACTGTTGATTTTGTCGATAACTATGACGCTACCAAAAAAGAGCCGACTTTGTTGCCTGTAACATTTCCTTCGGTACTTGTTAACGCAAACAAAGGTATTGCCGTAGGTATGGCGAGCGATATTTGCCCGTTTAATTTAAAAGAAATTTGCGAAACCACTATCGCTTATATTTATGATGAAAATTGCGATTTAACCGAAACGCTTTTAGCGCCTGATTTTCCGCTTGGCGGACAACTGCTTTACAACAAAGAAGAAATTGAAAACATTTACAAAACAGGCAGAGGCGGTTTTAAGGTTAGAGCGACTTATGAATACGATAAATCGCAAAACTGTATTGATATTAAACAAATTCCGCCTACAACCACATCTGAGGCGATAATTGAGAAAATAATTGACCTTTCAAAACAGAAAAAAGTTACCGAAATTAACGATATTCGTGACGAAACAGGTCTTGAAGGTCTTAGAATTACTATTGATTTAAAACGAGGCGTTGACCCTGATAAATTAATGCTTAAACTTTTCAAAATGACCACTTTGCAAGACACTTTTTCTTGCAACTTTAACATTTTGATTGATGGTAGTCCAAGGGTAATGGGCGTTGGCGAAATTATAGCCGAATGGCTTAAATTCCGTATGGAATGTATTAGGCGAAAACTTTCGTTTACGCTTGATAAAGCGCTTAAAAAGCTTCACATTTTAGAGGGATTGCAAAAAATTCTTTTAGATATTGATAAGGCTATTAAAATTGTAAGAGAAACCGAAGAAGAGGCAGAGGTAGTGCCAAATCTTATGATTGGTTTTTCAATTGATGAGACTCAGGCTGAATATGTTGCAGAAATTAAACTTCGTCATTTAAACCGCGAATACATTTTAAAAAGACTTGATGAAATCGAAAAATTAAAAGAAGAAATTGCAAAGCTTCAAAGCATTTTAAAATCAAATACCAAAATTAAAAAGGTAATTGTAAACGAGTTAAAAGAAGTTATTAAAAAATACGGTCAGGAAAGAAGAACCGAAATTGTTTATGCCGCTGATGAGCCTGAATATGTTGAGGTTATTGAAATTCCTGATTATGCTTGCCATCTTTTCTTCACCAAAGACGGTTATTTCAAAAAAATTACTCCGCAGTCGCTTAGAATGAGCGGTGCTCATAAGCTTAAAGACGGCGATGAAATAATCGAAGAAATCGAAGCAAACAATAAAAACGAATTGTTGTTTTTCTCTGATAAATGTCAGGTTTACAAAGCGAAAGCGAACGATTTTTCAGATACCAAAACCAGCGTTTTGGGCGATTATATTCCTGCATCTTTGCAATTTGATAAAGATGAAAACACAAAATATATGGCTGTTACCGATGATTACAGCGGTTTTATGATTTTTGTGTTTGAAAACGGTAAAGTTGCAAAGGTTGATATGAAACAATATGAAACCAAAACCAACCGCAAAAAACTGCTTAAAGCCTATTCCGATAAATCACCGCTTATTAACGCTTTTTATATTAAAGATGAGTCGGAAATTGTTATTGAAAACATTAACAGCAGAAAACTTATTTTAGACACAAAAGCAATTAATGTTAAAACAAGCAAAAATACACAGGGCGTTGCGGTTATGAAACTGCGAAAAGGTCATAAAGTAATCAACGCTTATCTTTATAAAGAGGGAATGTTTGAAAACCCTTCAAGATACAAATCAAGAACTTTGCCGGCAAGCGGAAAATTGCCTGAAGATGACGAAGTAACAGGAAAACAACTTACTTTTTAGCAAAGGAAAATTCTTATGAAAGTAATTGAAACAATTAAAAGCGAAAAACCTACTCTTTCTTTTGAGGTTTTTCCGCCGAAAACATCTGATAATTTTGAAAGTGTCAGAACAGCGGCTGAAAAAATAGCCGATTTAAAGCCTGCTTTTATGAGCGTAACCTACGGTGCAGGCGGTGGCACTTCTGATTTTACGGTAGATTTAGCGGAAGATTTGATTAAGCAAAAAGGCGTAACACCGCTTACTCACTTAACCTGCGTTTCTGCCGATGAAAACAAAATTGAAACAGAACTTAACAAGATTAAATCAAAAGGCATTGAGAATATTTTAGCACTTCGTGGCGATATTCCTGAAGGGTTAGACAAATCTAAAATGAAATATAAATATGCCTATGAACTGATTGAAAAAATTAAAGATTTTGATGAAAGTTTTTGTGTAGGCGGTGCTTGTTATCCTGAAAGCCACCCCGAAAGCGAAAACGGCGAAAAAGATATTGAAAGTTTAAAAATAAAAGTTGCAAGCGGTTGCGAATTCCTTACAACTCAAATGTTTTTTGATAACAATATTCTTTATAATTTTATTATGCGTCTTTTGAAAAAAGGCGTTGATGTGCCTGTTGTTGCAGGTATTATGCCGGTTACAAACGCAAGGCAAATTAAGCGAATTACCGCTATTTCCAAAAACACTTTGCCACAAAGATTTGTTAGAATTGTTGACAGATTTGCAGATAATGAGCAAGCGTTAATGCAAGCGGGAATTGCTTATGCTACTGAGCAAATTATAGACCTTTACGCAAACGGAATAAGCGCTGTTCATGTTTATTCAATGAACAACCCAGAAGTAGCGAAAAGAATTAAAAATAATCTTACGGAAATTTTAAAATGAGCGAACAAATTGTTACTGGGGTTATCCCTGCCGAAAAAATTGAAATTAACAAAATTGAATTGGCTCAAAGGCTTAAAACTAAAGTTGATTTTAATTTAGATGAAATCGACTCTTGCAAAGAAGAACTTTTAAAGGTAATTAACTATAAATATGCCTTTAAAAAAGTGGCGGTTGATTTATCAAATCAAGATTATGTAAACTTGGAATTTTGCGAAGTTAAAAGCAAAAATCTTTATAACAATTTGCAAGGGTGTTCTTCGGCAATTATTATTGCAGTTACCGCTGGAATAGGCGTTGACCGCTTGCTTGGCAGATTAAATTTGCTTTCGCAGTCAAAGCATTTTATTACCGATGCATTGTCAAGTGCGGCTGTTGAAAGTTTTTGTGATTATGTAAACCAAATTATTAATGAACAATATAAAACAAAACCTCGTTTTTCACCGGGCTACGGCGATTTACCGCTTGAAATTCAGCCCTCAATTTTAAAACTTTTATCGGCTGATAAAACGCTGGGAATTACGCTGAACAAATCGCTTTTAATGACTCCCGTTAAATCAATAACGGCGATAATAGGAGTGCTTTAATGGACATTAAAAAAGCAATTAAACAAAAAAGATTATATTTTGACGGCGGCGCAGGAACGCTTTTGCAGGCTATGGGCCTAAAAGGCGGCGAGCGTGCTGAAAATTGGAATATAAACAGCCCTGAAAAGATTATTAAAATGCATAAAGATTATCTTTTGGCTGGCGCTGATATTATTACAACAAACACATTCGGCGCTAATTGCGAAAAGTTTGAAAATTATGAAGAAATAATTATTTCAGGCATTAACTGTGCAAAAGAAGCAGTAAAAGAATTTGAAAATAAATATATTGCGTTTGACTTAGGACCGAGCGGAAGACTTTTAAAACCACTCGGCGATTTTGAATTTGAAGATGCGGTTGAATTTTTTGCAAAAAATATTCGTGTTGCCAAAAAATGCGGTGTAGATTTAGTTTTAATTGAAACAATGAGCGATGCTTACGAAACAAAAGCGGCAGTTTTAGCTGCAAAAGAAAATTGTGACTTGCCGATTTTTGTTACAAATGTTTTTGATGAACAGTCTAAAATGATGACAGGTGCTTCACCGCTCGCTATGGTGGCAATGCTTGAAAGTTTAGGGGTTGACGCTATCGGAATTAACTGCTCGTTAGGCCCTGATAAAATGATACCTACAATTAAGGAATATTTAAAATATGCAAGCGTTCCTATGATTGTAAACCCAAATGCTGGCTTGCCTGAAGTTAAAGACGGCAAAACGATTTTTAACATAAATGCTGATGAATTTTCAGATTATATGAGAGAAATCGCAAAGAAAGGCGCTTGCATTTTAGGCGGTTGTTGCGGAACAACGCCGGAATATATTAAAAAAACGGTTGAAAAAACAAGAAATATTGAATATAAATATCCTAAAAACAAGAATTTAACGGTTGTTTCTTCTTATACTCACGGCGTTTTAATCGGCGAAAAACCGCAGTTAATAGGCGAGAGAATTAACCCCACAGGCAAGAAAAAGTTAAAAGAAGCGTTAAGAAATAACGATTTAAACTATATTTTAAACGAGGGTATTTCTCAAGCTGAAACAGGCGTTGCAATTTTAGATGTAAATGTAGGTTTACCTGAAATTGACGAAGTTAAAATGATGAAATATGCGGTTTTTGCTTTGCAGTCAGTAACCGATGTGCCTTTACAAATCGACACTTCCGACCCGAAAGCGTTAGAAGTGGCGCTTAGAATTTACAACGGCAAACCACTTGTAAACTCGGTAAATGGCA
Source organism: Oscillospiraceae bacterium (assembly GCA_902769255.1). Taxonomy (GTDB): domain Bacteria; phylum Bacillota; class Clostridia; order Oscillospirales; family Acutalibacteraceae; genus RUG11462. The sequence goes on from CACXOM010000003.1 coordinate 30,062, forward strand.
AAGTTGAGAGCATGGAAGCGGTTTTCCCGCTTGTTAAAAAATACGGCGGAACGGTAATTGCCTTAACATTAGATGAAAACGGAATACCCGACAATGCTGACGACAGGGTAAAAATTGCCGAAAAGATAATAAATGAAGCCAAAAAATATGGTATTGATAAAAAAGATATTGTTGTTGACCCGCTTGCTATGACAGTTTCTTCTGATACAACCAACGCACTAATTACACTTGAATCTATCAGAAGAATCCGCAAGTTAGGCGTTTACACTTCGCTTGGCGTTTCAAACATTTCATTTGGCTTGCCTAACCGCCCTGCAATAAACTCTACATTTTTTGCACTTGCAATGGAAAATGGGCTTAACCTTGCTATTATGAACCCGTTTTCAAAAGAGATGAACGACGCTTATTACGCATTTTGCGCGGTTAAAAATTTAGACAGCAATTGTGAGCAGTTTATTAAATATTCTACCGAAAACATACAAGAGACAAAACCTTTATCAAATCAAAAAGAAATGAATTTGCGCCGTGCTATTGTAAAAGGTGTTAAAGAAAGCGCAGTAAGTCAAGCGCAAATTTTGCTTGAAAGCGAAAAACCGCTTGATATAATTAACAATCACATTATACCCGCTTTAAACGAAATCGGTGATGATTTTGAAAAGCAAAAAGCGTTTTTACCGCAACTTCTTTTGAGCGCCGAGGCGGCGAGTGCTGCATTTGATTTGCTTAAAACCAAAATGAATACTGCTGATAACGACACTTCAAGAACGGTTGTTTTAGCGACTGTTAAGGGCGATATTCACGATATCGGCAAAAACATTGTTAAAGTTTTGCTTGAAAGCTACGGTTTTAAAGTTTTTGATTTAGGCAGAGATGTACCGCCCGAAGAAATAGTTAAATGTGCAGTTGAAAACAACTGTAAATTAGTAGGTTTAAGCGCTTTAATGACAACTACCGTGCCTTCAATGGAGGAAACAATTAAACTTTTAAATAAAACCGATAAATCTATAAAAGTTATAGTAGGCGGTGCGGTTTTAACAGAAGATTATGCTAAAATGATTAATGCCGACTTTTACGGCGCAGACGCTATGGAAAGTGTTAGAATTGCTGAACAGTTTTACGGCAAATAAAAATACCGTCTGTTTTACAGACGGCAGACAAAAGAAATTTTTAAATACAAACGCAAAAAATACAATTTCTTTTGACAATATTATTATAAGCGTAATTTTTATTATTATTCAAAAAATATTAAATTGTGAGGAATTTAATTTTGGAATATTGGGACATACTTGATAAAAACGGCAACAAAACAGGAAAAACCATTGTCAGAGGCAGAAAAAGCCTTGCCAAAGGCGAATACCATTTAGTTGTTCACATTTGGGTAGTAAACGACAAAGGCGAATATTTAATTCAACGCCGTTCTGACGATAAACCGCTAATGGCAGGCGAATGGGCAGCAACAGGCGGTTCTGCAATTGCAGGCGAGGGGTCAAGACACGCCGCTTTGCGTGAACTTTATGAAGAACTCGGAATTTATATTCCACGAAGAAAAATGATGTTAGTTCGCCGTCAGCTTCGCAAATATTCGCTTAATGATATTTATGCGGTGCGTTGCAACATTCCGGCTCACCGTTGCCGGTTGCAAAAAGAGGAAGTCGCCGAAGTTAAGTGGGTAACGCTTCAAGAACTAAAAAGAATGGTAGATGAGGGCGAGTTTCATAATTACGGCAAATCTTATTTTGATATTGTTTATTCGGTAGACGACTTTTTAAAATCTCATTCAAGAAAAAAATAAAAAATACCTATGCTTTTTGCATAGGTATTTTTGTTTTATTCATCTTTGTTTTCAGGTTCTTGAGCATTTTGAGTGACATTCAATGAAATTTTCGGTAAATCTTCATTTTCAATTTGCTCAACAAGAGCCGCTTTGCGCTTTCTGTTTTTCTCTAAATAATAAAGCGCAACCAACAAAGCAATACTGCCGAATGTTACTACATTACCCAAAATAAATCCGTCCGGAATATATGAGAATTTAATAGTGTGCTTGCCTTTTTTAACATCAATCGAGCAAAAAGCATCGTTAATAGCATTAACTTTAACTTTTTCGCCGTCAACATAAGCCGACCAGCCTTTTTCATAAGGAATTGAGGTAAACATTGTTCCGTCTTGCAAAGCGTTTACAGTACCTTCAATTTTTGTATCGCTGTAATCGGTTACATTAAGCATTTCGTTGCTTAATTTTGCATAAGCCTTTTTCCAAGCTTTAGTATTAAGGCTATAAACATAATTTCTGATTGTTCCGGCTTTATCTTCAGAGAAGTTTACATTTATTTGAATTGTATCACCTTTTTTAGCGTTGCCAATACTTGCAATACAACCTCTATTGTTTTCAAAATTCACAGTATCGCCGTTTTCGCCGATTTTTGCATTTACCGACTCAGCGTTTTCGGCATTTACATAAATATAAATAGGAGCATCATCTTCAGCGGTGTAAACCAAATGAGCAGAAGGTGTTCCGCCGCTTGCGCTTACAACAGCATTGCTTCCGTCAGAGCTTTCGAGCGTTCCGCCGTCGCAAGTGGAAGCATCTTCATCATAAGTGTCAACCGATTTGAAAATGTCGGCGCTGTATTCTTCGCCAATTGCAAGTTTTAAATACATTAACTGATTTTCAAATGTGTTGTTATCAGAATTCAAATGCAATTTTTTAATATCTTCATTTACCATATATCCAATTGAAAGTGGATATTGGTTTTTGTAAATATTTGAAGTACCGCTTTGATATTTTCCATCGAAAAACGGTTGATTCATTGCAGTATCTCTCGCCATAACATATTTAACATTTAAAAGCGAGTTTACAACCGGAGTTTGCACCAAATATCTAAAACTGTTTGAACCGGGGTCTGCCGCAAGTCCAAGATATTTCATCATAGCAGAAAGTTTACAGTTAAGCTCCGAAGAAAACTGGGTTATACCTCTGTAACCGTAAAGAGCAGGGTCGTTACAAGTCCAGTTGTTATAAACTTCCATTCTGTAAAAGCCTTTGTCTTCATCTAAAACTTTGTTTTTAACTGCTTGAATATCATCATAATGAGTGTAATAAGTAGTTCTGTTTGAGTGACTTACCGCTTTTACACTTGTTACGGTGTAATTTGTCATTTCCGCAAAAACTACAACAAAAAGCATTAAACCGCAAATTGCGTGTTTAACTTTGCCTGCTTTGTAAACAGCAAGGCAAACTGCATAAAGAGCAACTAAAACAATAGAATAGTAAATTACTGTATAATCAAATTTGTCTTTATAAAGCTTTTCGGCAAGAATTAAATATATTATTGCGCCACCGGCAACACAGCCGATTTCTCTTGCCGTAATTTCTTTTAAGTGGGTATAAGCTTCGCATGCCATTGTAACCAAAACAAACGAAAATGCGAAAGAAAAACGATAAGGAAGTTCGTTAGGGTAGTGGTTGCCGTGCCACAAGAAATTAAGTTTATTCCAGTTAAAACCGAGCATAACAAACGCTAAAATAACACAGTTTAAAACTCTCTTTTTAGCTGAAATTTTTCTGCAACACAAGAACAGCAAACCTAAAACAACTGAAGCCAAACCACAATAAATATTCGGCAAACCGCCTCTTACAGTAAGTTCAACATTTGGTAAAAGATTAGAGAATACATCTAACATCGGGTTTTCAAAAGCATTGTCGGTAGGACCTTGCTGGTCGATATAATAGGTATTTTGCATACTCAAATATGTCGGAATTAAAATAACAGCCGCCATACAGCAACCTATTACCGAAAACAAAACAACTTTTCCGGTTGTAACCGCACAACCTTTTGCGCCTTTTGCTTTTGTTCTCGAAAAATAAAGAATAGGGTAGTAAGCCGCAATAAATATACACATCATAACGCCAATATAATAGTTTGTTACCATCATTAAAGCGAGCGATACTGTGTATAACCTGAATTTGCCTTCGTCAATAAGCTTGTTCATTCCGAGCATACAAAGCGGTAAAAGTGCCATAACGTCAAGCCACATTAAGCACCAATAATAGCCCATTGCGTAAGCCGAAAGAGCATATAAAACCGAAAAGGCGACAACGCCCATATCGTCATGCTTAAACATTTCACGAAGATAAATATACATAAACGCCGAGCTAAAAGCTAATTTAAGAATAACTATAAAAGCCATTGCTTCGGTTAAGTATTTAGCTGGAACAAATAAAGTCAAATAATAAAGCGGAGTTGCAGCGTAATAAGAAATAAGGGCGATAAAGTTTGAGCCACCACCGCCTTCCCAGGTGTAAAGCAGGGAACCGCCGTGCTGAATTTTTTCTTGAAAAATCTTCATAAATGGGAAATATTGATGCCACATATCAATAACCATAATCTGATTTTCGCCGAATGGGTAGAACTGTGATTTATAAAAAGCATAAATCATTAAAAACATCGGCACTAAAAAAGCAACAAACACAAAACGGTGTTTATATAAAAACTTTTCTTTTTTCAGCGGAGATGCTTTTGGGTTTTTAAAGACTGAAATCATTATTTTGCTCCTTTGTTTTTGAATATAAATAATTTACTGAAAATGTAATTTAAAATTACAACTAAAACATTTGCAAAAATTTTTGCTATTAACAGGTTGAATTTTAATGCGCCTGCAACAAAAAGAATTAAACTTTCAAGCCCGAAAGTTAAAAGCCTTGCCGTTGTAAAAGAAACAAACTCTTTAATAACGGTTTTAAAAGAATAATCACGAGAGCCAAACACTATTATTTTGTTTGTAACAAACGCAAAAATTAAAGAAATTATAAAAGCAATTGTGTTTGCTAAAACCGAAAGCAAGTTTTGTTTGGCAGAAACATTGCTCATAGGAATAGAAAAAGCCAAACACAAAAGCCAATAAGAAATGTAATTTATAACGGTTGTAACAACGCCGAAAAATATATAAGTTACCATTTCATAGTTAAAAATCTTTTGAAAAATTGGAATTTGCATTGCTTTTTTAGAAATTTTTAGGTTGCAAAACCATTTTATCGGAAAAAAGTTTAACAATGCGTTCCAAAAAGGTCTGTTATTTTCCATTTTTTTCGCTCAATTCTTTAATATTAGTTTCTTTGGTAACAAATATAGGGCGACCTTTAACCTCAATATACATTTTTGCTAAATATTCGCCGATAATACCAAGCGAAGTAATAATTATTCCGCCTATAAACAGCATTACCATAATAAGCGAGGTGTAACCTGCCAAAACCGCTTTACCAAGTATTAATTTCTTTATAAACTCTACAAAAAGATAAAGAAAACTTAAACCGCTTACAAAAATACCGATAAGATTTATTATTTTCAGCGGAGCGGTAGTAAAAGCTAAAATGCCGTCAATTGCATATTTAAATAAAGACCAAAACGACCATTTTGATTTGCCGGCAATTCGCTCAATATTTTTAAACTCAATCCATTTTGTATTAAAGCCAACCCAGCAGAAAATGCCTTTTGAAAAACGTTGTTTTTCAGATAAATCGCAAACAGCGTTTACCATTTCTCTTCTCATCATACGAAAATCAACTGCGCCGTCAATAATTTCAACTTCAGACATTTTATTAATTAATTTATAAAAAAGCCTTGAAAACATACTGCGAATTTTCGGCTCGCCTTTTCGTGAAACACGCCTTGCCGAGCAAGAGTCGTAACCCTCTTCAAAAATCGCTTTAAGCATAGTTTCAATTAATTCGGGCGGGTGTTGCAAGTCAGCATCAATTACAGCAACAGCGTCAGCAACAGAGGCTTTAAGCCCTGCATACATAGCCGCTTCTTTACCAAAATTTCTCGAAAACGAAATATATTTTACATTTTGATAATTTTGTGCAAGCCCTCTTATTTTAGCTAAAGTATCGTCTTTACTGCCGTCATCTACAAAAATAAAAGAAAACTCATAACCGTCTATTTTTGATACAATATCGGTTGTGGTTTTATAAAAAAGTTCAACCATTTTACCCTCGTTAAAACAAGGAACAACCAATTCAACAGTTTTCATTACAAACTTCCTTTCAAATAATAATAAACATTCAATTTATTATACTAATTTTCAAAGGTTATGTCAAGTTTATGGGGGAATATTTTTGTTAAATTTTAATATAAAAAATAATAAAAGGGTCGCTTTTGCGACCCTTTAAAAATTTAGCAGTGAATTAAAGTTTTTTAGCAAATGTGAAAACTTTGCTTGAAATATCTTTCTCATCGCAAGAAAGAGTAAATGTGAATTTAACATTTGAATCTTCAGCGAGAGCAGAAACTCTTTCTAAAAATTCTGTAATCATATCAAAATCTTTTTCGCCTAAAATTTTAAATGTTGCATCACAGAAAATATCGGTAACATCATAGTTACCTGCGCAAATACCTGCTAAGAAACCATAATATGTATCATAACCGTTTACGCCGTATTCGTCAACATCACAAAGTCTTACTGATGATGTAATATCAAATCTTAAAGTGTTACCTTTTTCTATACAAACAACATTACCTTTTGAAGATTTAGCAGTTTCGTTAACAATTTCAATAAGTTTTTTCGTTTTGCCTGATCCTCTTTTACCGATAATCAAATTAATCATTTTTATTCTCTCCTTAAAATTTATCTAAACCGCTTTTATGCGGATTTAGTTGAGTTTATGAGGTTTTTATTTGCCGAGTCGAGCTTCAAGTGCTTCTTTTTCGCTTTCGTAACCCGGTTTGCCGAGCAATGCGAACATATTTTTCTTGTAACTTTCAACGCCGGGTTGGTTAAACGGATTTACCGCAAGCATATAACCCGAAATTGCACAAGCTTTTTCAAAGAAGTAAATCAAATAACCGAGTTCAAATTCATCTGCTTTCGGCACTTCAATTACCAAATTCGGCACATTACCGTCAGTATGAGCGAGAACTGTACCTTCAAATGCTTTTTCGTTTACAAAAGACATTGGTTTGCCTGCCAAGAAGTTGAGTCCGTCACCGTCGTTTTCTTCTTTTTGAATAATAATTTCTTTTTCAGGCTCTTTTATTGTTACAACTGTTTCAAACAAAATTCTCTGACCGTCTTGAACATATTGACCGAGCGAATGCAAGTCAGTTGAGAAAACAGCAGAAGCAGGGAAGATACCCTTGTTGTCTTTACCCTCTGACTCACCGTAAAGTTGTTTAAACCATTCAGCCATCATAGTAAAGCGAGGCTCATAAGCCACGAGCATTTCAACCTGTTTGCCTTTTCTTAAAAGAATGTTTCTTGAAGCGGCATATTTGTAACAATCGTTTTTGCAAAGGTCGTCAACCGAATAAGCTTCTCTTGCAGCGGCAGCGCCTTGCATTAATTTATCAATATCACAACCTGCAACAGCGATAGGTAAAAGACCTACTGCAGTAAGTACTGAAAATCTTCCGCCAACATCGTCAGGCACTACAAATTCTTCATATCCCTCTTCGTCAGCAAGTGCTTTTAAAGTACCTCTTGCCTTATCGGTTGTGCAATAAATTCTTTTTGTTGCTTCTTCTTTGCCGTACTTTTTCTCAAGGAAGTTTCTGAAAACACGAAAAGCAATAGCCGGCTCGGTTGTTGTTCCTGATTTTGAAATAACATTTACCGAAACATCTTTGCCCTCGCAAATTTCCAAAAGTTCAGCCAAAGCGGTTGAACTGATTGAATTACCTGCAAAATAAATGTCCGGAGTATCTTTCTTTTTATTGTTGTAGTAGTGAGATTTTAAAAACTCAATTGCTGCTCTTGCGCCGAGATAAGAACCGCCGATACCTATAACTACCAAAATGTCGGAATCGGATTTGATTTTTTCTGCAGCGGCTTTAATGCGAGCAAACTCTTCTTTGTCGTAATCGACAGGAAGATCAACCCAACCTAAAAAGTCGTTACCCGGACCTTTTTTTGAATTTAAAAGATTGTGAGCTGCAGTAACCTGCGAGCTTATTGCCGAATATTCATCATCTGAAATGAAAGGTGCGGCAAATTTATTATTAAATTTAATTGCCATTAATAAATCCTCCTACAAGCAATTTATATTATCTTTTTTATATTCTACTATAAAACCGCTACATTTTCAAGCAAAATTATGAAATTTTTAAAAATAGTTTGAAAAAAAGTAATAATAGTATTATAATTCTATTATAGAGTTATTAGAAAAGTGAGGAAAATTCAATGAGAATAAGCCTTGAAACCGATTATGCGGTAAGAATTGTTTGGTGTCTTGCTAATTCTGGCGAACGCTTATCTGCTGCAAAAATAGCCAAAGAAACAAGGGTTACTGAAAAATTTTGTTTAAAAATACTTCGCAAATTGGTAAGCGAAGGCATTGTTAAGTCTTTTAAAGGAATAGGCGGAGGCTACGAACTTAACAAAAATCCCGAAAATATTACTTTAAAACAGGTAATTGAGGTTATTGAAGGACCGATTGTAATAAGTCGTTGCCTTGCAGATGACTATAACTGCGAGCATAAAAGCGATTGTGCCTGCTATTTTCATAATGTTTTTTATGAAGTTTCAAAAGAAATGGCTAAAAAGTTTGATTCGGTAAATTTTTCAAAGAAAAATTGAGCTTACTTTTCAGCAAAAGGATAATATTTTTTTACGTTGTCTGTTTTTGTTTCTTTTGAAGGTGGAATACCGTATTTCTTAGAATAGGCCTTATAAAATGCAACATAAGAGGTGAAGCCACATAGTTCCGCTATTTTTACGGCTGATAAATTCCAAGATTTACGAAGCATATTTTTTGCGTCTACCAGGCGCAAATCATTTATATAGTTATAAAAGGTCATATTAGTTGCATTTTTAACTATTTTGTTTATTGTAGGCGTTGAAACCGAAAATTTTTCTTTTAACACATCATAACTTATTTTTTCGGTATAATGCTTTTTAATGTAATGCATTATTTCAACAGAGAGATTTGTAGAAACTTTAATCGTACCGAATACTTTGTCATAGGTTAAACACAAATCTGTAATAAGTGATAAACACATCGGTTCCACATGGCATCTTCCGTAATTGTTTGTTATAAGTTCACACAAAGTATTAATGCCGTCAACAGTTCTTTTTAAGTATTTATTTCGATTTGTCAATATTATAGAGCTTTTATCTTGTAAATTATCAAACACTCTAAAATAGTTGCTTTCAGTATTAATTTTTTTAAATAAATTCGGATGAATAGTTATAAAAATAAATCTAAACGGTTTACTTTTTATCGGCTTAAATCTAAACTCTGCACTTTGATCGGAAACAACCAAAAAATTATCGTCAATAACTGTTGAATAATTGCCGGAGGTAACACGAAATTCACCATTGAAAGCATAAAACAGTTTATATGTATTTTGATAGAATTTAAATTTTTGCATAAAAAACCCTTCATAATAAGGGTCTCGTTCGCCTGTTTCAAGATTAGGGGAACGGTCATAATATATGTTTAAATCTGATGTGTAAAATCCTTCTTCTGTTCTCATTATATATCACCAATCTAATTTTAATATAAAATAAGAAAAAAATCAATTGTTTTTATAATTTTTAATATTTTTAATGATTGTTCTTTATTATATTAATTGTGTTAAATAAAATATTAGGATATAATGAACATAAAATGAAGAAACGGAGGAATTATAATGAAAACTAAAAAAATACTTTCAACGCTAATGGCAATTGCAATGATATTTTCAATGTTAGGTGTAGTTGCTGCAGTAAATGTTTCGGCAGATGAATACCAACTTGTTTGGTCTGATGAGTTTGACGGAGCAGGAGTTAACCCTTGGAACTGGACTGCTTTAAAAGGCGGTTATGTACCAAACGGTGAAAGACATACACCTTCACCTGACAACGCAACAGTACACGACGGCTCACTTGATATTAAAGGTGAATGTACTGTTATTGATGAAGACGGAAATCCAATGCCGGCAGGTCAAGTTTCAAAGTACACCACAAATGTAAAAAGCGCAAGACTTGAAGGCGTAGGAAAACAGGCATTTAAATACGGTAAAGTTGAAATTAAAGCAAAACTTCCTAATGCTTGTTCATCTTGGCCCGCATTTTGGACCTGCGGTTGGGATAAATGGGGCGAAGACCCTGCAATAGGCGGCTCTAACTGGCCTGCTTGCGGTGAGATTGACTTTATGGAAATGATGTGCGTAAACTCTAATAACGAGACAGTTGCGCCATCTGGTAAAAAGAATAAGGATAAAGAATATGAAGTACATCTTCATTGCGGTGCAAAAGATTCTGCTAACAATAAAATGTACGATCAACCTATTGACCCGGGTAACATTTGGAATTTAAATCCCGCAGGCGAGCAATTAGCAGCAAAATGGCATACATACGGCTTAATTTGGGAAAAAGACCAAATGCAGTTTACTATGGACGGTCAAGTTCGTATTACTGTTGATACTTCTAACGAACATCTTTTGGAAGTAGCGGCTAATAGACTTAAAAACAGAGGTGGCACTAACAGTGATGTATATAAACTGTATAAATCTCAACTTGAAACAAAAGGTAATCCGTTCAACGATTTTGAACATTATTTCATTTTAAGTTATGCTATCGGCGGTTTAGGTACAGAAAATCGTTTCTATTCAGATGAGTGGCCACAGCATATGCTTATCGACTACATTCGTGTATATCAGAAACCAAATTCCGGTGCAACTCATAATGAAACTCTTTTCAACTATTGTGACAAATCTTATAACTATTGGTACGGCAAAGGTTTAGTAAAAGGTACTGATATGCCTCAAAACTGGATTGATGATCCAAAATATGGCGGTCAGAAAACAGAAGAAGCAGGAGTAACTTATGCTTCTGCAAGCAATACAACAGCACCATCATCGTCACAGACTCAACCATCATCATCTAAGACTCAGCCTTCATCCTCTCAATCACAAGGTTCAACAAGTAGCACAAAGGTTATTGATTGGGATGTAAATACCAACTACTGGAAAGACGGTAGCACAATCTCAACATCTGTTGCTGACTGTATTACAGTTACAAAAGCAAGCGGTAAAAACTTAATCGGTTCAAGCAATAATAACCTTTCCGGTTATGACGGACTTACATTCTCAGTAACACCAAATTCAGGTAATGAAAAAACAACGCTCGAAGTTCAGGTAGGCGATAAGACAGTAACATTCCCGATCGGCTCCGGAACAACAAATTGCACACTTCCGTTCGCTGATAACGGAATTACACCTACATCGGCTATGGATCTTTATATAAGAGCAACAGGCGGAGATGTATCTAATTTAACAATAAGTGATATCTATGCTTACATTGGTAGTTCGATTCAAAAAACAGAATGTACATCAGCTCCTCAAGATACATATAGCCTCACAAAGTTTATTGACTGGGATGTAAATACAAACTACTGGAAAGAAAATAGTACTATCTCTACGTCCGTTGCTGATTGTATTACAGTTACAAAAGCAAGCGGTAAAAACTTAATAAGCTCAAATAATAATAACCTTGTAGGTTATAACGGTCTTAAATTCTCAGTAACACCAAATTCGGGCAACGAGAAAACAACACTTGAAATTCAAGTGGGGGATGACGGTTCAAAAACAGCAACATTCGCAATCGGCTCCGGAAGAACAAATTGCACACTTAAATTCGCTGATTACGGAATTACCCCAAATTCATCTATGCATATTTACATAAGAGCAACAGGCGGAGATGCATCTAATTTAACTATAAGCGATATTTATGCTTATACAGGAACTCTTATTCCTGATTTAACACTAACAATGGTGCCGGGCGCATCAATTCGTATAGGAAACGTAAACGGCATTAGATTTACAACAACTGTAGATAAGACTCAACTTTCAAATCTTAAATCAAAAGGATATACAGTTGAATTAGGAACACTTATTGCACCTGCAGATAAAGTTGACGGATATTTAACTTTTGATTCAGCATTAAAAATAAATGTTCCATATAACGCTGATTTGGTAGACGGAACAATCAGAGGCTCAATTATTAATATTCAAGAGTCAAATGATTACAACAGAACAAGCGGAAATATTGCAAGAACATTTATCGGTAGAGGATATGCAAAAATTACAAAAGACAATGTAACTACTATCGTTTATTCTACAGAAAATTCTGACGGCCGTTCATTGGCACAAGTTGCAAGTGCATTTAAATCAGATTCTGGATATTCTGCTCTTTCTGCTGATAAAAAAGCATTAGTAGATAGATGGGCTTCGTTCCTCTAAAATAATCTAATAATTAAAGTTTATTACTTTATAAGAGAGAATTGCCTTAAACGCAAGTTTAAGGCAATTCTTCTTTTTTACAGAAAAAATAATAAAAATTAATAAAAAACCCTTTTAAAAACATATAAAATATGGTATTATAAATTGATAGTAAAAAAATAAGGAGGTCAGTAATTTGGTTTTTCGCATATTTATTGAGAAAAAAAAAGGGCAAGACGCAGAGTCTAAAAACCTGTTAGGTTATATTAAAAATTATCTTTCGCTCGAGCCCGAAACTGATTTACGACTTTTTGACAGATATGATTTTGACGGATTAACCAGAGAAGAGTTTGAAAAAATCAAACAAAACTTTTTGGTTGATGAAAATGTTGATAACTGTTTTATCGACTATTTGCCACTTACTGCCGAATGGAAAAGCTTTTCTGTTTCTGACAAAAAAGGCAAATATAGCGAGAGAATAACAAATCTTAAAAGTTTTGCCCGTGCTTACGGTATTTTGGGCAATTATAAGGTCAACTATGCAAAAGTTATCGCATTGTCCGGCATTTTAACCGAGCATAAATTAAACGAAATTGAAAAATTGCTTGTTGATAAACGACTTTTTGAAGTTGGCGATGATAACAAACCGCTCAGCCTTGAAGAAAATTTTGTTGATTTCGGCAGTTATGCGGTTGATGAAGACTTTTTAGATAAAAACGATATAGGCATTTATCAGTATTTAAACAGAATAAAACTGAAAATGTCTAAAGAAACACTTTGTTTAATTCGTGATTATTTTAAAACTCTTAAAAGAAATCCGACTTTGGTTGAACTTTTTTCAATTGATTGTTATTTGGCATCAAAACAGCAGTCTGAGGGTTGCCGTTTTAGCGAAATAAATTTTGAAGATGTTCACAACATTTCACCGCTTAAAATAACTCTTGAAGAGTTTATTAGTATGCGTGAACAGGCGAGAATTGATAAAACGGGTACCATTTCACCTGCCGATATTGCAATGGCAGGTTATGACTATATGAAACAAAAAGGTCAAATTCAAGATATTGTTCTTGAAGATAATGTTCCGCTTATTCAGGTTCCTGTTGATGTAAACGGCGTTGTTGAGCAATATTTAATCTCGTTTAAAGCCGGCAAAACAAACAAAACCGATGAATTTTGTGCCTCGCCGAAAAGCACGTTTAATATGCTTGAAGCGTATCAGTCGGTTGATGTTGATTTACGCCCTGTAAACGACAAACACGACAGTTTTGCGCCTGCTTTTAACTTTGAAAACTGCGCCGCAGGCGATGCGTTGACACTTTGCAATGCGAAAATGAATAAGCAACTCGGAATTCCGACTGCATTTTTGGGGCAGATTATTTCAAATAACATTAAAAAACCGGTTAATTTCGGCGCAACAGTTTTTGCCGGAACAAAGACCGATTACATAGCAAAAGTTGAATCGGAAGATGTTATTATTATGATTGGCAGTAAAATGAGGGTCGACGACTTTAACAGCGACAGTTTTACTCAATCAAGAAATAATTTAATGCAGGAAAAAATCGCAAGATTTTTCAAAAATGCAAGCAACGGATTTAACTATATTAAAAAAACGCTTGACTTTTCAAATGGCATTATTTCGGGCGTTTTAAACGAAGTAAACGGTGCCGAAATTGATATTAACCGAATTGTTAAACCGAAAGATTTACCGCTTGCTCATTTTGCGCTCAGCGTTAAAACAAACAGAGCCGGAATTATTGTTTCAAAAGAGCATATTGATGATATTAAAAATATTTGCGCTAATCTTTCGCTTTCATCTCATATAATCGGTAAAGTTTGTGACGATGAAAAACTTGTTGTTTTAAACGGTAAAAAACAGGTTGCGAATATTCCTACCGACTTTATTTATTCGCTAAATTTAGGTGAAAATAAAAAGGTTTTAATTAAAGATAATTCAAATAAAAAATTTGATTTTGACGCGTATTCTTCTGAATTTGATAAAATTGATAAAAAAGAGGCATTTTTGCTTAATCTTAAAAATGTTTCGGTTTCCTCTAAAAAGGGAATTGCATCTTACTTTGACTGGTCATCAGGTGCAGGTTGCGTTTTAGCGCCATATGGCGGCAACAACGAACTCACCCCGTCAGATGCGTTTGTTACTAAAATTCCTACCGATACAGGCAACACCAGCACCGCAACTTCAATTTCTTACGGTTGCTGTCCGAAAATTACGCAAGTAAGCGCTTATCACGGTGCAGCTTTCGCAATTATGGAAAGTATTTCAAAAATTGTCGCTTCGGGCTCAAACTCGGTAAATGCCAAATTGGGCATTTGTCAAAACATTTCTGACCCTAAAGGGTTTGAAACAAAATACAGCGACCTGTTTTCGTCTGTTTTTGGTGCGTTTAATACCGAAGCGGGTATGAATATTCCTGCAATTTCTTATGATTTAAGCGTTGATAAGAAAAGCGAAAATCAAAATGATTTTGCTTGCTTTGCAATGGCGGTTTCAAAGGTAAACGAGGTAATTTCACCTGAGTTTAAGTCAGTCGGCTCAACGGTAATTTTAGTTCCAATGCCTATTGTTGAAAAAACAGGTTTGCCTGACTATGATAAAGCGAAGGTAATTTACCGCCAGATTCACTATTTATCGCAAAACGGCAAAGTTCTTTCTGCAAGCGTTGTAGGCGAGGGCGGAATAGCCGCAACTGTTGCGAAAATGAGTTTCGGCAATTTAATAGGCGTTGATTTTGAAGATTTAGATAATAAAATGCTTTTCTCTTTCAAAACCGCTTCAATTGTTATTGAAACCGATAACCCAGGCGCTTTTTCGGGTATGGATACGGTTATTATCGGTAAAACCACCGCTTCATCGGCGTTTGATTTTGGCAATGAAAGAGTTACTATGCCTGAGGCGCTCTCTGCTTATACCGGTGCAATGCAGGCTTTTTACCCTACAAGAACAAACAAAAAAACCGCAATGGCGAAAATTACGCCTTTTGTTTCACAAGAAAAAGCAGTTTGCTCAAACAAAGTCGCTAAACCTAAAATTATTATTCCTGCTTTCACAAGCGTTTCGGGCGCTTATGATTTAGCACGTTCTTTTGAAAACGCAGGCGGTGAAACAGAAGTTTTCTGTGTAAATCCAAAAGATTATCAAAACTCTTTGAAAAAACTTTCTGCTAAAATTGATGAGTCGCAAATAATTTGTTTGCCAAACGGCTCAAACTCCTATTTCTCAAGCGAATTAGGCTATGCCGTTATGACTAACCCAATTATAAGAGAATCGGTAATAAGACTTTTAAATAAAGACGGTCTTGCAATCGGTTTTGAAGAAGGTTTTGATATACTTTTAAAAAGCGGTTTGCTTACCAGCGGTGTTTATAAATCGTTTGAAACAGGCGCTTATCTTGCAAACAGCGTTATCGGTATGCCTTCAAACAATTTTGTTAATGTAAAAATTGTTTCAAACAAGTCGCCTTGGCTTGAAGGAATAAAAACAGGCGATGTTTTCAGGCAACCTGTTTGCCACAGCAAAGCAAGATTTATTGCAGATGAAGTTACAATGCTTTCGCTTATAAATAACAATCAAATTGCAGCGCAATATGTTGATAAATCGGGCAAACCTGCGGCAAAAATGCCGTTTAACCCCGATTCGAGCGTTTGCGCAGTTGAAAGTTTAACTTCGCCTGACGGAAAAGTGCTTGGCAAAATTTCTTTGCCTCAAAGAAGAACACTCGGCTGTTTTAACAATATTATAGGCAATAAAGACCTGCGAATTTTTGAAGCAGGCATAAAATATTTTACTGATTAGAAAGGTAAGTTATGAAATATTTAGTAGTACTTTGTGACGGAATGGCAGATGTGCCCAATGAAGAATTAAACGGAAAAACACCTATGCAGGTGGCAAATAAACCCTGTATGGACACACTTTGCAAAACAAGCGAAATCGGAATGTGCAAAACTGTTGCTAACGGCTTAAAACCGGGTAGCGACGTTGCTAATCTTTCGGTTTTGGGTTATGATGCAAAAACCTGTTATTCGGGTCGTTCACCGCTTGAAGCGGCAAACCTTGGAATTGACCTTAAAGATGATGAAATCGCTATGCGTTGCAACCTTGTAACTCTTTCAGATGAAAAAAATTATGAAGACAGAGTTATGGTTGATTATTGCGGTGGCGACATTTCAACCGCCGAGGCAGACGAACTTGTAAAAGCATTGCAAGAGGCTTTTGGCGATGAGAATAATCATTTTTACACAGGCGTGCAATACCGTCATTGTTTAGTTTCAAAATTAGGCAAATTAGGGCTTGAATTTACACCGCCTCACGACATTTCAGAAAAAGTTATAGGCGATTATTTAACAAAAGTACCTGAAGCGGCTCCTTTTGTTGAAATAATGAAAAAATCGGTTGAAGTGCTTGAAAATCACCCTGTTAATTTAAAGCGTAAAGCCGAGGGCAAACGCCCTGCAAATTCTGCTTGGTTTTGGGGCGAGGGCAAAAAACCGAACTTACCTTATTTTTACGATATGTTTTCGCTCAAAGGTGCGGTAGTATCAGCGGTTGACCTTATTCGAGGTATCGGCAAACTCGCTAAAATGGAAGTTGCCGAAATTGACGGCGTAACCGGCTATATTGATACTGATTTTGATAAAAAAGCAAATACTGCTAAAGATTTGCTTAAGCGAAATGACTTTGTTTTTGTTCACCTTGAAGCGCCCGATGAATGTGGTCACAGAGGCGAAGTGCAAAACAAAGTTAAAGCAATTGAACTTATTGATGAGAAAATTCTTTCTCCTTTATATGAGGAACTTAAAAATAACTACGGCGAATTTAAAATTCTTGTAATGCCCGACCACCCAACACCGCTTACTGTGAGAACTCATACGTCTGACCCTGTTCCTTTTATGATTTTTGACTCAAGAAAATCATT
Organism: Oscillospiraceae bacterium; assembly: GCA_902769255.1. Taxonomy (GTDB): domain Bacteria; phylum Bacillota; class Clostridia; order Oscillospirales; family Acutalibacteraceae; genus RUG11462. The sequence goes on from CACXOM010000003.1 coordinate 47,190, forward strand.
TGACGGTGCCGACTGCTTTTGCGAACAAACCGCCGAAAAATCAGGCGTTTTCATCGGCAAAAGTATGGATTTAATGCCGAAGTTTTTAGGTGAATAAAATGGCTAAAACAGTTATTGTTACAGGGGTAACAAGGGGAATAGGCAGGCAAATTACGCTTGATTTGGCTAATGAAGGCTATTTTGTTATAGGTTTTTACAAAAACAGCGAAACTGAAGTGAAAGAACTTGAAAAAAACGGAAACATTAAAACTTATAAATGTGATATTACCGATAAAAATCAGGTTTTTACCGTTGCCGAAGAAATTTTAAAAAATAACAATATCTTTGCTATAATCAACAATGCAGGCGTTGCAAAAACTTCGCTTTTTTGCGATGTCAGCGAGCAAGATTTTGATTTTGTTATGAACACCAATGTTAAAGGCGCATTTCTTGTTACAAAGGCGTTTTTGCAGAATATGATTAATAATAAATACGGCAAAATCGTTAATATTTCTTCAATTTGGGGCGTTTGCGGCGGCTCTTGCGAGGTTGTGTATTCCGCTTCAAAATCTGCTATAATCGGTATGAGCAAAGCACTTTCCCGTGAGCTCGGCCCCTCAAACATTACTGTAAACTGCATAGCACCGGGCGTAATTGAAACTGATATGATAAGCAATTTATCGCAAGATGATAAAGAATCGCTCGCTTTAGAAACATCTTTACAGCGAAACGGTAAGCCTAAAGATATAAGTGGCGCCGTATCATTTTTACTAAGCGATAAAGCCGATTTTATTACAGGACAGGTTTTAACTGTTGACGGTGGATTAATTTAAAGCAAAAAGACTGATTTTTCGACAAAATCAGTCTTTTTTTGTGTCTTTTTTTCAAAATAATCTTTAACTTAACATAATATCAATGTTGAAAACTATGTGGAAAATGTGAAAAATTTTTTTCGCTTTATTTAGGCGTTTTTGAGAATTGGTAAAATATTTAATTTACATAATAATATTTTTAAACATTATTTTAACAAATTTATGTTTAAAAACTTTAAATTTATTTTAAAAAAGACTTTATTATTTTATTAGTTTATAGTATAATATTAAAGTATATATGCTAATTTTAAAAATATTAAAAAATAGTTTACAAAGGCAAGTAAAAATAAGTGTATAATTATTTTGTTATTTAAAAGAAAGGATACTGTTTTTAATGATAGAAATTAAAAATCTTACAAAAGATTACGGCGGACATATTGCGGTTGACGATATTTCATTTGTTGTTAATGACTGTGAAATTTTGGGCTTTTTAGGACCAAACGGCGCAGGAAAATCTACCGCTATGAATATAATTACAGGTTATTTATCAGCTACAAGCGGAAGCGTCAGCGTAAACGGCTATGACGTTTTAGAGCAACCTATTGAGGTGAAAAAAGAAATAGGTTATTTGCCTGAGTTACCGCCGTTGTATCTTGATATGACAGTAAAAGAATATCTTAATTTTGTTTTTAATTTAAAAAAGGTAAAACTTCCGAAAGGTCCTCATATTGAGGAAATTTGTAAACTTGTCGGAATAAAAGACGTTTACCATCGTCTTATCAAAAACTTGTCAAAAGGTTATCGCCAGCGTGTCGGCATTGCTCAAGCGCTACTCGGCAACCCGAAAGTAATTATTCTTGATGAGCCTACAGTAGGCCTTGACCCGAAACAAATTATTGAAATCAGAAATTTAGTAAGAATGTTAGGTAAAAACCATACTGTAATTTTATCATCTCATATTCTTTCTGAAATTCAGGCGGTTTGCGACAGAGTAATTATTATTAACAAAGGCAAAATTGTTGCTGATGACACACCTGAAAACCTTTCAAATAATCTTTCAAACGACTTGTCGTTATCGGTCGTTTTTGAAGGCGAAAAAGAAAAAATAGTTAAAGAATTAAAACAGGTAAACGGCATTAAATCTATTGATTTTGTTAAAGAATCAAACGGCGAATGTGAGTTTAACATTGAACCGAGAGCAGGTTATGATATTAGAAAACAGCTTTTTGAAACTGCAAGTTTAAACAATTTTGTGATTTTAAAAATGTCTAATAATTCGCTTTCGCTTGAAGATATATTCTTAAAATTGACTGATGAATCTGTGAGCGCCGATGTTATAAAACGTTCACTAAAAGCTAAAAAAGAAAAGGAGGAAAAATAATGAGCGCAATAATAAAACGTGAATTAAGAGAATATTTCACTCTACCGCTCGGCTATGTCGCTATGGCGGTATTAATCTGTTTTGCAGGCGAATATTATTCGCAAACTTTTTCTTCCGGCGTTTCTAACATTGCTTATGTGTTTAGTTATTTAATAACGGTTGTTTTGTTTGTTGTTCCGCTTCTTACAATGCGAATGCTCTCTGAAGAAAAACATCAAAAAACCGACCAATTACTTTTCACTTCTCCTACAAACATTGCTTCAATTGTTCTTGGTAAATTTTTTGCGGCAATTATTTTCTTTTTGATTTTTGATTTCTTTATGTTAGTTTTGTTTTTAAACTATTATATTTTTGGCGCTTCGCCTGATTTTATGGTATTTTTAGGCAATTCAATCGGCTTTATGCTTATTGTAGGTGCATTAATATCAGTCGGCGAATTTATCAGCGCATTAACCGAAAGTCAGGTTGTAGCCGCTTTGGGCGGTTTCGCCGCTTCGTTTGTATTTTGGGTTATTAACAATGCTTCTCAAAATACCGATAATGAAATTTTGTTGAAAATAAGCAATTGGCTCTCTTTTTCACAAAGATACAGCAATTTTGCCGAAGGAATTTTTGATGTTGCAAATTTTGTTTTCTTCTTAAGCATAACCGCAACATTCCTTTTCTTAACCGTTAGGGTTATAGACAGAAAGCGCTGGGCGTAAAAGGGGGAGAAAACAAAATGAAAAAAATGAATTTTAAAAACTCTTTTTTCAAAAACGAAAAGTTTAAATATAGCGGTCTTTCAACAATAATTGTTGTTGTATTTATTGTTTGCTTAATAGGTGTTAATGTTTTAGGCTCGTTTTTGTCGGAAAGATTTACAGGCTTTAGTATCGATATGACTTATGATTCGGAATATACCATAAGCGAAAAAAATAAAGAATATATCGAAAAAATAGATAAACCGGTTGAAATAGTGGTTACTTGTACCGAAGATTATTATTTAAACGAATATATTTCTTCAATTTCGCAAACTTATACTGATTCTTCAGGTGGTAAATATTTTAAACAAACAATCGCTCTTTTAAAGAATTATCAAAAAATAAACTCAAATATTACCGTTAAATTTCTTGATTCAAGCAAACCTGACTTTAATAAATATGCCGACAAGTACTCTGACAGTAACCTCTCTTACGGAGATATTGTTGTCGATTACACTTATAAAACTAAAGACGGAAAAGAAAAAACAAATTATAAAGTTGTAACTTTTGATGATGTTTATGAAATTGGCACCGATTCTTCGGGCTCTTCAACAGGCGTTATTTCAGGTTCAAACCTTGAAACTTCGGTAACTTCCGCACTTTATTATGTTATTCAGAAAAACAAAAGTAAAATCGCTTTAATAACCGGTTATGGTAGTGCAGATGTTTCGGATTATGTAAAAACACTTGCAACCGCAGGTTATGACTATGTTGAAATAAGCGATTTGAATATTGATTCTATTCCTAAAGATGCTACAATGATAATGCTTGCAGCTCCAACAGTTGATTTATCGCAAAGCGACATTAAAAAGCTCGATGAATTTCTTTTAGGTAAAGCCGGCGATAATAAATTCGACTACGGCACAACCTTTATTTATTTTGCTTCAAGCGTTCAAAGCAATTTACCTAATCTTGACGCATTCTTAGAAGATTGGGGAATAGGCTTTAAACAAGGCACCGTTTTTGAAACAAATTCAAACAATTGTGGCGAAAGCAATACTGACATTCGTTTTGACTTAAATACAGATGATGCTGATAGGTTAGATTTTGTAGATGAGTTAAACTCAAGCTATTATTATATGGCTGATAACAACCGTCCTATGAAATTACTTTTTGACCAAAAGAGCAAGTTTAATACTTACAGCATTTTAAACACATCTGATTCTTGCGTAATAAGACCTTATAACGTGTCTGATAATTGGAGCGCTTCTGATGAAAACACTTCAGTATTCAGCGAAGTTGCACTTTCAAGATACGTTACTGAAGATACCAAGAAAAACACAGCTCGTTTTTCAAATGTAATTGCAGTAGCTTCAACCGATTTTATCGGCTCAAACGCATTGTCGGTTGACTACAACGCAAATGTTAGACAGTTGTTGTCGGTAATAAACGGTTGCGCAGGCAGAGTACAGGAAACTTATGACGTTGAAACAAGAGTAATTGATTATACAAAATTTGAACCAACCGATGTTCAAAGCAATACCGTAAAAATTGTTTCAAAATATATTGTACCAATTGCTATTGCATTGCTCGGCGTTGTGTTGTTTGTAATTAGAAAAAGAAGATAAGGCGTAATTTTATGGATAAAAATTCATTTGAAAATTATGAAAAAAGAATTGAAAAAGATTTTGAAAAATCGACTATTTTCAATTCCGAAAAAACAGAAAACAAACCAAATACAAGAAAATCTAATAACAGATATATAAAGCTTTTATCTGTTTTGATTTGTATTCTTATAGTTTTTTGCGCTTCAATTTTTGCAATTTCAAAATATTGGCCGGTTGAAACACAAGAGCAAACCAAAGAGGTTTCTTCTTCGTTTAACTTGACCGATAAAGCGAATGTTGCGCTTGAAAATATGAAAGGTGCAAAAAAAGGTTCAATTTCAAACGTTTCGAAGATTTATTTCAAAAACGAAAACGGCGAGTTTACTTTAACCCCGTTTAAATCAGGCGAAACGGTAAACTATAAACTTGTAGGTTTTGATAAAGATGTTCCTGTAAATCAAGATACATTAAACAACTTTTATGACAGCTTGTTCACCGTTTACGCAAACAGTAAATTAGATAGTTCATTTACTGAAAAAGACTGCGGTCTTGATAAGCCGAGAGTGTTTATTAAAGCTACTTTGGCTGATAATTCTTCGTTTACAATAAAAATCGGTAAATCCTCGCCAATGAGCGACAGATATTATATTTCAACTTCGCTAAAGAAAGGAATTTATGTAACCGATTGTGATGTTTACGAAATTTTTTCGGTTAGCAAAAATGATTTAGTCGGAGTAGATTTGTTAAAAGCCGTTTCGCAAAATGATAATAATTCCGAATATTTTGCAAATGAAAAGCTTAGTTATTTTGACACAATAACTTTAAAAGGTGATAAATTTAAAAACCAAACAAAACTTTCTTATAAAGATACTGATAAAGACGTAATGGTTTATTTTATTGATAAACCTATTGAAACTTACGCTTCTGATTCGAGCATTGAAACGCTTTTAGAGCCACTTGCAAACGGACTTAGCGCAGAATCTGCTTTAAAAATCAAGCCAAATTCGGCAGATAAGAAAAAATACGGTCTTGAAAAACCATATCTTGAAGTAAATTATAAGCTTGGAAAAAGTTATAAAATAAAATTCGGCAAACCCGGCGGTTTTAAAGCTGATTATGTAACTTGTATGGTTGAAAACGTACCTGTTGTATATCTTGTTCCTTCAAACTCGGTAGGTTTTATCGACTGGTCGATAGACGATTTAAGATATAACATTCTCTATGCAAAAAATATTGAAAATATTAAGTCGTTGACTACTGAATACAACGGCAAAACCTATAAATATAATTTAAGTTTTGATAAAGCTACAGAAGAAACAGATGAGCTTTCATCAGGCGAAGAGGTGCTAACAGTTCTTCTTGATAATGCACCAGTAAACGCCGATGATTTTAAAACCGACTACCAGCGTCTTTCAATGGCTTCGGCTACTAAATATTTAGGCGAAAACAAAACATTATCAGTAAAACCAACTTTAAAAATAACAATTAAACTAAAAGGCAATAAAACTGATGTAATAACTTATCAAAAATATAACGACAACTATTATTTGCATAAGTTAAACGGCATAGGTGACGAGCTTATTCCGGCAAGAACGGTTGATTCGCTTATTAAGAATTATGAAAGACTCAGAAAAGGCGAAAAAGTAGTATCGCCTAATAACCAACAATAATTTTGGAGGACTTTAAAGGGAAAATGATAATTTCTGAAATTGCAAACGGCGTTGAAGGTTGTTTTATAAAATCAAACAAATTTAAAACATCTTCAATAAGCGTTAATATGTTCATTCCTGCTGATGAAAAGGCAGTCAGCGCATATTCGTTGTTATATTTGATTTTGACCGATTCAACAAAAGATTATCCCGATTACACTTCGCTTAACAAAGCGTTGAAAAATCTTTATAACGCTTCGCTTTTCGGCGGTGTTCAAAAATTCGGCGATATGCGAATGGTCAAATTCGGAATTTCTGTTTTAGATGATAATTTCACCCTTTCAGGCGAAAAAATTTCAAATATGGCGGCTGATTTGTTGCTTGGCGCAATATTCAATCCGCTTTTGGAAAACTCAAAATTCAAACAAGAAGTTTTTGAAAACAGCAAGCGCATTTTAATTGACACAATTAACGCCCAAATTAACGAAAAACGTGGTTATGCAATTTCTAAAACCGAAAATGCAATGTTTGAAAACGAGCCTGCGAGTATTCAAAACAACGGTACTGTAAAAACAGTTGAAAGTTTAACTAATGAAGATATCGTTGAAGCTCATAAAACGCTTTTGCAAAACTCTTTTGTGCGTATAAATGTTATTTCGCAAAACGAGCCTAAAGCGGTTTTTGAAAGATTTAAAGAATATTTTAACTTACTCGAAAGAAAAGTTGAAAAGAAAAATCTTACAACTTTTCATAAAACCGCAGGCGAGATTAAGCATTTAGAAGAAAAAATGAATGTTACACAAGGCAAACTTTGCTTAGGCTTTACGCTAAAAACAGGCGAAACAAGGCAAGAAGTTGCAAATTCGGCGGTATTTGTCGACATCTTCGGCGGCGGCCCTTATTCAAAGCTTTTTACAAATGTAAGAGAAAAGCAAAGCCTTTGTTACTATTGTGCCGCTCGCCTTAATTCCAAAAAAGGTGCGTTTATTGTCGACAGCGGTATTTTAGAAGAAAATAAAGATAAAGCCTATAACGGCATTTTAGAGCAGTTAAAAGAAATTCAAAACGGCAATTTGTCTGAAGAAGAGGTTAATTCTTCAAAAATCGCTTTAGTTGATTCTTTAGGCTCTTATAACGACCAAACCGCAACGCTCGATTCTTGGTATGCGGTATCAACCTTTAATGACGGCGAAACTATTGAAGATTATGCTAATTTAATTAAAAATGTTACCGTTGACGATGTAATAGCCGTTGCAAATTCGGTAAAACTTGACACAGTTTATTTTTTAGGTAAATCAAAGGAGGAAAATAATGATTAAAACATATAAAAACTCCTTAATAAACGAGCAGGTAAAGGTTTACAAACATAAATCAGGACTTGAAGTTTATGTTTGCGAAAAGCCCGAATTTTCATCGAGTTTTGCTATTTTCGGCACTCGCTACGGCTCAATTGATACTAAATTTTCGGTAAACGGCGGTAAAATAACCGAAGTTCCCGAAGGCATTGCGCATTATCTCGAACATAAATTATTCGAGTCTGAAGAACTTGACGCTTTTGCTCGCTTTGCAAAAACCGGTGCAAGCGCAAACGCTTTCACCTCGTTTGACAGAACTTGCTATTTATTCTCTTGTTCAACAAATTTTGAAGAAAACTTTAAAATTTTGCTTGATTTTGTGCAACACCCTTATTTCACCGAAGAAACGGTTAGAAAAGAGCAGGGAATTATCGGGCAAGAAATTCAAATGTATGATGATTCTGCGCCTTGGCAGGTGCTTATGAATTTGTTAGGCGCTTTATACAAAGAGCACCCTATTAGAATTGACATTGCCGGAACGGTAGAATCAATCGCAAAAATCAATGCCGATTTGCTTTATGACTGCTACAACACATTTTACAATTTAAATAATATGTTCATCTGCGTTGCAGGTAATATAGATGCTCAAAATGTATTTGATTTGTGCGATAAATTGTTGCAAACCAAAGAGCCTGTCGAAATTCAAAGGTTTATGCCGAAAGAAGAAAATCAGGTTGAAAAAGAAAAAGTCGAAGTAACATTGCCTGTAAGCAAGCCTTTGTTTGCAATAGGTTTTAAAGAAAAATGCGAAAACCCTACGAAAACGCTTAAAGAAAAAGTGTTATCCGAAATAATTTTAAAATGTATTTTCGGTAATGATTCTCTTCTTTACAAAGAGTTGTTTGATTCAAAATTAATTAACGACTCTTTCGGCGCCGAATATTTTAACGGCTACGGTTACGCTTGCTCGATTATCGAGGGCGAATCCGATTACCCCGAAAAAGTTAAAGAAGTTATTAACCGCTATTTAAACACTTATCTTGAAAAAGGCATTTTAGAAGAAGATATTAAAAGAGCGGTAAAGGTTTATTATTCAGAAGAAGTTTGCGGTTTTAACAGCGCAGAAAACATTGTTATGAATATGGTTGAGTGCGCTTTTAATAAAACAGAAGTTTTTGAAGAATTTGATATTATCAAAAACATTACACAAGAAGATGTCGCAAAGCGTCTTAAAGAAATGTTTGATATTAGCAATTCTTCAATTTCAATAGTAAACAAAGAATAAGGAGAAAGCAAAAAATGATGAATTACAATTTGTTCGGCTGGGAATTTCAGTTTAATCCCGTTGCCTTTTCAATAAAAGGCTGGGGCGTTTATTGGTACGGAATAATTATTACTTTAGGCTTTGTTCTCGCCGTTATTTACGGCATAAAAAGAGCACCGAAATTTGGCGTTAATCCCGACAGGTTAATCGACTGTATTTTGGTAACCGCACCGCTTTCAATTCTCGGCGCAAGACTCTATTATGTAGTTTTCGGCGATATTTCATTTAACCAGTTTTTTAATATTCATCAAGGCGGACTTGCAATTTACGGTGCAACAATTACCGCAATTGTAATAGGTGCATTAATGTGCAAACTTCGCAAAGTTAACATTTTGTCAGCGCTTGACTTAACCGCACTTGGCTTTTTGCTTGCACAGTCAATCGGCAGATGGGGCAATTTTATCAATCAAGAGGCTTACGGTAGCGTAACAGGAAGCTCATGGTTCGGCATCTCGGGCGATAAAATCATTGAAGAAATGGATACTGACCAATTGGTTCACCCTTGCTTTTTATATGAATCGCTTTGGTGCATTATCGGTTTTGTTATTTTGCACTTTATTTCTAAAAAGAGAAAGTTTGTCGGCGAAATCGGTGTGTTATACTTAATTTGGTACGGTTTAGGCAGATTTTTCATCGAATATTTGCGTACCGACTCGCTTTTCGGCGGCAGCGTAAAAGTTTCTATGCTTTTATCGGCAATATTGGTTGTTTTAGGCGCAGTATTGCTTGTTATCGGCTTGAAAAAATCAGGCAATACTAACGATGAGAAAAAATATGTTGAAGTATTCGATAAAGTCGAAGAAACAATAAGTATTGAAAATGAAGAAAAGAGCGGTGAAGAAAATGGCGACAATAATTGACGGAAAATTAGTTTCAAAAGCTGTAAAACAAGGCGTTGCAAACGAGGTTGAAAGTTTAAAACAAAAGGGAATAACACCCGGCCTTGCAGTAATAATCGTTGGTGATGACCCTGCTTCGAGAGTTTATGTAAATAATAAGAAAAAGGCTTGCGCTGAAGTAGGTTTTTATTCCGAAGAATATGCATTGCCTGCTGAAACCACTATGGAAGAACTCTTGGAAGTTATTGATGTATTAAACAAAAGAGTTGACATAAATGGTATTTTATGTCAACTTCCTTTGCCAAAGCATTTAGATGAAAAAGCGGTTATTGATTACATAGATTCAAAAAAAGATGTTGACGCTTTTTCGCCTGTAAATGTAGGTAAAATTATGATTGGCGACTATGACTTTTTGCCTTGCACACCTGCGGGTGTTATGGAATTGCTTAGTTACTACAACATTGAGGTTGAGGGCAAAGAATGTGTTGTAATTGGCAGAAGCAATATTGTAGGCAAACCTATGTCAATGTTGTTGCTTCATAAAAACGGCACAGTTACAGTTTGCCATTCACGCACCAAAAATTTAAAAGAGGTAACAAAAAGAGCTGATATTTTAGTTGCGGCAGTCGGCGTTGCCGAATTCGTTACCGCTGATATGGTAAAAGAAGGCGCTGTCGTAATTGATGTCGGAATGAACAGAAAAGAAGGCAAACTTTGTGGCGATGTAAAATTTGACGAGGTATCACAAAAAGCGTCTTTCATTACACCTGTTCCGGGTGGAGTAGGTCCTATGACAATAGGAATGTTAATGAAAAACACTTTAAAAGCTGCAAAATTGCACAACAATATTCAAGATTAGGAGAAACAAATTTATGAAAGCAGTAATTTCGGTTATCGGTAAAGATACAGTAGGAATTTTAGCAAAAGTTTCGTCAAAATGCGCTGATTACGGCGTAAATATTGACGATGTTACTCAAACGGTTATGCAAGATATTTTTACAATGATTATGCTTGCTGATGTTTCAAATTGCAAAATTGATTTTAACAAATTTTCTGATGAAATGCAGTCTTTAGGCGAAGAAATGGGAATGAAAATCCATGTTATGCACGAAGACATTTTCAATTCAATGCACAGAATTTAAGGGGTAAAATATGCTAAATACAAATGATATTCTTGAAACAATCAATATGATTGAAAATGAAAACCTTGACATTAGAACGGTAACAATGGGTATTTCATTGCTTGATTGTATTGACAGCGATATTGATAAAGCCTGCGAAAAGGTTTATGATAAGATTACAAGATATGCTTATAATCTTATTCCTGTTTGCGAGGAAATTGAGAAAAAATACGGTATTCCGATAGTTAATAAAAGAATTTCGGTAACACCTATTGCAATGCTCGCTTCGGCTTGCCAAACATCTAACATTGTAAAGTTTGCTTTTGCACTTGAAAAAGCAGCAAAAACCGTCGGCGTAAACTTTATAGGCGGTTATTCCGCACTTGTTCAAAAAGGCTTTGCAAACGGCGATTATGCGCTTATTGAGTCAATTCCTGAAGCACTCGCTACAACCGACAGAGTTTGCTCTTCGGTAAACATCGGCTCAACCAAAACGGGTATTAATATGAATGCCGTTAAAATGATGGGCGAAATAGTAAGAAAATCGGCAGAATTAACCGCCGACCGTGAATCTGTTGGTGCTTCAAAATTAGTTGTGTTCTGCAATGCGCCCGAAGATAATCCGTTTATGGCAGGCGCATTTCACGGAGCAGGCGAGCCTGACTGCGTTATAAACGTCGGCGTTTCGGGACCGGGCGTTGTTCGCTCTGCGCTCTCAACACCTCAGGCTAAAAAGTTAGATATAACAGGCGTTGCCGACTTGGTAAAACGCACCGCTTTTAAAATAACTCGAATGGGACAATTAGTTGCTATGGAAGCGAGCGAGCGTTTAGGCGTTCAGTTCGGTATAGTCGATTTATCGCTTGCGCCGACCCCTGCAATTGGCGACTCGGTTGCAAATATTTTAGAAGAAATGGGACTTGAAACTTGCGGTTGTTGCGGAACCACCGCTTGCCTTGCGCTTTTAAACGATGCCGTTAAAAAAGGTGGCGTTATGGCTTCAAGCCATGTTGGCGGACTTTCAGGCGCATTTATTCCTGTATCTGAAGATGACGGAATGATAAAAGCCGCCCAAAAAGGCGTTTTAACCATTGAAAAATTAGAGGCTATGACTGCCGTTTGCTCGGTTGGTCTTGATATGATTGCAATTCCGGGCGATACGCCTGCAGAAGTAATTTCTGCAATCATTGCCGATGAAGCCGCAATTGGTATGGTAAACTTTAAAACTACCGCTGTTCGCGTTATTCCTGCAATAGGCAAAACAATAGGCGACAGCGTTAACTACGGCGGATTATTCGGCTCTGCGCCGATAATGCGAGTTAACACAGCGTCGCCTGCTGAGTTTATTAATCGTGGTGGTCAATTGCCTGCGCCTATGCAAGCGTTGAAAAACTAATCAATTAGTTTTTTGATAGACTCAAAACCAAACAATAATTGGTCTTTATTATGACAATCGGAGGAAAAAATCAGTTTTTTCTTCCGATTTTTTATTTTTTCAATAATTTGTATGTCTGGGTAAGGCGTTGTTTTATAGCCTCTTGCCATACCGCCTGTGTTAATTTCAAACACCGCGGGGCTTTTATAAAGCTTCTCTAAAGCATTATCAACAGCATTTTTATATTTTTCGCTGTTTTCATCAAACAAATCGTTGTTATCATTAAACTTTGTTATCAAATCAAAATGTCCTATAATATCGCATTTTGTTTTGTTATAAACATCGCTGACTAATGAATAATAATCAGAAATAAGCGCATAAAAATCACCGTTGTAATGCCTATTAACTGCATTTATAAGAATTTCTTTACTCTCATCAATCGGAATATAAATATCGTCTTTTTTTACATAATGAACAGAGCCTATAACAAAGTCATAATCGTTCGTCGGCTCTAAGCAATAATAATCTTGCTCAACTCCGAGCAAGATTTTTATTTTTTCTTTATATTTTTCTTTTAAACGGCGAATTTCCTTTTTATACTCTTTTGTATTCTCTTTCGACATACAGTAACTTTCATCAAAAAAAGTATAAGAGTGTCCCGAAAAACCAAGTTCTGACAGTCCTAATTCAATCGCTTTTAAAACCAATTCTTCAGGCGAATTTTCACCGTCACAAAATAGGGTATGAGTATGTAAATTACTAATCATTTTGTCATTTTCTCTTGTTTTACTTTGTGGTCGATAATGTGTCGTGAAGCAAGTTCTTTATGCACATCTTCAACTGAAATTCCCATTTGAACCATCAAAACCATTGCGTGATAAGCAAGGTCTGCGAGTTCATAAACAGTTTCTTTTTTATCGTCTGCTTTTGCAGCGATAATAACTTCGGTACATTCCTCACCGACTTTTTTAAGAATTTTATCAATACCTTTTTCAAAAAGATAGGTCGTATAAGAGTTTTCAGGCTTTTCTTTCATTCTGCCGACCAATAAATCATAAAGTCCTTGCAAACTGAATTCCTGTAACTCATCGCTTTGCCATAATGTGTTAAAAAAGCAAGAATCGTTGCCTGTGTGGCAAGCAGGCCCGTCTTTTTCAACCACAACAACCAAAGCATCGTTATCGCAATCGGCGGTAATTGAAACAATATGCTGATAATTTCCGCTTGTTTCACCCTTTAACCAAAGTTCTTGTCTTGAACGGCTGTAAAAACAGGTAAGCCCTTTTTCCATCGAAATTTCAAGACTTTGCTTGTTCATATAAGCGACAGTAAGCACTTTTTTGGTAATCGAGTCAACAACAACTGCCGGAATTAAACCTTTTTCATCAAATTTAAGTTTGCTAATATCTATCATTATTATAACCTCACAATAATATCATTTTCTTTAAGTTCTTGTTTCAAATCGGGAATAGCAATTTCGCCAAAATGAAAAACCGAAGCCGCAAGTCCTGCGTCAATATCGGGAATTGCTTTGAATAAGTCAACAAAATCCTGCTTGCTTCCTGCACCGCCCGAGGCGATAACCGGCACATTAACCGCATCGCAAACCGCTTTTAACATCTCAATGTCAAAACCTTTTTTCACGCCGTCTGTGTCAATTGAGTTTACAACAACTTCGCCGGCTCCGTTTGCAACGCATTTTTTAATCCAAGAAATCGCTTCCATTCCCGTGTTTTCTCTTCCGCCTTTGGCAAAAACTCTAAAAGTGCCGTCAACACGCTTAATATCGGCAGATAAAACAACACATTGATTGCCATATTTTTGCGCTGCTTTGCTAACCAAATCAGGATTTTTTATTGCACCCGAATTTACGCTAACCTTGTCTGCACCGCATTTTAAAACTCTGTCAAAGTCTTCAACCGTGTTAATCCCTCCGCCGACAGTAAGAGGAATAAAAACCTTGTTTGCAGTTTCAACCAAAATATCGGTGAAAAGTTTTCGCCCGTCAGAAGAAGCGGTAATATCGTAAAAAACAAGCTCATCTGCGCCGTTTTCACTGTAAAATTGCGCAAGTTTAACAGGCGAGGAAACATCAGTCAAATTCAAAAAGTTTGTGCCTTTTACCACTCTGCCGTCTTTAACATCAAGGCAGGGAATAATTCTTTTTGTTATCATTTCGCCACCTCCAATGCCTTTGTTAAATCAATTGCGCCCAAATAATAAGCTTTACCTATTATTGCGCCGTAAATGTTCATTTCTCTAAGCGCTTTTACATCGTCAAGTGTCGAAACACCGCCCGAAGCGGTAATATCAAGCGAATATTTTTCAGATAATTCTTTATAAAGTTTAAGATTGGTGCCTTTCATTGCGCCGTCTTTTGAAATATCGGTGCAAATAACATTTTTAACGCCTATTTTCTGCATTTTTAAAAGAAATTCATCAAGCGTGATTTTAGATTTTTCAAGCCAGCCTTTTATTGCAATATAGCCGTCTTTAACGTCGGCGCCAACCGCAATTTTCTCGCCGTATTTTTTCACCGCTTCAATTAAAAACTCCTCGTTTTCAACCGCCGCCGTGCCGAGAATTACTCTGCCAACGCCCGAATTTATATATTTTTCGGCAGTTTCAATATCTCTAATACCACCGCCTATTTCAACAAAAAGCGAGGTTTCGTTTGCAATTTGTTTAACAATTTCAATGTTAGGCGTTGTGCCGTCTTTAGCGCCTTCTAAATCAACCATATGAATGAATTTTGCACCGCATTTTTCAAAATCACGCGCAATTTCAATAGGGTTATCGCTGTAAACGGTCATATTTTTATAATCGCCTTTTAAAAGGCGTACCGCTTTTTTATCAAACAAATCAATTGCAGGAAGAATTATCATTTAGTTTTCCTCCTTTTCACAAAATGCCTTTAAAATCTTTAATCCGACATTACCGCTTTTTTCGGGGTGAAATTGGCAACCGAAAACATTGCCTTTTTGCACCGAAGCAGTAAGTTCTTTGCCGTATTCAGCAGTTGCGGTAACGCTTTCTTCGCAATCAGTCGCATAAAAAGAGTGAACAAAATAAACGCAATCGTTTTCGTTTATATATTTAAAAATTTTGCTGTTATTTTTAAAATGCAAAGCGTTCCAGCCAATATGCGGAATTTTCAAATTTTGCGGAATACTGTCTTGCATAGGCACAACGCTTCCTTTAATAAGTGAAAGCCCTTTGTGCTCGCCATATTCAAAACTTTTCTCAAAAAGCATTTGCATACCAAGGCAAATTCCCATAATATCTTTGCCTTTTTGCGCCTCGCTTAAAATAACTTTGTCAAGTCCGCTCGTTCTTAACTTTTCCATAGCATCGCCAAATGCGCCAACGCCGGGCAAAATCAACTTATCGGCGCTTTTAATTACTTCAACATCGCTTGTAATAACCGCTTCTTCGCCGATTGCTTTTAATGAAGAACAAAGCGAAAACAAATTGCCAACGCCGTAATCAATAATCGCTACCATTATAAAACACCTTTTGTTGAGGGGATTTCATCTTTAAATTTTTCTTGAATTTCAACCGCTTTTTTAAGGGTTACAGCTAAAGATTTAAATGCGCCCTCTGCAATGTGGTGCGAATTTGAGCCGTTTAACTGTTTAATGTGCAAAGTAATTTCGGCTTTTCTAACAAATGCAGTCAAAAACTCTTCAATAAGCTCGCTGTCAAAATCGCCGATTTTTTCAGTCGGAATATCAAGATTAAATGAAAGATAACTCCTGCCTGAAATGTCAACTGCGCTTAAAATCAGAGCCTCGTCCATAGGCAAAATAGTATCAGCATAGCGAGTAATACCTTTCATATCGCCAAGCGCTTTTTTAAAAGCCTCGCCGAGCGTAATGCCGATATCTTCGGCGCTGTGGTGAAAATCTACATTAACATCGCCGTTGCAGTTTAATTCTAAATCAAATTTTGAATGTTTAGCAAAAAGAGTCAGCATATGGTCAAAAAAACCGTTACCACTGTTAATTGTCGATTTTCCGCTACCGTCTAAATTAAGTTTTAAAACAATATCGGTTTCAGCGGTTTTTCTTGAAATTTCAACTGTTCTCATAATTGTTTCTCCTTAAAAATTTCTTTTATTTTTTGAATTAGTGTTTCCATTTGTTCTTTTGTGCCTATTGTAATTCGGTTATAGTTTTTAATTCTTTCCTTTTCAAAATGCCTTACTAAAACGCCTTTTTTCTTTAATTCTTTATAAAGAGTTTCGCCGTCAATTTTTTCCGACTTTGCAAAAAGGAAATTTGCGCTCGAATTTAAAACTTCAAATCCCAAATTCTCTAATTCTAATTTTGTAAACTCACGATTTTCAATTATTTTTTTGCAGTTGTTTAAATAATAATCGTTTTCATCTAAAACCGCTTTTCCTGCCGCTGCGGTAAGCCTGTTTACATTATAAGGATTTGTCGAATATTTAATAGTGTTTAAATCGTTTATTATTTTTTCATTCGCAATACCAAAACCGAGCCTGCCGCCTGCTAACGAGCGAGATTTTGAAAAAGTACCAGTAACAAGCAAATTATCATATTTTTCAGTTAGTTTTATTGCGCTTTCTCCGCCAAAATCAATGTAAGCCTCATCAATTATAACGATGTTTTGTGGATTGCTTGAAACGATTTTTTCGATTTTTTCAAGCGACAACAAAAGCCCAGTAGGCGCATTAGGATTTGCAATAACAATTGTTTTGTTCTTTCCTAAATAATCGTTAATATCTATCGAAAAATCGCTTTTAAGCGGTATTTCTTGATAAGGAATACCGTTTAACTCAGCGAAAACAGGGTAAAATCCGTAAGTAATATCAGGAAATATCAGCGGATTTTTTTGGTCTGCAAATGCCATAAAAGCAAAATTTAAAACCTCGTCAGACCCGTTTGTCATAATGATATTTTCGCTTTTTACACCGAAAACTTTTGACATTTTTTTGCGTAAATCAACACATTCGGGGTCGGAGTAAAGCATTAATTTATTTGCTTCTTGTTCTACTTTCTTCGCAACTGATGGCGAGGGAGCAAAAGGCGACTCGTTTGTATTAAGTTTAACATATTCTAAATCTTTCGGTTGCTCGCCGGGTGTATAGGGTGTTAGCGAAGAATATTTACTTGTAAAAAATCTACTCATCAGTCTTTTTCAAAACGCACAGTTGCACTTTTTGCGTGTGCGTCAAGACCCTCCTTGTTTGCAAAATATGCAACTTTTTCTGCTACATTTTCAAGAGCGTTGGCGGTATAATAAGTATATTGCATTTTTTTAACAAAATCATCAACCGAAAGCGGTGAAGAAAATCTTGCAGTACCGCTTGTCGGCAATGTGTGGTTAGGACCTGCAAAATAGTCACCCAACGCTTCAGGACAATATTTACCCATAAAAATTGAGCCAGCATTTTTAATTTTATCAAGATAATCAAAAGGATTATCAACGCAAAGTTCGAGGTGTTCAGGTGCAATTTCGTTTGCAATGTCAATCGCCTTTAACAAATCGTTTTCGGCAACAATAATTTTGCCGTTATTATCGATAGATTCTCTTGCAATTTGTGCTCTTTTAAGATTTGGAATTTGAATTTCCAATTGTTCACTTACATTTTGCGCAAATTCTTTTGAATCGGTAACCAAAACCGCGCTCGCCATTTTGTCGTGTTCGGCTTGCGAGAGCAAATCAGCCGCAACAAATTTCGGGTTGCAAGTGCAGTCAGCAACTACCAAAATCTCGCTCGGACCTGCAATCATATCAATAGAAACTTTGCCAAAAACCTGCTTTTTAGCTTCAGCTACAAAAGCGTTGCCGGGGCCTACAATTTTATCAACTTTCGGAATACTTTTTGTTCCGTAAGCCAAAGCGGCAATTGCACCTGCACCGCCGACTTTGAAAATTCTGTCAACGCCTGCAATTTTAGCCGCCGCAAGAATAACAGGGTTTACTTTGCCGTTTGCAAGCGGGGGAGTAACCATAACAATTTCTTTGCAACCTGCAATTTTTGCAGGAACGCTGTCCATCAAAACTGTTGAAGGGTAAGCCGCCGTACCGCCCGGCACATAAAGTCCGACTTTTTCAATAGGTGTAACTTTTTGACCTGTTACAACGCCGTCTTTATCGTTAATAATAAAACTGTTTTTAACCTGTTTTTCGTGAAAATTCTTAATATTTTCAGCCGCTTCTTTAATTATTTCTAAAAATTCCGGCTCAACCTCTGAAAAAGCCTCATCAATTTCTTCCTTTGTTACTTCTAAAGAAGAAAGCTCTGCTTTATCAAATTTTAAAGCATATTCAAAAAGCGCTTTGTCGCCTTGGTTTATAACATTTGCAATAATATCGGCAACAATGCCCTCAACGCCCGAATCAATATTTTCTCTTTTAAAAATTTCGGCGTTTTCAACCTCACCGTAATTGTAAATTTTAATCATCTTTTTTCACCTGTTTTTCAATGCTTTTTAAAACGCTTTCAATTAATTTGCCTTTAAATTTAAAACTCGATTTGTTTGCAATAAGTCTTGCGCTAATAGGCAAAATCTCGGTTTTAACTTCAAGGTCGTTTTCTTTAAGCGTAGTGCCTGTTTCAACAATATCAACTATAACATCAGAAAGCGACAAAATCGGCGCAATTTCAATTGAACCGTTAAGTTTAATAATATCAATATCTCTGCCGATACTGTTGTAATAATTTGCGGCAATATTAGTAAATTTTGTAGCAACTTTCAGCGTTTTCTCGCCGTCATCATAAAAATCTTTCGGTGCCGCAACAGCCATTCTGCATTTACCTAAATTCAAATCTAAAAGTTCGTAAACATCAGGCTCATATTCAAGCAAAATATCTTTACCGGCAACGCCGATATCGGCAGCGCCTCGCTCAACATAAATCGAAACATCAGAAGGTTTTACCCAAAAATAGCGAACCTGTTTTTCCTCATTTTCAAAAATAAGTTTTCTTGTGTTTTCTTTAATAGAAGGGCAAGGGTAGCCTGCCGCTTCAAACATAGCGTAAACTTTTTCGCCGAGTCTGCCTTTCGGCAAAGCAACATTAAGCATTATTCTTACCCTCCAAAAATTCAACTTTTTGTTTAAATCTTAACTTTTCGGGAACACATTTTTGCGCCGAAACCGAAAGTCCTTTATTTACAAATTCATTTACCTTTTGAGCAACTTTCTGCTTGTCGTCATTTTCGCCGTAAATAAGCAAAACATCAACATCAAAAACTTTTTTAGGCTTGCTTAACTGCTCTAATAAATCAAGATAAAGCGCAAAACCTACCGCGCCCGACTTTCTGTCCATTTTTTGCATTAAGTTGTCATATTGACCGCCCGAAAGCACACCCTCGCAAATTTCGCTTAAAAATCCTTTAAAAACAATTCCGTTGTAATAACTCATATCGTTTACAACCGAAAAATCAAAAATAATCTTTTCACTAAATTCGCTTGAATTAAGCATATTTGAAAGAGTTTCAAGTTCTTCTAAACTTTCACCCTTGTAAATGTTTTTAAGCTTTTTAATAACTTCATCACGCTTGCCGTAGGTAGAAACAAATTCAACCAAATCAGCAGTTTTTTGCGCCGAAATTTCAAATTTTTCGCAAAGACGAGATAAGTCGTGAGTGTTTTTTTGCGAGATAAATTCAAGCGCTTGGCTTTGGAATAATTCATCTTTACAAACTTCGTCTAATATGGCCGATAATATGCCTAAATGCGAAATTTCAAGCACAAAATCATCGCTTATCAAAGAAAGGCTTTTAACCGCAAGTGTAACAGCCTCAAAAATATCATAAAGGTCAATATCGCCGATACATTCAAGCCCTGCTTGCATAATTTCTTTATAATTTTTAGTGCTTTTTGAAACCCTGTAAACATTTTCGTTGTAAAAAACTTTTTGCTTAACGCCTTTTTTGTCCTCGCTGTTTTTAATAATCGAAAGCGTAACATCAGGTTTTAGCGCCATAAGTTTTCCGTTTGTATCGTTAAAAGTTATAATTCGGTCGCTTACCAAAAAATCTTTGTTGCGAATATAAAGTTCATATTCCTCAAATTTACTCATTTTATAAGGCAAATAACCGTATTTTCTATAAAGCGAACGCAAAGCGAAAACCGCTTTTTCCTCACTTTTTAAAAGTTGTTCTTCAATCATTAATTATTTCTCCTTGCATCTTGAAATAACTGTTTTGTAACCGCCTGCGCCATATTCATAAGCCTTACTAACACGGCTGATTGTAGCGGTGCTTGCGCCTGTTTGCGCGCTAATAGCGGAATAACTTTCGCCGTTATCAAGCATTTTTGCTACCGAAAGACGTTGCGCAATGTCTAAAAACTCTTTAATTGTGCAAACATCTTCCAAAAAAGCGTAGCACTCTTCTTTGCTTTCAAGGCTGAGCAAAGCCTCACAAAGCTCGTCTGTACTTTGATTATGCCAATTATTCATAACAAATACCTCAATTCATCACTTTATCTCGTTAATGTAATAAATTATATCATAACTTTACCACTCTGTCAAGCAAAAGCGTTAAAGTTTTTAATGTTTATTGATTAATAACAAAAATGAGCGGAATTAAACCGCTCATTTAACATTTTTTACATCATAGCCGCCATAACTGCTTTAATAGTGTGCATTCTGTTTTCGGCTTCTTGGAACACAATTGACTGTTTTGACTCAAAAACTTCATCAGTAACTTCCATAGAATTTCTGCCGAATTTTTCGCCCATTTCTTTGCCGACATCGGTTTTTTGGTCGTGATAAGCGGGCAGGCAATGCATAAACACAGCGTTGCCATCAGCATTTTTCATCAAATCAGAATTTACCTCATAAGGCGCTAAATCATCAATTCTTTCTTGCCAAACCTCAATCGGCTCGCCCATTGAAACCCAAACATCAGTATAAATAACATTTGCGCCTTTAGTCGCTTTTTTCGGGTCAGTTTCAAAATTTAATGTTGCGCCTGTTTCTTTAGCGATTTTTTGACACTTTTCAATCAATTCTTTATCAGGAAAATACTTTTTAGGCGCACAAGCGGTAAAGTTAAGCCCCATTTTTGCGCAACCTACCATAAGTGAGTTTCCCATATTGTATCTTGCATCACCCATATAAACAAAGTTAATTCCTTTTAAATAGCCGAAATGCTCTTTAATAGTAAGAAAATCAGCCAAAATTTGTGTCGGGTGCGATTCGTTAGTCAAACCGTTGAAAACAGGAACACAAGAATATTTTGCTAATTCTTCAACTTTTTCTTGCTCAAAACCTCTGTATTCAATGCCGTCAAACATACCGCTAAGCACCCTTGCAGTATCAGCAATGCTTTCTTTTTTGCCGATTTGCGAGCCGGTAGGGTCAAGATAAGTAACGCCCATTCCAAGATCTCTTGCGGCAACTTCAAAAGAACAGCGTGTTCTTGTAGAAGTTTTTTCAAAAATCAAAGCCACATTTTTGCCCTCGCATAATTTGTGGGGAATACCGCTTTTCTTTTTTGCCTTTAAATCGGCGGCAAGGTCTATTAAATATTCAATTTCTTGCGAAGAAAAATCAAGTAATTTTAAAAAATCTTTGCCTTTTAAATTCATAAAAATTCTCCTTATTTACAAGCGTTTTTCAAAACTTCAATCGCTTTTTTAAGTTGCTCAATCGGAATATTAAGCGCAGGTAAAAGCCTTACTTTTTCTTTTGCTTTTATCACTAAAACGCCGTTTTTTATACATTCGTTAATAACTTCACCGGCATCTTTTTCGGTTTCAATTCCAAGCATTAGCCCCATTCCGCTAATACTTTTTACGCCTTTTGCGCTTTCTAATTCTTGTTTAATAAATTCATAGCGCTCTCTTACGCCTTTTAACAATTCTTCATCTAATCGGTTAATAATGCTAATTGCACCGGCACAAGCGACAGGGTTGCCGCCGAAAGTCGAGCCGTGAGAGCCGGGTGTGAAAACATCTTTAACTTTTTCGCCAAGCATTGTAACACCGAGCGGAAGACCGCCTCCAAGCCCTTTTGCAGTCGTAACAATATCAGGCGTGATATCATAATTCATATAGCCGTAAAGTTTACCGCTTCTGCCGTTGCCAATTTGCACTTCATCGCAAATAAGCAAAATATCGTGCCTTTTCGCAATATTAGCAATATCTTGAACAAATTGATATTCAAGCGGATTTACACCGCCTTCACCCTGAACAACCTCAATCATAATAGCCGCACAGTTGTAAGTTGCAATAATCGCTTCAATTTCTTCGGTTGCGTTTGCGGTGGCATATACAAAACCTTCAGTAAGCGGAGTAAAATCTTTATGAAAAACCTCTTGTCCTGTTGCGGCAAGCGTTGTAATTGTTCTGCCGTGAAAACTGTTTTTAAGCGTAACAATTGTGCTGAATTTTTCGCCTTTTTTGTCTTGCGCATATTTTCTTGCGGCTTTAATTGCACATTCGTTTGCCTCTGCGCCGGAGTTTGAGAAAAACACCTTTTTCATTCCTGTTTTCTCGCAAAGAATTTTTGCAAGATTTGCACAAGGTGCGCTGTAATAAAGGTTAGAAGTGTGTTGTAAAGTTTCAAGTTGCTTTTTAACAGCACTAATCCATTCATCATCTGCAACGCCAAATGTATTAACCGCAATTCCTGTTGCAAGGTCGATATATTCTTTGCCGTTTTCGTCTTTTACAACCGAGCCTTTTCCGCTGACAAGGTTTATAGGAAAACGGGCATAAGTATTTGCAATATACTGTTTATCGGTAGAAAATATGTCCATAATAATCTCCTTAATCGTCAATAAACATAGTGCCTATACCTTCGTTAGTAAGCATTTCAACCAAAATAGCGTGAGAAATTGTGCCATCGATAATAAACACATGTTTAACCCCTAAATTAATTGCTTCAATGCAACATTCAACCTTTGGAATCATTCCTCCGCTGATAATTCCTGATTCAATAAGATTTGGAATTTCGCTGACTTTTATAACGGGTATAAGTGTAGAAACATCATCTTTATCTTTTAAAATTCCGGCAATATCGGTCATAGAAATCAAACTTTCCGCACCGAGTTCGCCAGCAATTTTAGCGGCTGCAGTATCGGCGTTAATGTTGTAAACATTTCCGTTTTCATCACAACCTACAGTTGAAACAACCGGAATATAGCCCTTATCAATAACATCGTTAATAGGTTTAACATTTACGCTTTCAATTTCGCCGACAAAGCCCAATTTTTCGTGCTTTGTTTTAGCGCTTATCATATGACCGTCAACACCCGAAAGACCGAGTGCACTACCGCCTTTGTTTTCAATCAAATTAACAAGGTCTTTGTTAACTTTGCCTGCAAGCACCATTTGAACAACATCAATTGTTTCTTTGTCGGTAACTCGAAGTCCGTCAACAAATTCGCTTTTTTTGCCTATTTTATTAAGCATATCAGTAATTTCAGGGCCACCGCCGTGTACCAAAACTACTTTAACTCCGATAAGAGAAAGCAAAACAATATCTCTCATAACAGAGTCTTTTAATTTTTCGTTTATCATAGCGTTTCCGCCATATTTAATAACAACAACTTTTCCTGTATATTCTTGAATATAAGGTAAAGCGTGTACTAAAACTTTTGCTCTTTGCGCATTGGTAATATCCATTTTTACTCTCTCTTTTCTAAAAAATTTAAGTTCTGTAATCTCCGTTTATTTTAACATAATCATAGGTTAAATCGCAACCCCAAGCAACCGAAGAATATTCGCCCGAGTTTAAATTTACTAAAATTTCAATTTCATCTTCAAGCAAAATTTCTTTTGCCTTTTCTTCCGAAAATTCAACGCCTGCGCCGTTTTCGCAAACTAAAATTTCACCTTTTGCTGATTTAAATTTAACATCTATTTTTTCAACATCAACTTTCGCTCCCGAATAGCCGATAGCGCATAAAACTCTGCCCCAGTTAGCGTCAGAGCCAAACATTGCCGCCTTTGTAAGCGCCGAACAAACAACGCTTTTTGCGCATAACTTTGCGTTTTCAAGAGTGTTTGCGCCTTCAACTTTACATTCAAGCATTTTAGTTGCGCCTTCACCGTCAGCAACAATTCTTCTGCATAAATATACATTAACTGTGTTAAGCGCTTTCATAAATGTTTTAAAATCATCATCGTCAGCAGTAATTTCTTTGTTGCCGGCTTTGCCGTTTGCAAGCACCGTTACCATATCGTTTGTAGAGGTATCGCCGTCAACACTTATCATATTAAATGTTTCTTTAATATCGGTTGATAACGCTTTTTGCAACATTTCACTACTAATATTGCAGTCGGTGGTTATGAAAACGAGCATTGTAGCCATATTCGGGTGAATCATTCCGCTACCTTTTGCAATACCGCCTATTCTGCATTTTTTGCCGTCAATTTCAAATTCAATCGCAATTTCTTTTACCTTTGTATCGGTAGTCATAATACCTTCGGCGGCTTGTTTTGAGTTGTCGCCGAGTTCTTTAATTAATTTCGGAATACCTTTTTCAATAGGCTCAACATCAAGCGGCAAACCAATTACACCGGTTGATGAAACAATAACGTCATCGCTGTCAATATTAAGCGCTTTCGCCAAACAGTCAGCGGTTTTTTCAGCAACCTCAATACCGTTTGCATTGCAGGTGTTAGCGTTTCCGCTGTTGCAAATAACCGCTTGCGCTTTGCCGTTTGCAAGATGTTTTTTATTAACAATTAAAGGTGCACCTTTAACAAGATTTGTTGTATAAACCGCCGCAGCAGCGCAGGGCGTTTCGCTGTAAATTAGCGATAAATCTCTTTTTGTTTTATTTTTGCGGATTCCGCAATGAACACCGCTCGCCATAAATCCTTTTGCGGCGCAAATTCCGCCGTTTACCTGTATCATATTTCTGTCCTTTCAGTTTATAAGTCAAGTCCTTTAGTTTTATCAACACCTGTAACAAGGTTTAAACACTCGACCGCAGCTCCCGAAGCGCCTTTGCCGAGATTATCGTAAACCGCTGTTAATACAATTCTTTCGTCATTACCTAAAACGCTAATTTTCATACTGTCTTTGTTTGACAAAGTCGCTGTTGAAATTAAACCGTTTTGGTCAATCGAGTCATCATAAGTTACAATAGGACCGTTATATTTTTGTTTGTAAACTTCTTTAATATCGTCAATAGTTTTACTATTTGCCAATTGCTTTTTAAACAAAGGAACGCTAACTTGCATACCGCTGTAAAAGTCGTCAACAATAGGGGAGAAAACAGGCTTGTTCTCAATGCCTGTTATCGCTTTCATTTCTTTTAAATGTTTGTGTTGTTGTGTAATTCCGTATTGTCTTGGAGCAAAAAGCAATTCACCTTTGTCGTCCGCTTCATATTCAGCAATCATTTTTTTGCCACCGCCTGAATAACCTGTAAGCGAAAAGCAGGAAAGCAAAGCGTCTTTCTCTAAAATCTTCGCTTCAATTAAAGGGTAAACCAGCGCAATAAAACCGCTTGCGTGACAACCGGGAACCGCAATTCTTTTTGAATTAATTATTTTTTGCTCGTGTTCTTTTGAAAGTTCAGGAAACCCGTAAGCAAAATCATCATTTGTTCTGTGAGCAGTCGAAGTGTCAATTACTACCGTGTTATCGTTTTCAATCATAGCAACCGCTTGTTTTGCCGCTTCATCAGGCAAACATAAAAAAGCAACATCGGCTTTGTTTAAAGCCTCTTTTCGCGCTTGTGGGTCTTTTCTTTTTTCTTCTGATAAAGTTATAAGTTCAATATTTTCTCTTTTTTCAAGTCTGTCAAAAATGCGAAGCCCTGTTGTGCCTGCACTTCCGTCAATGAATATTTTTTTCATAAAACAATCCTCTTTATGAATTTTATGCAAATAATTTGCATATATTATAGCATAAAACGAATAATTATGCAACGATTTTTGCGTTTTTTTATAAAATTGTAGCAAGTGAACAAAAAACCGCTTTATTCGTTGTATTTTTTTGTGTTTAGTTTAATTCTTCGCCCGTAAAAATGGCGTAAGTCCGAACAATTTCGAGCTTACGCCAATAAAAATGCTGGAAAAACATTTACTTTAATTTAACAATTTTCTTTGAAGAGGCTTTACTAATTTTGTTGCCTGACAAAGACCCTTTTTTATACTGAATACCGAATTTACAGACTTTTATTATATTCTTTTGAATTTTTGGTTTAGATTTTATTTTATAAACCGCAATTCCTGTGTTTTTACAATTATTTATCTGATTTGAATTAATTTGTGTGGTTTTAGCAGCGCCGCTGTTTATCGCAATACCGTTTTTGCAATTAACTTTTAGTTTAGAACTGCCTGTTGACTTTTTGCGGTTAATGAGGTTGCCATTAATTTTTGCAACACTCGAAGAATCATTCAAATTAATTACATTAATACTGCCATTTGTAATATCAATTTTATTTTTTGTTATTGTCGAAACAGTAGCTTTTTTGTTTAAATAAATAGGAACGCCTTTTGGATTACATAGCGAGTTTGAACTAATATCGCCGGCATTTGCATTTTTAGAAATATAAATTCCGTAACCTTTAACACCGGAAACCGTGTTGGTTTTAATGCTAACAGCTTTAGCTTTGTCATTTAGCTGAATAGCATGAGAAGTAGTATTTGAAATTTTGTTACTGTTAATCTCAACAGCCGCCGCTGAAGAGTTCAAATAAACGCCGATTGAAACCTTGTTAACGGTGTTACTGTTAATTTTTGACTTGCTTGTCTTTTCCGATAAATAAATACCGTAATTTTTGGTATTATTTATGTTATTCTTCGAAACAACAGCGCTTGTTGCATTAGCCAATCTTATTCCGTAATTTGTAGTGTTTTTAATTGTGTTTGAGTTAAAAACAATTCCCGAGCAATTATCAACAACCGCGCCCGAATTTAAAATTCCTTTAGAAGTTTTAGCATCTAAAATGGAGTTTTTATCGACATAAATATTCTCGCAGTTTATAAATTTCATTCCGTAAATCAATTTGCTTGTCGTAGCGCTGTTAGAAAAATTAAAAATATTGTTCGAGATATTAAGATTAGAACTACTATTGCTCGAGTTACCAAATGCGCCGTTTGCCCAAATTCCGTAACAATTTTTGTTTATAACAGTAGAATTTATAACGTTATTTTCAACTCTTACAGCTGAAATTCTAAAATCACCGCTGAATTTTTTGCCGTCTGCATCAGTAGCAGAAGTTACTTTTTTACCTAAAAGATAAATTCCATATTGCACATTTTCAAAATTTGTGTCGATTAAATTAATAGAGTTATTTTTTATTTGATTGTTAGATTGAGCAATAATTTTATCATTTGAGCTTACAGGAGCATAAAAATGGCTTAAATCTTCAGCAGAAACGCTTCCCATTAAAATTCCGCTTCCGCAGTTTTTAATAACATTGTTGTTTATTGTACTGTTGCGGTAGGCTGTCGCCCTAATAGCATAACCGGAAACATTTTCAAAATAATTATTATCAAAATGCATATTTTCGTAATAATGACCTGCAATACCTGTGTGCGAGCCTAATCCTCTTTGCAGGTTTTTAAATGTGCAGTTTGTAACCGAAACATTTTTTGTAGGAGTACCGTCATATTCGGGATATTTATCAAAATATTCCTCTTTCATAACATCAATTTGAATAGCTTCGCAGTTGTATTTATTAATTTCGGTAACGTCCATATCAGAAAAAGTGCAATTATCGACTTTAACATTGTTACAACCGGCAAAAGTTAAAAGGTGATTAACTTTTTTAGAATTTGTAAAAGTAATATTTGAAATTTGCACATTTTCGGCGTGAGCAAAACGAACAAGAGAGCCCGTTCCGTTTTTATCAGCATCAAATTTTGCATTTGTCAAAACAATGTTTTTGTATCCGTCATAGCCCGAGCTTGATTCATCACTTCTGCCGAAACGAACTATTGCACCGTCAACACCTTTTGCACGATAAATTGTTGAGCCGTTAAAATCAAGCTTTGTATTGCTGTAAACATTTAGTGAAGATTTAGCACAGTATTCGCCCTTTGGTAAAGTTATTGTGCAAACGCCGTTTTGATTATATCTTAAAGAATCAAGCGGTCTTTGCAAATAATCACGAAGGTCTTTTGTTAAATCATTTTTTTCTATGTCGTAAGTTGTAATTATTTCGCCGTTAGAATCGGTAATTACAATTTTGTCATCATAATTTTCAGTAGTCGACTCTTCAGTAGTCGACTCCTCAGTTGATGACTCTTCCGTTGACGATTCTTCGGTTGATGACTCTTCTGTCGAAGACTCCTCAGTTGAAGATTCTTCAGTTGACGACTCTTCGGTTGATGTTTCCTCAACCGTTGTTTGATTGGTCTCATCATCAATTAAATCGTCATCAGCAATTGCCGAAAACGCAAAACAAGTTAAAATTATAGATAAGCAAATAATTATAGCTAAAAGTTTTTTCATAAAAATACCCCTAATAATTATAAAAAGAGAATATGATATAATTGTGATAAAAAACCCTCGACACTTTTTTCAAAAGTCGAGGGTAATTTTTGTAAATTTTACGCTTTGCCTACAGAGCCGAAAAGTTCCATTTTTTCTTTAACTGTAGCTTTAATAGCTTCAACGCCGTCAGCCAAAAGTTTTCTCGGGTCAAAGCCTTTGCCTTGTAAATCTTTACCCGCTTCAATATATTTTCTTGTAGCAGCAGCAAACGCTAATTGACATTCGGTGTTTACATTGATTTTTGAAACGCCAAGCGAAATTGCTTTTTTAATCATATCAGCAGGAATACCTGTACCGCCGTGAAGTACCAACGGCATAGCACCTGTAAGCTGTTGAATAGCGTCTAATGTATCAAATGAAAGACCAGCCCAGTTTTCAGGGTATTTACCGTGAATGTTACCGATACCGGCTGCAAGCATTGTTACACCGAGGTCAGCAATCATTTTGCATTCTTCAGGGTCAGCAACTTCACCGCTGCCGATAACGCCGTCTTCCTCGCCGCCAATAGCACCGACTTCTGCTTCAATAGAAAGACCTTTTTGCTCGCAAATGCCTACTAATTCTTTAGTTTTCTCAATATTTTCTTCAATCGGATAGTGTGAACCGTCAAACATTACAGATGAAAAACCTGCTTCAATGCAAGCTTTTGCGCCTTCATATGAACCGTGGTCAAGGTGAAGAGCAACAGGAACAGTAATGTTAAGTTCTTCCAACATACCGTTTACCATACCTACAACTGTTTTGTAACCGCACATATATTTACCTGCGCCTTCAGAAACGCCTAAGATAACAGGAGATTTCAATTCCTCTGCGGTTAAAAGAATGGCTTTAGTCCATTCGAGATTGTTTATGTTGAACTGGCCTACAGCATATTTGCCTGCTTTTGCTTTGTTCAACATATCTTTTGCTGAAACTAACATATTTAATAGTCCTCCAATATTTTTTGATATAAATATTATATCGTATTTTAAAGAAAAAATCAATATGTTTTTTCTTAATTTAAGTTTTTTATAATTTGTGTAAAACCTACAAAAATAATGTCCTTGAATGTCGGGTGGAATATGTGTTAAATTTTAATTGTAAAAACTACACTACTAAAAACGCAACATAACAACCTATTATTATTAAAGGGCAAATAATCTGTAAAAATTTATTCTTGAATTTTAAAAGTAAAAGCATTGAAAGCATAGAAATTGCACCAAAAATTAAAAGGTTTACATTTTTCGGGTCGGCAAAATTAGAAATAAAATCATAAATTCTGCCGTTTACAGCACCACTTTTTCCTGATTTTAAATAGAAAACATCAGCAACCGAAAGAATTGTAAAGTTAAACAAATTGCTTCCTATAATATTACCTATTGCAATGTTGTAATTTTTAAGTCTGAAAAGTGAGAATGTCGAAGAAAGTTCGGGCAGGGAAGTGGCAATTCCTAAAAACAAAGCTCCTGCAATACCAGCACCGAGATTTAAGTGGTTTTCATCGGCAATTATATCGGTTACTTTGGTTATTATTATACTAATTGCGATAATTCCGATACTTGCTAAAACAAATCTTATTGCTATTTGCTTAACTGAAAGTTCGGTAATTTCATCATCGCTGTCAACCTGAAAATCATCAGCCGCCATACTTTTTACACCAAAAATGTAAAGTGCGATAATTATTATTGAAATAACATTTACCGTAGCAATTTCAAGCGGAATTTTGCCTTGCAAATTAAACATCATAAAAGCATAAATCAAAATAATAAAAATCGAAGATTTAATATGACTTTTAGCAATTTTTGCAGTTGAAAAGCCTTTGTAAAAAATCAAAATCAAAACGGCAATGGTAAGCAAATTGAAAAGGTTGCTTCCGAGAATGTTTCCTAAACAAAGCCCCGGTTTATCAAGCCAAACCGTTGAGGAAAGACTTGTAAAAAGTTCCGGCAGGCTTGTAACTGCCGAAAGCATTACACCGCCGATAAAAGCACCCGAAAGCGAAGTTTTTTTATCAAGCAAATCAACATAAACAGACGCTTTGTTTGAAAGCCAAACAATTATTACGGCACAAATTAAATAACCAATATAAATCATTTTAAATCTCCTTTAAAAAATTAAAAAGCAGGTTATTTCTGCACCTGCTTTAAATAACAATATAAAAAGACAAAAAGTACAGAATATTCCATACTTTGAGTCTCACCAATTAAGATAAGCCAAACCCGAAAAAATCGAGTCGAGATTGTTGACTTACCGCTTTTTCAAAAGAAAAAGCCGACTACTCCCTCAAAGAGTTTTGTTTATTCTATCATATATATAAATAAAAGTCAAGCTCCTATTTCGGTATTATTACTGTATATTTAATGCAGTTTTCATCTTCTTCTTTGCGGCTTTTTGCTTCAATTCCCGAATTTTTCATAACTTTAATCGCTTTATTAATTGAATTTACAAAAAGTCTTAAATCTTTTACAACTAACTTTTCTTTATATTTAGTATTCGGTGTTGTTTTTGTTTCAATAAGCTTTTCGGTTTGCTCAACATTTAAGTTTTTTATTATTATTTCGTTTAAAATATCGTTTTGCAGTAGTTTATCGTCAATTTTTAAAAGTGCTCTTGCGTGGCGCTCGGAAAGCGAAAATTTTTGAATTTTTTCTAATTGCTTTTTATCAAGCTTTAAAATTCTTAACTTGTTTGCGATTGTAGGTTGTGAAAGCCCTAATTTTTCGGCAACTGTAGTTTGAGTGTAATTATATTCTTTAATAAGTTTTTCAATTGCTGTCGCTTCTTCTATAAAGTTAAGGTTGTCCCGCTGAATGTTTTCAATAAGCGAAAGCGCAAAAACAGTTTCGTTATTTGCATTTTGAATAATGCAGGGAACAGTTTTAAGTTTTAAAAACAAAGCCGCATTTAGTCTTCTGTTACCGCAAATTAGTTCAAATCTATTCTTATTAATTTCTCTTACAACAATAGGCTGAATAATTCCGTTCTTTTTAATTGATTTAATAAGCCCTTTCATTTTTTGCTCGTCAATAGTTTTTCTTGGTTGATAAGGGTTGTCAAAAATACATTTCGGGTCAATCAAATGTATTTTTTCAAATTTGCTTTTTTTCATAAAATTCACCGCCAAAGTTTTTATTTTATTTTAGCATAATATGGTAAAAATTACCATATTTTTTTATCGCAAATTACGACAAAAACCTATATATGCAACTTTCACAAATTAAAAATAATAATTTCAGCAAATTACATAAAAACAAAAATATAACTGTTTTTATGCTAAAATAGGCGGTTTTTTAATGGTTTTTTGTAAGTTTTTATAAAAATTCTTAAAAAAATTTAAAAAACACCTTGAAATTTGCCGTGTTTTTGTGTAAAATGTATATAATCAGTATTATGCAAAATATATAAAATTTTTTAAGGAGAGCTAATTATGTCTAACAGACTTTTTCAAAGCGTAGTATCTCAAATGGGTGAAGCGGTAGAAAAAACTATCGGTGTTGTTGATGAAACATTTACTGTTTGCGCATGCAACGAACCCGCTCTTATAGGTGAGCCTATGGGAATTGTTGAAGCTGATTTAGAAAACGAAGAGGCGTTTGTAAGAGGAGAGTATACTTTTAGAGCCTGTACCAATACCAGACCTAATTATTTGGTATTTGTGAAAGGTACTGATGAGGTTGCACAATCCTTTGTAAATTTAATTACCGTTTCTTTGATTAATGTTAAACAGTATTTTGATGAGAATTTTGACAGGTCTAATTTTGTTAAAAACATTATTCTCGAAAACATTATGCCGGGCGACATTTATGTAAAAGCAAGAGAGCTTCATTTTAATATTGATATTTCTCATGTTGTTTTGCTTGTGAAAATCGTTACTAAAAACGATGTTTCGGTGTTTGATATTGTTCAAAATCTTTTCCCAGACAAGCAGAAAGATTTTATTATTAACATAAGCGAAACTGAAATTGCAATTGTTAAAGAAACAACTCCTAATATTAGCGTTGGCGACCTTGAGAAACTTGCTCGCTCTATTATTGATACGCTTTCAGGCGAATTTTATACTCATTGCGTAATCGGTATAGGCACTATTGTTGATACAATTAAAGAACTTTCTTCTTCATTTAAAGAGGCACAAATCGCAATTGAAGTTGGAAAAGTTTTTGATACCGAAAAAGCAATAGTAAGTTATGAAAATCTCGGTATTGCAAGACTTATTTATCAATTACCTACAACACTTTGCGAAACTTATTTAAAAGAAGTGTTTAAAATGGGCTCAATTGAAAGTCTTGATCAGGAAACTTTGTTTACAATTCAAAAATTCTTTGAAAACAATTTGAACGTTTCTGAAACTTCGAGAAAACTTTTTGTTCACAGAAATACTTTAGTATACAGACTTGAAAAAATTAAAAAATTAACAGGTCTTGACCTTAGAGAATTTGAACACGCAATTGTATTTAAAATTGCTTTAATGGTTAAGAAATATTTGAATTCAAGTCCTGTTTTGTATTAATTTTTATTTTTCAGGTTGGAGTGATTAATATTAATAAGAATATTGACGAAATTAAAAACAATCAGGCGTTGATTGAGTTTAAAGGTGTTTCTAAAAACTATGCAAACGGAACACACGCTTTAAACGATGTTAATATAAGAATAAATAAAGGTGAATTTGTGTTTGTTGTCGGTGCTTCCGGCGCAGGTAAATCTACCTTTATTAAACTGATTATGCACGAAGAAAAGTGCAACACCGGCGAAGTTATTGTAAACGGCTACAAAATGAGCAAAATTAAACGTAGGGAAGTACCTTATTTCCGCAGAACAATGGGAATTGTTTTTCAGGATTTCAGACTTATTCCTAATATGACTGTTTTCGGCAATGTCGCATTTTCGCTCAGAGTTGTAGGCGCTTCTTCAAAAGATATAAGAAGAAGGGTAGCTTCGGCTTTGTCTATGGTCGGATTGGGCGACAAAGCAAGGTGTTATCCTAACGAATTGTCGGGCGGTGAACAGCAACGTGTAGGTCTTGCACGTGCTTTGGTTAATAACCCTCAAATAATTATTGCAGACGAGCCTACGGGTAACGTTGACCCTGAAATGTCTTATGAAATTGTTGATTTGCTTACTGAAATTAACCGCAGAGGAACTACTGTTGTTATGGTAACTCACGAGCATCAACTTGTAAGAGATTTCGGCAGAAGAGTAATTATGCTTGAAAAAGGCAGAATTGTTGCCGATAATGAGGAGGGTGCCGTTCAATGAAGTTAAGAAGTGTAAGATACCTCACTATTGAAGGTTTTAAAAATATTTGGCTGCACCGTTTAATGACGCTTGCATCTGTTTGCGTTTTGGTTTCTTGTATGCTTTTAATGGGCGTTGCGGTTTTACTTTCATATAACATTCAAGAGTCTTTTGTTTCGGTTAAAGATAATAACTTGGCGCTTGTGTTTTTGAATGATAATGTTAGCGACAAAAAAGCAGCTGAAATTGAAAAAGAAATTAAAGCTTTAAGCAATGTTAAAAAAACCGAATATGTTAGCCGTGAGCAAGGCGCTGAATCTTTTAGAGAATCAATCGGCACAATGTTTGATGACTTATTTGAAAACGACAGTACATTTTTACCGGGTAAAATTAAAGTTACTTGGAAAGATTTTTCTAAATCAAAAACAGAAAAAGCCATTAAAGCAATTAAAAGCATTAAAGGCGTTTATTATGTAAATTATTCTAAAGAGCTTACAAAAGTTTTAAACGGTATTCAAAATGTTATTAATACTGCAAGTCTTTGGATTATAGGATTGTTGTTGTTTACCTCTTTGGTAATAATTGCGAATACAATTCGTATTACAATGGCGGCAAGAAAACTTGAAATTTCAATTATGAAAGCGGTAGGTGCTACTAACAGTTTTATACGTTTTCCGTTTATTATTGAAGGTATTACCTTTGGTTTGATTTCCGCAGTTGCTTCAACTGGAATTTTATATTTGATTTATAATTCGACAATTGATCAGGTACGACAATTTGGATTTTTAAGTCTTATTCCGTATTCCAGCGTTGTTTGGTATTTGTTCGGAGGATTTTGCATTATCGGAATTGTTGCCGGAACAATAGGCAGTTCTATTTCTATTAGAAAGTATTTGCGTAAGGAAGGAAGCGAGCAAAATGCGTTTATTTAAAAAGTTTGTTTCTGTAATTGTATGCTTTTGTTTGATTGCGGTTTCATTAGGCATTTTTGTTCCTGAAGATTCTTTAGATGTATCGGCGGCAACATCAAGCGAATTACAAAATAAGATTAATTCTTTGAATGAAAAGCAAAAGAAAATTCAAAAGAAACTTGATTCTTTGAAAAGCGATAAAGCCGATATTAAAGAAAAAGCTGAAAATTTGGAAGAGCAGGTTGACGTTATTGAAACAAAAGTTGACACAATGACTGCTAAAGTTAGCGCTCTTGCAAATGAAATTGATGATTTAAAAGCTCAAATTAATAAAAAAGAAAGTCAGATTAAAAAAGCTAAAAAGCAATTAAAAGACAGATTAAAAGCAATTTATATTGCAGGCGCTTCTACTGATGTTTTGGTATTG
Organism: Oscillospiraceae bacterium; assembly: GCA_902769255.1. Classification (GTDB taxonomy): domain Bacteria; phylum Bacillota; class Clostridia; order Oscillospirales; family Acutalibacteraceae; genus RUG11462. The sequence continues at coordinate 82,248 of CACXOM010000003.1, forward strand.
CTTTCAGCTGATGACTATAGTGATTTTCTTGAAAAAACCGATATTATGAAGTGTATTACTTCTGATACTAAAGGTTTGATGAACAAGCTTGAAAAAGATATTAAGAAAATCAATAAAGACAAAAAGCAGGTTGAAGCTAAAAAATCTGAAGCTGATTCGCTTAAACAGCAGTTGGTAACTGAAAAGGGCAACCTTGATTCTAAATATAAAGAAGTGCAAAATACATATTCTAAATTGGAAGATACAGAAAGCGCTTTGAAAGAAGAATCGGCAGAGGTTATTAAAGCTAAAGAAGAGGCTCAAAAAGAGTTTGACAGAATAGCAAGAGAGGCGGCAAAACGTGCTTTAGCTGCTAAAAAGTCATCTTCTTCAAATGTAAATATTAAAATAGGCTCTTCTGGATTCACTTGGCCTTACGGTGGCTCTTCTTACTACATTTCTTCGGGATTCGGTTACAGATATCACCCGACTTTGCATTATAACAAATTTCATGGCGGTGTTGACATTTCCGGTAGCGGTGCTTATGGTACACCTATTCTTGCAACCGCTTCGGGTACTGTAATTTTGGCTTCTTATAACGGCTCTTACGGTAACTGTGTTATGATTGACCACGGAATTTATCAAGGTTCGAGCTTGATTTCGCTTTATGGTCATTGCTCATCGCTTGCAGTGGGTTCGGGTCAAACGGTTAAACAAGGACAGGTTATTGCTTATGTAGGCTCTACCGGTCGTTCAACCGGACCGCATTTACATTTTGAAATGCGTGTAAACGGAAACCGTGTAAATCCGTTGAATTACTTTTAATTAATAGTTTTTTAGGGGCGAGTTTTCGCCCCTATTTCATTTTTAGGAGAATGTCGAAAAATGGCAAAAATTAAGAATTATCTTTTAAAATTTGTAAAAAAACTGCCCCTTATAATAATTACTGCGGTTTTAACTTTGAGCATCGCTTTTTTACTTTTAGGCGGTGATTTTGCAAGGTTTTTTGAGCAAGTTTCGCTTATGAAAAAGGTGGTAATCGTTGACACAAAAATTAATAATAACGCAATTTGCTTTTCGCTTGACAATGAAAAAGTCGGCGATAAACTTTGCAATTGTTATATTGAAATGCTTGATGATGATATTTACGCAAAATATTTTAATAAAGATGATTTTATTAAAAAAGAAAAAGAGCGTAAAGGTGTTTCGCAAAAGAGTATCGGTGTTTCAATTGCTATAAAGAGTGGGGAAAAATATCCTACAGTTTGTTTTGTTCACTCGTTGTCGCCGGCGAAAAAAGCGGGTATTAAAAAGGGCGATAAACTGTTGAAAATTAACGGCGTTTCGCTTAAAAATAAATCAGCCTCAACAGCGGCGAAACTTATTAAAGAAAAAGAAACTGCTAAAATTGTTGTAAAAAGAGGCAAAAAAACATTAAAATTTAGCGTAAAATCGGGCGTATTTGTTTATGACAGCGTAACTTACAGAATGGTTGGTACTTCTTGCGTTGTGAAAATTGATGAGTTTGAAGAGCCAACACTTGAGCAATTTGAAAAAGCGTTGAGTTTTGTTAAGAAGAATAACGCAAAATCGGTAGTTTTTGACCTTAGAGATAACCCCGGCGGTTATGTCGATGTTTGCGCAAAAATGCTTGATAAGGTTTTGGACAAGGGCGATATAGTGCGAATGAAAGCCAAAAACGGAGATATTAAAACGCTTTATTCATCTGATGAAGAAAGCAAGCTTGATTTGCCCTTTGCGGTTATTGTGAATTCAAAAAGTGCATCTGCTGCAGAGATTTTCGCTATGAATATAAGAGATTTGGGGAAAGGTAAAATAGTCGGCGAAAAGACTTTCGGCAAGGGAATTGCGCAAACAACTTATGATTTGTTTGACGGCACGGCGATTAAATTTACAACCGATGTTGTAGTCGATATAAACGGTAAAACTTATCATAAAAAGGGTATAAAACCTGATTTTGAAGTGAAATTTAGCGACTATCAAAATAGAAACTATATGTTTTTAAGCGATAAAGAGGACGACCAGCTGAAAAAAGCGTTAGAGGTGTTAAAATAACGCTTGTAAATCTTTTTGCAAAATGTTATAATGCTAATGCAGTTTGTTTTTAAAGGAGATTTTAAATGAAAATTGTAGTTCAAAGGGTTTTAAGCGCAAGCGTTGATGTTGATAACAAAACGGTTGGCGCTGTTGATAAAGGATTTTTGGTGTTTTTCGGTGCAGCAAAGGGCGATACAAAAGACGATGCTGACAGACTTGCCAAAAAAGTTTGCAATCTTCGCATTTTTGAAGATGAAAATGAGAGAATAAATAAGTCGCTTGGCGATGTTGGCGGGGGACTGCTTGTTATTTCGCAGTTTACTTTGTGTGCCGATTGTTCGCACGGCAACCGCCCTTCTTTTTTTGAGGCGATGGCGCCTGATGATGCAAGCGACCTTTACGATTATTTTTGCGAGCAGTGCAAGAATTATGTTGAAAAGGTTGAAAAGGGCATTTTCGGTGCAAAAATGGAAGTTAAACTTGTAAACGACGGTCCTTTTACAATTGTTTTAGAATAAGAGGTTTTTATGGAAAGAATAAAAAGAGTAGCGGCAATTCATGATATTTCGTGTATTGGCAAATGTTCGCTCACGGTTGCTTTGCCGATTATTTCGGCAGGCGGAATAGAATGTTCGGTAATTCCGACTGCGGTTTTATCAACGCATACGGGCGGTTTTGAAAATTATACTTTTAAAGATTTGACCGATGAAATTTTGCCGATAGTTAACCATTGGAAAAGTTTAAATGTTAAATTCGACAGTATTTATACAGGCTATTTAGGCTCGATTGCGCAGGTTGAAATTGTGAAAGAAACAATAAAACAACTTGCTGATGAGAATACGCTTGTTTTGGTTGACCCTGTTATGGCTGATTTCGGCTCGCTTTATAAGAATTTTGATAACAGCTTTCCAGCTGAAATGCTTAAAATTTGCAAAACGGCTGATGTTATTACGCCGAATATTACAGAAGCGTGCCTTTTGACAAACACGCCATATATTAGCGGCCCTTATACAAAAGAGTTTGTTGAAAGTTTAATTGAAAAATTAAAAAGTGTTTGTGATAAAAAAATTGTGTTGACAGGCGTTTATTTCGATAATGAGAAACTCGGTGTTGCGACTTATGACAATGAAACTAAGAAAATAAATTACTGTTTTACTGAAAAACACGAAGGCGTTTATCACGGAACGGGCGATATTTTTGCTTGTGTTTTATTGACTGCGCTTTTAAACGGCAAAAGTCTTGAAACTGCTGCTTCGATTGCGCAAAAAATCACATCTGAAGCGATTAAAATAACAAAAGAAGAAAAAACAGATGTTAGATTTGGCGTAAGATTTGAGTCGCAACTGCCAAAATTAATTGAACTTTTAAAATGAAAAGCGTAGTTATAGGTACAGCGAAGAAAGAGAAAAGTTTGCTTTTGTTTTTGAAAAATGATTTGGGGCTTTCTTCTTCGCTTATTAAAAAAGCCAAAAGAATTGAAAACGGCATTTTGGTAAACGGCGAGCAAAAATTCACAAATGAAAATGTAAAATGCGGTGACAAGGTTGAAATTACTATTCAAACCGCTGATGAAAAAAGCGAAAATATACCGCTTTGCGATTTACCGCTCGATGTTGTTTTTGAAGATGAATATTTGCTGATAATTAATAAAGACGGTGAAATTCCGACACACCCTTCGCTTAATAATTATGATAAAAGCGTTGGCGGTGCGGTGTTAAATTACTACAAAAAACAAGGTGAAAATTTTGTTTTTCGCCCTGTAAATCGCCTTGATAAAGGCACTTCGGGGTTAATGGTAATTGCTAAAAATCCGCATATTCACGAGCTTTTGAAAAAGAGTTTACACTCGCTCGATTTTGAAAGAGAATACTTAGCGGTTGTTTGTGGCAGCCTACAAGGGTGTGGCAGAATTGATGAGCCGATTTTTCGTCAAGATAAAAGCATTATTAAACGAGTTGTTGATAAAAGGGGCGCAAAAGCGGTTACAAATTACGAGGTTTTAGAGAATTATGATGATAAAACTCTTGTAAAACTTAAACTTGAAACGGGCAGAACGCATCAAATTAGGGTGCATTTAAGTTATATTGGTCATGCGGTTTACGGTGATTATTTATATGGCGAGACGGCAAGGGATATAAATCGTCCTGCGCTTCATTCTTATAAAATTATTTTAACACACCCAATAACAAAGCAAAAAATGAATATTGAAATTCCTTTAAAAGATGACATTAAAAAAATCCTCGAATAAAATTCGGGGATTTTTTGGTTTTATAATAAAATGGGTGCTTTTTGCATAAAATTTAATTATAAAAACGCTTTAAGGAGATTTTTTATGATTAAAACAGTTAATTTGCGAAAACTGATACCTTGCTTGCTGATACCGATTTTTGTAGGATTAATAGCGCAACTTTTTACAAAAAATTCAAGAGAATTGTATTTGTCTTTACAAAAACCGCCACTTTCGCCAAGCGGAATAATTTTTCCTTTTGTTTGGACTTTTCTTTATATTATGCTTGGAATTGCAAGTTATTTTATTGAAGAATCGGGAATTTGTGATAAAAACCGCCCAAGACAACTTTATGGTATTACGCTTGCGCTAAATTTTTTATGGCCCATTGTATTTTTTGCGCTTGAATGGTACGCGTTTGCTGCGGTAATTATTATAGCAATGGTTGCAGTAGCGGTTTTTACGCTTTATTTTTACTATAACTGCGATAAAAATGCAGCTTATATATTTTTGCCGTATCTTATTTGGATTTTATATGCAACCTATCTTAACATAGGCGTTGCTGTGCTTAACTGAAATTCAGACCGAAAAGCGATGCGCCAAGAGATGGCAAGGCGTAACAGATTATCGACATTATAAGACCTGCGGTGAATACGCCTAAAAGAATTGTCGGAATTGAATATTTAAGTTTAATATTCATAAACGAGGCGACAAGTGCGCCGGTCCAACCACCTGTTCCGGGCAAGGGGATTGCAACAAATAAAAACAAAAACAATATTTTGCCCCAAAACGATTTACTTTCGGCTTGTTTTGCGTTTTTCTCGCCTTTTTTCTCGAAATAAACCGCAATTTTATAAGTGGGTTTAAACTTTTTCATAACTTTAAAAAGTTTTTGAATTAGTAAAAGAATAAAAGGAAGCGGAATAATATTGCCTAAAAAGCAAACGGCGAAAGAGGGAATAAGTTTTAACCTTAAAAGTGCCGCCGCAATAAGTCCGCCTCTGAGTTCTAAAATAGGAAAAAATGAAATAATAAAAATTATTAAATAATCGGGAATACCGAAAGACCTTATCCATTCTGCAACTGAATCTATAACTCCTGTCATTAAAACACCCCTAAAAAATATTAGCATAACAACATAATTATAACAAACAAATTTGAAAATAGCAAGAAATTTTAATTTAAAAATGCCGACAAATTATTGTCGGCATTAGTTTATTTATCAACCACTTTTGCTCTAAACAGTTTAAAAGTGTGTGGTTTTAAAGAAAGTCTTATAATTCCGTTTTTAACGGTTTCGGTTTCATTTGTCCAAACATCTTTCATTAAAAGGGTTTTGCCTGTTGCTTCGTCAAGCCCTAATTTTTCGGTTGTGAAATTGGTTTGCCAAAAGTTTGTTTCATCATCTGAAAAGTTAAACGCACCAATAGCGTAATCACCGTTTGAGAGCATTTTTGCGTAAAGCATTATATCATCGTTTTTATGTGCAGCGACTTTGGTGAATTTAATGTTGAAAGGCACATTAGATTCTTCGTCTTGATTAATTGCGATAACTTCTTTGTTCATAAGAATTTGCTTGGTTTCATCGCTCATGTTTCTTATGTCGCAACCAATCATAAGCGGTGAATTAAGCAACGCCCAAAGCGAAAAATGCATTTTGTATTCTTCAAAATTGCAACCGCCGAGTCCGACATTGCCGTTACCGCACATTCCGACAATAAGCATATCCATATCGGCAAAACGACTAATTCCACCGTATTTTGCGTTTTCAAGACCGACTTTTGATAGTTTTTTGAGCGATTCCCAATTGTCCCAAATGTCGCCTGTTGTTCGCCACATATGTGAGCCTGTTTCGCCAATCCATTCTCTTGTTTCATCAGCACCCCAAGAACAAGCGGAAAACAAAATATCTCTACCGCTGTTTTTTAGCGCAATTGACATTCTTTTGTATAAAATATCGCCCGGAACGGTTGTTGGTCGAAAACAATAGTCGTATTTCAAAAAATCAACGCCCCATTTTGCGAAAGATGCGGCGTCATCAAACTCGTGCTGATAAGAGCCCGGAAAACCTGCGCAAGTTAAAGTGCCGGCACAGGAATACATACCGAATTTAAGCCCTCTTGAGTGAATGTAATCGGAAACATATTTTATTCCGTGTGGGAATTTTTCGGGGTCGGGAACGAGTTTTCCGTTTTCATCACGCTCTTTTAATGCCCAGCAGTCGTCAATTACAATGTAATTGTAACCGCAATCAGCAAGACCTGTTTCAACAAGCGTATCAGCCGATTCCATTATTAATTTTTCGTCAATGTTTCTTGCAAATGTGTTCCAAGAGTTCCAGCCCATAGGCGGTTTGTAAACTTTCATATTTCTTTACCTCCAACTTTTTTGTTAATTATAGCACAAACAATTTATAAGTCAATAAGTAAAATGTTATTTTTTAAAATGTTTTTCAAAAATAAATTTTCTAAGCAAAAGTGAGATAGTAGCCGTAAGAATTGTTAAAAAGCAAATGCCTATTGCAACAAGGCCGAAATGGGTTTGAACAAACTCTATTCTGCCAAAAAGTATGCCGAGAGCGCAGTAAAGTGTAGCCCAAACAGCAACACCTGTCATATTTCTTTTTAAAAACCATTTGTAACTTTCAAAGCTGACACCTGTTACAAAAGGCACTAAAGTTCTAAAAAGCGGAACAAATCTTGCGAGAATTACCGCAGTACCACCTGATTTTTCAAAAATTAGATTGGTTTTTTCAAGATTGTCTTTTTTAATGAAAAATACTTTTCCGTTTTTCTTAACCTCTTTTCGCAAAAAACGCCCAATTGCGAAATTGACCGAATCGCCGGCAACCGCTGAAATGTAAAACATAGGTATTAAAATAAAAGGGTTAAAAATGTTTTTTACCATCATAAGCGAGCAGGCAGAGAATAAGACTACATCGCTTGGCAAAAAAGCGGTTACAATAAAAGCGGTTTCAGAGAAAATTATTAAACCTAAAATAAAATAACTCCAAAACGGTTGGTCTTTTACAAGCGGTTCTAAATATCGGTCGATATGAACAATATGTTCAAAAAAGGTTTCAAAACTTCCCATAAATATTTAATCCTTTAATTTTTTTATTAATTATACTATATTTGTATTGATATATCAAATATATTTTAAATTTTTACAAAATCAAGTTGAAAAAAAGTTTAGTTTATGTTAAAATTTTAGTATAACTATAAAAATGGGGTTGTTATATGCTTTTGAAAGATAAAAAAAGTGTTTTAAAATATGTTTTGTTAGGTGTAAACTCGCTATTGCTGGCTTTTACATATATTTTGTTTCAAAGATATATTGGCGGTGATACTCGGGTTAATTTGTTTTCGTTATCAAGAACCGTAATGTTTTTTGGAATTTTTGTGAGCATTTTTTTGCTGTTTTTGATTTGTAATTTAGACGGCGCTCATAATAAATTTGAAAAAATGATTCAAAGAGTTTCAAAACACCCTATGTTTACTGTGTTTTTTGCGGTATCGATTTTTAGGCTTATTTACAGAAGCTATTTTTTAACAAGTACGATTTATTATGATACAAAAACTTATACAACATATCCTTTTAATTTGCTTGCTGGACAAACCGATATTTTTAGAACACCCGGTTACCCTTATTTCTTAAAAGTAATTAAGTTTTTTGTAAATTTATTTACAAACGCTAATGTTTTTTACAATGTGGTCGCTGTTTCGCAGTCAATTTTGTCGATGATTAGCGTAGTTTTAATTTATCTTATTGCAAGAAAGATTTTTAAAAGCAAAAAAGTTTCGGTTTTAACTGCGACAGTTTATGGAATTTTGCCCGCTGTTTTTAATTATGACAGTTGTGTTTTAACTGAAAGCTTATCTTTCTTTTGTATGGTTTTGTTTATTTATTTGGTATTTTTATTTATTGAAAAGCCCAAAATTTATAAAGCGATAATTTTAGGCTTATTTGCTTTTGTAATGATAATGGTAAGGCCGACATTTGTTTATATTTTACCTGTATTAGCGGTTTTCTTTATTGCAAGGTTTATTTTTGTAAGTGCTGACAGGAAAAAATGTGTAGTAGGTATTTTATCGGTTGCGTTAAGCGGGTTAATGTTGCTCGGTTATTGCGGACTTAATTATAAAAACTATGGTTATTTTAACATAAGTTCGGTCAGCGTAACGGTTAACGAGCTTAAAATAGTTATGGATAACGGCTGGCAGGAAAATAAAGATTATGCGGAAATTTCAAATTATGTTTCTTCGCAAATGAAAGTGACCGACAGCACTCTTTGGATTCCGAATATTGTTGAAAAATTACCAAGCGTTTATTCTTATAGCGAAATTGACGATTATGTAAGCGATTGTATTGCAAAGAATAAAGAAAAATATAACAAGTATAATTTAGACAAGGTTAAAAACTTATCTAATTTACCTATAGCAACGCAATATTCTGCTTATAAAGCGATGTATAAAGACACTTCTTTAAGCGACTTGCTTGATTGGTTTGTGACTTTTTCTTTTCCGTTTACATTTTTACAATGTATGTTGTTAGTTTTATTGTCGCTTGTTTTTGCAGTTGCGGTTTTAATAAAAAGAAAAATAATTTGCTGGCAGGCAGTCGGTCTTAGCGCAATAATTTTTTCGCATATTTTTGTTTCGGTTTACGGCTCTATGGCGGAATTTGCAAGACTTTCGGCAATGGTTGTGCCTGCGGTAGTTTTATTGGTATTCTATTTTGTTGATTTATTCTTAAACAGTATAAGAAAGAATAAATTTGACGGCAAAAATTATTCAAAAATAAAATTTAAAAAGGAGGTTGAGCAATAATGCAAATTTTTTCGGCGGTTTATGACTTTTTATCAAATATTTGGAATAATTTTATTGTTTTGATTTTTTCTTCAAATAATATTATTTTTGATATTTTAGATATTGTTGCGGTTACTTTTGTAATTTACAAGGTAATTCAGTTTATGCGCCAAACCAGAGCGCAACAATTGCTTAAAGGGTTAATAGTATTTTTGGCGGTTTACATTGTTGCTAAACTTCTTGGACTAAATGCAATTAGCTGGATTTTGTCGGTAGTTATTGCAAATATTATAGTTGTTTTGGTTGTTTTGTTTCAACCGGAAATTAGAAGTATTCTTGAAAAGCTTGGCAGAAACGGTATTTCTTCTGCGCTCAAATTCACAAAAAACTATGAAAATGATGATGAAAATTTACAGCTTATAAACATAGTTAGTAAAGCGGTTGAAAATATGAGCAAAACCAAAACAGGTGCGCTTATTATTATTGAGCGAAAAACTATGCTTGATGAAATTGTAAACACAGGCACAATTATTGATGCAAAATCTTCGGTTAATTTAATTCAAAATATTTTCTTTAAAAATTCACCGTTGCATGACGGCGCTATGATTATAAGAGAAAACAGGGTTTATGCGGCTTCGTGCATTTTGCCACTCAGCCAAAATCCTGATATTTCAAGCGAACTCGGAACACGTCATCGAGCTTCAATCGGCATTAGTGAAACTTGTGATGCTATTGCGATTGTGGTTTCGGAGGAAACGGGCGATGTTTCGCTTTCAGTCGGCGGAAATCTTACAAGGGGTTTAAGCAATAAAGCTTTTGCCCAAAAGCTTAAAGAATTGTTGATTACGCCACAAAATGATGAAAACGAAAACAAGTTTAAAAAGATTTTCAAAAAGGAGGTAAGAACAGATGAAAAAGAATAGGTTTTCTGTTCATAATCTCCTTAAAAGCAACAAATTTGTTTTGTTTATTTCATTTTTGTTTGCTATAACAATTTGGGTTAGCGTTAGTCCTCAAAGAACTGTTACGGTAAATTGCCCGATAAATATTAGTACCGAAAACACTTCGGTTGAAAAGTTAGGGCTTGATGTTATTGACGGAAAAACTCAAAATATAAGCGTCAGCGTTAAGGGAAAATGGTATAATATCAGCGATATTTCATCGAAAGATATTGATGTTTCTTATTCATTTGCCGGTATTACAGATGCGGGTAAATATGAGCTTTCGATTTCGGCGACAAAATCTAATAGTACCGCTGATTATAAAATAGTTAAAATTTCTCCTGAAACGGTTTCAGTAACACTTGACCATATTGTTACTAAAAAGTTTGATATTTCGGCGGTTTATAACAATATTAAGGTTAAAGATGAAACGGTTTATTCAATAGGCGACCCGATTATTAATGATGATGAAAAGTCAATTCAAATTAAAGGTCCTGAAAAAAAGGTTAATAAAATTAAAAAAGTAGTAGCTGAAATTACCGAAAGCGAAACGCTTAATGAAACTAAAGCTTATAAGGCAAACCTTAAGTTTTATAACAAAAAGAACAAAGAGGTTGATGTTTCGAGCTTAACAGTACCTTACAACACAGTTGAAGTGACTTTGCCTTTGAATATAACAAAAACTGTTCCTATTAAACCTGTGTTTGAAGATATGCCACAAGGCTTTAAAACAAGCAATATTTCTTATACTTTGTCGCAACAAGAGATTAAACTTGTAGGTACAGCCGAAGCTTTGGAAAAAGTTAAAGAAATTAAGCTTGAGCCTATTAGTTTTAATTCTTTGACTCCAAAGAATTATGAGTTTAAGCAAAAATTGATATTGCCTTCGGGAACAAGTGCTTTTACAGGCGAAAGTTATGTTAAAGTAACTGTCGATATGAGCGATTATTCTTCTAAAATGTTTGATATTTACAGCTTTAAAAGTGTAAATAGAGAGAAGTTTTCTTCAACATATGTTCAAACAACCTATCTTTCGGTTGAAGTTGTAGGTAAAAGTGACGTTATTGAAAATTTGACAAAAAATGATTTGTATATTGAATGTGATTTAAGTTTGGCGGCGGCAGATTCAGGCAGCGTTATTATAGACGGCAAAGTTAAGTCTAAAAAGTATAAAAATATTTGGGGTACAGGCGACCTAAAGGTAAGAATAACGGTTGTTAAAAAATAGTTATGAAGTTTAAATTTGAAACAATACTTATTTGTATTGCTTTTGCGCTTTGCGCCGTAATTGTTATTGTTTTGCGGTTTGATAATTCTTCTGCTCAAAATATTGAATATGTTTCGGTTAAAACAAGTGAAACGACTTTTATTGTGTCGACTGAAAAAACAGAAGAGTTATCAACACAAAAACAACAGCAAAAAGAAGAAGCTTCAAGCGTTTTAAACGAGAAAAACGGCGATAAAATCAATATTAACAAAGCTTCAAAAGAAGAGTTGAAAACGCTTGACGGCATAGGCGAAGTTTTGGCAGGACGAATTATAGATTATCGCAAGATAACGCCTTTTTCAAGCGTTGACGAACTTGTTAATGTAAAAGGAATTGGTGAGAAAAAGCTTTCGGCAATTATTGATAAAATTGTTGTATAAGAAAAAGGTCTTAACTTAAAGTTAAGACCTTTTTTGGAGCTTGTAGTCGGACTCGAACCGACGGCCTGCTCATTACGAATGAGCTGCTCTACCAACTGAGCCATACAAGCATTGATAATATTATATGATAAATTAAATAAAATTTCAATCCTTTTTTTAAAAAATATTGCTTTTTATAAAGTTTTGTAATATAATATATTTATATTATAGCTGGAGGTAAATATAATGAGATATAATAAAGATTTTAATAATAGTTTACAAATCGGCGAAAATTTAAAAAAATTCAGAAAAGCTTGCGCTTTATCTCAACAGCAAGTGGCAGATGCTGTCGGTATTGAGCGTTCTTCTTATACTTGCTATGAAACAGGAAAATCTCTTCCACCGATACCGACTGCGGTTAAACTCGCTCGTGTTTTCGGCGTTAGTTTAGATGATTTAGTATCAAGTTCAAATGATAGCTTTTTACAAGGAAAAGTTGCTGATTCGCAACCTGATGTTTATGAAGTTGATTCTATTTTACCGGTTGAAAATTTCCAGAATTTAACCAAAAACGAGAAAGAACTTGTAATTCATTTTCGACTTATGAAATATGAAGATATGGATTATTATTTGACCAAAATTATCGAAGCGGCAGCTCAAAATGAACAATAATAACAAAAAATAAGGAGGAGAAAAATTGAACTATTCGTTAAACCCTAATGAATTAGGCGCATTTTTTGCTCTTCCTTCTTCAGTTGTAGAAAAACATATAAAATTAGCATCAGAATATCAGATTAAAGCTTTACTTATTTTTGTTAAAAATCAGGCTGATAAAGATGTTTGTGGTATTATTGCAAAAAAACTTTCGTTAAGCGAACAGGAAGTTAAAGAGTGCCTCGATTATTGGGTTCAAAGAGGGGTTTTGGTTTCTGATGATTCCGCTGTTTCGGCTGAAAAGGCGGTAAAGGCTGTTGTTGATTCGGTTTCAACCTCAAAACCTACAAGGGAAGAGGCGGTAAAAAGAATTGCTGATTCAAATGAACTTAAGTATTTGCTTGATGTTGTTCAACAAAAGCTTTCTCGCCCTATAACAACCGCTGAAATTAAGACTTTGGTTTGGCTTTATGACTGTTACGGTTTGCCGGTTCAGGTTATTATTATGGCAATTCAATATGCGGTTGATTCTGAAAAACTCAGTTTTTCTTATATTGAAAAGGTTTGTGTTAATTGGGCAAAAAACGATATTACCACATTACAACAGGCAGAAGAAAAGATTAATGAACTTTACCTTTCAAAATCTGCTTGGAATATTGTAAGAAGCGCATTTGGTATTGATAAGCGTAAACCTTCTGCAACCGAGCAAAAATATGCTGATAAATGGGTTAACAAATTTGAATTTAATAAAGAAATGCTTGTCGCATCTTATGATATTTGTATAAATAAAACCGCAAAGATTAATTTTAAATACATAAATACAATATTAGAAAGTTGGCATAAAGAGGGTTATAAAAAACCTGCCGATATTAAAGAAAAAGAACAACAAAGTAAAAATAAAAGCAAAAAAACATCTTATTCAATTGACGATATTAAGAAAAAGATGAATAATTTCGATTAAAGGAGGCTTGAATTTTGGGAGTTTCCGCAAAATATATTTTACAGGCTTTAGAGGAAATTAAAGCAAACGGCACCAAGCAAAGTTTGATTGCCGAAAATAAAAAACAATCGCTTTATCTTGATTACCCCGAACTTAAAAGGTTTGATGAGCAAATTGCAAGCGTTTTTCAAAATGCCATGAAAAGCGTTATTTCGGGCGAAAAAGTTGATTTTAAGGCGGCTGAGGCAAAAAGTCTTGAAATTCAACAGCAAAAGAAAGAATTTTTAGAAAAAAATTCTATTGATTTAAGTAAGGTTTCGCCTTTGTTTAATTGCAAAAAATGTTCTGATACCGGCTATGTAAACGGTAAAATTTGCGATTGTGTTATAAAAACCGCAACCGCTTTAAGTTATAACGAATTAAATAAAGATGTTGATTTAGAAAGGTATACTTTTGAAAAGTTTGATTTGAATTTGTATCCTGACAGAGAAATAGAGGGCGTAAATTCAAGAGAACTTATGACAAAGATTTATAATTTTTGCGTAAAATATGCCGATAGCTTTAGTAATAAAGCGGAGAGTTTATTCTTTTTTGGCAAGACTGGTCTTGGTAAAACGCATTTGTCGCTTGCAATTACAAATGTTTTGTGCAAAAAAGGGTATAATGTGGTTTATGGACCTATTTCAAAAGTAATCGGTAATATTGAAAAAGAGCATTTTTCAAAAGATGAACAAGAAAACACTATTGATAATGTTCAAAATTGTGATTTGCTGGTTCTTGACGATTTAGGAACTGAATTTTCAACGCCGTTTGTTGTTTCGACAGTATTCGACATTATCAACACAAGAATACTTAACAACAAACCGACGATTATTAACACCAATCTTGAATTCGATGAATTGGAGCAAAAGTATTCCGCAAGAATAGTTTCAAGAATAAGCGGAAATTACAGAATGTTAAAATTCATCGGTGAAGATATAAGAATTAAATGATTTAAGGAGAAATAAAAGTATGAAAAAAATAGTTTGTTTTGCATTGGCAGTTGTTTTGTGTTTAGGTTTTGCTTCTTGCGGTAAAAAAGCCGGACCTAAAATTAAAGACAAAACGACAACACCGACTACTACAACAACCAAAAAAGTTATTGTTTGCAATCCGTTGACAGGTATTTCAGGTTATTCTGCAAAAAAACTTGACCAAAAACCTGTTGCTGTTATGATTAACAATGTAAACGGTGGCGGAAACTATAATGCACAGGCTATACAAACAGGCGTAGGCGATGCTGATATGGTTTTTGAAACTTTGGTTGAAGGTGGTATTACAAGACTTTTGGCTGTTTACGCTGATGTTGAAAAAGTCGGTCAAATCGGCTCGGTAAGAAGTGCAAGAATTTCTTATGCTCAACTTGCAGCGGGACTTGATGCTTATTATATTCATTGTCTTGCCGACAACAAATATTGTAGCACAAGCTATCGTAACAGTCTTGGACTTGTTGACCTTGATTTAGGTGCAAATGCAAGCTCGCTTGGTAAGAGAATTCCAAACGGAATGGCTACTGAACATACTTTATATACATTTGGTGACAAAATTGCCGAATTTGTTGGCAAAAAGTATTCGGGTAAGAAGATTAAAGATTCTGCAAAAAATGTTTACAAATTCAACAGCGAGAAAAAAGCTGAAAAATTTGAAAAATCTGCAAGAAACATTGCTGTTAGATATTCTGATACTCAAACAACTTATTTAAGATATAATTCTGATGATAAAATGTATATCAGAGGTAACAGAAACGGTAATTTGCTCGACTATGTAAGTGGTAAAAAAGAAAAGTTTAAAAACGTTATCGTTTTATTTACAAGCGTTCATTCATTGCCTGATAAACATCATATGAAATCAGAGCTTGAAAGCGGTACAGGTTATTATTTCTCTGAAGAATCTTATAAAGAGATTAAATGGTCAAAAGGCGGCGAAACAAAACCACTTAAATTCTTTGATACAAACGGAAAAGATTTGAAATTAAACGCTGGTAATTCTTATATTTGTATTACTGATACAAAAAACAAAGCAAAAATGAATATTGAACCTGCAAGCACAACCGCAAAAGCTGCAGCCGCTCAATAGAATATTAACAGATTTAATTCGCAAGCAAAGGTTTTGCCTTTGTTTGCGGATTTTTTTGTTCCGCAATTTTAAAGTTTTGCGTATTATATATTAAGGACAACATTTTTTATAAAATTTGTTTAAATCGGCAAAGTATTGGCAAAGATATTACTGTAATCAGTATTTTTAGCCGAAGGAGCGTGAAATTTTAAAATGACAATAAAACGAGGAGATATTTTTTATGCTGATTTAAGTCCGGTTATCGGAAGCGAGCAAGGGGGACTGCGCCCTGTTTTAATTGTGCAAAACGATGTCGGTAACAAATTCAGTCCTACTGTAATTGCGGCGGCAATTACCAGCCAGCAGGCGAAAAATAATTTGCCTACTCATATTAAAATTGATGCAAGGGATTGCGGACTTGCAAAAGACTCGATTGTTTTGCTCGAACAGATTAGAACTATTGATAAGCAAAGACTAAAAGAAAAAATGGGTGCGCTTGACAACCCGACAATGAGCGGAATTAACAAGGCGCTACAGGTTAGTTTTGGATTAAATTTTAGATAAAAAGGCTTACATAAAGCCTGAAAAATCACCTCGTTTGCGGGGTGATTTTAATTTTTTTAAAATTTTTTTAATAATAATGAAACTTTTTTAAACTTACCTAACACTTATTAGGTGAACAGTGCATTGTATTTGAAAAACAAAATTAAATTTTTTGACCCTGGAGGTAATTTGAAAATGAAAAAGAAATTATTAAGTTTAGTTATGTGTGTTTTAACGGTATTATCAATTGTTCCAATGATGAGCGTTAGCGCAGAGACAAAAACATATACAAGCGGTAAGTACAAATACATTATACTTGCAGACAAAACAGTAGAAATTACTGATTACACAGGAAATGCTTCAAATGTAACCATTCCTTCAAAACTTAACAATAAAAAGGTTACAAGTATCGGTTTTAATGCTTTTTATTACAAAACAAGTCTTGAGAGTGTTACAATTCCGAGTTCTGTAACAAATATTGACAGATATGCTTTTGAAGATTGTTATTATTTGAAAAACGTTACAATGTCAAATAGTGTTAAGAACATTGAAAAAGGTGCTTTTTATTATTGTTCTGGTTTGGAAAATATAACATTGTCTTCAAATTTAACAACAATTAATCCTTATACATTTTATCATTGCGAAACTTTAACTGCAATTACAATCCCTGAATCTGTTAAAATAATTGACCAATATGCATTCAATAGATGTACTTCTTTGAGAAATGTAAAAATTCCTGAAAGTGTTGAGTATATCGGTGAATATGCATTTTATTATTGTAGCAAATTAGCAGTATTATTCCTGCCGAGCAATTTGAAACATATTGGTGAGTGCGCTTTTGGAAACACCGCTTTTTATAACGATAAATCAAATTGGGAAAACGGCGCTTTATATAGAGGAGAATACTTATTATCGGCAAATGTTACTAACGAAAATGCGGATTTCAGTATTAAAGAAGGTACAACATTCATCGCTTCTAAAGCGTTTAGCGACCGCGATAAATTAGTTTCTATTACTTTCCCTGAAAGTTTATCTACAATTCCATACGGCGTTTGTTATGATTGCGATTCGCTTACTACAATTAATGTTCCTAATAGCGTAATATATATTTCTTCCGGTGCATTTGAAAATTGTGAAAAGCTTAATAATATTAATCTCGGCAATAATGTTGAGCGTATCGGTGAATTTGCTTTTTATAATACAGGTTACTATAATTTGAACACAAATTGGGAAAACGGCGTTCTTTATATTGACGGTTATTTAATCAGCATGAAACCTTCATTTGTAGGCGATTATACCGTAAAAGACGGAACAATAGGCATTGCAAACAGCGCTTGTTCTGATTGTGACGCAAGATATTATGACGATTACGATGACGAATGGTACAGCAATAAATATGACGAAACCGATTTTAATTATTCAACTGCAAAATGGTATGGTTGCGTAGGGTTAACCGCTGTAAAACTTCCTGCAAGTGTTAAATATATCGGCTCGCATGCTTTTGACGGTTGCGATTCTATTACAACACTTGAGTTAAACGAAGGTTTAAATGTTATTGGCGCTAAAGCATTTGATGGTTGCAAAGCCCTTGATGTTATAAAAATTCCGCAAAGTGTAAAAACATTCGGCGCTGCCGCTTTAGATGCTAACACAGTAAAAGTAATTGAAGGTTATAAAGATTCAGTAGCACAAACTTATGCTCAAGAAAACAAAATTCAGTTTGTAAATGCCGTTTGCGAAAACGGTGGTGAACATACACCTGTAGAATTAAACGCTAAAAAAGCTTCTTATTTTGAAAAAGGTTATACCGCTCATTCAAAATGCTCGGTTTGCGGTGAAGATTTAAGTTTTGTTGTATATTCTAAAAAAACAACTCTTAAAAAATCTGTTTTCAGCTTAAAAGGCGCTAAAAAAGCTTTCAAAATTACTTGCAAAAAAATTAACGGCGCTAAAGGTTTTGAAATTAAATATAAAACAGGCAAAGGCAAATGGAAAACAAAATCTTATAATGCAACCAAAAAGGTTACAAAAACAATTAAAAGCCTTAAAAAAGGCAAAAAATACAGCGTAAAAATTCGTGCTTTTGCAAAAATCGACGGTAAAAAGCTTTATAGCAATTGGACCGGCGTAAAATCAGTTAAAGCTAAATAACCCCTTTCATATCTTTTATTAAAACTCGGTTGAGAGATTATTCTCAATCGGGTTTTAATTTTTAAAAATTTTCTGTACATTTTTAGCGGTTTGTTGTATAATATAAGAATAAAAACATATAAAGGTAAGAAATATTGTGGAAAAAGAAAACAAAAATATTCACGCAGGCCACCGACAGAGAATGAAAGACAAAGCGTTGAAACACGGATTTGAAAGTTTTGAAAATCATGAAATATTAGAAATGTTGCTTTATGCCGTTATTCCGCAAAAAGATACTAACCCCTTAGCGCATGAATTGATTGAGAATTTCGGTTCTTTTCATGCGGTGTTTGAGGCTGATGAAAGCGAACTTTTGAAAGTTAAAGGAATGAACAAAAGCGCCGCTTTTTTGCTGAAATCTATTCCCAGCGTTTTGGGGCGATATATTGACGACAGAAACAACAGCGACAAAACGGTTGTTAACAGCAGTGAGTTGGCTTATGAGATGGTTTTGCCTAAATATATCGGCGTAACAAAAGAAATTCCTTATATTTTGCTTTTAAATAATGCAGGTAAAGTTACCGCTTGTAAAGCGTTATCAAGCGGTACGGTTAATTCATCTGAAATGCCTATTAGAAAAGTAATTGAGCTTTGTATAAAACACAATGCAACACAGGTTATTTTAGCGCATAATCACCCGAGCGGTGACACAACTCCTTCGATGGACGATTTTGCAACAACTAAAAATATTAATGTTGCGTTAAAAAGCATAGGCGTATCGCTTTTAGACCATATTATTGTTTCGCAAAACGGCTATTCTTCGATGCGCTCGATGCACCAATTCCAAAGAGCATTTATGTAAAAAAGAGGAAAAAATGTTTAAATTAGAGTCAAAATTTAAGCCGACAGGCGACCAGCCCGAAGCGATTGAAGCGCTTGCAAAAAGCATTTTAGAGGGTAACAAAGAGCAAACTTTGCTCGGCGTTACGGGTTCGGGCAAAACTTTTACAATGGCTAATATTATTGAGCGTGTGCAAAAGCCTACGCTCATTTTAGCGCACAACAAAACGCTTGCGGCGCAACTTTGTTCTGAATTTAAAGAGTTTTTTCCTAACAATGCAGTTGAATATTTTGTTTCTTATTACGACTATTATCAGCCTGAGGCTTATATTCCAAATACCGATACTTATATTGAAAAAGATTCTTCTATTAACGATGAAATCGATAAACTTCGCCACTCGGCAACCGCTGCACTTTCTGAAAGAAAAGATGTAATTATTGTTTCTTCGGTTTCTTGCATTTATTCGCTCGGTGCGCCGATTGATTATCGCAGTATGGTGATTTCTTTGCGACCGGGTATGCAAATGGACAGAGATGTTTTGCTTCGCAAATTGGTTGATTTGCAATATGAGCGAAACGATATTAATTTTGTTCGTAACAAATTTAGAGTAAGGGGAGATGTTGTAGAAATTTTCCCTGCAAATTCTAATGAAAATGCGGTTAGAGTTGAATTTTTCGGTGATGAAATTGACAGAATTTCAGAAATTAATGTTTTAAAAGGTGAAATTATAAGCGTTTTAAAACATATTGCGATTTTCCCGGCATCTCACTACATTATACCTTTTGAGCGAATGAAAGCGGCTACTGACGAAATTGAAAAAGAGATGTGGGAGCGGGTAAATTATTTTAACGAACACGAGCAGTTTATTGAGGCGCAAAGAATTAGACAGCGCACCGAATATGATATTGAAATGTTACAGGAAATAGGCATTTGTAAGGGAATTGAGAACTATTCTCGTGTGCTTTCGGGGCGACCTGCAGGCTCAACGCCCTATACTTTAATGGACTATTTTCCTGATGATTTTTTGTTGATTGTAGACGAGTCGCACGTAACACTTCCGCAGGTTAAGGGAATGTATGGCGGTGACAGGGCAAGAAAGAAAAACTTAATTGATTTTGGTTTTCGCTTGCCTTCTGCTTATGACAACAGACCGCTAAATTTTGATGAGTTTTATAAAAAAGTTAATCAGGTTATGTTTGTTTCGGCAACACCCGGTGAATTTGAAAAAGAAAAATCTAAAGAAATTGTTGAACAGGTTATTCGCCCGACAGGACTTTTAGACCCGCTGGTAACGGTGAAACCGACTGAGGGACAAATTGAAGATTTAATTACCGAAATTAATAAAAGAACTGCTAAAAAAGAGCGTGTTTTAATAACTACGCTTACAAAAAAACAGGCGGAAGATTTGACTGATTTTTTAGAGAGTGTAGATATTAAAGTTAAATATATGCACTATGATATTGACACAATGGAGCGAATGGAAATTATTCGTGATTTGCGACTGGGCGAATTTGATGTGCTTGTAGGTATAAACTTACTTCGAGAGGGACTTGATATTCCCGAAGTATCTTTAGTTGCTATTTTAGATGCTGATAAAGAAGGATTTTTGAGAAGCGAAACTTCGCTTGTTCAAACAATCGGCAGAGCGGCACGAAATGCACACGGCGAGGTTATTATGTATGCCGACCAAGTGACAAGGTCTATGGAGGCGGCTATAAGTGAAACCAACCGCAGAAGAGAAATTCAATCGGCTTATAACCAAAAGCACGGTATTGTGCCGAAAACTATAATAAAAGATATTCGAGAAGTGCTTGAAATATCTAAAAAAGAAGATAAGATTAGCGGTAAAAAACTTTCTAAAAAAGAGAAAGAAGAATTAATTTTAAGGCTTACTCGTGAGATGAAATCTGCTGCAAAAATGCTTGAATTTGAACATGCAGCTTATCTTCGTGACAGAATTGAGAATTTAAGAAAAGAGAAATAGTTTATGGAAGCCAAAAAAATTGTTATTAAAGGCGCAAGAGAAAACAATTTAAAAAATGTTGATATTGAAATTCCGAGAGATAAACTTGTTGTTTTTACAGGGCTTTCGGGGTCGGGTAAATCTTCGCTCGCTTTTGACACTTTATATGCCGAAGGTCAGCGCAGATATGTTGAGTCGCTTTCTTCATATGCAAGAATGTTTTTAGGGCAGATGGAAAAGCCGAATGTTGACAGCATTGAGGGATTGTCGCCTGCAATCTCAATTGACCAAAAAACAACCTCGAAAAATCCTCGTTCAACTGTCGGAACAGTAACTGAAATTTACGATTATTTAAGGCTTTTGTTTGCAAGAATAGGTATTCCGCATTGTCCTGTTTGTAACAGGGTTATAAAACAACAAACTGTTGATGAGATTGTTGATAAGGTTTTATCTTTTGAGGAAAACTCTAAAATTCAAATTTTAGCACCGATTGTAAGGGGCAGAAAAGGTGAATATAAAAAAGAACTTGAATCTGCCAAAAAATCGGGCTTTGTTAGGGCGAGAGTTGACGGTAATATTTACGATTTATCTGAAGAAATTCCGCTTGATAAGAATAAAAAACATAATATTGAAATAATTGTTGACAGATTAAAAGTTAATTCTTCGATTAAATCCCGTCTTGCTGATTCGGTTGAAACCGCTTCAAAATTGGCAGATGGGCTTGTTTTGGTTGATGTTATTGATAATGAAGAAGTTTTGTTTTCGCAAAATTATGCTTGTCCTGAACACGGCGCTTCTTTTGACGAGTTGTCGCCGAGAATGTTCTCTTTTAACAATCCTTTTGGCGCTTGCCCAAAATGCACCGGTATAGGCGTTTTTAGAAAGGCCGACCCAGATTTAATTGTGCCTGATAAAACTTTGCCTTTATCGAAAGAGGCAATAAAGGCGACTGGTTGGAGCAAGTTAAAAGATATGTCGGTGGCAAAAATGTATTATACAGGACTTGCCGAGCATTACGGGTTTTCGCTTGATACGCCTTTTGGCGAATTGCCGAAAAAAATACAGAATATTATTCTTTACGGTACAGGTGGCGAGCAAATTCAACTTGATAGAAAGCATTGCTACGGTGTTGGTAAGTATTATTCTGATTTTGAGGGCGTTTGCAACTCGCTTGAACGCCGTTATAACGAGAGTGGAAGCGATTGGGCAAAGGCTGATATTGAAAACTATTTATCTGAAGTGCCTTGCCCCGAATGTAAAGGCAAAAGGCTTTCACCTCAGTCGCTTGCGGTAACGGTTGGCGACAAAAATATAATGGAACTTTGCGACAAATCGGTTAAAGACCTGCTTGAATTTTTCAACAAACTTGATTTAAAAGGCAGAGATTTAATGATTGGCGGCGAGATAATAAAAGAAATTAAAGAGCGTTTGGGATTTTTGCAAAGTGTAGGTTTGCATTATTTAACGCTTTCTCGTTCGAGCGGTACGCTTTCAGGTGGCGAAGCGCAAAGAATAAGACTTGCTACACAAATAGGCTCTTCGCTTATGGGCGTGCTTTATATTCTTGACGAGCCGAGTATCGGACTTCACCAGCGGGATAACGATAAACTGCTTGCAACTTTGAAAAAATTACGAGATTTAGGCAATACTTTGATAGTTGTTGAGCATGATGAAGATACAATGCGTGAGGCGGATTATTTGGTGGATATTGGCCCCGGCGCAGGCGTTCACGGTGGCGAAATTGTTTGCGCAGGTACACCGCAGGAGGTAATTGACTGCAAAGACAGCATTACAGGCGATTATCTTTCAGGCAGGCGGGCAATTCCTGTGCCGAAAACAAGAAGAAAAGGCAACGGCAAATTTTTGCGAGTTGTAGGCGCAAAACAAAATAATCTTAAAAACATTAATGTTAAAATTCCGCTTGGTGAATTTGTTGCAGTAACTGGCGTTTCGGGTTCGGGAAAATCTTCGCTTGTTAATGAAATTCTTTACAAATCTATTGCGAAAGAGTTTTATAAAGCAAAGGCAAAACCCGGTGAACACAAAGCGATTGAGGGACTTGAAAATATTGATAAAATAATTGATATTGACCAGTCGCCGATTGGCAGAATGCCAAGTTCTAACCCTGCTACTTATACAGGGCTTTTTACTGATATTCGTTCGCTTTTTGCTTCAACAAAAGAGGCAAAAATGCGCTCTTATACACCCGGCAGATTTTCTTTTAATGTAAAAGGCGGAAGATGTGAGGCTTGCGAGGGTGCAGGTATTTTAAAAATAGAAATGCACTTTTTGCCAGATATTTATGTGCCTTGCGAGGTTTGCAAGGGCGCAAGATATAACCGTGAAACTTTGGAAGTTAAATATAAAGGCAAAAATATTCACGATGTGCTTGAAATGACTGTTGAAGAGGGGCTTGAATTCTTTGAGAGTATTCCGAAAATCAAGCGAAAACTGCAAACTATTTTCGATGTGGGATTGGGCTATATTAAAATAGGTCAGCCGGCGACTACGCTTTCGGGCGGTGAGGCGCAAAGGGTAAAACTCGCTACTGAATTATCACGCCGTTCAACAGGAAATACGCTTTATATTCTTGACGAGCCGACAACAGGCTTGCACACGGCTGATGTTCACAAATTAGTTGAGGTTTTAAACTCGCTTGTTGAGCAGGGCAATACAGTTGTTGTAATTGAGCATAATTTAGATGTTATAAAATGTGCCGATTATATTATTGATATGGGTCCTGAAGGCGGTGATGAGGGCGGAAAGGTAATTGCAAGCGGTACGCCCGAAAAAATAGTTAAATGCGAAAAGTCTTATACCGGTAAATATTTGAAAAAATTACTTTAAATGTTTACAACTTGTTAAATAATTTTTGTTTTCTTTATGATATAATAGTCTGCGATGAAAAGGGGCGGTGTTATGTTCGGCTATGTAAAAGCTTATAAACCTGAACTTAAAATTTCCGAATATGATACCTATAAAGCGGTTTATTGCTCGCTTTGCAGACAATTGGGCAAAGACTACGGCGTTTTTGCAAAATTTATTTTGTCTTACGATTTTGTTTTTTTGGCAATGCTTAAATTAGGACTTGAAAACGAGTGTTGCGGTTATAAAAAAATGCGTTGCCCTTTTAATCCTTTAAAAAAGTGTATGCGCCTTGATAAAGATTCAAATGCGCTTTCGTTTTCGGCGGCTTGTTTGATAATTATGTTTTACTATAAACTGCTTGATGATTTTAAAGACAACGGTTTAAAAGGTAAAATTCGTTCGGGATTTTTATTTCCGATATTTTCGCATTATCATAAAAAAGCGGTTAAAAAATTCCCCGAAATTGAGAAAGTTACCGCTTCGCTTATGCAAAAACAAGCAGAGGTTGAAAAGGCTGAATCAACCAGCGTTGATTTAGCGGCGGAGCCTACCGCAAAACTGCTTGAATTTGTTTTTTCTTATGGTGAAGAAGGAAATAACAAGCGAATTTTAGAAAAATTAGGCTATCTTGCAGGCAAATGGGTTTATCTTGCAGATGCTTTAGATGATTTAGAAGAAGATTTTAAGAAAAAATCTTATAACCCGTTTTTAAGAAAATATCAAGATATGAATATTGCTAAACAAAACGCAAAAGCGCTTATAAACAATTGTAATGTTGAAATAGCAAAATCTTTTGAATTGCTCCGATTTCAAAGATACAAAACAATACTTTCAAATATTATTTACTTAGGCTTGCCTAATGTTTTAAAACAAATATTAAACAAAAACAAGGAGAATAAAAATGACAAATCCTTATGAGGTTTTAGGTGTCGGCAGAAATGCAACTGATGAAGAAATTAAAAACGCTTATAAAAATTTAGCGAGAAAATATCACCCCGACAACTATTCTGACAATCCGCTTTCTGACCTTGCGGAAGAAAAAATGAAAGAAATTAATGAAGCGTATGACGCTATTATGGGACAGCGCAGAAATGCCGGTCAAAATAGTTCAAACGGCGGTTATTCGAGCGGTGGTTCGGGTGTTTTTGCTGATGTTCGCAACTATATTAATCAAAACCGTTTAGAAGAAGCGAGAGAGATTTTAGACGGTGTTCCGCTTGCAAACAGAAATGCAGAGTGGTATTTTTTAAACGGTATGGTGCTTTATCGAAAGGGTTGGTATGACGATGCTTTTACATCTGTTTCAACCGCTTGCAGAATGGACCCTAACAACCTTGAATATCGCAATGCATTAAACAGAATAAACGCAAGCAGACAAGGAGCTTTTGGCGGTTATAACGCAGGCAGTTACGGAAACGATTGCTCTGTGTGCAATGTTTGCCAAGGACTTATTTGCGCAGATTGTTGTTGCGAATGTATGGGCGGAGATTTAATTCGTTGTTGTTAAAACTTAGGGGGTAAAAATTATGAATAAGCAGCGAAATCTTGCAACGGCTATATCGGTTTGCGGACTTTTTGCGGCGCTTTCGGTTGTAATTATGTTAGCATCTTATTTAGGTGTTACAACTTATGCTGTTCCTGCGCTTGCAGGCGCATTATTAATAATAATTTACCTTGAATTTGGTGTGAAATCAGCGTTTACCGTGTATCTTGCGGTAAGCGTTTTGTCGTTTTTAATATGTGAAAAAGAAGCATCGCTTTGTTATTTGCTTTTCTTTGGTTATTATCCTTTTTTAAAAGCATATATCGAAAAAATTAAAAACAAGGCTTTGCAATGGGTAATAAAAATTGCTTTGTTTACACTGTCTTTTTCGGCGGTAACTTTGCTTTGTATATTCGTTTTAGGGTTGCCGATATATGATATGAATTTAGGACTTGGCAATATAGGGCTTTTAGTTTTTGCACTTGCGCTTGAAGTTATGTTTGTTTTATATGACATTGCACTTACAAAGGTTATAACGCTTTATATAGTAAAATATCGTGAAAAATTTAGAAAAATGCTTAGGTTAAATAAGAATAAATAGGGGAAATTTATTTGAAAGTTTATGATGTGGCAGTAATAGGCGGCGGCGCGGCAGGGCTTTTTTGCGCAGGGCAGTTAGCAAGCAAAGGCAAAAGCGTTGCGCTTATTGAAAAAAATGAAAAAGTCGGCAGAAAATTGATGATTACAGGCAAAGGCAGATGTAATGTAACCAATATGTGCGACCAAAACGACTTAATTGAATCGCTTACAAAGAATAAAAAGTTTATGTACAGCGCATTTTCGGCGTTTAGCGCTTATGATACTTTCGATTTTTTTGAAAGCAGGGGAGTTGCGCTTAAAGTTGAAAGGGGAAACAGGGTTTTTCCTGTTTCTGATAAGGCAAGTGATATTGTTGATTGCCTTTATGATTTTGTTAAAGAGCAAAATGTTATGATAATTAATAACACCGCAACGGGACTTGAAATGCAAAACGGCGTTATTAGTGCAGTTAATCTTGACAGCGGTGAAAAAGTTTTTTCAAAAAATGTTGTAATTGCAACCGGCGGAAAGTCTTACCCGAAAACAGGCTCGACCGGTGACGGTTACCGCTTTGCAAAGTCGGTAGGGCATAATATTATAAAGCCGATAGGCTCGCTTGTGCCGGTTTGTGTTGCCGAAGGTGCCGCTGCCGAGTGTCAGGGGCTTTCACTTAAAAACGCTGCAATTAAAGTTGAAGACACAAAAGACGGCAATATAATTTACAAAGATTTCGGTGAAATGCTTTTTACGCATTTCGGACTTTCGGGGCCTATGATTTTATCGGCTTCGGCTCATATGCGAGAGTGTGAAAAATCACGATATAAAATACATATTGATTTAAAACCTGCACTTGACTTTAAAAAATTAGATGACAGAGTTTTAAGAGATTTTTCGGAAAATTCAAATAAGATTTTGTCAAATTCCTTAACAAAATTATTGCCTTTTAAACTAATTCCTGTTATAATTAAATACAGCGGTTTAAAACCCGATTTGGTTGTAAATCAAATAACAAAAGAGCAAAGAGAAAGGCTCGTTTCATCGCTTAAAGATTTTTGTTTTAGTGTTACTTCTTTGCGTGATGTCAGCGAGGCGATTGTAACGTCGGGCGGGGTTGACTGTAACGAAATTGAGCCGAAAACAATGCGTTCAAAAAAGGTAAAAAATCTGTATTTTGCAGGCGAAGTTATTGATGTTGACGCTTACACAGGCGGATTTAATTTGCAAATAGCGTTTTCTACCGCTTTTGCCGCAGCAAATGCAATTTAAAGGAGATAAAATTATGATTTCAGTAGCAATTGACGGACCTGCAGGCGCAGGCAAGAGTACAATAGCGAAAACTGCTTCAAAAAAATTAGGTTATATTTATATTGATACAGGTGCGCTTTACCGTTCAATCGGTTATTTTGTTGTATCAAACGGCGGTGATATTGACAACGCCGAAAGTGTTGTATCGTTTTTGCCGAACATTAGCGCAGAAATTAAGTTTATTGACGAAGCGCAACATGTTTTTATTAACGGTGAAGATGTTAGCGATAAAATTAGAACTGAAGAGATTTCAAGAGCCGCTTCAAAAGTTTCGGCTATACCGAAAGTGCGTGAGTTTTTGCTTGAACTTCAAAGAGGTTTTGCAAAAAAATATAATGTTGTTATGGACGGCAGAGATATTGGTACGGTTGTTTTGCCAAATGCGCAAGTTAAAATCTTTTTAACCGCATCTGCCGAAGAAAGAGCAAAACGAAGATATAAAGAGCAGATTGAACGCGGTTTAGATGTTAGTTTTGACGAGATTTTAGCGGACATTAAAGAACGTGATTATCGTGATGAAAACCGTGAAATTGCACCGTTAAAACCTGCAGAAGACAGCATTTTGGTTGATACTTCAAATTTGAATATTGAGCAAAGCGTGCAAGCGGTGATTGATACCGTTAAATCAAAAATAGGAGAATAATAAATTGAATCCTTATAAACAACCTTTATCGGTTAAAATATTAATTGCTATTTTAATACCGATTTTTAAACTGTTGTTTCGTTACGAAATAATTGGAAAAGAGAATTTACCAAAAAGCGGTGGAATTGTATATGCCAGCAATCATATTGCATTTTCTGACCCGATTTTGTGGATTCTTTCAATACGCTCTCGTATTCGTTATATGGCGAAAGCGGAACTTTTTGACCACGCATTTTTAAGAGGTGTTTTTAAACTTGCAGGCGTTTTTCCTGTTCAAAGGGGAAAGGCAAGTGTAAATTCTGTTAATCTTGCGATTGATATTGTTAAAAACGGCGGAATTTTGGGAATTTTTCCAGAGGGAACACGCTCTAAAGACGGCAAGCCTGCAAGGGCAAAATCAGGCGTGGCTTATATTGCAAACGCAACGGGTGCTGATGTTGTGCCTATGGCGATTGTTACAAAAGGCAAAGTTAAACCTTTTAGAAAAGTTAAACTTTATGTAGGAAAACCTATACCGCACAGCGAAATTCATTTTGAAGGAACCGATAGAAAAGGGCTTCGCAACGCTTCTGAAAGAATTATGGGCGAAATAACAAAACTTTGGGAAGAGGGACAAAATGAGTTATAAAATAACGCTTGCAAAAACCGCAGGTTTTTGTTTTGGTGTAAACAGGGCAATTGAACTTGTTGAAAAACTTTTGAGCGAAAACAAAAAAGTTTGTACATTAGGTCCTATTATTCATAATCCGCAAATGGTTGAGTCGCTAAAACGACGAGGAGTTATTATTGCCGAAAATATCGACGATGTACCGAAAGGGTATACGGTGGTAATTCGCTCGCATGGCGTTGATAAAAATACTTACGAAATAATCAAACAAAACAATCTTGAAATTTGTGACGCTACTTGTCCTTTTGTTTATAAAATTCATAAAATAGTTGATGAGAATTCAAATGAAAATACTCCTGTTTTAATCGCGGGAGATGAATCTCACGCAGAGGTTATCGGAATAAAAGGCTTTGCAAACGGCAAAGTTTATTGTTTTACATCTGAAGAAGAATTGTCGGAAATTGTCGAAAATTGTAAAAATTTGGGTGACAATTCGCCGATAATTGTTGCTCAAACGACTTTTAATCAAAAAAAATGGCAAAAATTCAAAAAAATTATAAAAAAAGTATGTACAAATGCGATTTTTTTTGATACAATATGTTATGCGACTGCCGAAAGACAAAATGAAGCAGAATCTTTATCGAAGCAGAATGATTTAATGGTTATTATCGGCGGCAGGCACAGTTCAAACACAAAGAAATTGTTTGATATTTGTTCCGCCAACACAAAAACCTTTTTAGTTGAAACTGCTGATGAGTTAGATGAAAAATGCTTTAAATCGGCTCGCGCTGTCGGAATAACAGCAGGCGCTTCCACACCTGCCGTTATAATTAAGGAGGTACTAAACAAAATGACCGAAATTTTGAAAAACGAGGAAACTATGGCTGAAGAAGTTACAGCCCAAACTAATACGGAGGCTGAGTCGGCTGATAAGTCCTTTGAAGATATGCTCGAAGAGTCGCTTAACAGTATGAACCATAACCAAAAGGTTAAGGGCGTTGTGTTGGCTGTAAACCCAACCGAAGTTCAGGTTGATATCGGAAGAAAACAAACCGGTATTATTCCTGCAAGTGAACTTTCTAACGACCCTAATGTTGAGCCTGCTGATATTGTTAAAGTCGGCGATGAAATTGACCTTATCGTTATGAAAACAAACGACCAAGAGGGAATTGTTACTCTTTCTAAAAAGCGTTTTGACTCATATGCTGGCATCGCTAAAATGGAAGAGGCAAAAGAAAACGATGAAATTTTAGAAGGCAAAGTTACCGCTGTTGTTAAAGGTGGCGTTACTGTTGTTTCTAACGGTGTTCGAGTATTCGTTCCTGCTTCTCACGCAACACTTAGAAGAGGAGAGGATTTGAATCTTTTAGTAGGTACCGATGTTAAATTTAAAATTATCGATATTCGCAGAGGCAGAAATGTTGTAGGTTCAATTCGTGTAGTTCTTAGAGATGAACAAAAGAAAGTTCAAGAAGAATTATGGGAAAAATTGGCTGTCGGCGATACATATGAGGGTGTTGTTAAATCTCTTACATCATACGGCGCATTTGTTGATATCGGCGGTGTTGACGGTATGATTCATATTACTGAACTTGCTTGGACAAGAATTAAACACCCATCAGAAGTTGTTAATGTAGGCGACACAGTTACAGTTTACATTAAAGACCTTGACAAAGAGAATAAAAAGATTTCTTTAGGTTTCAAAAAAGCTGAAGATAATCCTTGGGAAATTATTAAAACAAAATATCAAGTAGGCGATACTGCTACTGTTAAAATTGTAAGTTTCGCTTCTTACGGCGCATTTGCTAATGTAATTCCGGGTATTGACGGTCTTATTCACATTTCGCAAATTGCAAATAAGAGAATTGAAAAACCTCAAGATGTTCTTAAAGTAGGCGACGAGGTTGAGGCAAAAATAATCAGCATTGATTATGACGCAAAACGAGTAAGCCTTTCAATTCGTGCGCTTTTACCTGAAGAGGAAGTTGCTCCTGAAACTGAAGAAGAACCTGAAACCGTAGCAGAACCTCCAAAAGGTTATGTTTGCGACCCTTGCGGTTATGTTTTTGAGGGTGAAACTTTACCGGAAGATTTTGTTTGCCCGCTTTGTGGTGCAACTGCAGACCAATTCAAACCTTTAAAAGACTAATATAATTAAAATTAAAAACCGACTTGCCTAAATGAACAAGTCCGTAAAAAATGGACAATAGAAAAAAACAGCCTCCTATGGTAGAATTAAAATAACTACCATGGGAGGTTTTGTTATGCCACGAAAAT